>NZ_ANBB01000063.1 GCF_000341105.1 Nocardiopsis potens DSM 45234
GCGCCACCCGCAGCGCATAGCCGAAGGACTGGGTCTGCAGCACCTGCTCGCCCCGCTCGGCCAAACCCTCCCGCTCGATCATCTTGCGCAGGTGGTAGATGTAGGTCTGCGCGGTGGTCATCGCGCTCTTGGGCGGCGCCTGCCGCCACAGCTCCTCGATCAGCGAGTCCACCCGCACCAGCCGGTTGACCCGCGCCAGCAGCAGCGCCAGCACCTGGCGCACCTTCGGCGCGGGGGGCGTGCAGATCCCCCCGCCGCCGATCGCCTCCACCGATCCCAGAAGTGTGAATCGCATGACGAACTCCCCATATCGTGGGCGCGGGCCCCGGCAAGGGGCCCGGCCACCGCATCCCGAGGTAATCGCAGGGCACACATATGTTCAGATTATTTGATATTCGATTTTCCGCTCGGCGGTCAAGTTAATTCGGTGTCCGTGTGCGGACAATGTCAGAAGATTGAAAAGTGGATCAACTCCTCCGTTCCGGAAAGGAGGGCGGGGTGGGTGAACCGATCACTTATCGTGTCCGGATGATCGCGCAAAGATCTAGGGGTACTGGTTACGGTCGGACCGTTTCGCGCGGGATCGGAGCGTGCCGGCGCCGCCCGACAGGGCTGTGACCTCTATAGAGAGGACGGTGCCGGAGAATCGGGCGGCGCTGTCGCCGGTATTGAGGCGATGCTATAAGGGGGTGGGGAAACCCCTAGTTCGATCCCTCTCCCCTATCGGCGGAGATGGCTCCGTGATAAGAAATCAGGTCATCGGCTCCATTTTTTCTCCGCCTCTTGTTTTGAATTCTCCAAGGTTTTGCGGATGGGTCTTCAAACGGTTGTTCAGGGTGCGCCGGGCCGCCGTCAGGGCCAGTGCGACGAAGAGGCCGAGCCCGCCCAGAAGGGCGTAGTAGGCGGGTTCTCCCAGAACCGCGGAGAGGTGGGCGACCTGGCCGCCCAGCGCGGCCCCCACCGCCCCGGAGAGCCAGAACATGGCCAGCACCTGGGCGTCGTAGCCGCGCGGCGCGACCTCGGCGGCCAGGCTCAGGCCGACCGGCGCCACCGCCAGCTCCCCGACCACGAGGAGCAGGTAGGCGCCGAGCAGCCACAGCGGGGAGACCGGACCGGCCTCGGCGCCGAGCGCGGCCCCGCCCATCACCGCGAACGCGAGCCCGCCGAACAGCATGCCGACGGAGAACTTCGCCACCGCGCCGACCCGCCCGCCCAGCCTGACCCAGAGCGCGGCGAAGAGCGGCGCCAGCATCAGCAGGAAGAGCGGCTGCGCGGACTGGAACCAGCTGGCCGGGACCAGGAAGCCGGAGACCGTCCGCTCCACCGAGTCCAGGGCGAACTGGTTCAGCAGCGCGGGCCCCTGAGCGTAGAGCGTCCAGAACACCGCGGCGGCCCCGAGCATCCACATGAAGGCGCGCAGCCGCGTCCGCTCCGGACCGCCCGCGGGCTGGCCGCGGACCAGCCGGGTGCCGTACACCACCGGGACGGCCAGGACGCCGGCGCCGATGATCATGAGCAGCCGCTCCGCGTTCAGCACCGAGGAGGCCAGGCCGGCGGCGACCAGCACCGCGAACAGCCCGCCCCACAGCAGCGTCCGGTGCAGCACCAGGCGGCGCACCGGCTCCGGGGCGGGGTTCCCGGGGCGCGCCCCCACATCGCCGAAGCCGCGCAGGCCGATCACGTAGTGCACCAGCCCGAGGAGCATGCCGATCGCGGCGATGCCGAACCCCAGGTGCCAGTCGACGCGCTCCGCCACGTACCCGGTGATCAGCGGCGCGAACAGGGCGCTGACCTGGATGCTCACGTAGAAGACGGAGAAGGCGGCCTCGCGCCGCTCCGGCCGGTCCTCGAACATCTGCCCGATCAGCGCCGCCATGCTCGGCTTCACCAGGCCGGTGCCGAGGATGACCAGGCCCAGCCCCGGGTAGAGGGAGAGCGGCAGCGGGACCGCCAGCACCGCGTGCCCGCAGGCGATGAGCACCCCGCCCCACAGCGTGGCCCGGCGCGGCCCGAGGATCCGGTCGGAGATCCAGCCGCCGGGCAGCGACGCCATGAAGACCAGGGACATGTACATGCCGACCAGGGCGGCGGCGCTCCCCGCGCCCATGCCCATCCCGCCGTCGGCGGGCTCGGCCACCAGGTACAGGTAGAGGATGGCGAGCAGGCCGTAGAAGCTGAACCGCTCCCACATGTCCACCACGAACAGCGTCCCGAACCAGCGGGGGTAGCCGAAGAAGGTCCGCTCCGCGCCCGCCCGCCCGGAGGATCTCACCGCCATGCCGGCCCGCCCCCCTGCACCGCGCGGAGCGCCCGCCGCCCCCTCCGCACCGGAAGGGGCCGACCACCGCCGGGGAACGCCCGGTGTCCGACCGACTCGTTCGTTTTGACCATATCTGCCCCTTTCTGCCCCAGAGCGTTCCAGAGCCCCCTCGAAGGAGGATCGAAGCCGTCTCGGAGAAGGGGAAGGACCGGCGGTGACGTCGCGGTGACACATGGCGTTGATCTTGGAACCGTTGCGGTCTCGATGTCGATCGAGACCGCAACGGTTCCAAGATCAACGCGGAAAGGGCGGTCGGTCCCGGGCCGTGCTCAAGTCGTCCAGGAGAAGCTCCAGGACCGCCTCTTCTTCGATCCGGAGCCCGCGATCGAGCAGGACGGACTCCAGATCCGGATCCCAGTCGGCGGAGACCGGGGCTCCGGACAGAGGGGGTCCGGCCATGCCAGCGGCATCGTGCTCGGAGACGGCGGCCCGGTAGTCGGACGCGGTGAACCGCCATGCCCGCCAGGGCACTCTGCGTAGGAGCGCGTTGGCGATGCGGACACCGCCCCAATCGAAGTCGCCGTGGTAGTACAGACCCGTCCCTGCGTCGGACAGGAGGCGGAGCAGCGTGACGGCCGCGGCACCGGGCTGGCCCTGAGTGCACACCAGGGGAGGGCACTCAGGGCCGAAGCGGTCGGCCGCCGCGGCGACCACGGCCGGGTTCTCGCAGACGTGCACCGGCGATCCTGCGGGCAGCGGCAACGGCGGGTCGCCGACCAGCTGGCGCAGGGTGAGGACGGCGGGCTGCCCGGCCGCGCGCAGGGCGGCCAGCGCGCGACCGGTCGCGGTCCTTCCGTCACCGGGGAGACCGGTGGCCAGGACGGTGGTCGACAGGTCGTCCCGGAGCAGCCCCGCCGCGGCCCACGCTTCTCGGCGCCACTCGGCCCCGCTGCCCGCCGGGGTTCCCGTCAGTGCGCGGGCCGCCCCCAGTGCGAGCGTCCCCAACGGGCGGCCGTCGTCGAGGGCGTGTGCGTCTCCGCATACCCGTGCCGCGAACGTCCCCAGGCCGATCCCGTCTCCGGGAAGTGCGGCGACGACGTCCGCCAGCGTGTGCAGCGCGGGGCCGGCCGCCGACGGCTCACCCAGGATCCGGCGTGCCAGACCGGAGGCGCGCAATCCGCGATACCAGCAGTCAAGGCGGGGATCTTCTCCGCACACCGCCGCGAGCGGTGCGAAGGCCCGGTCCCAGGCACGGGCCTCTGCGGCTTCGGCATCGGGCCGCACCTGCACGGGGCCGGTGAGGGCCTCCACCGCGGCCGCGAGGCCGGCCGGACTGATCCCGGAACGGCGCAGCACCGCGTCCACCGCATCGAGGGAGACGGTGAGCGACCGCCCCCGCCGAGGCGGCCGGCCGAGCAGCCGCTGTGCGGCGGCGCGCTGCGCAGCGGTGGCGGCGGTCAGAACGGCGTTCCCGGTCGCGGGCTCCCCGCGCGCCAGGCGCTCCCGGACACGCTCGACCAGCCAGCGCAGGTCGGGACCGCCGAGGAGGCGCTCCAACCGAGGGTGGTCGACCCCGCTGAAGCCGCCGTCTCCGGTCACGGCCACAGTGGCTCCTGGCCCCCCGCGGTTCCACCGGGAGGTTCATCCGGTGGTCTCGTTCCGGGCTCCGGCCCTCGTGCCCGGCGGTCGCCGTCCCACTCCCAGCGGGTGACCAGGACCGCCGGTACCCCGTCCATCCGGGACAACTGGGCGATGGCCAGTCCGGGGACCTCCGGGTAGCACCCCCACTCGCGCTCGCTGGTCATCACCACGTCCAGGTCGAAGGAGGCCAGCAGCCCCAGGCACTTGGCCCGGGAGTCGTCGTCCACCCCGGCGAAGGCCTCGTCCAGGGTGATCAGCCTCGGCGCGTTCGGGTCGCCCGCGCTCGCGTAGTGCGAGGAGGCGGCGGCGAACAGCGGGATCGACATCGAGAGCACCCGCTCGCCGCCCGAGGCCGGACCGGTGGCGCTCTGCCACCTGCCGTGCTGGTACCGCTCGACGCCGAACTCGTACCAGGAGCGGTAGTCCAAGGCCTCGGTGAGGTGCTCCAGCCAGGTCCCTCCGCCCTGGTCGGCCGAGCGGACGCGGTCGATCTGCGCCTGTAGGAACCCGCCCACCGCCTCCCGGTCCTCCGGCGACCAGGCGTCGCTGTCCTGGCGCAGC
This sequence comes from Nocardiopsis potens DSM 45234, assembly GCF_000341105.1. GTDB lineage: Bacteria > Actinomycetota > Actinomycetes > Streptosporangiales > Streptosporangiaceae > Nocardiopsis_A > Nocardiopsis_A potens. The sequence goes on from NZ_ANBB01000063.1 coordinate 4,463, forward strand.
CGGTCGCGGGCCGCGTTCAGCCCCGGCGGTGCGTTCTTCCGGGACGGGCGCCAGACCAGCTGGAGCTGCATGCCGGTGCTGGTGGGACGCCGCTCCAGTTCGGTGTTCATCTCCGCGACCTGCCGCTCGGCCGCCACGATCAACTCCTGCAGCGTTCCCGCGACCTCGGTGATGAGGTGGTTCTCCAGGATCTCCCGCTCCCGGGCGGAGAGGATCCGCTTGCGCTCCTCGACCTCCCGGGCGAGGACGTCCGCCAGTTCGGGGACACCGTGTTCCCGCCCCTGGAAGACCACGTGCACGACCATGCCGTCCTCAAGGGACTGCGCGTCGGCCCGGTGGCCCCGTGCGGACAGGGCGTCCCGCAGCGTGTTCAGCTCCGCGGAGAGCCGTTTCTGCACCCGCTCCCAGGCGTTGTCCGAGTCGTCCACGTCGGCGAGGACCGTGTCGACGGACCGGGCGAGCTCCACGGCCGGGCGCGGTGCCCATTCTTCGCCCGCGGACGGCGCCTCCAGCTCGGGCAGGGCGACGGAGAGCAGTCCGGTGGCGGTGAAGCGCCGCAGCGCGGCCACCGCCTCGGCGCGGTCGGCCGCGGCGGTCCCGATGTCGGCGGTCAGCTGCTCGATCCGGCCCTCGGCGCGGCCGCGATCCTCGACAGCGGTGCTGTGGGCGCTACGAGCCGCCTCCTGGAGGCCCCGGCACTCCCGTCGGGCGTCCTCGTTCGCCGCGAGCCGAGCCTGCAGATCGGCCACCGCGGCGCCGACGGTCTCCTGCAGTGTCGTGTGCCGCTCCTGGGCGGTGGCCGCCTCCTCAGCCGCGGTCTCGGCGCGGTCGGCGAGCTCCCGCAGATGCCCCCGGTACCGCTCGGCGTCCTCACGGCGCCCGTGCGCGTCGGCCTCGGCGTCGCGGCGCTCGCGCACCGCCGGCCACAGCGCCTCCAGCGAGATCCGGTAGTCCACCAGCGCACCGCGCATCCGGCGCAGTGCGGCGGCCTCCGCGGGGAGCCGCAGGTCGTCGGCTTCGCGCTCCAGCTCCTCCTGCGCCCGGCGGGCCTCCCGGGCGTGCTGTGCGGCCTTGCCGGCCACTTCCTCCCGCTGCTCCCGTGCCCGGGCGAGCAGCCGGGAGGCTTCACCGAACCCGGCATGTGCGCTGCGCAGGCCCTCGTCACCGGGGAACCCGGCGAGTTCGCGGTCCAGGGTGCGCTTCCGGCCGGCCAGCAGCTCCAGCTCCGCGTCGAGGCGGGCGAGCTCCGCGCCGGCTTCGGACAGCTCGGCCTCGACCCGGGCGATCCGCGCCCTGCGGGCCGCCTCGCGGGCGCCCTCGCCCAGGTACTCCGCCTCCTCTTTGGCCCACCGGCCGCGCAGCGCGCCGACGCGGAAGGAGCCGCGGGCGTCCACCCAGGTCGCGCGGTCGTCCCGGGGACCGCCGAGGCCGTGCTCCGCCGCTCCGATGGAGCCCAGCACCCGGTCCACCGTCTCCGAGGTGACGGCCGAGGCGCGGGGGTCGCCCGCGTCGATCGCGGGACGCAGCAGCGCCCGCAGCGATCTGCCCGGCACGGCGGCGCCCGGCACCAGCACGGTGTCGCCGGTGGCGCCGTCCTCGACGCTTCCGTCCGGCGCGACCCACGCGTCGAGCAGTCCGGACGCCTCCAGTGCGGCCTCCACCCCGGCGCGCTCCGCCTCCGGAACACCGTCCCGGAAGTCGACGAGCCTCCACAGCGGAGCGCCGAGGCGGTCCTCGCGCGCCCCCGGCTCCCGGGTGTGCGGGGCGGGCGGGGCGGACTGGCCGCCGCCGCGGAGCCGGTCGAGCTCGGCCTGCAACCCGTCCCGGTCACGGGCGAGTGCATTGCGGTCGAGCCGGAGGCGCGCGGTGGACTCGGCCAGAAGGCCTCCGGCCCGGCGCGCCTCCTCCTCCACCTCGACGCGTGCCGGGTTCGGGCCGTCCAGCCGCCCGGTCCAGTCCTGCAATCGGTCGAGCAGGCCCTCAGGGGCGGCCGGGCGGAGCTCGGAGCATGCCGAGACGTGCTCGCGTACGGCCGAGACCAGCTCCGCCGAAGCGCGGTCGACACCGGCCCGGGCGGCGGACACCCGCTCTTCCCGCTCGACGAGCTGCTCGTCGGCCTCGACCAGCCGCTCCTCGGCGGACCGGTGGAGCGCGGCGGCCTCCTCGGCAGCGGCCAGTACCCCCTCGACATGGGTGATCGCGCGCTCACGTCGCCCGGTGAGCGCCTCCGCGGCCCGCCGCGCGGCATCGAGTCCGCCGTTCGGCGGGGCGGTACCGGCATGCGGCTCCACCGAGGCACGGTGCTCTTCGGCGATGTCGGCGTCCTGCGCCCGATTGCGCGCGGTGCTCAGCGCGGTCTCCAGGACCTGCGCGGCGCCGGTGCCGCGTGCCTCGGCGTCGGCGAGGCGCCGTTCGACGTGGGTGAGCTCTCCGGAGGCGCGATCGGAATCCTGGACCGCCGCCGCCCGCCGCGCCTCGGTGCTCCGCGCCTCGCGGGCGGCCTGCTCCAGGGCGTCCGCACTGCGCATCTCCGGTGCCGCGCGCAGCGCCTTCTCTTCCGCGTCGAGCCGCACCGCCCGCTCGTGCTGCTTCTTCAACTCGGTATCGGCGGCCTCCACCTTGTGCCGGGCCTGCTCGTGCTGCACGTTGGCGGCGCGGAGCGCCTCGTTCAACTTCTCGTAGGCGGAGTTCTTCTCGCGGGGCGGACGCGCTCGACGCCGCGCGGCCACACATGCATAGCCGCGGTAGTGCTCAAGGAAGCGTGCGGCGGCCCGCTCCGCGTCGACCATGGCACCGAGTTCGTCCCGCTCCTCGTCGAGGCTGCGGAACGCGTCGGCGGCGTCGGCCACGACCGCCTGGTCCATCGGGGGGAGCGCCTCGGTGAGGGCCCGGGACAGGGCCGCCTCGTCGGGCCGCTTGGACAGCTGCGGCTGGCGGAGCCGGATCAGCAGCTCGACCAGTGCCCGATAGCGCTCCTCACCGAGCCCGAAGAGCTCCTCGTCCACCGCTCTGCGGTAGTCGCGGGCGGTGCGGTAGGTCCTGCCGAGACCGCCGAGGGCCTCGTCCAAGCGGTCGTGGGTGAGGGCGGTGCGCGCCGCGTCGACCAGGCGCAGTCCGTGCTCCCCGGGGAGGCCGATCCGCTGCCGGGTGACGAAGAACCAGTGGCGGGCGATGCCGCGGCCGGCCACCGCCTTGAGTCCGCAGCCGAGGGTGCGGAACTCCGGGGTACCGTCTTCGGCGCGGCGGCCGAACTCGATCCAGGTGTAACCGAGCCGCTCCGGGTGCTCGTGCTCCCCGCCGAGCAGCAGGTTCCACTCCATGCGCTTCTTGGGGTCGCCGTCGGGCTCCACCCGGCGTGCCGAGAGGTCACCGTCCAGCAGGAACGGCAGGGACAGCGCGAGCACCTTCGACTTGCCGGTGCCGTTGTTGCCGCGCAGCAGCAGCCGCCCGTCGCGGAACCGGAACTCCTCGTTCTCGTAGTAGAACATGTCGACCAGGCCGAGCCGCAGCGGCTGCCACCGCTCCCGCACCGGGACCGGGAGGCCGTCCGCGGGCCCGGGCAGTGCAGGTTCGATCGGGATCTGCGTCATCCTGCCTGCCTCCTGCGTCGGCGATTCCTCTGCCGCGGCCCTTCGTCCGCCGCCATGACGGGCGTGCCCACCGCGTACCGGGCCAGCGCGGGCAGCGGGGCGACCGTCCGCTCCCCGGTGGCCGGATCCGTCCCGGTCGCCGCGAGGGCCAGCGCCTCCAGCTTCTCCACGGCCCGCGCCACCAGCTCCCCTTCGGCACCCGGGTCGCGGGCGGTCTTCGCCCAGTACTTCCCGTACTCCCCGGCGAGCTCGCGGACGCGGGCCTCCAGCGCGGCCACCGCCACCGGCCCGGCCTGCCCGGCCAGATGCTCGGCGAGCAGCAGGGTGACGTGTCCGTGGGTGCCCTTCTCCGGCATCCGGACGTCGGTGAGGTCGTCCTCGGGATCGACCATTGCGATGCCCTCCCGGCGCACCTCCGGGACCAGCCCGGTGAGCTCGGTGATCCGCCTGGTGATCGCGGCGCGCTGGCTGGTCAGGTAGGCGGTCTCGGCCTCGGTCAGCGTGTCGTGGTAGAGCACCGGGTCGTCGAGCAGCCGACGGGTGAGCAGGTGGCGAAGTGCCCGGTTGCGCAGATCATCGCTGTCCATCGCGGCCAGCGCGGGGTCGGAGGTCAGCTCCGAGAGCCGGCCGTCGAGATCCCCGGCGGTGGCCATGGACGGGCCCACCCTGCCGGAGAGCAGGCCGGCCAGCACCCGGCGCCGCACGTCGTAGAGGACGTCCCCGGTGGCCCGGACGTAGTCCTCCTCGTCCCCGGCGACCCTGACGAGCAGCCCGGTGCGGACCAGCAGCCGCACCACGGCGACGAGGTCGGTCCGCTCGCCCCGCTCTTCCAGGGTGAAGGCGATGCCCGTGCGGGCCAGCGACGGCTCGGCGGCCTCCAGGACGATCTGCGATGCCAGCCGCCCCAGGGCGATCTGCGCCTCGGACCGCTCCAGCACCGCCAGCGCCAGGCAGAACAGCACGTAGCGGCGGCGGGTGAAGGCCGACCGGGCCCCGCCGGCCTCCCGCGCGGGATGGGTCGGATCGGCGGTGCTCCCGGGGGACTTGCGCAGCCGGGCGACCTCGGCGTCGACGTGCAGCGCCCACCCCGTATTGCGGTCGAACCACTCCCGCAGGTCGCGGGCGTGCTGGCGGACGAGCCGGAACTCGTCGGCGGTGGGGCCGTCGGCGAGGAGCAGCGGTTCGCGCAGCAGCGCGCGGGCGGCGCGGCGGACCTCGCTATCGCGCTGCTCCCGGTTGCGCACCCCCAGTGCGGTGTCGGCGGGGCTCATCGGCCTCCTTCCGCGTCGGTGATCTCGACGATGTGGTCGGGGCCGCGGAACACCCCGTGCGGGGTGCGGATCTCGGCGGCCGCACCGTCACCGACGGCGCGCATGCGGATCTCCAACCCGCCGTCGCCACTGGTGGCGGAGGTCTCCGCGGCACCGTGGGGCCAGGTGGCCAGAGCATCTCCGAGCAGTCCGAGGAAGAGCCCGAACGCGTCGGGATCGAGCTCGCCGATGTCGGAGAGGCGCACCGGTCCGCCGGTGTCCAGCCGGGCGCGGGCGGCGGCGGTCTCCTCCGCCTGCTTGCGCGCCATCTCGGCGAGGTGGCGCCGCTCGGCGCTGCGGTCGGTGATCCGGTTCGGCTTCCCCCGGCGCTCGTAGCTTCCGGTCGCGCGGAGCCGGGGGCTGATCCTCAGCGGCTCCGCCTCCGCCCAGGACGTGCCCGGCGGCACCGGTTCGGCGTCGCGCGCGTCCAGGGTGTCGGCGTCCACCGTGAGGTGCCGTGCCGGGTACAGGCCGAAGGCCGCCCGCCACAGCCGGTGCCGGGAGGCGTCGTCGGGCGCTTCGGCGAACCAGCGCGCCAGGACCCGGAAGTCGGCGGACCGGTCCGAGCGGCCCGAGCGCCGCTCGTTCAGCGCGGACACGACGGCCAGCAGCTGCGGGATGGCGCTGCGTGCGGCCGAACGGAGCAGCTTGGCCTGCGGGACGTGGCCGGACGAGCTGAGGAACCAGCCGCGCAGCCCCTCCCAGCGCTCCCGCCACGGCTCCAGGGCGGCCGCGGCCGCCCCTCCGCCCTCGGCTCCGGCGCCGTCCCCGCCGGGCGCGGCATCGGACGCGTCCCGCTCGGCCGCCGCCACCAGCAGGCGCCCGACCGCCGTCCCGCCCCCGGGGAGGGGGCGCTCCAGCTCCGACAGCAACCGGGCGATCTCCGCTCCGGTGGTGATCAGATCGGCGATGAACCGCTCCAGGTAGGCGATCAGCCGGTCCTTGTAGGCCAGGAACACCTCGACCTCGACGCCGTGCAGGTCGATGGTGCGCTGCAGCGACCCCATGAACGCGCGGGCGTTGTCGGCCAGGTCGCCGAACCGGCCGGACAGGTCGCGCAGGGCGAGGTGGACCACGGCGGGGTCGGGGTCGTCCTCACCGCTCAGCGCGAGCAGCTCGCGCAGCCGTGTCGCGATGTCGGCGAGCGCCACCGCCTGCAGCGCACCGCGCCGCCCCAGGCCCTCGTCGTAGGCGGCCAGCGCCTCCTCGACGGCTTCGCCCTCCCGGGTGAGCTGGTAGATGTACCGGCGCCGGTAGAAGTCCTCGACCGCGGTGACCCGCCCGGTGTCGGGGTCGGGCCGCAGGTTGCCCCACTCGGTGAGCCGGTCGAGGGCCTGCACCACCCCTTCCGCATCGGCGGGGCGCACCTCGCCGGGGAGCAGCCGGTGCACGTCTTCGGGGCGCAGGTGGACGGTATAGCGCTCCTTCTCGCGCATGAACACGCCCATCACCGCCCGGTACAACTCGGCGTTGGGGGCGGTGATGTGGCTGAACGGCCGGTAGCGTTCGGACGGCCCGGTGCCCTCTTCGGCGGAGTCGGCCGGAGGGACGGAAGGTACGGACATCGCTGCCCATTGTCGCCCGAAAGCCCTGTCTCTGTCTCAAAGTCTCAAAGTTTCCAGAAGACGGTCGTCTCGCCTGCTCCCCGCATCGCGACGGATCGCTGACGGGGGAGAGCCCGCCTGCGTTGAGCCCGGCGATGCCGCTTCCACCCGCTCCGGTACCCATACGGGAAGCGGCCGGGACTGCGGACCGGATGACAGCGTCCGGGCGGGTCCGGGGTGAGAACAGGCGGCCGACACAGGAGGATGGGTGCGCCGCCTGTTCTCGCAGGCCTCACGTCACATCATGAGGGAGGTGGTCACTCTTCTTCGAACCCGCTGTCCTCGAATTTCAACTGGTCGGCGTTCTCCCGGACGGTGCGGATCTGCTGTTCGCTGAACCCGCTGTGGGCCGTCGCTTCGATCTCGATTCGGACTTCTATCTCGACGTCGCCGCTGGTTTTGAGGTGTTCGAGGACTTCCTGCTGGATGATGCCGAAGTCCTTGGCAGGGCGTTCGGGGTTGAGGGCCTTGGCTCCCCAGAATCTGCGCTTGATCTTCTTGAGCGGCGGGTCCGGAGTGTGGGGGGAGCCGGCTACGGCGTTCGCCTCGTTGCCGGCCGTTGCTGGGGAGGCAGCGTTTTCACCACTCTCTCCGCCAGTCTCCCGGGGCGCCGGTTCGGACGACGTTGCAGCGTCCTGCGCGCGCTGCATGACGGCTTGCGCCGGTTGGACGAGGAGCGTGTCGTCGGTGATGAGGACGGGGTCGGTCTTCTCCCCGGGGATCCAGAGGTTCACGTACCTGCCGGCGGCCTCGTCGTACCCGTCGGCGAGGCCGAAGGCCTCCTGCTGCCAGAGGAGGACGTCGTCGGCGTTCAGCACGGCTTGTTCAAGAACCTGGCGGTTGGGAAGGCGCTTGAGGTACGGGTACTGCGTGTACCAGGACCACAGGTCGCCGAAGCGCACATGCCCCTTCTCCCAGGCGTTTTTGAGAGCCGTATCGAGGGCCATGCGTACGAGTACGGCTCCGAGGACGGGAGTGATCCACCCCTTGCTCTTCAGAGCGGTGGTGACACGTTCGGTGAGGGCTCCCCCGTCCTTGGGGATTCGGGTGAAGGCGAGAGTCGACTTCTGCCCGGGCTGTTCGGTCGGAACCAGAACGGCGGTGAAGGCGGCATCGATGCGGTCGTTGACGGCCGCGTCGAGCTGCCGGGACCGGCCTATGGCCTGATTGCGCTGCTGGGAGCTGAGTTCGAGCTCCTCGGCCTCGTCGGAGATGGACCTCCATGCCTTGTACTCCCGCACCACCCCTTCGAGCTCGGGGTAGACATCGCGGTCGGCCGCCACCATGACCAGCATGTTGCGGCGCTGTCGCTGCCCTTTTCCGGACTCCCGCAGAAGGCGCTCGGTGAAGTCCGCGGCCGTCGATGTCTCCTTGCCCCAGGTGAACTTCGGATGCAGGACGATGAGCTTCAATACATCGGTGTCGGGCACGTCGCCGCTGTCGTGAGCGGCGGCGTACACGGCAGTGAAGGCCGCCTTGCCCGTTTTGTTCGCCTTCTTGAGTCGTTCGGCGATCTCGGCGTGGACGTCTGCCTCGGCGTAGCCGGCGGCCCTGTCCGCTGCCACTCGGGAGACCGAGGCCGCCAAGTCGTACCAGGAGCGGTCGCCGTCCTCGTAGAAGTAGGTCGCGCGCTGCCCCAGCAGGGCACGGGCGTCACCGATATGGTTGATGACGTCCCCGGGAACCGCAGTGCCCAGGCGGAGTCGCTGAATTTCCACGCCCTTGTGCGCTGAGCGCAGCGTTGGAACGGTTGCGACGAACACCGACCGCGCGATCCGCCGTGTGAGCACCCTTTGCCCGAAAGATGGCCGATCGCGGTCGATCTGGACAGGCGTGGACCCGTCTCCGTCGACATCCTTGTCGACCACGGGCTTCCAGTTGTCATCGAGATACTTGGTGATCTCACTGAAGACCTGGGTGTCGCCGATGGGCATCGCCCCGGGGGTGATGACAGGTGCATCGTCCTGGGAGATCCACAGCGCGTTGATGACGACGCTCATCAGCCGCAGGACGCCGCGGGTCCGCTGGAATTTCGGTAGCGTCGACCAGTCCTCGTAGAGGCGGTCGAACAGCTCCGGGTGGATCGGATATGCCTTGCGGATGCGCTGCTCGTACTCGACCGTGGTGGTATCGCGGGGGAAGAACCCCGTGTTCTCCTGGTAGTACTTCGCGTACTGCTTGGCCACTGCGGCGATATCGGCCAAGGCGGCGGCATCGGGCTCTTCGAACAGGCGCCGCCGTACGATCTCGAAAGATTCGACATTGTTGGCCGGACGCCAGTCGTCGGCGTTGCGGCCGATGATCTGCTGGAGGGCCAGGAGGGCAGTGTGTCCGTTGGGGCCGCCGACCTCCAGAGCCGATCCGGCGCCACCGTTGTCCAGAGAGTCGGAGGCGGGGATGGAGACGACGAGCATGACGCCCGGGACGGCCTTGGCCAGCTCGGTCAGGTTCTGGGCGAAGGTGCACTGGGTCTCGAAGGCCCCCGCCGGAAGGTCGTTGCGCCCCACGAGCTGACGGGCGTAAGCCACCCACTCGTCTATGAGGACCAGTACGCTCTGGCCGTCGGCGACGGTCTCACGCACGATCGCGTCGAGCGCGTCGCCCGGAGCGGTGCCGGACGCGTCGGCTCTGGCGATGCGGTCAAAGGCCGCACGTCCGCCGAGCTGCCAGGCCAGTTCCCCCCATATGGTCCGTACCTCGGTGCCGTCCTCCTTGAGCAGAGGCTGGCTCGGAGAGAGCTTCGTACCCACCAGAGTGATGCGCTTGACGTCCAGCGATTCCAGCGGGTCGCCCTCTGAATCGGGCCGGGCGCCGTGCAAGACGTCCTGAGCGGGCTGCGGCAACCGGCCCGTCTCCAGAGACTTGGAGAACAGGTGGTACAGAGCCAGCATCGAATGGGTCTTTCCGCCACCGAACTGGGTCTGCAGGTTCACCACAGGGCTTGCCCCGGCGTCGCCTGCGAGGCGCTTGAGGGCACGCGTGAGCAGGTCGGACAGACCGCTGGTGAGGTAGGTGCGGTCGAAGAACTTGTGCGGGTCCAGGTATTCCTCGGCCGTGGCGTGGCCGTTGGCCACGGCGTGCAGGTCCGCGGCGAACTCCGCTGCTGAGAACTGCCCGCGCAGGACATCGTCGTGCGGCTTGATGACGGTGCGCCACGGCTTGATCGTGGTTCCCGCCTGCACACCGCTCACCCTGGCCGACTTGGCATCACGCCTCAACCGGTCATGGGTCTGCTTCTCGAAGACCTCACGCTGGTGCTCCATGCGCATCTTCGCGACGGCGTCGGCCTCGTCTCCCGCTCCGATCACCGTGAGCAGCCGCTCGATCGTGTCCAGGGCGCGATAGGTGTCGTCCGAAGAGAACTTGTGTCCGTGGTGGGCCGCGTTCGCCGTTTCCCGGAGCTCGGAGGCGAGTGCCGACTGCGGGCGGGAGAGGTCCTTTTCGAAGACCTTCCACTTCTCAGTGATCATGCGCAAAAGGAAACGCACGTCATCACGGGAATAGGTTCTGGTGGTACCGAATTTGGCGACGTCTTCGGCGGCGACCGCGTCCACCCAGTTTTTCCCCGCGGGGGCCCAGGTCGACATCCGCATGTCGACCCATGGCCGGATGCCCTCGAGGAGCTGTTCGAATCCGCGCAGTATCTTCTCGTTGTTCGTCAGCGCCATCAGAGTTCCTCTCCAAAGAGCATCTCGGCCACAGCAGGGGGGCGGATCGTGGTCGATGTCGCGGAGACCTCCGCCCATGCGCCACCGAGTCCGTTGAACAGGCCGGCGGTCGCGGCGTCCTGTGATTCCATGAGCTCGTACAGGCGGATCGCCAGGCGGTTGACCTCGTCCAGGTCCACCTTTCCCTTCACTCCTGCCATGAGCTGGGCGGCCTTCTCCCGACCTTCGGTCGCATACGCGCGGGCCAACTGGCAGGTGACCTCCCACAGGGAGAGGCGGTCGTCGCGAGCGGGGTCCCAATGAGGGTCGAGATCCTGGGGCTTGATCAGTGCGACTTTGCCGCCGCCGGAGGTGAGCACTCCGCTGCGGGAGATCCCGTCGACCGACAATCCCAGAGGGACGGCCAGTGACTCGGCATCTCCGAAGGGGCGGATGCTCCACCCGTAGGAACGGAACCAGTCGAGACAGAACCGGGTGCCGGCGTCCAGATCCGCGTCGTGCTCGTTCTGTAGGGCGTCGAACGTCTGGTTGATGAGAGCCAGGGCGGTCTTGACCGACATCGTGGAACCGTCGTCCTCAAGCACCCGGGAAAAGCGGGAGAAAACGGCCATTCCAGGGCCGAGAATGGTCTGCCTGAGGTCGGCCGGAGCGATCGCGCCCTCGCGAATGCGGGGAAGTGCCTCTTCCAACTCGGTGTGAAGGGCGCTCAGGAAGCCGGTTCGATCCGTTGCCGGAGCGGTGTCCTCACGTGGCCGGAGAGCCAGAACGATGGACGAGGCGAGTGCGTTGGTGCCGACGGAAATCATGCGGCCACCACGCTCTGAGCGGACTGGCCAGGTGGCAGTGATGGTCCACCCGTTGCGAATCATTCCTTCGAGGAAGGTGGACCAACCGGTGGAGGCAACACCTTCCTTCTCCAGCTCGGCCTGTTTGAAGGCGTAGAAGACGGTAATCGGGTATTCGGGTGATGCGGTCTGTCGTGCGCGAGCGAAGACGCGCTCGAATCCATCCTCAAAGAACCTCTCGGCCTTGGTTCTATCGCCGTGGCGGTAGGGGTTGGCGACGAGCTCTTCTATTTTCGGTACGAGCATAGTGCCGAAGAGGCTGGGGTGGATTTCTTGGAGTGTGCGTCGAAGCCAGACATAAAAGAAATCCGACAAGTCGGAGTATCCGATATTGTCATAATATGGAGGGTCTGTTGCAATCAAGAGGCCAGAGTATTCGCGCCTTGAAGCGTCTTCTTGAGAGGTTTTCCCCTTTTGGATTGATGGAAGATTTTCGATCGCCTCCGCTTGACTTTCTGCTGCAATCGAAATATCGCCCGCAGCTTGAGCGATAGGCGAAACTTCAACAAAATCCCAAGCCATTGGAATTGCTTGGCGCGAAAATAGATTTCTCGCCTGATTTCGACCATTTGACCAAGTGACAAGGGAGTTGTTCAGATCTGTTGTCCGACTTAGCGCCATTCCTAGGTAGGTCGCAACGGCGTCTGCATATTCCTCTGCCTCTTTTTTGTTGCGAGAGGGTTCTGTGATGGAGGCGTCGGAAAATATTTGGTCGCGCACCTTGTTGATGAGGTCGCTGTAAGTCGTTAGTGTGGTTAGTTGTCGGTTGGTGAATAGGTCTGAAAAATTGCTCAAACCATATTGCGGGGGAGAGAACCAACGTGGGTTCGTGGCGACGGTGCCGGATGGCGTGGTCTCCGGAAGTGGAACATTCGCTGCCTGTGCGTGCTTCTCGTTTGGAGGTAGATAGATACGGCCGCGATGTGCTCCCGCCACGACAGAAATTAGCTGTGAGCCAATTCGGCCAGCGGCTCCTTCGGTGCGGATGGTGGCCAGGGTGACGAAGCCACCACAGGCAAGACAGGTCGCCCCCTTACCAGTCGTCATAGTTCCATCGACTGATTTAGTCGGAGCCTTATCAGGAGCGTGTCCGATACTGAACTCCACACGGCGTTCACCAGGCGCGGTTGAATCTTCGACCACCGAGGGGACGACGTACGCCTCCTTGCCCTTCTTCTTCCCGAGCCACCACGACCGCACCAGCGGCATGCGAATCCCGCACGCCGGGTTCGGGCAGATCACCGTCCGTGCCCAGATCCACGCGATGACGGTCGCCTCGGTCGTCTCCCCGGTCGGCTCGCCGTCAGCTCCCAGCACAGGCACCTGAGCCTTCGGGTACAGGTGTCCGATCTTTTCGAGTGCGCGCTCGCGCATCCAGGCACCGTAGCGGCGAACATCCTCTGCCAGACCGGTGGCACGCGGCCAATCCCCGAGTCTGCTCTCCGCCGCCCCAGGGAACACGGGAGGCCGTCCCGCGAACTTGGGCGGGATCTCGATGAGCGCCTTGTTGATCAGTACAGGAACCGGATTGAGGTCGCTGGCATGGGCCTCCAGGCCCAGGCGCTGCGCCTCCAGCGGGATCGTTCCGCCGCCGGCGAACGGGTCCAGGATCGCTGGGGGGTTGCCTCCGGTGCTCTTGAGGATCTCGTCGTGTGCTTCCCGGTAGAGGCGCTCGTCAGAGATGTTTTCCCAGACCACCAGCTTGCGGATGATCCCGTGCAGGCGCTCCCGCTCGGCCTTCTGCTCTTCCTCGGTCGGGAACAGATCAGGCCGTGAAGACGGATCGTCGACGAGTTGGGCGAAGAGCACGGCGCGAGCCGCTGCGAGAGGGCGTCGGGCCCACCACAGGTGCAGCGTGGAGGGATGTCCATGGCGGATGGACTTCTCGCGGGCGGACTGGGCGTTGATGTCCTCCAACGGGAGGGAGACTTCGATGAGTTTGCGGCGGGGGACCGAACCCTCTGCTGTTCCGGGCTGCACTGCGCTGTTCACCTGATCAATCTAGATGCCGGGACGTTGAGTCCAAGCCATGAGTCATGTGAGCTGGGGGGGCGGGGTGACCGGCACGTCAGACGGGATCGACGCCCCGGTTCCATTCAGCCTGCCATTTGCGGCGCAGGTCGTCGACGTACTTGTCCAGGACGAGGTCGGCGAACGGGTTGAGCACGTAGCGGACCCGGTCGTTGGAGCCGTCAGGGGTGTCCGGGTCGACCGAGACCAGAGCGAGCCGGTAGTCGGGCTCGGCGTTCTTGGCGTAACCGACCTCGCTGGTGGTGACGGTGAAGTCGTCGGCCCCGATGACGCGTCCCTTGACCTCGATGAACATCAGGTGCCCGTCGGGTTTGACGGAACGGATGTCAAAGCCCTTGTTGGAGTGGGGCATCTCCTCTGGGACCCTGCCGAGCCTGCGCTCAGCGGCCAGCACCGCGTCGACGGCGCGGCGCTCAGTGACCGCGGTGTCCAGTGCGAAGCTGCTCGGGGAAGCGTTCTCCTCTGCAGCACCTCGTACGGTCGTGGCCGGAAGGACGAGCGCGGCACCGACGATCCGGGGAGGGCGGACGTGGACCTGGCCCTGGACGTTGAGATCGGCCTGTCGGCGCTCGAGCCGCGCTTCCAGAGAACGGGCGTGGTTCTGGGCGGTGGTCGGGGAAGTGCGGATCTTCTTGCCGGCCGCCTGGTCCTCCGACAGCTTGATCGCTTCACTGTCCCAGTAGTTGATCTGGGCCATCAGGCGCTGTTGAACGAGTTTGCGCGTGCGATCGATAGCCGGTGACAGCTTTGCCGCAACCTCTGCGCGGTGTTCGGGCAGACCGTATCGGACCGCCCACGACCGGGCGGTCTTCTCCACCCCGTCAACGAGCCAAGGCGAGGACAGCGCGGAGGATACGGCGTCCGACAGGGCCTTGCACTGCCCGGAGTCGAGGCCGATGGGCAGGGTGAGATCGAGATAGGGTGCCGGTCCCGCAGATTCTGCGGTGTCGTTCGGCAGGACGGACACGTACTGGAATCTCCTGCTGATGGAAACCCCTCGTCCGTCGGTCAGTTCTTCCAGGATCGCGACGATGAGCTTGGGGGAGACCGCCGTTCCCTGAAGGAGAACGGCGCCCTGGGTGAGTGCATCGCCGTACCTGTCGAGGACCTCGGTGATGATGGCCTGCATCAGCGGATGGCCGGGGGCGATCAACTCGGCGTCCGGGCGTCCGGGCAGTACGACAGCGGACGGCTCGAAGGTGATGCGCGAGTAACGACGGCTGACGGACCGATGCTTCTCCCGCAGAACGGAGGGAACATGGGTCAGCTCGAACCGCTCTTTCTCCCGTTTGGCCACACGGCCGCCGAGATCGCGCAGGGCCTCCATGACGAAGGCCTGCACGAAGTACGGCTGCATGCGTCGGGCCCGTGCCTCATCCATCCGATGGCGCAGTTCGTCGAGCTCGTCCAAGCTGATCTCGGGCGTGGCCAGGGCACGCTCCTGGAGGAGCTCCTCCAGCCCCTCTGCCACGGAGTTGTCGATGACCTGTTCCAGATGGGCCCGGACATCGGGGCGTTCACCGTAGCGGATGGCCTGCATGAGCAGGTCGCGCAGGGGTTCGTTCGTGAAGGCGTTCTCGCCTAGGACGTCGAAGACCTTGCCGTCATAGGCCCGCCGTTGCTCCTCGATCTTGGTGAGAAGACGACGGAAGACCTGCCCTTCCCGAGTCTGGGAGGCTACGAGGTTCCACAGGCGGCAGACCTCCCGCTGGCCGATGCGGTGGATGCGACCGAATCGCTGCTCGATCCGATTGGGGTTCCATGGCAGGTCGTAGTTGACCATCAGGTGAGCGGCCTGCAGGTTCAGCCCTTCTCCCGCAGCGTCGGTGGCGATGAGCACATGGCAGCGGGGATCAGTGGTGAACTTGGTGGCGGCCTCACGGCGCGCCTGCCTCGCGGTACCGCCATGGATCGTGACGACGGCATCTTCATCGCCGCCGAGCAGAGTGGTGACCCGATCGGTGAGGTAAGCGAGAGTGTCACGGTGCTCGGTGAAGATGATGAGCTTGTGTGGAGCGCCGTTGGCGCCGGCGAGTCCGTCGTCGTGTGCCTTCACGATCAAGGACCGCAGCTCCTGCCACTTGCGGTCCACGCCTGATGTGCGGACGTCCTCGGCGGTCCTCTGCAGGGCGGAGAGGGCGGCGAGTTCGGCGTCCAGCTCGACAGTGGTGCGTGCCGCTGTAGCGGCGCCGAGGACCTCGTTTTCGGCGCGTTCGCGCTCGGCCGCGGTCAGCTCGTCGGAGTCGAACTCATCCGGGTCGAAGGAGAGCGTTTCCGCCTCGTGGATAAAGGTGCCGGACAGGATCTGTTCCCGGAGAGCGCGCAGTCTTGAGGCCCGGCGGCGGATCGACTGATAGATCGCCTCGGGGCTGGAAGCCAGCCGCCGCTGCAGGACGGTGAGAGCGAAGCCGACGGTGCGCTGTTTGCCGTCGGCCTGCTCGGCTCGGTTCATCTCCGTGCGGACGTATTCCGTCACTTCGTCGTAAAGACGCATCTCCGCAGGAGACAGCGTGTACTCGACGGTCTCGGCCACCCGTTCGGGGAAGAGGGGTTTACCGTCGAAGGTGAGCAGATCCTCCTTGACCATGCGGCGCATGAGTCCTGTCGTGTCGACCGAGTGAACACCTCGGCGATACTGGCCCTCGAACCGGTCCGGGTCCAACAGAGCAAGAAAAGCCTGGTAGTTGGCCTCTGACCCTGAATGCGGGGTTGCAGTCATCAGCAGGTAGTGACGAGTGGTCCGGCCCAGCAGCTGGCCGAGTTCGTAGCGTTGGGTACGCCTGAGCTTGTTGCCGTACCACGAGGCACTCATCCGGTGGGCCTCGTCGACGACGATGAGGTCCCAATCGGTTTCGGAGAGCAGCGACTGCCATTCATCGTTGCGAGAGAGCTGGTCCATCCGCGCGATCAGCATCGGATTGGCCCGGAACGGGTCTCCGTCAGGGGCTGCATTGGCCAGATCTCGCGTCAGAACGGTCATCTCGATCCCGAACTTCTCCGCGAGTTCGGTCTGCCACTGTTCGACCAGCCCGCCAGGGGCGACGATGAGGCAGCGCTGTACATCTCCCCGCAGCAACAGCTCCTTGAGGTACAGGCCCGCCATGATCGTCTTCCCGGCGCCCGGATCGTCCGCGAGCAGGAAGCGCAGGGAACCGGGCTGAGGCAGCAGCGTCCCGTAGACGGCTCGGATCTGGTGGGGCAGCGGGTCGATGTTGCTCGTCTCCACGGCGAGCATCGGATCCGACAGTCCCGCATGCCTCATGCGCAGAGCCTCCGAGGCGAGGCGGAACTGGGCAGGATCGGCATCGAACGACCACCGTGACTTCGGCGCCTCGGGACTCAGCGCAGTGATGTCATCGGGGAATAGCATTCGATCCGACAGATGGCCGGAGTCGTCACGTACCGTGACCTGTAGAGCCTCGCCGATCGAGGTGACGGCCACGATTGTGGCCGTCCCCAGAGCCGGTCCTGTCAGGCGAACTCCAGGTCGGATCTCGTCGGCGTACATGGACTCCTCCTGGAGGGCCGCCGCCCCGGGAAAAGGGACAGTAGATAAGACGATCAGAACTCACTGTAGATGTCGGGTACGACCTCTTCGCTCAGCCGCTCGGTTCGAGACCTTCGCTTGCATGGGTGCTGAGCGAGTACCGTTCTCCTCCCCCGGCGGGCCCGCACTTCTGTAGTCCGGGGTGTTCAGCGCAGATGCCGGCGGACTTCGGCGGCGAATCGGGGGACGCCGGTTCGTTCCAGAAGGGCGAGTACGCCGGGGACGGTGGCCGGTTCGCGGCGGTAGGAGGCGGCCTGCTTCTCCAGGACGCCGAGCGTCAACCCCGGGTAGAGGTCGAGCTGGTCGAGAAGGAAGTCGTCGGGGTGCACGGCCAGGACGTCGTAAGGCTTAAGCGCCGCGTCCGGGAAATCCTTGATGTTGAAGGTGACGATTACCTCGGCGTTGGCCCGGACGGCGCCTGCGAGGACGTGCCGGTCCTTGGGATCGTTCCTCATGCCGGCGACCAGTGTTTCGTACCCGTGGACCATCGCGTCGGGGAAGGCCCGGTTCATCTGTGCGATCCTGTGCCCCGCCTTTTCCGGGGCGATTCCTCGTTCGACGACGTTGCGGCTGAGTTCGTCAAGGACATCGGCGGACCACAAGGGGCGGTATGCGTTGGCGGCCGCGAGCCGCAGGAGCGTGTCGCACAGGTATGCGGGATAGAGGACGCAGGTATCGAGAAAGGCGGGAAAAGCCACGATCTTCCGTTCTCACCTGGTTTTCTCGGGAGACGCGGTCGCACCGTACAGGCCTGCTTCTTCGGCGTCGGCCGCCATCTGGTCCAGTGCCTGCTCTCGCTCGTGTCGAGTGCGTTCCTGGTAGTCGAGAACATCGCGGAGTAGCACTCGGCGATGTCGACCGCGCATGCTGAAGGGGATCTGCCCCTCGCTCAGGAGCCTCACCAGGGTGGGGCGGGAGATGCCGAGTAGGTCGGCCGCCTCCTGGGTGGTCAGCATGGTGTTGTGCGGAGCGATGGAGACCGCCAGCCCTTGTGAGAGCGCCGCCACGACATCGCGCAGGGCCGTGTAGAGCTCCTCGGGGACCTCGATCTCCGAGCCGTCCGGGCCGACCAGCCGTGCGCGCGGCTCGTGGTCGCCGGTCAGGTCACGGGCGAGCCTGGCCAGCTCGGAACGGTCGTCAGGGGGAAGGACTGTTCGCTCCCGCAGTGTCATCGTCATGACCCTATCGTACCCTGATCGAAAAAAACGAAAATACTTTGGAGGTTTCTGTGGCCTGGGCGGGACGGCGCTCCGCCACACACTGTCGTCGTGCCTGTTCGGCACGGTCGTTCTCAGCCTCGACCGACGACATCGTCGCGGAGATCGCCGCGGCCTGGTACCGGGGCCAGCGGAGGCTTCCCTGTGGGGTGTGCGCCCGGGAGGGCAGACGGGGCCGCCTGGTCCGGCTGCAGAGACGGGGCGGGGTGCCATGAGCTTCGATGGGACCACTGCTGGAACCGCTACCGGGGCACGGAGAAGGGGCACTGCCGGATCGACAGTGCCCCTTCTGACCAGCGGAGGATATGGGATTTGAACCCATGAGGGGATTGCTCCCCAACCGCATTAGCAGTGCGGCGCCCTAGGCCTCTAGGCGAATCCTCCTCGGCTCGCTCAAGACTACAGAGTACTGGGCCGCGGGCGCAAAACGAGCGGATCCGGGGTCAGGCGGTGGTGCGTTCGATCACCAGGTCGGCGTCGTCGCGGAGCTTGCCGACGGCGCGGGAGACGGTGCTCTTCACGGTGCCGATGCTGACGCCCAGGCGGTCGGCGATCTGCGCCTCGGTGAGGTCGTTGTAGTAGCGGAGGCGGAGGATCTGGCGCTGCCGGTCGGGGAGGCGGGAGATGGCGCGGTTGACCACGTCGGCCAGGTCGGAGCGGGCGGTGGGGTCGTCCACGCGCTGCTCGGGGATGTCGTCGGTGGGATAGATCTCCAGGCGGTTGCGGCGCCACTCGGAGATCTGGGTGTTGACCATGGCGCGGCGGACGTAGCCGTCCCGGGCCTTGGGGTTGGTGATGCGGTCCCAGGCGAAGAAGGTCTTGAGCAGCGCCGCCTGGAGCAGGTCCTCGGAGTCGGAGTGGTTGCCGGCCAGGGAGCGCGCGATGCGCAGCAGGGTCGGGCCGCGGTCGTTCACGTACTCGGTGAACTCTTCGTACCTCGTGCGCCGTACCGTCTCGGGCATGGGATCACCGGCCCCGGGGTCGCTCGCCGACCGTCGTCCGGCGAGTTCTTTCAGTCACATATCGTCCTTGATCACCACTTTTCCACGGTGGGGGCAACAGGCAGACAAGCCGGACACCATGTTCTGACAAACCGGGCGGCTCCGGATGATGCGGACGTCCTGCGGGGCAGGCGTTCCCGGTTCGGAGGGGCCGGGAGGGGTGGTGGACGCCAGGCGTGTCGCCGGACAAGTGGGGGAATCAGGCGGAATGACGTCTTCGTCGGCGTGGGGAGTGTCCCGGCGGGGGCGCTTGACGAGAATGAGAAAACGGGCAGTCGGGACAGTTGGGGCGAGGAGGGATGATGTCGGTTGATATAGGTGACCGATGGAGGTTCACCTCCGCTCTGCTCGGCGAGGAGGCCGCGCCGCCGCCGGACGGCCCGTCGCCCAGGGTGGTGCGCGGGGTGCTGCTGGACGTCAGCCAGCACATGATCGTGCTGGCCACCCCGGAGGGGGAGGAGCGGTTCCTGTTCGAGGGGGCCACCCGGTTCTGGCGCGGCCGCGAGGCCGCCCCCCGCGAACTGCGCCTCGGCGACGACGTGCTGGCCCGCTGCGCCCCCGGCGGGCGCTGGGTGGTCGACCGCGTCTGGGCGCAGCTCGGGCGGGTCACCGGAACCATCACCGAGGTGGACGGGGAGGCCGTCCGGGTGGACCCCGGGCACGGGCGCCCGGCGGTGGTCGCCGTCGTGCCCTACCGGGCCTCCGGCCGGATGGCCGTCCGCCACCCGCACCTGGAGCCGGGCCGCCTGTTCGACGCGATCGGCCTGCGCCGGGACGGCGAGGTGGAGGCGTCCGTCCCGGCCACCACCCAGCCGCCCTACCCGGTGGACCAGAGCCCGCGCCGGCCGCCGGCGCGCACCATGCCGCGGACCGTCTCCGCCGTCGCCACCTGGTACGACCCCGCGGCCGGCCGGTCCGCGCACGACGACCCGCGCGCCCGCCTGCAGGGCGCCGCCTACCCGGCGCTGGACTCCGGCGACGACTGCGGCCCCGGGTGCGACCGCACCGACCCCTGCCTGCCGCTGCCCCGGCTGTCCATCGGGGTCACCCTGGGGCTGAGCAACGACGAGACCGGGGAGCGCGTCGCCGTCCCGGTGATCGACTGCGCCTCGGCGCTGAGCCGGTTCTGCGACCGGTGCAGGGACTCCGGTTCCGAGGCGCGCGGCCGGCTGGCCGAACTGACCCTGCCGAGCTTCGTGGCGCTGGGCGGGCGCCCCGAGGCCGGCTGCGTTCCCGCGACCCTGAGGGTGGGGTGAGCCCGTGCTCGCGACACTGCTCCAGATCCAGCCGCCGATCGTGGCGCTGATGCTGCTGCTCGGCGCCGCCGCCAAGGCCGCGGATCGCTCCGCGGCGGGGCAGGGCCCCGCGTCCCTGCTGCCCCGGCCGCTGCACCGACCGTTCCGGCTGTTCGCGGTGGCGGTGGAGGCGCTGCTCGCCGTCGCGCTGCTGGTGCTCGGCGGCCCGCTGGGCGACCTGGCCCGCGGCGCCGCCGCGGTGCTGTTCGCCGCCTCGGCCGCAGCCCTGGTGCTGGTCCGCCGGCGCGACCCGGGGATGGGGTGCGGCTGCTTCGGCGGGCTGAGCACCACCCCGGTGGGATGGCGGAGCATCGGCCGCGCCGGACTGCTGGCGGCCGCCTCGGCCGCGTCCATCGGCGCGGCGGGCACCGGGGCCGCGGTCCTGGCCGGGCCGACCTGGGCGGCGGCCGGCCTTGCCGCGGTGGAACTGGGGGCGGTCCTGGCGCTCTCGCCGGAGCTGAACGAGGCGGTGGCGCGCGCCGCGGGCCGGGAGCCGTGCGAGATCCGCCCGGTCCCGGTCCGCCGCACCCTGGCCCGGCTGCGCGCGAGCGACGTGTGGCGGTCGGTCCCGGCGACGCTGGACGCGGAGAAGCCGGAGCCGGTGGACGTGTGGCGGAACGGGTGCTGGCGGCTGTTCCGGTTCGACGGCCGCCGGTACGGGCGGCCGGTGCACGTGGTCTTCGCGGTGGAGCTGGACGGCCGCGACCCGCAGGTGCGCGCCGCGGTGATCGACATCGGCAACGGCGCCACCCTGGCGGTGCTGGGCGAGATCGCCGACGACGGCAGCACCCCGCTCCCGCGCACCCGGAACGGCGCCCCGCAGCCGACCAACACCGTGCTGCCCCGGACGGCCCGCCGCTTCCCGGGCCGGAACATCCCCGCGGCCCGCCGCACCCGCGACCGCACCGCCGACACCGGCATCCCCGACGCCGGCCCCGGAAGCCTGAACTGAGCACCCGAGGGGAGCCCGGCACCTGCCGCCCGTCCCGGGCGCACCCACCTCGTCGAGCTCAGGGTCGTCGTCTTTTCCCGGCCCCTTCCTACTCGGGGAAACGAGACCGCCTCCGGTGGGCCGGGCAAAGATGACGACGCGGAGCTCGACGTCGTCGCGGTGGTACGACGATGTTGAGCCCAGGCCTGTTGCTTTTGCCCGGCCCACCGCCCCGGCGATCCCGCGCGGGACGCGTGTTCAGGGCCGGGAAAAAGCAACAGCCCTGGGCTCAACAGGGTGGGCGCGGGGCCGGGGACCCTGGGGAGGGCAGCGGCCCCTGGGCTCGACAGGGTGGGCGCGGGGCCGGGCCCCGGAGGAGGGGCCGGGGCCCGGCGGGGGGAGGGGCGTGGTCAGGCGGTGCGGCGGAGGAAGCGGGCGAAGGCCGGTACCGAGAAGGCGAGGGAGTCCGGCCCGGACTCGTGGATCAGGCCCTTCTCGGTGAGGGCCGCGCGGGCCCCGGCCAGGGCCGCGGGGCGGAGCGCGGCCGCGGCGGCGAGCTCCTCGGTGCGGACCGGGCCGTCGCCGAGGCCGGCCATGGCGTGCAGCACGGTGCGCTCGGCGGGGGCCGCGGACCGGTAGCGGCCGCCGAAGAAGCCGGCGTCCAGCTCCTCCTCGGCCTCGGCGGCGCCCGCGGTGACGTCCTCCGCGGTGATCGGGCTCTGCTCGGCCGCGTCCCAGGCGGCCTTGGCGTAGGCCTGGAGCAGGTAGGGGTGGCCGCCGGAGAGCCGGTAGAGCGCCTCCAGCGCCTCGTCCCGGAAGCCGACCCCCTCGGGCTCGGCCGGGGCGGTCAGCGCGCGGTACGCCTCGGCCCGGCCCAGGCCGTCCACCCCGGTGTAGCGGAACAGCCGCTCGGAGTAGCCCCGGCCGGCGGAGAGCGCGGCGGGCAGCTGCGGCAGGCCGGCCCCGACGATCAGCAGCGGCCCGCCGCTCTGCGCCAGGTCGTGGCAGGCGGTGCAGAGCGCGGAGAGGTCCTCGGCGCCCAGCTCCTGCATCTCGTCGATGAACAGGGCGATGCCGGTGCCCAGGTCGGTGGCGATGGAGGCGGCGTCGGCGAAGAGCTCGGCCAGGTCGGTGCCGATGTCGCCGGAGTCGGCCCGGCCGCGGACCGCGACCGCGTCGATGCCCGGGTGCCGCCGCTCGCCCGGGGCGGTTCCGGTGCGGGCGAACGACTTGAGCACGCCCAGGACGTACTCGACCCGGTCCGGGGCGCGGTGCCGGGGCGCCAGCTCGCGCAGCGCGCCGTGCAGCGCGGCCGCCAGCGGCGCGCGCAGCGACCGCCCGGGCCGGGCCTCGAACCCGCCGGTGCCCCACATCCGCTGCACGGCCAGCGAGCGGAAGGCGTTGAGCAGCGCCGTCTTGCCGGCGCCGCGCGGCCCGGTGAGCACCGTGCCGCGCTCCGGCCGGCCGCGCGCGGCCCGCTCCAGCACCACGGAGAAGCGGCGGAGCTCGTCCTCGCGCCCGGCGAGCTCGGGCGGGCGCAGGCCGGCGCCCGGGGTGTAGGGGTTGCGCACCGGGTCCATCCGGACCGGGCCGGAGGGCTCCTCCAAGGCGCTCTCCAGGGACCGGTAGAAGGCGGCCGAGGAGCGGGCGCCCCAGTCCAGGCGGCGCATGAGATGCCGGTCCTCGGCGGGAGAGTGGGGGGCGCGCCCGGCTCCGCCGAACCGAGACGACCGATGACCTGAGACCTGCGCTGCCGTGGTCATGCCCCCCAAACCCCCTTCGATCGAACTTCTGTTCGAACGGAGAAGACTCTAGTGGATCCCCGGACGCGGCGCCACCGATCCGGGCGGACCGGGCGTGTCGCCCGGAGCGCGGAGAGCCGGCGGGAGGAGCGGCCCGCGGCCGGAACCGCAGGCAGGGCGGGATTCCCCCCGGTGGAGGGCCGGTGCCGTGCTCTTCTCGCGGCGGACCTTCCGGGGCGGATCCCCGAGGCGGGTACCGCCCGCCGCGCGGTGAAGGCCGCGAGGCGCGCCGGATTCCCGCGCGGGACGGGGGCGGGGCGCGCTCCGAGCGGGGAGGGGCCGCCGCACCGGCCCCGGCGGGCGCTGGGCCCGCCGGGGCGGGCAGGGGCTGCGCGCGGGCGGTGCGGGCCGGCGCGGGGTGCGGGCGGCCGGAGCCGCCCGCGTTCTCGCGGTTCCGGTGGCCGGGGCGGGCTCAGGTGAGGATCTTGTCCTCCCGCTCCACCGCGGACTCGGTGAAGCCGGTGAGGAGATCGGCGTAGTCCCCGTCGGCGTCGGGGCCGATGATCGAGGTCGAGGCGAGGTGGTCGCCGTTCCGGTAGACCAGGGCGTACAGCCAGACCTCCTCGCCCTGGGCCTCGGTCTTCACGGTGAACGCGCGCGAGCCGTCCGCGACCTCGTCCGCGTCCAGCTCGGAGATCTCGTAGGAGGAGGTGCCGCCGTCCTTCATCGTGGCCTCGTAGGAGGAGCACTCCTCGGGCGGCACCGCGGCCTCCAGCGCCTTGTCCGCGGCGTCGGCGGGCAGCGCCAGCAGCGTGTGCGAGAGGGTGGTGTCGTCGCCGCGCGCGTAGACCGCGACCGAGGCCGGGGCGTCGCGCACCTCGGGCACCGCGGCCCAGCGCTCGGTGGCGTCGGCGCACTCCGGCTTGTCCAGCTCGGTCTCCTCGCGGAGCTTCTTGGTGCGGGCGACGCCGGACAGCTCCCCGTAGGCGCCGCTCTGGCCGGCCTCCGGGACGACCTTGGCGTCCTCGTACTGGACGAGCTGGGCCTCGTTCAGCTTCTCCGCCGACGCGGCGGCCGGGCCGTCCTGCTTCCCGCCCTCGCCGCCGCCGGCCTCCTCGGCGCCCTGCCCGCCGCCGCAGGCCGACGCGGCGAGCAGTACCGCGCAGACGGACCAGGTGAGCGCCGCCGTCCGTGCCGATCGGGAGTGGTCCATGGTGCCTTTTCCTGTTCTGTGCGATATTTCCGCTGAGGAGTCAGGCGTCCATCCGGTCGATTCTCGCGCTGGGTAGCCTGTCCCTTGCACTGAGTATCGAGGAAGGACAATGGTGTCGGAGCGGAATTCGCCATATTTCCGGGCTGTCCTCGGGAACATCCCCGCCTATCGGCCGGGGCGCAGGGTGGTGGGGCCGGACGGGCGGTCCGTCAAGCTCTCCTCCAACGAGAACCCCTATGACCCGCTGCCCTCGGTGACCGCGGCGGTCGCCGCGGCCGCGGCCGAGCTCAACCGCTACCCGGACACCGGGGCCGAGGCGCTCACCGCCGAGATCGCCTCCCGGTTCGGGGTCGAGACCGACCAGGTCGCGGTCGGCGCCGGCTCGGTCGGCATCCTGCAGCAGCTGCTGGAGGCCGTCGCGGAGCCGGGCGCCGAGGTGCTCTACGCCTGGCGCTCCTTCGAGGCCTACCCGCTGCTGGCCGAGCTCTCCGGCGCCGCGCCGGTGACGGTCCCGCTGGCGGACGAGGTGCACGACCTGGACGCGCTGGCCGCCGCGATCACCGAGCGGACCCGCATGGTCTTCGTGTGCAACCCGAACAACCCCACCGGCACCGTGGTGCGCGAGGCCGAGCTGACCGCCTTCCTGGACCGCGTCCCGGAGCACGTGCTGGTCGTGCTGGACGAGGCCTACCGCGAGTACGTGCGCGACACCGGGGTCCCGGACGGGATCCGGCTCCGCGCCGACCGGCCCAACGTCGCCGTGCTGCGCACCTTCTCCAAGGCCTACGGGCTGGCCGGGCTGCGGGTCGGCTTCCTCGTCGGCCACCCGGACGTCGCCGCGGCGGTGCGCAAGACCATGGTCCCGTTCGCGGTGAACCACCTGGCCCAGGCGGCCGCGGTCGCCTCGCTGCGGGCCGAGGACGAGCTGCTGGACCGGGTCGAGCGCACCGTCAAGGAGCGGGTCCGGGTCCGCGAGGCGCTGCTCGCCGACGGCTGGACCGTCCCGCCGACCGAGGCCAACTTCGTCTGGCTGCGGCTGGGCGAGGACACCGCGGAGTTCGCCGAGGCCTGCGCGGCCGCCGGGGTGTCGGTGCGGCCGTTCGCCGGCGAGGGCGCCCGGGTGAGCATCGGCTCCCCGGAGGAGAACGACGCCTTCCTGGCCGCCGCGCGCGCCTTCCCGCGGCGCAACGGCTGACGGCCGCCCCTGCGTTGCGAAATGAGGGCCCGGCGCCGCGCGGCGCCGGGCCCTCATCCGCGCCGGGCTACTTCCCGGCCTTGTCCTTGTCGAGCTTCTCCACGATCAGCCGGTAGAGCTGGCGCGGGCGGCCCGGCTGCAGCGTGCGGTTGGGCGGGAGCGGCCAGGCCAGGCCCTCCTCGACCAGGGTGCGCAGCAGCCGGCGGGCGGTGCGCGGGGTGACCCCGAGCATCCGGCCGGCGTTCTCCGCGTCCACCACCAGCGGGCCGTCCTCCTCGGCGATCCGCTCCGAGAGCCGGGTCAGCGTCTCCCGGCCCTTGCTGCGCAGCGACTCCGACCCCTGCCGCGCCGGCGCGCGCTGCGCCGGGACCAGGGAGCGCCCCTCCCGGTCCACCGCGAAGCTCTGCCGGGTCGCCTGCGCCCGGCTCAGTGCCGCGCGGGCGTGCGTCTCGGCGTCCTGGGTGGTCCGGCCCATGCCGATGCCGACCTCGATGGCGATGCCCAGCTCCGCCTTGATCCGGTCGACGAACGGCGGCTGGCGGAAGCCCTCGGTCGCGGTGACCAGCGAGCCCCGGGTGGCGGTGACCATGAAGGTGTGGTCGTCCACCGGGTGCGCGGTGGCGTTGATCCGGTGCGCCTCCTGGAGCAGCAGCCGGTGCAGGGCCAGGCGCAGCTCGTCGCGCCAGTAGCGGGGCGTGGACCGGCGGGTGGAGTCGCGCAGCGTCGGGACGTCCACGATGACGACGCCGAGCTGGGCCTCCTCCAGCCGGTGGTGGGCGCCGAGCAGGCCGGCGGTCTGCAGGGCGCTGCGCACGCCGGCGTTGGTCGGGCGGAGCCGCATCACCGGGACCCCGATGGCCTCCAGCCGCTCCGCGACGCCGCGCACGCAGGTGATCGCCATCCGGGTGGCCTTGCGCCGCCACAGGCCCTCGTGGAAGGAGGTCAGCTGGGCGGTGCTGGTGAGCTCCTCGTGCACGTGGATGCCGTCGACGGGCAGGTCGACCTCGGAGTAGGCCTCCACCACGTCGCTCCGGCCGAGCACGTCCAGGCTGGCCTTGGTCGGGTCGTATCTCTCGTCCAGGGTGGCGCGGAGCAGCGCCTCGTGCAGGCTGGCCCCGCCGAGCGGCACGTAGGTGGCGGGCATCGTGAGGACCCCGGCCTTCCGTGCGAACTCGTAGGGCACGGGGCTGGCGAACAGGTACGCGTCGATGGCGGAGCCCAGCCGCAGTACCTTGTCGGTCGCCTCTTGCTCGTCTCGATAGGCGGCGGCGATGAGTCTGGCGTTGAGCGGCCCCGTGGACCCCGGACCCATGAGCATGACGCGCTCGACGACTTCATGCGGGCCGATGACGCCGATGGTCAAATCGCCGGTTCGCTGCGCACTCACCTCGGGCTGCTCCCCGCTACCATTCCACGCTCTTCACTATGTGCGCCCACTGGTTCCCGAACCTGTTTTCTGTCACGGCATGATTGCCGCGATCGTACCCATTGTGCGGGGCCGATGATGATCATTTCACGCAGATGATCGAAAGCCGGAGTGGAAGCGCCGCGCAGGCGGACCTTCCACCCCGGCGTGAGCCGGAGCTCGGCCGCCCTACTCGGAGACCTCGCGGACCACGTCGGCGCCCAGGGCGGCGAGGCGGTCGGCGAACTGGGCGTGCCCCCGGTCGACCAGGTAGCCCGGGGAGACGATGGTCTCGCCCTCGGCCACCAGGCCGGCGAGCACCAGCGCCGCACCGGTGCGCAGGTCGTGCGCGACCACCTCGGTGCCGCGCAGGTCGGTCGGGCCGTGCACGATGGCGCGGGTGCCGGCGACCTCGATCTTGGCGCCCATCTTGTTCAGCTCGTCGGCCAGCGCGAACCGGCCGTCGTAGATGTTCTCGTGCAGGTAGCTCTCGCCCTCGGCCAGGGTGGCGAGCGCCATCAGCGGCGACTGCAGGTCGGTGGCGAAGCCCGGGTAGGGCGAGGTGACCGCGTTGATCGGGCGCAGCTGCACCGACGGGTCGCGGCGGACGTGCAGCACCGCGCCCTGCTGGGAGAACTCGACGCCCATCTGGTCGAGCTTCCACCGCGCCACGCCCAGGTGCTCCAGGTTGGCGCCGACCAGGCTGACGTCGCCGCCGGCCGCGGCGGTCGCCATCGCGAACACGCCGGCGTCGATCCGGTCGCTCATGATGGTGTGCTCGACCGCGGTGAGCTCCTCGACGCCCTCCACGGTGATGAAGCCGGTGCCGCCGCCGCTGATCTTGGCGCCCATCGCGGAGAGGAACTCGATCACGTCGAGGACCTCGGGCTCCAGCGCGGCGTGCTCGATCACCGTGGTGCCCGGGGCCAGCACCGCGGCCATGATCAGGTTCTCGGTGCCGGTGTGCGAGGGGGTGTCCAGGTAGAGGTGGCCGCCGCGCAGGTTGTCGGCCTTCACGTTGATGTGGTTGCGGTCCTCGTCCTCGGTGACCTCGGCGCCGAGCCGGGCGAAGCCGCGGTAGTGGAAGTCGAGTTTGCGGCTGCCCAGGTTGCACCCGCCGACGCCCTCGATCCGGGCGCGGCCCATGCGGTGCATGAGCGCCGGGACGAAGAGGACCGAGCCGCGGAACCGGGCCGCGATCTCGGCGGGCAGCACGGCCCGCTCCGGGTCGTCGCCGAGCCGGGAGGCGTCGATCACCACGGTCCGCTCCGCCTCGTGGAACTCGACCTTGGCGCCGATGTGCTCGGCGAGCTCCAGGGCGCGGCGGACGTCCTCGATGGTGGGGACGTTGCGCAGTACGGTGCGTCCCTTCGCCGCGAGCAGGGCGGCGCCGATCATCGGCAGCACGGCGTTCTTCGCGCCCTGGATGAAAGCCGTCCCGTTCAGGGGACGGCCGCCGCGGACGCGGTAGCGAACCTCCTGGCCCATGCTCTTGTGCTCCTTCGTGAGGCGGATGTAGGGGTCGTGCTCAGCGGCGCGCCCGTGGTGTGAGACGCGCCGAACGCCCGGCTCGTTCCGGCCGGCGCTCCGATCGGCACCGCCCGCCTGCGCACCGGCCGGGCCGACGCGTCCGACCCCGCCCGGATGCGGGCGGCTCCTCGGACGCGGGGCGGTTGCGGAATGACTCGGGTTCGGCCGCCCGGTGCGCGGTGCAGACGGTTGTGCGGACGTCCCGTGCGTGGCGCGCCGATCGGCGGGACCGGGCAAAGGACCGCTACCACTGTAAGTGCTCTGCGTGGCTGCCGGTGCCATCGTGGCCGGGATCACCGGGCCCGGCGTGTCGCGGGCCCCGGCGCGGAGCACCGGGGCCCGGGGCGGATCAGCCGAACGGCACCGGCGAGCCGGTGAGCCGCTCGTACACCTCGACGTACTTGGCCCGGGTGCGCTCCACCACCTCGTCGGGGAGCGGCGGGGGCGGCGCGTCGGAGGCCCGGTCCCAGCCGGACTCCGCGGAGGTCAGCCAGTCGCGGATGATCTGCTTGTCGTAGGAGGGCTGCGCCCGC
Source organism: Nocardiopsis potens DSM 45234 (assembly GCF_000341105.1). GTDB lineage: Bacteria > Actinomycetota > Actinomycetes > Streptosporangiales > Streptosporangiaceae > Nocardiopsis_A > Nocardiopsis_A potens. The sequence continues at coordinate 33,120 of NZ_ANBB01000063.1, forward strand.
CCGGGCGCCCACCCGTCGGCCGGCCAGAACCGGGAGGAGTCCGGGGTGAGCACCTCGTCGGCCAGCACCAGCCGGCCCTCGGCGTTCCGGCCGAACTCGAACTTGGTGTCGGCCAGCAGCACGCCGCGCTCCTCGGCGATCTCCCGGCCCCGGCCGTACAGCGCCAGGGTGAGCTCGCGCAGCTCGCCGGCGAGCTCCGCGCCGACCCGGGCGGAGACCTCCTCGAAGGAGACGTTCTCGTCGTGCTCGCCCACCTCGGCCTTGGTGGCCGGGGTGAAGATCGGCTCGTCCAGCCGGGAGCCGTCCTCCAGCCCGGCGGGCAGGGCGACCCCGCACACCGCGCCGCCGTCCCGGTACTCGGCCAGGCCGGACCCGGTCAGGTAGCCGCGGGCCACGCACTCCACCGGCACCATGTCCAGCCGCCGGCAGACCAGGGTGCGCCCGTTCCAGTCGGCGGGGGCGCCGGCCGGCGGGGTGTCGGAGAGCACGTGCGAGGGGGCCAGGCCGGCCAGCCGCTCGAACCACCACAGCGAGAGCGCGGTGAGCAGCCGCCCCTTGTCCGGGATCTCGGTGGGCAGCACCCAGTCGTAGGCGGAGACCCGGTCGGTGGCGACCATCACCAGCTCGCCGGAGGCGGTGGCGTACAGCTCGCGGACCTTGCCGGTGTGCAGGTGGGTCAGGCCCGGCACCTGCACCGGCTCCGGCTTGACGGTGAATCCGCTCACGCCAGCTTCTCCAGCCGCTCGAACACGCCGGAGAGGCGGCGCACGAACCGCTCCGGCCGGCAGACCTCGTCCAGCCGGGCCTCGTCCAGCTCGGCGCCGCGGGCGGCGGCCTCCTCGCGCAGCGTCTCCCGGAACGGGGCGCCGGTGTCCCAGGTGCGCATCGCGGCGGTCTGCACCAGCGCGTAGACGTCCTCCCGGGACATCCCGGTCTCGATCAGCTCGGAGACCACGGTGGAGGAGTAGATCAGGCCGTGCGTGGAGTCCAGGTTGGCGCGCATCCGGTCGGCGTCCACCACCAGCCCGGTGACCAGCTTCGTGGTCAGGTTGAGCAGGTAGTCGGTGGCGATCGCGGCGTCCGGCAGCGAGATCCGCTCGGTGGAGGAGTGCGAGATGTCCCGCTCGTGCCAGAGCGGGATGCCCTCCATCACCGGGACGATCTGCGCGCGCACGTTGCGCGCCATGCCGCAGATCCGCTCGGACATGATCGGGTTCTTCTTGTGCGGCATGGCGCTGGAGCCCTTCTGGCCCTTGCCGAACGGCTCCCACAGCTCGCGCACCTCGGTGCGCTGGCCGTGCCGCACCTCCAGGGCGACCGCCTCGCACACGGTGGCGATGATCGCCAGCGCGGAGACCCACTCGGAGATCCCGTCCCGGAGCACCACCTGGGTGGAGACGTCGGCCGGGCGCAGCCCCAGCTTCTCCGCGACGTAGGCCTCGACCTCCGGGTCGATGTTGGAGTAGGTGCCGACCGGGCCGGAGATGGCCATCACGCCGACCGCCTCGCGGGCGCGGCGCAGCCGGTCCCGGGAGCGCGCCATGCCGAACGCGAAGTCGGCGACCCGGTGGCCCCACACGTCGGGCTCGCCGTGGATGCCGTGCGTGCGGCCGACCCGCAGCGTGGCCCGGTGCGCCAGGGCGTGGTCGCGCAGCGCGGCGACCAGCGCGTCGGCCTTGGCCAGCAGGATGTCGGTGGCCTCGACCAGCTGCGCGGCCAGCGCGGTGTCCAGCAGGTCGGAGGAGGTCATGCCGAAGTGGACCCACTTGGCCGCGTCGCGCGGCTCGGTGTTGTCGGCCCAGGCGGTCAGGAAGGCGATGACGTCGTGCTGGGTCACCGCCTCGATCTCGGCCACCCGCTCCGGGGTGGGCGGGGGCGCCTGTCGGACCGGGTCCACGGAGTCGGCCGGGATGGTGCCCGCGGCCGCGTGCGCCTCCATCACCAGGGTCTCGACCCGGCACCAGAGCTCGTACTTGTGGGCGTCGCTGAAGACGCGCCCGATTTCCGGAAGGGTGTAGCGCTCGATCACGGTTCCATCTTTCCAGCAGCTCAGAAGGGCACGGAGCGGTGGGGCCCGGGCTCGGGCCCCGGACGGTGATCTTGACGTTGCGGCCCTATCGACACGCATCGACAGGGCCGCAACGTCAAGACCATCGGAGAGGCGGCGGAGGGGCGGGCGGCGGAACCGCCGCCCGCCCCTCCGCCGGGATGTTCCTACGCCTGCTCTTCGGCGGCGGCCTGCTCCGCGATGTCGGTGCGGTGGAAGGAGCCGCGCAGCTCGATCTTGCCCACCGCCTCGTAGGCGCGCTCCCGGGCGGCGGCCAGCGTCTCCCCGGTGCCGACCACGTCGAGCACCCGGCCGCCGCTGGACACGATCTCCCGCTCGCCGCGCCAGGCGGTCCCGGCGTGCAGCACGTAGGCGCCGTCCACCGACCCGGCCGCCTCCAGGCCGCCGATCGGGTCCCCGGTGACCGGGGAGGACGGGTAGTTCTCCGCGGCGACGACCACCGTCACCGCGGCGCCGTTCCGCCACTCCAGCGAGGTGATCCGGCCCAGCCCGCCGGTGTCGGCGGCCTGCAGCAGCGCGCCCACCGGGGTGGCCAGCCGGTCCAGCACCACCTGCGCCTCGGGGTCGCCGAACCGGGCGTTGAACTCCACCACCCGCGGGCCCTGCGAGGTCAGCGCCAGGCCGACGTAGAGCAGCCCCTGGTAGCGGTGGCCGCGCCGGGCCATCTCCCGGATGGTCGGGCCGACCACCGAGGACATGACCTCCTCGGTGAGGCCGGGGGGCGCCCAGCCCAGCGGGACGTAGGCGCCCATGCCGCCGGTGTTGGGGCCGGTGCCGCCCTCGTGCGCGCGCTTGAAGTCCTGGGCGGGCGGCAGCGGGACCGCGTGCACGCCGTCGCTCAGCACGAACAGCGAGACCTCGGGGCCGTCCAGGAACTCCTCGATCACCACCCGGCCGCAGTCCCGGGCGTGCCGCTCGGCGGCGGCGCGGTCCTCGGTGACCACCACGCCCTTGCCCGCGGCCAGCCCGTCGGCCTTGACCACGTAGGGCGGGCCGAAGGCGTCCAGCGCCTCGGCGACCTGGGCCGGCTTGGTGCACAGCCGGGCGCGGGCGGTGGGCACCCCCGCGGCCTCCATGACCTCCTTGGCGAAGCCCTTGGACCCCTCGATCCGGGCGGCCTCCCGGTCCGGTCCGAACACCGGGATGCCGCGGTCGCGCAGTGCGTCGGCGACCCCCGCGACCAGGGGGGCCTCCGGGCCGATCACCACCAGCTCGGCCCGGATCCGGGCGGCCAGCTCGGTGACGGCCAGTCCGTCGGTCACGTTGATCACGTGGTTCTCGGCCAGGGCCGAGATCCCGGGGTTGCCGGGCGCGCAGTGCAGCCCGGTGACACCCGGGTCGAGGGAGAGGGCGCGGACGAGGGCGTGCTCGCGGCCACCGCCGCCGAGTACCAGGGCTTTCACGTATCGGACCCTTTGTTCGTCGTTCGTCGTGGGGAGGGGCAGTGGTACGGGTGCGCGCCGGCGCGTCAGACCAGGGAGCGCAGCTCCAGGGTCTGGTCGCGGCCGGGGCCGACGCCGATGGCCGAGATCGGGGCGCCGGACATCTCCTCCAGGGTACGCACGTAGGCCTGGGCGGTCTTGGGAAGTTCGGCGAAGGAGCGGACTCCGGTGATGTCCTCGCTCCAGCCGTCCAGCTCCTCGTAGACCGGCACGGCGTGGTGGAACTCGGTCTGGGTCATCGGGATCTCGTCGTGCCGGGACCCGTCGATGTCGTAGCCGACGCAGACCGGGATCTTCTCCAGGCCGGTGAGCACGTCCAGCTTGGTGAGGAAGAAGTCGGTGATGCCGTTGACCCGGGTGGCGTACCGGGCGATCGGCGCGTCGAACCAGCCGCAGCGGCGGTTGCGCCCGGTGGTGACGCCGAACTCGTGGCCCTGGGTGCGCAGCCACTCGCCCCACTCGTCGTGCAGCTCGGTCGGGAACGGCCCGGAGCCGACCCGGGTGGTGTAGGCCTTCAGGATGCCGACGACCTTGGTGATCCGGGTGGGGCCGATGCCCGCGCCGGCGCAGGCGCCGCCGGAGGTGGGGGAGGAGGAGGTGACGAACGGGTAGGTGCCGTGGTCGATGTCGAGGAGGGTGCCCTGGGAGCCCTCCAGGTAGACGTTCTTGCCCTCGTCGAGCGCCTTGTTCAGCACCAGGGAGGTGTCGGTGACGTGCGGCCGGATCCGGTCGGCGTAGCCCAGGTAGTCCTCGATGATCCGCTCTGCCTCCAGGCCGCGCCGGTTGTAGACCTTGGTGAGGACCTGGTTCTTGTCGTTGAGCGCCAGCTCGACCTTCTTGCGCAGGATCTTCTCGTCGAACATGTCCTGCACGCGCACGCCGGCCCGGGAGATCTTGTCGGCGTAGGTCGGGCCGATGCCGCGCCCGGTGGTGCCGATCCTCCCCTTGCCCAGGAACCGCTCGCTGACCTTGTCGAGCTCCCGGTGGTAGGGCATGATCAGGTGCGCGTTGGCGGAGATCAGCAGCTTGGAGGTGTCGACGCCGCGCGCCTGCAGCCCGCCGAGCTCCTCGAAGAGCACGGCCGGGTCGATGACGACCCCGTTGGCGATGACGGGCACCACGTCCGGCGAGAGGATCCCGGACGGCAGCAGGTGCAGCGCGTACTTCTGGTCTCCGATGACGACGGTGTGGCCGGCGTTGTTGCCGCCCTGGTAGCGCACCACGTAGTCCACGCGGTCGCCCACAAGGTCGGTCGCCTTGCCCTTGCCCTCGTCTCCCCACTGCGCCCCAACGAGCGTGATCGCCGGCATGCGGGTCTACCTCTTCAATCGTTCGGTCCGCGGCCCGGACACGGGTAAGCCCCTGGCGCAAGAAAGCGACAGGGGCCCTTGCGTCTAGAGCGTACACGACCGCCGCCCGCTCGTTAAGCGGTGAATTGCCCGGTCAGTACGGCTCTGCGTGCGGCTCCGCGGGCCGGCGGGGGGCCGGTGCGCGCCGGCCCGCCCGCCTGCCCTCCTCCGGTGCCGGCTAGGCCAGCTCGCGGGCGGCCTCGGGGCTGCTGTCGGCCAGGAAGGAGGAGCAGCGCTCGGCCTCCTCGTCCTCGCCGATGGCGGCGGCGGCCTTGCCCAGCGCGGCCAGCGCGCGCAGGAAGCCCTGGTTGGGGCCGTGCTCCCAGGGGACGGGGCCGTGGCCCTTCCAGCCGGCCCGGCGCAGCTGGTCCAGGCCCCGGTGGTAGCCGGTGCGGGCGTAGGCGTAGGCGGCGACCGGCCGGGACTCGGCCAGCGCCTGCTCGGCCAGTGCGGCCCAGGCGGCGGAGTAGGCCGGGAAGCGCGCGGCGACCTCGGTGGCGTCGGTGCCGGAGGCGAGCGCCTCCCGGGCTTCGGTCAGGTCGGGGAGGCGGGTGGCCGGCGGCTCCCCGAGCAGGTTCTGATGCGGATCCATGGCCCCATCCTGCCAGCGCGGGGCCGGGCGCGGGCGGCGGGCGGCACGCCTTCTCCGGCGGCGTGCGCCACCCCCTCCCCGGGGGGAGCGGGTGGCGCGCCCGGCCGTTGCGTCCGCCCATGGATAGCAGGCGGCCGGGCGCACCTCGGCCCCCGAGCCCGCTGGGAACCGGGGGCCGGTCTCGGAGCGCGGGTCAGGACATCTTCTTGCCCGCGGACTTGAGCTGCCGGCTGGCCTCGGCGACGCGCTCGGCCATGCCCGCCTCGGCGGCCTTGCCGTAGGAGCGCGGGTCGTACTGCTTCTTGTTCCCGACCTCGCCGTCGACCTTAAGCACGCCATCGTAGTTCTTCAGCATGTGGTCCGCGATCGGGCGGGTGAAGGCGTACTGCGTGTCGGTGTCGATGTTCATCTTCACCACGCCGTACTCGATGGCGGCGTGGATCTCCTCCAGGGTGGAGCCGGAGCCGCCGTGGAAGACGAAGTCGAACGGGCGGGTGCGGTCGTACTTCGCGCCGACGGCCTGCTGCGCCTCCTTGAGCACCTCCGGGCGGAGCTTGACGTGCCCGGGCTTGTACACGCCGTGCACGTTGCCGAAGGTCAGCGCGGTCATGTAGTAGCCGTTCTCACCCAGGCCGAGCGCCTCGGCGGTGCGCAGCGCGTCCTCGGGGGTGGTGTACAGCTTCTCGTTGATCTCGCCGACGATGCCGTCCTCCTCGCCGCCGACCACGCCGACCTCGATCTCCAGGATCGTGTTCGCGGCCTTGGAGAGGGCCAGCAGCTCGGTGGCGATCTCCAGGTTCTCCTCCAGCGGCACCGCGGAGCCGTCCCACATGTGCGACTGGAACAGCGGCTGCTGCCCGGCGGCCGCCCGCTCCTTGGAGATCTGCAGCAGCGGGCGGACGAAGCCGTCCAGCTTCTCCTTGGGGCAGTGGTCGGTGTGGAGCGCGATGTTGACCGGGTACTTGTCGGCGACGATCCGCGCGTACTCGGCGAACGCGACCGAGCCGGTGACCATGTCCTTCACCGTCGCGCCGGAGAGGAACTCGGCGCCGCCGGTGGAGATCTGCACGATGCCGTCGCTCTCGGCCTCGGCGAACCCGCGCAGGGCGGCGTGCAGGGTCTGGCTGGAGGTCACGTTGATCGCCGGGTAGGCGAAGCCCTGGGACTTCGCGCGGGCCAGCATCTCGGTGTAGACCTCTGGGGTCGCGATGGGCATGGTGTGACTCCCTGGTCGGCCTGGATGTCCTTTGCGGTGTCTCCCCCATCCTCCCGGAGGGCCCGGCGGGGCGGCGGGAGGGGGCGGGGGTCCGGACCCAGTATCGCGAACGGACCTGGCCCTCGGAAAGGTCTAGACCAAATGTCCAGTCCAATGGCGGTATGCGTGCCGTGTCCTCCGATGTGAAGAACGGGGGAGTCCGGAGCCCTGCGTGCACCGATGGGCCGGATGCGGCCAACGCGCCCTGATCGGGGCTGCGGTGCGGGTGGAGAGGCGGGTACCGGAAGGAAAAATTCTCATCAAGGGCGTATCAGGACACCCTCCCTCGAATGCCATGCGTGATTCACGCTACATTCAGGCGCGTGGGACGACATCGCAATGACCCGAGAGGCGCAGGCCAGGTGGCGGCGATCGCCGCGGCGATCGCGCTGTTCGTCGCGCTGGTCGCGCTCGGCGGGTTCTTCCTCTACAACTCACTCCCGGGCAACGCCGCGCCGGCGCAGCCCTCCGAGCCCGCCGCGGACGGCGCCGAGGAGGTGGGCGACGCCGACGACAGCGTGCTCTACATCAAGGTGGTCGGCGACTCCAGCGATGTCCTGGTGCGCATCCCCGGCGGCGAGGTGCTCACCGACACCACCATGACCCAGGGCCAGTACCTCAGCTACGACCACGACGCGATGGACGTCTCGGTCTCCGACCCCGACGCCGTCGAGGTCTACGTGAACGGCGAACTCAAGGACCTCGCCGCCGAAGAGGCCGGGAAGTCCTTCCTGGTCGAGAGCGGCGCCGCCGGTTAGATCGTCGGCGGGGGCCTTCTTCCCGCCCCGGCCCCACGCCGACCCGCGCCGGCCGCGCCCGCCTCGTCGAGCTCAGGGGCACCGTCTTTCCCGGCCCCCGGCCCCGCGCTCACCTCGTCGAGACGTCATCGCGGTGGTACCACGACGATGTTGAGCCCCGGCCTGTTGCTTTTGCCCGGCCCACCGCCCCGGCGGCCCCGCACAGGACGTGCGTCCAGGGCCGGGGCCCTGGGGAGAGCGGCGGCCCTGGGCTCGGCAGGGTGGGTGCGGGGTCGGGGCCGAAAGCCCGGAAGGGCTCAGACGTCCAGGTCGGACAGGTCGAACGCGGCCCGGTAGGGCAGGCCCTCGCCGGCCACCTTGTCCCGGGCGCCCCGGTCCACGATCACCGCGACCCCGACCACCTCGGCGCCGGCCTCGCGCAGCGCCTCCACCGCGGTGAGCACCGAGCCGCCGGTGGTGGAGGTGTCCTCCACGGCCAGCACCCGGCGCCCGGCGACGTCCGGGCCCTCGATCCGGCGCTGCAGGCCGTGCGCCTTGCCCGCCTTGCGCACCACGAACGCGTCCAGCCGCCGCCCGGACGCCGCGGCGGCGTGCAGCATCGAGGCCGCCACCGGGTCGGCGCCCAGGGTCAGCCCGCCCACGGCGTCGTACTCCAGGTCGGCGGTGGCCTCCAGCATCACCCGGCCGACCAGCGGGGCGGCCTCCCCGTCCAGGGTCACCCGGCGCAGATCGACGTAGTAGTCGGCCTCCTGGCCGGAGGACAGGGTGACGCGGCCGTGCACCACGGCCTTATCGTTGATGTGTCGGAGGAGTTCTTCGCGGTCGCTCATGCCTGTGAGCCTAGAACCTGTCGATCACCGTTCCGAGCAGCCGAAGTGGGTGGACATGGCAGAGCCGGAGCCCGTGGACGGGCACCAGCACGTCCGGGTGGAGACCACCGCGGGAAGCAGGGCCGACGCCGAGGCGCTGGCCCGCGCCGCCGTCGAGCACCGCCTGGCCGCGTGCGCCCAGGTCGGCGGGCCGATCACCGGCTTCTACCGGTGGGAGGAGCGGATCCAGGCCGACGAGGAGTGGCTGGTCGTGCTGAAGACCGCCGCCGACCGGCTGGACGCCCTCACCGCCTACCTCACCGAGGCGCACCCCTACGACGTGCCCGAGGTCGTCGCGGTCCCGGTGGCCGGCGGCTCCGCCGAGTACCTGGACTGGGTCGTCGACGAGACCCGCCCGGTCAGGTGAGCCCGGGCGGGCCCCGGGCGGCCGCGCCGGTGCTGCTGCTCGGCGGGCCGGAGGCCGGCGAGGGGGAGCGCGCGCTCGCCGCGGCACTGGAGGATCCCCTGGTCATCGGGGCGCCGGAGCCCGGCGGTCCGCCGTACGCGGCCCGCTGGGTGGCCGCCGCCTCGCTCCGCATCGCCGCCGCGGCCCCGGAGCACCCGCTGCTGGTCGCGGTCGGCGAGGCCGGCCCGCTGGCCGCCGCGATCGGCGCCGCGCAGCGCGCCGCGCACCGGCCCCCGGCCGGCTACGTCCTGGTCGACGCGCTGATGCCGGCCCCCGGCGGCACCACCCGCGGCGAACTGCGCGCCGCGCAGAACCCGCAGGACGCACAGGGCACGGAGGACGGGGACGCGGAGCCGCTCGCCGGTCCGCAGGCGCCGCCCGGGTACTGGACCGAGCCGCTGCCCCAGGTGTCGGACTGGCCCGACGCCCCCTGCGGCTACCTGCTCACCGACCCGCGGCACGCCCCCACCGCCCGCCTGGCCGGGATGCGCGGCTGGCCGGTGGCCGACGCCACCGCCCCCGGCACCGACCCGGCCGCGGCGCTCGCCGGCCTCATCGCCCGGCTCTGAACGGGGCCGCCGGGGGTGCTGAGCAGGGGGCCGTCGACCGGTGGCCGGGCCGCTGCTTCTGCGGGGCGGGGTCCCCGGCCTCCGGCGACGCCGTCCTCGCCGGGGCGCCCATCAGGCTCACCGCATGGCTGCGAGCGGGACGCCGGAGGCCGCTGAGCAGGGCCGTCGGACCGGTGTCCCTCCGGGGGCCTCGCCCGCCGCCGAGACCGCTCCTCTTCCGCTGCGTTCGGCGGCCCCGCCGTGCGGGTGCGGGCAGAGCACCGGAGGCGGCCGGGCCAGACCGCCCGGTCGGCGGCCCGGCCCAGGCGCTCGCCCGGCTCACCGCGCGGCCGCGAGGAGTTCGGCGGAGGCCGCCGGGTAGTCGGTGTAGCCCTCCGGGCCGTGGTCATAGAAGTGCTCCTTGGTCTCCGGCGGGGCGACCGGCGCGCCGGTGGCGAACCGGTGCGGCAGGTCCGGGTTGCTGATGAAGGCCCGGCCGAAGGAGACCAGGTCGGCGCGGCCGGAGCGGAGCACCTCCTCGGCCGCCTCCCTGGTGGTGGGCTCCCCGTTCTCGCCGACGTTGCCGATCAGCGTCCCGCTCCACCGCGGCCGCAGGTCGGCCAGGGAGGCGTAGCCGGACCCGGCGGCCTCGGTCAGGTGCAGGTAGGCCAGGCCCAGCGGGTCCAGCTCGGCCAGGAGCGCGCGGTAGACCGGTGCCGGGTCGGCCTCGGCCATCCCGAACTGCGGGTTGCCGGGGGAGAGCCGGATCGCGGTCCGCTCCGCGCCGACCTCCTCGGCCACCGCGCGCACCGCCTCGGCGGCGAACCGGGCCCGCCCGGCGCCGCCGTAGGCGTCGGTGCGCAGGTTGGTGTTGTCCGCGAGGAACTGGTGGATCAGGTAGCCGTTGGCGCCGTGCAGCTCCACCAGGTCGAAGCCGGCCCGGATCGCGTTGCGCGCGGCGCGGGCGTAGTCGGCCACCGCCTCGCGGATGTCCTCCCCGGTCATCTCGGCGGGGACCACCGGGTCGGCCTTGCCGTACCGGGTGTGCACCTGGAACGGCAGCGGCACCGGGGACGGGGCCGGCGGGTGCCCGCCGTCGATCCGGGTGTCCGGGTGCGCCATCCGGCCGCCGTGCATGAGCTGGGCGGCGATCCGCCCGCCGGCGGCGTGCACCGCGTCGGTCACCCGCCGCCAGCCGCGCACCTGGTCCTCGGTGACCAGGCCGGGGATGCGCCATCCGCTCTGCCCGGAGAACGACGGCCAGATCCCTTCGCTGACGATGAGCCCGGCGCCGGCGCGCTGGGCGTAGTACTCGGCGACGATGGGCAGCGGGACGCCGTCCTCGTCGCCGCGGAAGCGGGTCATCGGCGACATCGCGATGCGGTTGGGCAGCTCCAGCGGGCCGAGGGCGTAGGGGGCGAGGAGCGGGGAGGTCTCGTTGTTCGTCATGGCGGGAGCGTAGGATCTGACACCGGTGTCAGATTCAACCCCGGGAGGCGCCGTGCGGATCGGAGAGCTGGCCCGCAGGACCGCGGTGAGCGAGCGGTCGCTGCGCTACTACGACAAGCTCGGCCTGATCGCGGCCGAGCGCACCTCCGGCGGGCACCGGGACTTCCCCGAGTCGACGGTGGGCCGGGTGATCCGGATCCAGGAGCTGTTCGCGGCCGGCCTGTGCAGCGAGAAGATCGGCTGGCTGCTGCCCTGCCTGAACGACCCGGGGGAGGGCCCGGCGGAGACCGCCACCCCCGAACTGGCCGAGGTGCTCCAGGTGGAGCGGGACCGGATCGACCGGATGATCGGCGACCTGCTCCGCTCCCGCGACGTCCTGGACGAGGTCATCGACGAGGCCCGCGCGGTGCACTGACCCGGGAGGCGCCACTTCCCCGTTGGCAGGTGGGGCTGGGGCCGGAGGGAAGGGAACGGGGGCGCGTCCGCCTCCCCAAGCGGACGCGCCCCCTGCCGCCGGGGCCGGCGGGGAGGCCGCCCCTCTCGGGGCCAGAAGGCGCTCCCCGGCGTCGGCCGGGCGGCCCGCACCGGGCGCGTGCCCGGTGGGCGCCGGCCCGGGCGCTCCCGCCCCCTCTGCGGGGCGCCGCGGGCCGGTGGCCGCCGGTGCCGGGCCCCGCCCCCTCTGCGGGGCCGCGCGGCGCCGGCGGCGCTGCGGACCGGTCGGAGCCGAGGGAGGCGCCGCCGATCACGGTCGCGGCGGCCCGGGAGCGCCCCGGGCCGCCGGCGGTCAGGTGGAGAGGGGCCTCCCGATGTCGTTGAGCAGGGACCGGGCCTCGTCCAGGCGGTCCGGCAGCGGGACCGTCCACAGCTCGGCGCCGTGTTCGCGGCAGATGTTCTCGCGCAGGTGGCGGGCGCGCTCGCCGAGGTCGGCGGAGGTCTCGGTGAGCACCGCGAGCCGGGTCCGGCTGAGCAGCGCGATCGACTCGGCGCGGACGAAGTACCGGTTCAGCTCGTGGCCGAGGACGATGAGCTGCGCGGTGCGCCGCCACGGGTCGGCGGCCGGGTCCAGCGCCACGATGACCAGCCGGTGCTCGTCGGCCCGCCCCTCGCCCCGGTACAGCTCGCCGATCCGGGTGCGCAGGAAGGCCTCGGTCGCCAGGCCGGTCAGCGGGTCCTGGCACTCCTCGGTGGAGCGGCCGCCGTCCACCCACCCCTCGGCCAGCGCGCGCACCAGCGGCAGCGGCGGCTCGGTCCAGCCGAGCACGTCGGTGAGCGCGGCGAAGTCGGTGATGGTCGCGCCGATGTCCACCCCCGACCGGGCCCGGGCCTGGCCGAAGCGGAGGCAGCCGGGGACGAGGTCGCCGCCGCGCACCGCGGCCTCGCAGATGTGGTCCACCACCGGCGTCCACCAGTCGTCCGGCGGGTCCCAGCCGGTGAGTCTGCTCCTGCGGCACCAGAGGGTGCGCAGTCTGCGGCGCTGCGCGGCCTCGTCCGCCGGCGCCGATCCGCCCTGTCCGGGTGCCTCCATCACTGAAGCTCCTGTCCTCGCTGGTCAGGCCGTTCCGGCAGGGGCCCGCGCCCCCGTTTTCGGCGGGCTCCGCCGGAACGCCTTCACCCCTGTTCACGGACTCCGGTGGCGGCTATGACGCGATTGCGGGATATTTTTTTTCGACCTCTTCTCAGCGGAGGGGCGGAGCGGCGTCCGACGGGTTTCCGCGGGTGTCGGGAAACGCGGCCGCAGGGACGGCGGAAGGGGGCGACGGATGACCGACGTGCAGCAGGAGGACGCAGAGTCGCAGGCGGGTGACGATGAGCTGCTCTCGCAGGTGCGCGGGGGCGACACCGCGGCCTTCGGCACGCTGTGGGAGCGGCACGTGGACGCGGCCCGCGGCCTGGCCCGGCAGCTGGTCCGGGGCGAGGCCGAGGTCGAGGACGCGGTGGCGGACACCTTCACCCGGGTGCTCGACGTGGTGCGCCGCGGCGGCGGCCCCCGGGACGGGTTCCGCCCCTACCTGCTCACCGCGCTGCGGCACTGCGTCTACGACCGGGCCCGCAAGGACAAGCGGCAGGTCGTCACGGACGACATGGAGCGCTTCGACAGCGGCGAGCCGTTCGTCGACCCGGCCGTCGAGGGGCTGGAGCGGTCGCTGATCGCGCGGGCCTTCCTCTCGCTCCGCCCGGACTGGCAGTCGGTGCTCTGGTACACCGAGATCGAGGGCATCAAGCCCGCCGAGGCCGCCGGGATCCTCGGCCGCGACCCGAACACCGTCGCCGCGCTGGCCTACCGCGCCCGGGAGGGGCTGCGCCGCGCCTACCTGCAGATGCACCTGGCCGGCGGGGCGCCGGCGGAGAGCTGCCGCCCGGCGCTGGAGCTGCTCGGCGGCTACGTCCGCGGCGGGCTGGCCAAGCGCGACACCAGGACGGTCGACCGGCACCTGGACGACTGCTCCCAGTGCCGCGAGGTCTACGCCGAGCTGATGGACGTCAACGTCGGGCTGCGCGGGCTGGTCCTGCCGCTGTTCGCCGGCCCGGTCGCCGCCGGGTACCTGGCGAGCCTGCCGGGCGGGGCCGTGTTCGGCGGCGGCTGGTGGGGGCGGCTGCCCAAGCGCCAGCAGCAGGCCGCGGCCGCCGGCGGCGCCACCGTGGCGGTCGCCGCCGCCGCGGCGCTGGCCCTGGTCAGCAACGAGGAGCAGGTGCCCCCGCCGGAGCCGCCGCAGGCCGCGGCGCCGCAGCAGCCCGCGCCGCCGCCTCCCGCCGACCCGCCCGCGGATCCCCCCGCGGCCCCGCCCCCCGCCGACCCGCCGCCCCCGCCGCCGGCCGAGGAGCCGCCCCCGGCCCCTCCGGCCGAGGAGCCCCCGCCGCCGGAGCCGCCGGAGGAGGAGCCGCCCCCGCCGGAGCGGCCCGCGCCCCCGGAGGAGCCGGAGCCGCCGGAGGTCCCCGAACCGCCGGACCCCCCGGAACCGCCGGAGGTCCCGGACCCGCCGGCGCCCCCGGAGGTCCCCGATCCGCCGGTCTGGCCGGAGTGGCCCGAATGGCCGGGATGGCCGGAGTGGCCCGGGCAGCCGGGGGTGCCCCAGCCGCCGGGCTGGGTCGAGCGGCCGTCCGACCCGCAGTGGCCGGACCCGCCCGGGCCGCCCGGCGCCCCGGGCGGCCCCGAGGGACCGGAGGCCCCTGGCGCCCCCGGCGCCCCCGGTGCCCCCGGCGCTCCGGGGGAGCCCGCGGTGCCGGGGCCGCCGGCCGGCGGCTGACCGGGCCACCGGGTTCCGCCGGGCCGGCGGAACCCGCCGGGGCCGCCGCAGCCCCGGCGGGGCAGCGGATCCGGCCCGCGGAACGGCCCCCGGGTCGGCCGTGAACACGCGGTTCGCGGTACCGACTCGGGCACTCGGCACGCAAACCGGCACAGACTTGGTTAGGCTGTGGCCCGGCCTTTTCACGGGCCGATGCCGATCGCTGGACAGACCCGGTGCGGGAACACCGGCTCCGGGGTGCCGAACAACGGAAGGAGCGGTGTCGGGTGGATCGCTGCGCGCTGTTCGTCGACGCCGGCTACCTCCTCGCCGACGGTGCGATGGCGGTGCACGGGACCCGCAACCGGGATTCCGTGTCATGGGATTACGCGGGCCTGGCCCGGCTTCTCGAAGAGGTCGCGCGGGACCGCACGGGGCTCCCACTGCTGCGGTGCTACTGGTACGAGGCGACGGCGGACGGCCGTCGCAGCCAGGAGCAGGACGGTATTGCGGACATCCCCGGAATCAAGTTCCGAGCCGCACGCATCCGTCCGGGCAGACGCGAGGGAGTCGAGAGCTATGTCCAACGGGACCTGACCACGCTCGCCCGGACCGGGACGCTCTGCGAGGCGGTCCTGGTCAGCGGGGACGAGGACATGGCCCAAGTGGTCGCCGACGTGCAGGACCTCGGGGTGCGGGTCACCGTCGTGCACGTCTCGGTCGAGGGCAACTGGACCATCTCGCGGGCGCTGCGCCGGGAGTGCGACGACCTGATCGAGATCGGCGCGGGGCACCTGCGCCCCTACGTCACCCTGCTCTCCGGGGCGGCCGCCGCCGAGTCGGCGGCGGAGACCACCGCGCCGCTGGCCAACGGGCACGGCCGCTCGGCCCCCGAGACCGAGCGCCGCCCGGTCACCGCGCACCCGGAGTCCGACCGGGTGGAGCCGGCGCCCCCCGCCTCCCCCGCCCCCGGGCTGGAGCCGGTGTTCGCCGGGACCGGCGCCCAGCAGCCGATGAGCGGCAGCGCCATGGACCAGCTGCGCGCCATGCGGCGCAGCATCGCCCAGCAGCGCGGCGGCGACCACCTCGCCCCGCAGGCCGGGGCCGAGCCGCCGCGCTCCGCGTCCGGGCCGATCGACGCGAACGGCTTCCCCACCGGGCCGCGGGCCTCGCACGCCCCGTCGGCCACCGGCGCGCACCAGAGCCTGCGCGACGCCTCCCCGGGCGCCTCGGCCACCGGCGCGCACGGCGGCCTCGCGGCCGCCTCCGCGACCGGCCCGCAGCCGGCCTACGGCGCTCCGCCGCAGCCCGTGCCGCAGCAGCCGGTGCAGCCGGCCCAGCCGCCGCAGCAGGCGCAGACCGGGGCGCACGCGCCGATGGCCGCCCCCGGCCACCCGGCGGGCCCGCGCCACCACCAGCAGCCCGCCGGGTACGAGCACGAGGCGCCGCCCGGCAGAGCACCGGCCCCGCCGGACCCCCGGTACGGGCCGACCACCGGGGAGAACCCGGGGTTCGGAGGGGGTACCGGGCCAAACCCTACTTTTGGGACCAGTACGGAGGGTGACTCCCCGCGGGGAGGCGCCCCGGGGGTCCGGCCCCCGGACGCTACTGGTCCCAGGCTCCGACCCAGGGTCCAGCACGGGCCCTACACCGATCCCGTCCCGAGCGCGGACTACGCCGGGGCGTCGGCCGCGCGGACGATCGAGGAGGCGGTGAATGTCGCGCGCCGAGAGGGGAACGACTTCGCCGAGTCCATCGCCCGCGACGCGCCGGCGCTGTGGCTGGAGGCGGTGCTGGTGCGCCGCCCCCGGATGCCCTCCGACCTGGAGGCGCGGCTGCTCCAGGGCTCGGCGCTGCCGATCGACTACCTGCTCCGCGACGAGGTGCGCGAGGCGCTGCGGCAGGGGTTCTGGGAGGCGCTGGAGCGCGCCCGGGAGTGAGCGCGGCGCAAGCACCGAGGGAGGCTGGCAGTGACCCGAGTGACGACGGCCGATCTGGACCGCCTGGAGTTCCGGGCCGTCCAGTCCGGCGACCATGCCGAGGTGGCGGCGGAACTCCTCGGGCTGGCCGACAGCGTGGACGCCGACAGCGAGATCTCCCGGGCCGAGCTGTTCGTCCGGGCCGGTGAGCAGTGGGAGATGGCCCAGGAGTTCGAGCTGGCCGCACGCGCCTACCGGCGGGCCATCGACGACGGCGGCACCACCATCATCGACGCGCGCGCCCTGCTCGCCGGGGCGCTGCTCGAACTGGACCTGGTCGACGACGCCTACGCGCAGCTGGAGCGGCTGCGCGCCGAGGGGCCGCGGAACCTGCCCACCTACATCCACATCGCGGAGACGCTGCAGGCGCACGGCGACCTCAAGGCCGCCCAGCAGTGGGCCACCCTCGGCGTGGAGCGCTTCCGCCACCAGGACGTCTCGCCCTACGTGCACGACCTGCTGATGGAGCTGCTGCGGATCCGCTACCGGGTCCGGGTCGACCTCGGCCTGCCCGAGGACGCCCTGGACCGGATGCTGGACTGACCGCCGACCCTGAGCTCGACGAGGCGGGCGCGACCGGCCCGGATGGGGACGGGGCCGGGGTCCGGCTCGGGGGAGGGGGTCAGGCGGCCAGGGAGCGGCCCAGGGCGTAGGCCTCCAGCAGGCTGCGCCCGGTGTAGGCGGCGGTGGCGAGGGCGGCCACGTGGTGGTCCCCGTTGACCGACACCGACCCGCCCACGTGCCCGAAGAGCGGCGCGTCGGAGAGCGAGTCGCCGTAGGCGGTGCACCTCTCCAGCGGGATCCCGGCGGCGGCGCGCGCCTCCTCCGCGATGCGGACCTTGTCCTGCGGGCGTAGGATGCGCTCCGGGTCCGGCGGTCCGGGGAAGGGCGGGTCGGGGAAGTCCGAGGCGGCGACCGCGTCGAAGCCGAAGGCGTGCAGCCGGCGCGCGTAGAACCCCGGGGAGAGCGTGATGACCAGGGAGCGCTCGCCGCGCTTCCGGATGTCGGCGCAGACCTCGGCGATCCCGTCCAGGAACGGGCTGCCGGCGAACGCCTCGTCCACGTGCTCCTCGGTGAGGTGCCCCCAGAGCGAGAAGAGCTCCGCGGCGAACCCGCGGCTGTCCAGCTCGCCGGCGGAGAAGCGGCGCTCCAGCTCGGCCAGCCGGGGCCCGGTTCCGGTGACGCGGGCGATCTCCAGAGGGGCGCTGGTGCCGTGCAGCAGGGTGCCGTCCAGGTCGAAGATGTGTAGTCGCGTCATCGCGCGGAGCTTATCTCCGCAGCGCGTTGCGGACAACGGGCGGAGCGGGCGCGTCGCGTGTGAAACACGGCTATCTTGCGGTGGTCGCGCCGGGGTGCCACCAGATGTAGTATCTCTTCCGCTGGTGGTTCACCTGGGGCGGATGCTCCGGGTGGGGCAAGAGGGAACCCGGTGGAACTCCGGGACTGCCCCGCAGCGGTAAGCGGGAAGCGGCGCGCCGGCCCCCGGGGGGAACCGGGCGGCGCGCTTCCGAAAGTCGCCAACGGCACTGGGGGTTCAGGCCCCCGGGAAGCGGCGGCGAGTAGGCCGGACGGCGCTCAGCCGGACGTCGCCCGCGAGTCCGAAGACCTGCCACCGGCGTGCGCGCACGGCGCGCACGGACAACGGGGCCTCGTGGGCGGGCCGCCGTGGGCATAGGGGGGCTCGACGGTCGTGGGCGCTCCCCTGGTTCGCGCGCTCCGGCCTTCGACACCCCAACCGGTCGACGACTACCTGGTTGGAGCGAGCAGATGACCCTCGACACCGAGCCCGTCGCGGTTCCGGAGGCGAACACCCCGGACCCGGCGGAGCGGATCGGCGACGTGGTCCGCGAGGCGAGCACCGGACTGGCCGGGGTCAGCCCCGAGGCGGTCATCGCGGAGGCGCGCAAGGGCCTCTACCCGGGCATCACCGACGAGGAGCTGGAGCTCGCGCTGATCATGGCGGCGCGCAGCCACGTCGAGGAGGACCCCGACTACTCCCCGCTGGCCGCCCGGCTGCTGCTGGGCGCGCTCCGCCGGGAGGCGCTGACCTTCATCTCCGAGGCGGCGGACTCCGCGAGCGAGGGCGAGATGGCGCTCCGCTACGCGGACTACTTCGCCGGCTACGTCGCCCGCGGCGTGCGGCTGGAGCAGCTCGACCCGCGGCTGGAGAAGTTCGACCTGGCCCGGCTGGGGGCCGCGCTCCGCCCCGAGCGCGACCTGCAGTTCACCTTCCTCGGCCTGCAGACCCTCTACGACCGCTACTTCCTGCACAGCGAGGGCACCCGCTACGAGCTGCCGCAGGCGTTCTTCATGCGGGTCGCGATGGGCCTGGCGCTCAACGAGGACGATCGGGACGCCCGCGCGGTGGAGTTCTACGAGCTGCTCTCCTCGTTCGACTTCATGGCCTCCACGCCGACCCTGTTCAACTCCGGCACCCGCCACTCCCAGCTGTCGTCCTGCTTCCTGACCACGGTCGACGACGACCTGCAGTCGATCTTCAAGGGCATCTCCGACAACGCCCTGCTCTCCAAGTACTCCGGCGGCCTGGGCAACGACTGGACCCCGATCCGCGGCATCGGCGCCCGGATCCGCGGCACCAACGGCCAGAGCCAGGGCGTGGTCCCGTTCCTCAAGATCGCCAACGACACCGCGGTCGCGGTCAACCAGGGCGGCAAGCGCAAGGGCGCGGTCTGCGCCTACCTGGAGACCTGGCACATCGACATCGAGGAATTCCTCGACCTGCGGAAGAACACCGGCGACGAGCGCCGCCGCACGCACGACATGAACACCGCCAACTGGGTGCCGGACCTGTTCATGCGGCGGGTCGAGGCCGACGGGCAGTGGACGCTGTTCTCCCCGGACGAGGTGCCGGACCTGCACGACCTGTACGGCAAGGCGTTCGCCGAGCGGTACGAGGCCTACGAGCGGGCCGCCGAGGCCGGCGAGATCAAGGTGTTCCGCAAGGTCCGCGCGGTCGAGCTGTGGCGGCGCATGCTGACCATGCTGTTCGAGACCGGCCACCCGTGGATCACCTTCAAGGACCCGTGCAACCTGCGCTCCCCGCAGCAGCACGCCGGCGTGGTGCACTCGTCCAACCTGTGCACCGAGATCACCCTGAACACCAAGGCCGGCGACGAGGTGGCGGTCTGCAACCTCGGCTCGGTCAACCTGGCCCGGCACGTCGAGGGCGGCCGGCTGGACACCGAGCGGCTGGAGCGCACCGTGCGCACCGCCGTCCGGATGCTGGACAACGTCATCGACGTGAACTTCTACACCATCCCCGAGGCGGAGCGGGCCAACATGCGGCACCGCCCGGTCGGCCTGGGCCTGATGGGCTTCCAGGACGCGCTCTTCGAGCTGCGCCTGCCGATGGGCTCGCAGCGGGCGGTGGAGTTCGCCGACGAGTCGATGGAGCTGATCTCCTACCACGCCATCGCGGCCTCCTCCGAGCTGGCCGCCGAGCGCGGCTCCTACGCCTCCTTCGAGGGCTCGCTGTGGAGCAAGGGCGTGCTCCCGCTGGACTCGCTGCGCACCGTGGCCGAGGCCCGCGACGGCGACCTGGACGCCAACTACTCCTCCCGGCTGGACTGGGACTCGCTCCGGGAGAAGGTGCGCACCCAGGGGATGCGCAACTCCAACGTGATGGCGATCGCGCCGACCGCGACCATCGCCAACATCACCGGGGTGAGCCAGTCGATCGAGCCGATCTACCGGAACCTGTTCGTCAAGTCGAACATGTCCGGCGACTTCACCGTGGTCAACCCCTACCTGGTCCGCGACCTCAAGGCGCGCGGCCTGTGGGACGCGGACATGGTCACCCAGCTCAAGGTGCACGACGGCAGCCTCGGCCCGATCGCCCGGGTGCCCGACGACCTGAAGGAGCTCTACGCCACCGCGTTCGAGCTCGACCCGACCTGGCTGGTGGACGCCGCGGCGCGCCGGCAGAAGTGGATCGACCAGGCGCAGTCGCTCAACCTGTACATGGCGGCGCCGAGCGGCAAGAAGCTGGACAACCTGTACCGGCGGGCCTGGCGCAAGGGCCTCAAGACCACCTACTACCTGCGCGCGCAGAGCGCGACGCACGTGGAGAAGTCGACCCTGAAGGGCACCGACGGCCGGCTCAACGCGGTCTCCGCCACCCCGTCCCCGGCCCCGGCGGCGGCCCCGGCTCCGGCTCCCTCCCCGGCGCCGTCCCCGGCCGCCCGGCCCTCCGCCGAGGCGCCCGCCTCCACCGCCCCGGAGATCGACCCGGACGCCGGCGCGCTCTGCTCGATCGACGACCCGGACTGCGAAGCCTGCCAGTAGCGCGGCCCCGCGGGGCGGGGGCGGCGCGATCCCCCGGGAAGCGCCGCCCGCCCCGCCCGGCCCCTGGCGCACCACCACCGACTTGGAAAGACGACGGTCACACTCATGACGACGGCCCCGGAGACGGACAGCACCGGACTCGGCGAGATCGCCCGCGACGCCGCGCGCGTCAGCGTCGGCGACAAGGCGATGATCAACGCCCGCGCGGACGTGAACCAGCTGCTGCCGCTCAAGTACAACTGGGCCTGGGACAAGTACCTGGCGGGCTGCAACAACCACTGGATGCCCACCGAGGTGTCCATGCAGGCCGACATCGCCCTGTGGAAGTCGGCCGACGGCCTCACCGAGGACGAGCGGCTGATGCTCAAGCGGAACCTGGGCTTCTTCGCCACCGCGGAGTCCCTCGTCGCCAACAACATCGTGCTCGCGGTCTACCGGCAGCTGACCAACCCCGAGTGCCGCCAGTACCTGCTCCGCCAGGCCTTCGAGGAGGCCGTGCACACGCACACCTTCCAGTACATCTGCGAGAGCCTCGGCCTGGACGAGGGCGAGCTGTTCAACATGTACCGGGAGATCCCCTCCATCACGGAGAAGGACGCCTGGGCGCTGAAGTACACGCAGAACCTGGAGAACCCGGACTTCGCCACCGGCACCCCCGAGGCGGACCAGGCCTTCCTCCGCGACCTGGTCGCGTTCTACGTGATCTTCGAGGGCATGTGGTTCTACACCGGCTTCGCGCAGATCCTCTCACTGGGCCGGCGGAACAAGATGGTCGGCATCGCCGAGCAGTACCAGTACATCCTGCGCGACGAGTCGATCCACCTGAACTTCGGCATCGACGTGATCAACCAGATCAAGCTGGAGAACCCCCACCTGTGGACCCCGGAGTTCCAGGAGGAGGTGCGCACCATGCTCACCGAGGCATGCGAACTGGAGATCGCCTACGGCCGCGAGACCATGCCGCGCGGCATCCTCGGCCTCAACGCCGAGCTGTGCGAGCAGTACATGCACTTCATCACCGACCGCCGCGCCGAGCAGATCGGCCTGGCCCCGATCTTCGGCAACACGGAGAACCCCTTCCCGTGGATGTCGGAGATGATGGACCTGAACAAGGAGAAGAACTTCTTCGAGACCCGGGTCATCGAGTACCAGACCGGCGGCGGCCTGGACTGGGACTGACCCGCATGGACACGGCCCCCACCCCCCGTCGGCGGAGGGGAGTGGGGGCCGTTTCGAGGCCGTTTCGGGAGATGCTCCCGGAGTTCCCCCGGACTCCTCCGCACCGGCGCCCTGCCCTCGGCAGGGCGCCGTTCGCATGTGCGGCGGCCTCCCCGGCGCGGCTTCGGCGGCCGGGCGCCCGCCGGGGCGGGTCAGGCCCGGGCGTCGGCGAGGCGGCCGCGGATCATCAGGTCCATGACGCGCATGAAGCGGTCGGTGCGGTGGGGGCCGATGACGAAGGGGTTCGGGCCCTGGGGGTCGGCGCGCAGCTCGTCGATGCGCTGGAGGCCGTGGTCGTTGGGGTGGTTGGACAGCTCGACGTCGGCGCCGGCGCGGTGCATGCGGCGGCGGAAGGCGGCGATGGAGTCGCGGTAGGTGCGCAGTTCGGCGGGGGCGGCGGGCGGGTTGGTGCCGCCCCAGAGCATGGCGGTGCGGGGGCGGCCGCGGTGGCGGGTGTCGAAGAGGGCCGAGACGGTGCCGGGGGTGTGGCCGGGGGTGTGGTGGAGGGTGACGGCGGTCGGGCCCAGGTCGAGGCGGTGGCCGTCGGTGATCTCCATGTCGCGGCGGGGGGCGTGCTCGTGTCCGTCGGCTTCGACGAGGTCCCAGTCGGTGGGGGACATCAGGACGCGGGCGCCATGGCGGTCGGCGAGGTACCGGGCGCCGCCGAAGTGGTCGTAGTGGCCGTGGGTGACGACGATGTAGCGGATGTCGGCGGGGTCGGCGCCGACTTCGCGGAGCCCGGGTTCGATGACGGTGCGGGCGTCGTGCGGGCTGCGCAGGGCGTCGAAGAGGACGATGCCCTCGTCCGTGGTCAGGGCCATGGCGTGGACGAAGCCGACGCTGAGGACGGCGAGGTCGTCGAGGATGCGGGTGGGCGGGGGCGCGGGGACCTCGCCGGGGATTTCGGTGTCGGGGTGGAGGGCCCTGGCGATGGCGGTGAGGACGGGGTCGTCGCCGGCGAGGCGGCGGGCGCGGTCGTAGTAGGGGGTTCCGGGGGCGGCGTCGGCGCGGGCGGGCGCGGCCGCGGCGGACAGGGCGGCGGCGGTGAGGGTGCCGAGCGCGAGGCGGCCCAGGGAGCGGCGGGTGATGGGGCCGGTGGGCAAGGAGGGCTCCTGTTCGTGCCGGGCGGGTGACGGGGCCGTGTCGGTCGGTGGGCCCGACGGGTGCGATGCGGGGCGGGGGCGGGATGTTCGATCGGATCACGGGGAGAATCGGGACCCCCGGGGCCCCTGGGGCGCGCCCGGACCGCTTACCGCCGTGGCCGAAATCGGTCCCAGAGCGAGCGATGAGAAACCGGGGCCGGCGGGGTCTGACAGAATCGTCGGCGTTTCATCACTGATCACTACTGGAGTCACAAGAGTGTCGGACTATCCCCCACCGTCACAGGGTCCCGGGTTCGGACCGCAGCAGGGTCCGCCCCCCGGCGGACCGGGAGCCCGCCCCCCGCACCAGGGGCCGCCCCCGGGCGCCCCGGGCGCCTCTGGTGGAGCCCGCCCCCCGCACCCGCCGGGGCAGCAGGGCCCGCACGGCGCACCCCACCAGGGCGGCGGCCGCGGGGGTCCGCCGCCGCAGGGCCCGCCGCCGGCACCCGGCATGGGTGCGGGCAACAAGAAGCTGTTCATCATCCTGGGCTCGGCGGGCGCCGGGGCGCTCGTCCTCATCCTGACGCTCGTGCTGGTCCTGGGCGGCGGGTCGCCCTACTACTCGGAGCTGGTCAACTGCAGTGACGTCGAAAGCGACCTCGGGCTGGAGGGCCGCGAGGCGCGCTCGGTCCCCGCGCTCTACGCCGACAGGGACGTGAACGCCAACGTCGACACCTTCGTCGAGTGCGAGGGGGAGGACGAGACCGGCGAGGTCGAGCTCCTGGTGCTGCTCCTCACGCCGTCCTACGCCGAACAGGACGGCGCCATGGAGGGGCGGGCCGACCTGGTCCACTACGAGGAGCAGGAAGACGGCAACAACTATGTGGAGCACGAGGTCTCCGTCGGCGACCACTCCCGGGCCCTCGACGACGAGAACATGGGGTCGCCCGAGGACTCCCTGGCGTTCGTCACCTACGCGAGCGGCAACCTCGTCCTGGCCTGCGCCGCGGAGGGGGCGGGCACTCCCGAGGAGCGCATCGACCGCGCGATCGCGGCCTGCGGCTCCTACGAGGACGCGATGAAGGCCCAGGCCCCGACCATCTAGACGGGCGGACCGCCGCACGGCGGACGCCACCGGCACGTCCGGGGCGGGAACGCGGTCCTGTTCGACCCGCTTCCGCCTCGGGCTCCCCCCGCACCCGCTCCTGAACCAGCGGCGCCCTCCGTCCGCGGAGGAGGGCGCCGCTTTTCCGTGTTCCGGCACAATCGGAGCCATGCCCCCCACGCCTCCGAACCCCCTGCCCCGGTTCCTCGAAGGTGAGCAGCAGCGTCGAGCACACCACCGTCGGCAACGTTGCCCAGGTCGGCTCCGCCCGCGACGTCTACAACGTCTACAACGCCCCTGGCCCGGCCCCGGAGCGGGCCCTGGAGGCCGCCCCGGCCGGCGCGGTGCCGGTGGCCGGGGCCGACCCCCGGAAGCCGGGGGTGCACCCGGCCCGCCCCGGTGCCGACGGGGCCCGGCTGCCGCCCTATGTCCCCCGCGACCTCGACGGCGTGCTGGAGGACGCGGTGCGCGCCGCGGCCCGGAGCGGGGGCGCGGTGCTGGTGGTGGGCGACTCCACAGCCGGCAAGTCCCGCGCCCTGCACCGCGCCCTGACCGCGGTGGCCGGGCAGCGGTGGCTGCTCGCCCCGCCTCCCGGCACCGACCTGGGCGCCTTGGCCGAGTGCATCGGGGCCTCCGAAGAGTTCGCCGCGGCCGGGGCGGTGGTGTGGCCGGACGACGCCGACCGGTTCCTGGGCCGCGGTCGCGGCGGTCTCACCGAGACCACCCTCGCCCTGCTCACCCGGGCCGGGGCGGTCGTGGCGGCCACCCTGCGCACCGAGTTCCACGACGCCTACCTCGACGGCCCCGCCGCGGACCTCCAGGACCGGGTGCAGGCGCACCGGGAGCGGGAGGAAGCGGCCGCCCTGCTCCGGCGTCTCGACCCGATCGAGCTGGACCGGGCCTGGTCGCGCGGGGAGGTCGAGCGCGCCGCCGCCCACGGCGATGACCGACTGGCCGCGGCCGCCCGCGCGGCGAAGGACCGGGTCCACGGGGTGGCCGAGTACCTCGCGGCCGGACCGGACCTGCTGGGCCTGTGGCGCGGCGCCCGGCGCCCGACCTCCCGCGGCGGCCACCCCCGCGGGCACGCCATCGTGGCCGCGGCGGTGGACCTGGCCCGCACCGGCCTGCTCACCCCGCCCGACCGCGCCTTGCTGGAGCGCGCCCACACCGCCTACCTGGCCGGCGCGGCGGCGCTGCGGCCCGAGCCCTTCGACCGGGCTCTGGCCTGGGCCCAGCAGGTGCGGCTGGGGGTGAGCGGGCTGCTCATCCCCGCCGACCTCGACGGCCGGCGCTGGCGCCCCTTCGACCACCTCGTCGAAGCCGCCGAGGCCCCCGTCCCCGAGGAGCTGTGGGAAGCGGCGCTGGAGCACACCGCGGACGACGATGAGCGCCTGGCCGTGGTCGACCGGGCCGACGAGGAGGCCCGGCGGGACATCGCGGAGGCCGCCTGCGAACCGCTCGCCCGGGCAGGCCACCCGAAGGCCATGAACCTCATGGGCTCCTGGGCCCATGACGATGACAGAGCCGCCGAGGCCGAGGAATGGTGGCGCCGCGCCGCAGGCACCGGGGACACCACCGCGATGAACAACCTCGGCTTCCTGCTGAAGCATCGGGGTGAGGAGGCCGAGGCGGGGCGGTAGCGCTGAATTGCGTTCCGGGGCGATGAAGGCTCTGGCGTACGGCGAGTTCGGTGGCGCCATGGCCGCGCGGATCGATCACATCTTGGAGCCGGCCGAGGCCGACGACACGATCACCATTCAGATGATCAGGGCGGACCGCCTCAACGCCGGAAGTGCGGGCCCGTTCGTGATCACCGAGTTCCCGAACCGGGTGGATCCCACGGTCGTGCATCTGGAGACTGACACCGACGGCCTGTACCTGGAGGAACCCGAAGAGATCGCACGGTACCGCCGTCTCTTCAACCGCCTGCGACTCGGGGCGCTCCGTCCCGGGGAGACCATCGCCCGACTACGAGAATTGACCGACCAGACATGACATCGACGCGCTCTATTCCCAACGCCCTGTTCCGCAAGTCCAGCTACAGCCAGCCCCAGGGCGGCAACTGCGTCGAGGTCGCCGAGACGCCGGCCGTGTGCGCCGTGCGGGACAGCCTCCGCCCCGACGCGGGGCACCTGGGGTTCCCCGCCGCCGAATGGGCCGCGTTCGTCCGCGGGGTGCGCAGCGACCTCACCTAGACGAGAGAGCGGCCCTCGGATCTCCTCCGAGGGCCGCTCGCACATCGTGGGCGGCGGAGCGTCCGGCGGACCACCCCTCGAATAAGGGGCGGAATCGCCTCAATCGCAGGCATTCCGCTCCGCTAGCCTGAGCGGGTTCGAGAGCCGGCGGGCGGGGGAGGCGGCAGGGTGCGCGAGTTGGATCCCGAGGACCCCCGGGAGATCGGCGGGCACCGGTTGCTGCGCCGGATCGGGGCCGGCGGGATGGGCGTCGTCTACCTCGGGCTCGCGCCGCAGGGCGGGTTCAGCGCGGTGAAGGCGGTCCGCGCGGAGTACGCCGGCGATGCCGACTTCCGGGCGCGGTTCCGGCGCGAGGCCGCCGCGGCCCGCCGGGTCCGGGGCCCGTTCACCGCGCGGGTGCTCGGCGCCGACCCCGATGCCCCGCTGCCCTGGCTGGCCACCGAGTACATCCCCGGCCTCACCCTCGACCGGGCCGTGCGCGAGGTGGGCGAGTTCCAGGGGGAGCCGCTGCGGATCCTCGCCGCCGGGCTGGCCGAGGCGCTCGCCGCGATCCACGCCGCGGGACTGGTCCACCGCGACCTCAAGCCCTCCAACGTGCTGCTCTCCGACCGCGGCCCGCAGGTCATCGACTTCGGCATCGCCCGGGCCGCCGACGCCACCGCGCTCACCGCCACCGGGCAGGCGCTGGGCACCCCCGGCTACATGTCGCCCGAACAGGTGACCGGCGGCGGGTCCGGGCCGCACAGCGACGTCTTCGCCTTCGGCGGCGTGCTGCTGTACGCCGCGACGGGGCGCCCGCCCTTCGGCCACGGGGATCCGATGGCCGTGCTCTACCGGGCCGTGCGCGAGGAACCCGACCTGACCGGGCTGCCCGCGTCCGTCGCCGGCCTGGTCCGCGCCTGCCTGGAGAAGGACCCGGCGGCCCGGCCCGGGCTCGCGGAGGTGCGCGCCGCCCTGGCCGGGCCGGACGGGGAGCCCGCCGCCGAGCGGGCGGCCCGCGCCGAGTGGCTGCCCGGGGCGGTCACCGCCGAGATCGCGCGGGGCGCGGCCGAGGTGCGCCGGGCCGGCGAGGAGGGGCCGGACCGCGGCGGGCGGGCCCGCTCCGGTGTCCTGCGCCCCCTGGCCTGGGCCGGGGCGGGCGGACTGGCCGTGCTGGCGGCCGCCGCGATCGCGCTGGCGTCCGCCGCCGACCGGGGGCTCCCCGGCGCGGGCGGGCCCGGAGAGTACCCCGGCGGCGACGGCGGCGGCGCCCCGGGCGTCCTCCTCGGAGAGGCGGGGGCGGTCGAGGCCGAACCCGTCGCCGACGACCTGGCCGCGCTGGAGTGCTCCGGGGCGTACGGGCCGGTGGAGGTCTACGGGCTGCGCTGGGTCGGCCACGGCACCGAGCTGCTGGCGCTGACCGACTACGGCCTGTCGCTGTTCGACGCGGACGAGGGCGAGGAGACCGCCCGGCTGGGCGGCCCCGGCCCGGACGCCGGGACGGAATGCCGCCGCTACGGGGACGGGTCGGCCGCGGTGCGGCGGATGGACGTGAGCGACGACGGGCGGATCGCCGTGCAGGTCGCCCCCGAGGGGGACGAGATCCTCGCCTGGGACGTCGAGCGCCGCGAGGAGCTCCCGCCGATCGAGCTGAGCGGTGCGCTGGAGGACCCCGCCGTCGCGCTGAGCGGCGACGGCGAGACGGTCGCCGTCTCCGGCGGCGCGGGCGGGACCGCGCGGAGCCTGGAGGTCTTCCGGACCGAGGGCGGCGAGCCGCTGCTCACCGAGGACTCCCCCTACTACGCCATCGACCTCGACTTCGACGGCGGCCGGCTGGCGGCCGTCGACGCCGCGGGCGAGCGGTCGGTCGCCCTGATCGACACCGCGTCGGGCCGGGTCGGCGAGCGCTACCCGGTGCGCGAGCCGGCCGGCGACCGCGCCTCCGCCCTGGTCGCCTTCGGCGGCGGCGACCTCCTCGCCTACACCACCGGCGCCTCGGTGGTCGTGTGGAACCCGGACACGGAGAGCGTGCTGTCCGAGTTCCCGTACGGGCCGGGCGCGGGCGCCGCCGACGGGTTCGGGTTCACCGGCGACTCGACGGTGGCCCTGGCGCTCTCCCCGGGAGGCTCCGGCGCCCCCGGCGGACTGGTGCGGCGGTGGAGCATCGCCGACGGCTCCGAGATGTCCTCGCTGGAAGGGGCGGGGTGGCGGTTCCCCGCCTTCCACCCGAGCGCCCCGGACAGGGCCCCGGAGATCGCCGCCTTCCGGACCCCGGACGGCACCGACCCCGGCCGCGCCGTCGCCATCGTCCGCCCGGAGGAGGGGGAGGACGCCACCCGCTGGCTCTCCTGGGGCCCGGCCGGCCTCGGCGGGCAGGCGGCCGGTTTCTCCACCGGAAAGCGCCGGGGATAGGATCGGCGCCTGCTCTGAGGTGAAAAGCGGAGAACATGCTCTTCTCGATCCCCACGTCCGGCTGGGTGCTGATCGCGCTCGCGGCGACGGCCGTCTTCCTGCTCGGCATGCGCGCCCTGATCATCGGCGCCGTGTCCGCGGACGGAATCCCGCCCGAGATACAGGAGCGGAGCCGGCGGACGATGCGGAGGCTGTACACCGCGACGCCCGTGGTCGCCCTCATCGCCGTGGGGGTGCGGATGCTCCGCCCGGAGGAGCCGTCGACCGTCCTGTTCCTCTACAGCGTGGCGTTCACCGCCATCCCGCTCGTCCTCCTCCCGGTCCGCGGCCGGCTGTCCAGGGCCTACCTCGCCCGGCTGCGGAACCCCGGTGCAGCCCCCGAGCCGGACCGGGTGGTGACGGTCTGGCTGATCGCCTCCCTGATGGCGGTCTGCCTGGCCGCCACGGCCGGGGTGATGGCCGCGAAGTACGGGGGCTGACCTCCCACCCGGAGCGCGCCTCCCCGGAGATCCCTCCCACCGCCGCCCCGGCCCCTTGCCCTGACGTCGGCGTCAAGGCCTAACTTCAATGCCATGCGCATCGGTGAACTCGCGGAGCGGTCCGGGGTCAGCACCCGGACGCTGCGCTACTACGAATCCCGGGGGCTGCTGCCCGCCCGCCGGGCGGTCAACGGCCACCGGGTGTACGGCGACGGCGACCTGCGGCTGGTGCGGGAGATCCGCACCCTCCAGGACGTCGGGTTCAGCCTGGAGGAGACCCGGCCGTTCGTGCGGTGCCTGCAGGACGGGCACCCGGCCGGGGACTCCTGCCCCACCTCGCTGCAGGCCTACCGGGGCAAGCTCGCCGAGATCGACGCGCTGATGGAGCGGCTGCGCGGCGCCCGGGACCGGGTGAGCGCCCAGCTGCTCCGGGCAGAGGCGCGGCTCTCCGCCGACGCCGGACCGCGATGCCAGTGGGAGGAGCAGGGATGACCCCGACGACGAGCGTGTACGACACCACCGACGCCGGCTTCGCCGAGGAGGTCCTCGGCGCCGACCGGCCGGTCCTGGTCATGTTCACCTCCGCGCACTGCCCGCCGTGCCGGATGATGGCCCCCGTCCTGGACGAGGTCGCCGCCGAGCGGGCCGACCGGATCGCGGTCGCCCGGCTCGACGTCGACGCCAACCCGGAGGCGGTCCGGGCCTACGGGGTGATGGGCACCCCCACGCTGATCCTCTTCGACGGCGGCGAACCGGTCCGCTCCCTGGTCGGCGCCCGCCCCAAGCGGCGCCTGCTCCAGGAGCTCGACGGAGTGTGACGGCGGCCGGGCGGCGGAGGGGCGGCGTCCCCTCCGCTACCCCTCGCGGACCGGCAGGTCGTAGGTGCGGCGGACGCTGGAGCCGAGGCGGCCGATGTCCGCCCCGTAGACGTGCAGCGACACGGCGAGCCCGGCGCCGGTGTTGGCGACCCGGTGGATGTCCCCCGGCGGGGCGAACCCGCAGGCGGCGCCCGCCTCGTTGGTCGCGGTGCCGACCGGGGCCAGGTGCCGCTCCCGCCCGGACCCGGCCAGCGCGTACCGGACCTCGTCCTCGGTCCCGATGTGCACGCCGGTGACGCACCAGGCCACGTGGTCGTGCACGGGGGTGTGCTGCCCGGGCAGCCACACCAGGGCGACCACGGAGAACGCCCCGCCCTCCTCCACGTGCAGGACGTGCTGGGTGTAGTGGTCGGGGTCCGGCTCCATACAGGACTCGGGGAGCAGGGCGGGGTCGGTGAGGAACGGCTCCAGGCTCCCGGCGACCAGCTCGGCGGTGTGCGCGGCGGTCGTCCCCGCGCGCACGGCGGCGCGCACGGCACCGACGAGTTCGTCCAGGCGGGGCGTGGTCGCGGTCTCGGAGACGGCGGACATGGGACCTCCAGGGGGAGCCGGTGCGTGATCGGATGATGGGACGGCCCGGCGGCGGCGTGCCGCCGCTCCGCGGCGCCGGAGGGGCCGGCCGCCGGAGCGCGGCGGTATGCCCCGAGACTGGTCCGTCCCCGCCCGGATGTCGACGGCGATCTCGTTGGCCGGGGGCCAAGGAGCGCTTATCGGAGCGGGCCGCGGCACCGGCCCGCTCCGGTCGGCGGGCACCGGCCCGCGCCGGTCAGCCGGCGGCGGGAGGCGTGAGGCCGACGATCCCGGCCGTGCCCTCGAAGCCGCCCCGGGCCAGCCGTCGGGAGGTCTCCTCCAGGACCCTGAGCAGCAGCCGGGTCGCCGGGACGCGCTCGTATTCGCGCAGCGTGTAGGCGGTCACCCTGCGGTGGGCGGCAGGCTCGACCGGGCGCCCGGCCACGCCCGGGTGGCGCAGGCAGGAGAGCACCAGGCCGGGCATGAACGCGACCCCGGCCCCGGCCGCCACCAGGCTCTGCACGGCCAGGTTGTCGTCGGTGGTGAACGCGATGTCGGGCTCGAACCCGGCGTCGGCGCAGGCCCGGACGAAGTGCCCGCGGCACCGGGAGCAGCCGGCGATCCACCGTTCCTCGGCGAGGTCGGCCAGGTGCACCCGGTGCCTGCGGCGCAGCGGGTGGTCCCGGGGGAGCACCACCACCACGCGGTCGTCCAGCAGCGGGACGGCCACCAGGTCGTCCGCGGGCTCCTCCGGCGGTTCGGCCGGGCCGGGGCGGTAGTCGAAGGCCAGTGTCACGTCGCACTCGCCGCGCCGCAGCGCGCACAGCGAGTCGGGCGGCTCGGTCTCCACCAGCTCCACCCGGATGCCCGGGTGCTCCTCGGCCAGCCGGGCCACGGCGGCGGGGATGATGGTCGCGCCCGCGCTGGGGAAGGTGCACAGCCGCACCCGGCCCGAGCGGAGCCTGCGGACGGTGGCGATCTGCTCCTCGGCGGCGGACAGGCTGCTCAGGATGTCCACGGCGTGCCGGAACAGCATGTGCCCGGCGTCGGTCGGCTTGAGCACCCGGCCCACCCGGGTGAACAGCGGCGTGCCCGCGGCGCGCTCCAGCGCGCGCATCTGCTGGCTGACCGCGGGCTGGGTGTACCCCAGCTCGCGCGCCGCGGCGGAGAAGGACCCTTCGTCCACCACCGCACGGAAAGTGCGCAGATGCCGGGAGTCGAACATGCCGGGAGTATAAGGAGGGGCAAGGGGACGCCCAAGGGCTCCCGACCCGGCCCCGGACCGCCTGCGCGGCGGGCCTTTCCGGGGCCGGCGCGGACACCCGCTCCGGCCTGGGGGAACGGGCCCCGCCCGGGGTGCGGAGCGCTCCGGAGCCGGCCGGCGGAGGCCGGCGCCGGGAGCGTGCACCGGAGTGACCGACGCCACACCGCCCGCCCGATGCGGGGCCCCGGCGGGGGAGCCGTGCCCGGGGCCGGCCTCCGCGGACGTCCGATTCCCCGGAAGGTGTGGCACCGGATCGTTATCTCGGGTAGACCGTTTGTTTATGGACTTCCGGGGAATCGTTTACGAACGCCACGGCGGCGGTGCCCCCCTCGTGCTGCTGCACGGGCTCGGGCACCGGCGCCAGGCCTGGGACCCGGTGCTGCGCTCACTGGCCGAGCGGCACGAGGTGTACGCCCTCGACCTGCCCGGCTTCGGGCAGTCGCAGGCGCCCGACCCGGAGCGGCCGTTCGGCATCTCCGCGCTGGTAGACGCGGTCGCGGACTGGTGCGCCGACGCCGGGGTGGAGCGCCCGCACATCGCCGGCAACTCCCTCGGCGGCGCGGTCGCGCTGGAGCTCGGCGCCCATGGACTCGCCTCCTCGGTCACCGCGCTCTCCCCGATCGGCTTCACCCGCGGCGCCGAGATGCTCGGCTCGCGGATCCTGGTCGGCGGGATGCACGTGGCCACCCGGGTCCCGGCCCGGGTCTGGACCTCGGTGATCGACAGCCGCCCGGTGCGCGCGCTGACCACCCTGGCGCTGCACGGCAGCGTCCGCGACCCCCGCGGCGACATGGCCCGGCTCGACCCGTCCGTGGTCACCCGGGGCTCGGCCTACACCCGCCTCGCCCCCGAGGTGGTCCGGTACAGCTTCGGCGGCGGCCCGGTGGTGCAGTGCCCGACCACGGTGGCCTGGGGCGAGGACGACCGGGTGCTGCCGGTCCGCGCGGTCCAGCGCGTCCTCGGCGCGATCCCGCACGCCTGGCAGGTGCGCCTGCTCGGCTGCGGCCACATCCCGATGGAGGACAACCCGGCCGCGGTCGCCGACGTCATCCTCAACACCTGCCGCGCCGCCGCCCCCGCCCCACTGGCCGCCGCGGCCTGACGCCCCGCGCCCTCCCCTTCCCCGATGATCTTGACGTTGCGGGGGTATCAGAGCGCTCTGATACCCCCGCAACGCCAAGATCATCGACCTGGGCGGGAGGTCAGCCGCTCACGCTCTCCTTGCCGTTCTCGATGTGGCCGGCCAGGCGGCGGAGGAAGGCGTCGTCGCCGGCCAGGGTGACGGCGAGGTCGTACCAGCCCTCGGTGGGGGAGGCGGGCCAGGTCAGCGTCTTCTCCGCGCCGGGGGAGAGCCGGACCTCCTGCTCCTTCTTGCCGCGTTCGGCGGAGTGGCCCTGCGGGGTGACGGTGAAGACCAGGTCCGCGCCGCCGTCGTTGCCCAGGGTGAGGCGGACCTTGCGGCCCTCGGCCTCGATCCGGCTCTCCACCCGGGCGGAGCTTCCCGGGGCGTCGGCGGCGGCCGAGCCGGTGAACTCGCGGCGGAACCCGTTGGGGCCGGTGAGCAGCAGGTCGTAGCCGTCGCCGGGGACCGGCGCCTTCCACGGGCCGTCCTCGGCGCCCGGGGCGACGTCGCGGTGCTGCGGCGCGTCGAACTCGTCCCGGTAGCCGTAGAGGGCCAGGTGCGCGCTGGAGGTGCCGGCGTTGGAGGCGGTGATGAGCACCGCGCCCGCGCCGGCGTCGTAGCGGCCGTGGGCGTCGGGCCGGTAGGGCAGCGGCCGGGCCGGGCGGCGGCCCTCCTCCTGCACCGGCATCACCTGCTCCTTCGGCGGGCGGGGCCGCCAGCGCCGGGTGAACTCCGGGATCGGGCCGGGCTCCTGCACGGCCGGCTGCGGGCGCCCCTCGGAGAAGTCGAAGGCGCCGGTCAGGTCGCCGCAGACGGTCCGCCGCCAGCGCGAGACGTTGGGCTCCTCCACCCCGGTCACCCGCTCCAGGAAGCGGATCTGCGAGGTGTGGTCGAACACCTCCGAGCAGACGTAGCCGCCGACCGTCCACGGCGAGACGACCAGCATCGGCACTCGGATCCCCAGGCCGGTGGGGGAGCCGTCCCAGTACTCGTCCTGCTCGCCGGGCGGCGGCACCGGCGGCGGCACGTGGTCGAAGAAGCCGTCGTTCTCGTCGAAGGAGATGAGCACCGCGGTCTTCTTCCACACCTCCGGAGAGGAGGCCAGCGCGTCCAGGATCCGGTAGGTGACGGTGGCGCTGTGCACCGGGGAGGAGGCCCCCGGGTGCTCCGACTCCTGGGCGCTGGGCACCAGGTAGCTGACCTTGGGCAGCGTCCCGGCCTCGACGTCGGCGCGGAACGCGTCGGCGAGGCTCCCGGGCCGGCCGCGGTGCAGGGCGCGGTCGTACAGCTCGCGCTCCTCGGCGGAGAGCCCCTCCACCCCTTCGGCCAGCGCGGCGAGGCGCGCCTCCTGCTCGTCCTCGGGCAGGCCGGCCAGCTCGCCGTAGAACGCGCCGAAGCCCGGGTGGCCGCCGGCCTTCTCCAGCGCCTTGCGGGCGACGGCCTTGAACCGGGTGAAGTACTCCAGGTTGTTGTCGGTGAAGTTGTCCCACTCCTGGTAGACCTTCCACGCCACGCCCGCCTTCTGCAGCCGCTCGGGGTAGGCGGTCCACTCGTAGCCGGGGTGGCCGGCCTCGTCGTAGGCGTCGTTGCCGACGGCGCGCCTCCCGTTCGCCTCGAACCCGGTCCACCCGCTCACCCAGTGGTTCCGGTTGGGGCTGGTGGAGGTGTGGATGGAGGAGTGGTAGGCGTCGCACACGGTGAACGTGTCGGCCAGTTCGAACTGGAAGGGGATGTCCTCCCGGTCGTAGTAGGCCATGGTCGCGGCGGTCTTCGCGGCCACCCAGCCGTCCATCCACCCGTCGGCCCAGGCCCGGCGGCCGCCGCCCCAGGAGTGGTCCAGGTCGCCGATGTACTGCAGCTCCTCGCGCTGCCGCTCGGCCGCCTCGCGCACCGAGAACGGCAGCACCGGGGAGATCTCCGTGCCCTGCTCGAACACCGGGCGGCCGTCGCGCCGCCGCACCGCGTTCCGGTCGCCGAACCCGCGCACCCCGCGCAGCGTGCCGAAGTAGTGGTCGAAGCTCCGGTTCTCCTGCATCAGCAGCACCACGTGCTCGATCGAGTCCAGGCCGCCGGGCGGCGCGGGCTCGGCCAGCGCGGCCCGCAGCGACGGCGGGAGCAGCGAGAACGGGGAGGCGGCCAGCGCGGCGCCGCCTGCGGCGGCGGCGCCCGCGCCCAGCAGGCGGCGGCGGGAGATGTCCGGGGTCACGGGGATGGGTCCTTCCGGTCGGCGGCCATGGCGGCCCCGCGAGCGTAGGGGCGCGGAGGGACCGGCGGGAGACCCGGGAACGAAGAAGAAGCGAACTCCGTGGAGAAGGGCTCAGATCAGCCTCCGGCCTCCCCTGCGGGCGTCCCGGCGCATCAGCCAGAGGAAGAACGGCGCGCCGCACAGCGCGGTGAGGATGCCGACCGGGATCTCCTCCGGTGCGGCCAGGGTGCGGGCCGCCAGGTCGGCGAGGATCATGAAGGAGGCGCCGAGCAGGATCGCCACCGGGAGCACCCGGCGGTGGTCGGAGCCGACCAGCAGCCGGGCGATGTGCGGCATCATCAGCCCGACGAACCCGATCGGGCCGCAGACCGAGACCAGCACCCCGGTGGCCAGGGACGTCGCCGTGAACATCAGCACGCGGAACCGGTTCACCGCCAGCCCCATGCCCACCGCGGTCTCCTCGCCCAGCTGGAGCACGTTGAGCGCGGGGGCCGCGGCGGCGATCGCCAGCAGCGCGGCGAGCACCGCCGCGGCGACCACCGGCAGCGTCTGCCAGGTGGTCCCGGCCAGGCCGCCCAGGGTCCACCGCTGCACCTGCTTGGCGACGTGCGGGTCGCCGGAGAGCATGATGGACAGGCTCGCCAGCGCGTGGCACAGCTGCCCGACCACCACCCCGGACAGGATCAGCCGGGTCGCCGTCATCCGGCCGCGCGCCTGCGCCAGGGCGTACACGGCGGCCAGCGCCAGCAGCGCGCCGAGGAACGCGGTCAGCGGCAGGGTGAGCAGCCCGAGCACGGAGAAGCCGGTGACCACCACCAGCACCGCGCCGAGCGTCGCACCGGAGGAGATGCCGAGCAGCAGCGGGTCGGCGAGCGGGTTGCGCACCAGGGTCTGCAGGGCCGCGCCGACCGCGGCCAGCCCGGCCCCGGCCAGCGCCGCCAGCAGCACCCGCGGCGCCCGGGCGACCGTCACGATCGCCTCGTGCGCGGGCGGCCAGTCCGGCCGGACCAGCCCGGGGAAGGCCCGGTGGGCGACGATCCGCCAGGTGTCGGTGAAGGAGACGTCCACCGAGCCGGCGATGACGCCGAAGGTCGCCGCGACCGGGACCGCGGCGACGAGGATCGGAAGCAGCAGGGGCAGCGGCACCGTGCCGCGCCGCGCGGAAGGGGGCGCGTCGCGGCCGGGGCCGGCCGCCGTACCGGGGTCGGTGCTCACCGGGGGCTCAGAACGCGTCCGGGTGCAGCTGCCCGGCGACCTCTTCCACCGCGCCGCCGACCCGGTTGCCGACCACGGAGGAGGTCAGCGGCAGCACCGCGAACCGCTCCTCCTCGACGGCGGGCGTCCCGGACAGCAGCGGGTCGGCGAGCAGCGCCTCCTTCTTCTCCTCCACGGAGACCTCGCCGTAGTCGTAGATGAGGATCGCCTCCGGCTCGCGGTCGGCGGCCTGCTCGATGGAGACGTCGGCGAAGACCTTGTCCAGGTCGTCGAAGACGTTCCGGCCGCCGGCGTGCGCGATGATCTCGGTGCCGATGCCGGCGCCGCCCGAGGTGAAGACGGTGCCGTCGATGGAGTCCACCACCAGGACGTCCACCGGCTCGGTGCCCTCCAGGGCCTGCTCCACCCCGGCGACCTGCTCCTCGATCCCGGCGACCAGCTCCCCGGCCCGGTCCTCCACCCCGAAGATCCGCCCGATGTTGGTGATCTCGGCGGCCACCGTCTCCATGGTGACCTCGTCGGCGCACTGCTCGATGCTGGCGTAGGTGGTCATCCCGGCGTCCTCCAGGGCCTCCCGGCCCCGGCCCTCGTCCGCGGAGAAGGCGCTGGAGGCGAACCCGGCGTAGACGAAGTCGGGCTCGGCGGCGAGCAGGTCCTCGAACGACGGGTACTGCTCGGCCAGGACCGGGACGGACTCGTAGGCGTCGGCGTAGGAGGGCAGTACGGCGTCGTCCAGGTAGGCGGTGCCGACCATCCGGTCCTCCAGGCCGAGGGCGAGCATGATCTCGGTGGTGTGCTGGTTGAGCGTGACCGCGCGCTCCGGCGGGGCGTCCACGGTGACCTCACGGTCGCACTCCTGCACGGTGACCGGGTAGCCCTCGGCGGGGGCGGCCTCTCCGGCCGGTTCGCCGCCGCCCCCGCAGCCGGCGAGGGCGAGCAGGGCGGTGCAGGCGAGCGCGGGCGCGGTGCGGCGCACCGCGCGGCGGCCCGCCGGGGCGGGGGCGGAAGGGAAGGGGGGTTCCTGGTGCACGTCCGGGTCCTCTCCGGGATCCGGGCACGGCACCGGTGGTCGAGGCGTACAAAAGGCGCACAGCGCGGCGGCACCGGAGACGCCCGTCCCCCGGGGTCCGCGCCCCTGGTCGACGATCGCGACGGGTCAGTCTCCTGACTCCCGGATCAGCGCCTCCCCCGGCCTTCCAGCGCGGCACGCCGTGGCCTTATGCGGGTTCGACTCCCCGGTCACAGTGGCGGGACCGTGCCGGATTCGCACCGGACTTCCTGGTTCCCGTCGCCCCCTCAGGCTAGTGGCCGCTCCTGATCGGAGGGCGCCCGGGGTATGTCGGATCGGCCAAAAAGGGCACCCGGGTCCTAGACGAGGCGCCAATGATGGTCAAGGAATGTGACGGGCATGTCTCGAACCGGTGATGAAGTACATATCGGTCATTGATCACGCAGGTGAACGGGGACAGGATGCGGAGACCGAAGAGGAAACCTGAGAAGAAGGAAGGAGCACCGTGAGCGAATCGCTGCTGGCGTCGAGCGTCACCTTCGGTGTGTACTTCGTAGTGATGGTCGGCATCGGCCTCTACGTCTACAAGCGCACCACCTCCCTGTCCGACTTCGTGCTCGGCGGCCGCCGGCTGAACAGCTGGGTGGCCGGGCTGAGCGCCAACGCCAGCGACTTCAGCGGCTGGCTGCTGCTGGGCCTGCCCGGTGCGATCTACCTCTCCGGCCTCGGGGAGGCCTGGATCGCGGTCGGCCTCGCCCTCGGCTTCGCCGGCAGCTGGATCGTGATCGCCGGCCGGCTGCGGGTCTACACCGAGCGCGCCCGGGACGCCCGCTCCGGCGACGAGGCCAACTCGCTCACCCTCTCCTCCTACCTGGAGAACCGGTTCGCCGACCGGACCGGCCTGCTGCGCGGCGTCTCGGCCGTGCTCATCCTGGCCTTCTACCTCTTCTACGTGGCCTCCGGCCTGGTCGCCATGGGCGGGCTGTTCGAGGACGTCTTCAACATGTCGGGCTCGATCGCGGTGCTCGCCGGCATGGCGATCATCGTGCTCTACACCTTCCTCGGCGGGTTCCTCGCGGTCAGCTACACCGACGTGATCCAGGCCGTGATGATGTGGCTGGCCCTGCTCATCGTGCCGGTGGTCGCGATCGTCACCGTGGTCTCCGACCCCTCGGTCGGCAGCGGGGGCGAGCTCTCCGTGCTCGGCGGCTTCACCGGCGCGGGCGAGTTCTCGCTGGGCGGCGTGCTCGCCCCGGTCGTGGTGGTCTCCGGCCTGGCGTGGGGCTTCGGCTACCTGGGCCAGCCGCACATCCTCGCCCGGTTCATGGGCATCCGCTCGGTGCGCGACGTGCGCAAGGCCGCCGGGGTCAGCGTCTCCTGGGCGGTCTCGGCGATGCTGCTGGCCGTGGTGATGGGCTTCGTCGGCCTCCGCTACTTCGGCTTCGAGGAGGAGCTGCCCAACGCGGAGAACGTGTTCCCCGCCCTCATCCAGGCGCTGCTCAACCCGTGGGTCGCCGGCCTGCTGCTGGCCGCGATCCTGGCCGCGGTGATGAGCACCGCCGACTCCCAGCTGCTGGTCGCCGCCTCGGCGCTGACCGAGGACGGCTACCGGGCGTTCGTCAAGCGGGACGCCTCGGCGCTCACCCTGGTCTGGGTCAGCCGGATCGCGGTCATCCTGGTCGCCCTCGCCGCCTCGGGCATCGCGCTCTCCGGCAACAGCACCGTCATGGACCTGGTGGGCTACGCCTGGGCCGGGTTCGGCGCCGGGTTCGGCCCGGTCATCCTGCTCTCCCTGTACTGGAAGCGGATGACCTGGACCGGCGCGCTGGCCGGGATGCTCGGCGGCGGCCTCACCTCGGTGATCTGGGACGTGCTGGACAAGAACGTGCTGGGCACCGGGCTGTACGCGATGGTCCCCGCGGTGATCGTGAGCTTCGCGGCGATCTACGCCTTCAACGGGCTGGGCAAGGTCGCCGAGCACATGGACGAGGACTTCGACCGGGTCGACGCGGAGTACCGCCGGGAGAGCCAGGGCGCGGGCGTGTGACCCGGCCTTCCCGATGACCCCGCGGCGGGGGTCGCGCCCGGTGCGCGGCCCCCGCCGCATCGTGATCCCCCCGTTCTGGTGCGTAACGGGGGCTCCCGGTAGAAACAGAGCCATGTGCGATCTACCCGTGGCGTGGACCCGCGTCGACGATGCCCGGGGGACGGCCGTCGGGGCGCTGGTCCCGGAGCGGAGCGGCCACCGGATGGAGGGCGGCGAGACCGCCGCCGACGGCGGCGCAGTCTACAGCTGCCGCTTCACCGTCCGCACCGACCTCGCCTGGGCGACCCGGTCGGTGCACGTGGAGGTGCTGAGCTCGTCGGGGGTGCGCACGCTGGACGTCACCTGCCGGGCCGGCCTGTGGACGGTGGACGGCGAGCGCCGCCCGCTCCTGGACGGCTGCACCGACGTGGACATCGCCGCCACCCCGCTCACCCGCACCCTGCCCATCCGCCGCCTGGGCCTGCGCCGCGGCGAGCACCGCGACATCGCCGCGGTCCGGATCTCCGTCCCGGAACTGCAGGTCACCCGGGCGCTCCAGCGCTACACCCGGCTGGAGCCCGCCGCCGACGGCCGCGCCCGCTACGAGTACCTCACCGCCGAGCAGAGCCACCGCTTCTCCGTCGACCACGAGGGCCTCGTCCTCGACGGCCAGGACCTCTACGAGCGGGTGCCGTGACCGCGGGCGCCCCGCACCGCCCGCCGTTTCACGTGGAACATCCCGCGGCCTGCGGAGGGGCGGGTCAGCGGTTGAGGCGGGAGAGGTCCACGGTGACCGGGAAGGGGACGCTCAGCTCCAGGCGCCCCCGGGCCACGGCCGTCCGGGTATAGACGCCGTTGACCCGGTCCAGTTCGTAGACGTGCACGGCGGCGGCGCCTTCCTCCTCCTCGACCAGCCAGAAGTGCGGGATCCCCGCCTCGGCGTACTTGACCGGCTTGGTCTTGCGGTCGCGCTCCTCCGATTCGGGGAGACGACCTCCACCACCAGGAGCACGTCCTCCGGCAGGTGGTAGGTCCGGTCGCCGTTCCCGCCATCGGTGTCCCGGAACACCACGAGGTCGGGCTCGGGGCGCTGGCGCTCCCCGAGCCTCACGGTCATCTCGGGTTCGACCCCTACCCCTTCGGGGGCCTGCAGGTCGAGTGCGGCTCCCAGGCGCAGGAGGGTCCTGGCGTGGAAGGAGCGCTGGGGCGCCGTCACGATGAGTGCTCCGTCGATCAGCTCGATGTGCGAAGGAGCGGAGGGCGGGAGCCGGTCCAGATCGTCCGCCGTCCACCCCTCCGGGGGCGGGAAGAACCAGTCGGGCAGCGGATCAGCGGACATCGTCGGCTCCTTCAGCGGGATCGACATCGTCGGTTCCTTCAAGGGGATCGACATCGTCGGCCGCCTCGCTCTCGCTCGGTCCGGATCTGCTGAGGCGGAATCTGACCGGAGCCTACCCAGCGTCGCAGCGGATTCCCTGAAACCGGGGCCCTTCCCGAGCCCCGGGTGCCGGGGCGGGGGAGGCGGGGCGGGATAATCCCCAGTCGGAGCAGCAGGTCGTACCGGCAGGGAGGAACACGGCGGTGGGCGAGTTGAGCGGGGAGCGGCGCGGGATCATCCGGGACCTCGAAGTGGCCGAGGGGTTCGACGCCCGGGAGGAGATCGAGCGGCGCACCGCCTTCCTGGCGGAGCGGCTCACCGCCACCGGGTGCCGGGCGCTGGTGCTGGGGATCAGCGGCGGGGTGGACTCCTCCACCGCCGGGCGGCTGTGCCAGCTGGCCGCGGAGCGGGTCCGGGCCGGCGGCGGGCGGGCCGAGTTCATCGCGATGCGGCTGCCCTACGGGGTGCAGAAGGACGAAGAGGACGCGCAGCGCGCGCTGGAGTTCATCGCACCGGACCGGGTGCTGACGGTGGACGTCAAGCCGGCCACCGACGGCCTGGCCGACATGCTCGACGTCGCCGGGCTGCACTACGCGAGCGAGGCCTCCCGGGACTTCGTGCTGGGCAACGCCAAGGCGCGGGAGCGGATGGCCGCCCAGTACGCGGTGGCCGGCGCGGTCGGCGGGCTGGTCGTCGGCACCGACCACGCCGCCGAGGCGGTCACCGGCTTCTTCACCAAGTTCGGCGACGGCGCCGCCGACCTGGTCCCGCTGACCGGCCTCACCAAGCGCCGGGTCCGCGCCGTCGCCGCCGAACTCGGCGCCCCGGCCTCGCTGGTCGACAAGACCCCCACCGCCGACCTGGAGTCGCTCGCCCCGCAGAAGGCCGACGAGGACGCCCTCGGCCTCACCTACCGGGAGATCGACGACTTCCTGGAGGGCGCCCCGGTCCCCGAGCACGTCGAGCGGGCCCTGATCGCCCGCTACCGCGCCACCGCCCACAAGCGCGCCCTCCCGGTCGCGCCCTGACCGGGAGCCGTGGCGGAGAACCGGAGACGGACATGCGAATGCGCCCGTCCCGCGCGGTGCGGGGCGGGCGCAGCCGTGCCCGGCGTCAGGCCGGGGGGAGCAGTTCCCGGGACGGGGTGGTCGGGGTGGAGAGCAGCTTCTTGATGTAGGAGAAGAAGCCCTCGGCGTCGATCCGCTCGACGACCACGGCGTTGGGCTCCAGGCCGTGCACGCCCCAGGACATCGCGGAGTAGCCGCGGGTGAGTTCGCCGGCCGTCTCCACGTCGACGTTGTACCGGTCGCTGCTGGTGATCAGCTCGCGGTGGAGCAGGAGCGCGGCGGTCAGCGAGTCCGGGTGGGTGGTGCCGTCGATGCCGACGGCGCGGTCGAACTCCAGGGTGGCGGCGCAGACCCGGGTGAAGAAGTCGGAGAGCGGGGTGCCCAGCGCCTCGATCTCGTCCAGCCGGCTCTGCCCGAAGACGGCCTGGCGCAGGGTGAGCGGGTCCCACGGCACCACGGTGATCTCGAAGCCCGCGGCGAAGACGGTCTTCGCGGCCTCGGGGTCGACGTAGAAGTTGAACTCGGCGGCCGCGGTGATGTTCCCCCGGCCGTTGTTCGAGCCGCCCATGATGTAGAGCGACTTGACGTTCTTCGCGAAGTCCGGGTCCTTCACCACGGCCATCGCGATGTTGGTCAGCGGGCCGATGGCGACCACGGAGAGCTCGCCCGGGTTCTCCGCGGCCAGCCGGACCAGGGCGTCCACCGCGTGCTCGGACTCCGCGGACAGCCCGCTCTCGTCCATGGTCAGCCCGCCCGCGCCGTCGCCGTGCACGTTCTCCGCGCTCTCCCACGGCCGCACCATCGGGCGGCGGCAGCCCAGGTGGATCGGGACCTCGCCGAGCCGGCCGGCGACGCTCAGGGTCAGGAACGCGTTGCGCACCTGCCGGTCGAAGCCGACGTTGCCCGCGACCATGGTGATCGCGCGCAGGTCCGCCTCGGGGTCGAGCAGGCCGACCAGCAGGGCGATGCAGTCGTCCTGCGCGGTGTCGGTATCGATGATCAGGGGAACGGGCATGGGGCTCTCCGGGGCGCTGCGCCGCGGCCGCCCGCGGGCGCGGTCGGCCGTGATGTGTCCATGGATTGTCGACTCTGTTCGCCCGGCTCCGCGGTTCGGCGGAGCCTGGTTCCATCGTCCTCGCCGAACGCTATGTTACGGATCTGACGTGCGTCAATTCGTCCCCTTGCGGGACGCTCCCCGGTAGCGGGGGAGCCATGCGTCGGGTAAGAATGTACATAGATGTCTACCCCCTGGTTCGGAACGGGTGAGGATATGCGGATCGCGGTCGTCGGCAGCTACGGCGCGGGCCTGACCATGCGCACCCCGCGGGTGCCCGGCCCCGGGGAGACCCTGGGCGGCGGCGTGTTCGCGGCCGGCCCCGGCGGCAAGGGCTCCAACCAGGCGATCGGCGCCGCCCGGCTGGGCGCACGCACCTCCCTGCTCACCGCCGTCGGCCCCGACCTCTACGGCGAGCAGGCCCGCGAACTGTGGCGGACCGAGGGCGTGGACGCCGGCGCGGTGCTCACCGGGCGGGCCTCGACCATGGTCGGGGTGATCATGGTCGAGGACGGCGGGGAGAACCGGATCGTCATCGCCGAAGGGGCACTGGCCGAACTCTCCCCGGAGCACGTGCGCGCCTTCGCCGGCCCGATCGCCGCCGCCGACCTGGTGATGGCCTGCAACGAGATCCCCGCCGAGGCGGTCTCGGCCGCGCTGGCCACCGCCCGCGAGCACGGGACGCCGACGCTGCTCAACCCGGCGCCCGCCCGGGACGTGCCGGAGGCCGACACCGCCCTGGTCGACTACCTCACCCCCAACCTGGGCGAGGCCCGGCTGCTCACCGGCCTCGGCCCGGACGCCGGCCCGGACGAGCTGCTGGACGCGCTCCGCCGCCGCTTCCCCGCCGCCACCACCGTGCTGACCTGCGGCCCTGACGGCGCCTACGCCGACGACGGGACGCGTCGGCTGCACGTCGAAGCCGTCCGCCCGCCCCGCGTCGCCGACACCACCGGCGCCGGCGACGCCTTCAACGCCGCCTTCGCGGTCGGCGTCTGCGCCGGGTGGGACCTGGAGCGGTCCGTCCGCTACGCCGCGGCGGCCGGCGCGTTCGCCGTCACCCGGCACGAGGTGCTGCCCGGCCTGGGCCGCCCCGCCGACCTGGAGGCCCTCCTCGCCGGGGGCGCACCGCAACGATGAACCGAGAAGAGGACACCACCGTGGCCACCACCGACCACTCCGACCCGGCCTCCCTGGCCCCCTACATCCAGCACACCGCCATCTTCGCCGGGATGACCCGGGACGACCTCGTCGCGCACTGCGAGGAGGCCGCCCGCTACGGCTTCAACGCCGCGATGATCCCGGCGTCCTGGACCGGCCTCGCCGCCGAGGTGCTGCGCGGCACCGGCATCGCCGTCGCCTCCGCGCTGGACTTCCCCACCGTGGGCGTGATGACCTCCGCGGGCAAGGCCGCCGAGGCCCGCGCCAT
This sequence comes from Nocardiopsis potens DSM 45234, assembly GCF_000341105.1. Taxonomy (GTDB): domain Bacteria; phylum Actinomycetota; class Actinomycetes; order Streptosporangiales; family Streptosporangiaceae; genus Nocardiopsis_A; species Nocardiopsis_A potens. Next base: position 76,993 of record NZ_ANBB01000063.1, read on the forward strand.
CGCCGAGGCCGGCGCCGCCCAGATCGACATGGGCGTGCAGGTCGGCTGGCTGCGCAGCGGCATGGAGAAGGAGTTCCGGGACGACATCGCCGGGGTGGTCGCCGCGGGCGTCCCGGTCAAGGTGATGCTGGAGCTCCCGCTGCTCACCGAGGCCGAGCGGGAGCGCGCGGTGGAGCTGGCGATGGACGCCGGCGCCGCCTACCTGAAGAACGCCAGCAGCGGCTCGGTCGAGATCGCCAACCCGGAGAGCATCGCCTACCTGGCCGCGCGGGTGCGCGACGGGGTGCGGGTCAAGGCCTCCGGCGGCATCAAGACCCTGGAGCAGGCCCGCGCCCTGCTCGACGCCGGCGCCTCCCTGCTGGGCACCAGCTCCGGCGTGGCCATCGTGACCTCCGGCCGGGACGGCGGGGCGGACCGGGGCGGCTACTGATCCGGGCACCGGCCCGCGCCCGCGGCCGCCCTCCGGGGCGGAGCAGGGCGCGGGCCCGGTCCGATACCCGGGATAGGGTTCTGTCGCACCTGGTGGGAGCGGGTGCCCGGACATTGGGGGACGACGTGGTCGACGGCACGGGGACCGGCGGGACCGCCGCCGACGGCGGCGCGGGCGGCCTGGCCGCGCTCGCCGCCTCCATCCGCCGCACCGCCCCCGAACCGCTCAACGTGCAGATCGCGCGGGCGATCCGGGAGCGCATCGCCACCGGCGCCTGGCCCGCGCACTACAAGCTCCCGGCCGAACCGGACCTCGCCCGCGCCCTGGGCGTCAACCGGGGCACCGTGCGCAAGGCGCTCGCTGGCCTCATCGAGGAGGGCCTGCTGGTCCAGAGCCGCGGCCGGGGCACCTTCGTCACCTCGGGCAAGGCCGAACCGGGGATCGCCCAGCGGCTCCGCTCGCTCTCCGAGGACTTCCGCGCCCAGGGGCTGGAGGTCGCCACGGACGTGCTCAGCTCCCGGCTGGAGCGGCTCCCGCTGGCCGTGCAGGCGCTGCTGGACGTCCCCGCCAACACCCCCGGCCTGCGCCTGGTCCGGGTCTTCCGGGGCGCCGAAGGGCCGCTGGCCTACCTGGTCAACTGCGTGCGCGCGGACCTGTGCCCGGGCATCGAGGAGGTCGACTTCACCCGGGAGTCGCTCTACGGGACCATGGAGCGCCGGTACGGGCTGGACCTCTCCCAGGGCCGCCGCAGCTTCAGCGCCGAACCCGCCCGGGACGAGGTCGCCGACGCCCTCGCCCTGCCGCCCGGCGCGCCCGTGCTCTATCTGGAGCAGGTCACCTACACCCGGGACGGCCGCGCGGTGGAGTACTCCGACGTGTGGATCGACAGCACCCGGGTGAAGGTCACCTCCCTGCTGGACCGCGGCCCGGTCGCGGAGCCGCCGACGGCGGCCGGCTAGCCGTCGCACCCCGGTGCGGGGCGGCCTCCCCGGGCGCGGCCCTCCCCGGACGCCTCCTCGCCCTCCCCGGAGGCGTCCTCGCCCTCCCCGGAGGCGTCCCGGAATTCCCGCCGTTCGCCGCCGCTCTCCGTCGTCCTCCGCTGCTCCCCGCCACCGCCTCCGGAGGAGGCCGGCGGGCCTGCGCCCCCGCCTTCCGACCCGCCTTCCGGGGGCCGCGCGGACCCCGGGAGGTGATACTCCGCTGATCTTGGGAAGGCCGGTGGGGCAGGGACTCCCGTCGTCGTGGGGGCAGTGGTGGTCCATGGGCGGGGAGTTCGATATCGTCCCGCTCCATGGGCCTGTCGGACCCCCTTCGGCGCGAGGCGGTCCCGGCCGACATGTACCTCCCTGCCCGCTCCTCGCCCGCCCTGCACCGAGGCGGCGGGCCGTGACCGGCGGTGGCCTGATGAACGAGACAGAGGATGCGGAGAGCGGTCTCCGCGGCATCTACACGATCGATGCCTACCGGATCTTTCCCGGCGAACCCGACCAGTGCCGGGAGGCCCGGTTGTGGGCGCGGCGCGCGATGCGGCCCTTCCCCGACATCGCGGACGCCGTGGAGCTGGTGGTCAGCGAGTTCTTCGGCAACGCGATCCGGCACACGGCCTCGGGCGAGCCCGGCGGCGAGGTCTTCACCAGCCTGGTCGGCCTGGTCGGCGGCCCGGTCCACCTGGAGGTGACCGACCAGGGCCCGCGCTCGGACCGGTCGCGCACCGCGGCCCGGGTGCTCACCCCCGACCTCACCCGCCCCGACGGCCGCGGCCTGTTCCTCGCCGCCGCCCTCACCCGGGAATGGGGCCGGATCCCCGCCGAGGGCGGCCCCGGCTACCTGGAACGCGGCTTCACCAGCATCTTCGACGTGGTCACCGAGGAGGAGCGCGCCGAGTACGACGGCCCCATGGTCACCTGGGCGGACTTCACCACGGCCTACTCGGCGGAGCCGGTCCCCTACTAGCCCGCCCCTCCCACCGGCCCCTTCCCCCTGTCGCCCGGAGTTCCGCGCGAACCGTTTTGACCTGGGAAAACACGCGTGTCCGGCTTTGCTTCGGCAGGGGAGCCGCAGATCCTCGGGGGAAGGCGCCCGAAGGGCGCCCCGAGGAGGCGATGCCGTGGGGGAGGCCGCGATGAACGAGGTCAGGAGATGCCGCCCGAACGGGCTGGAGAGGCACCGCCACCGGCTCCCGGTGCACTTGTACCGGTGGCGGCTGGGCTGGCTGCTCGGCGGGCGCTTCCTGCTGCTCGCCCACATCGCCCGCCGCTCCGGGAGGGTGCTGCGGACGGTGGTGGAGGTGGTCGAGCACGACCCGGTCTCCGGCGCCTACCTGGTCTGCTCCGGGTTCGGTGAGCGGTCCGACTGGTACCGGAACCTGCGGGCGCGCCCCCGGGCGGCGGCCCAGGTGGGGCTGCGCCTGCTCCGGGTGGAGGCCGACTTCCCCGAGCCCGGCGAGGGCGCCGAGCTGATGGCGCGGTACGCGGCGCGCCACCCGCGGGCCGCCGGAGCGCCGGCGGGCTGCCCGGCCGGCACCCCGGTCCCGGCCGAGGAGTACCGCCGCCTGGGCCGCTGCCTGCCCTTCGTCCGCCTCGTCCCCCGGCCGGCCCTACCCGCCGCCGCGCCTCTCCCGGGATGACCTCGGCGCCGCGCGCCTGCCGGGGTGCGCGGCACCGCGGCCGGCGCCCCGGGGAGGGGCGGGGACGGCGCGCCCACCGGGTCGGCCGGCGGTCTAGGTTGTGTTCCCGGCCGGGACCGGCGGAGGCCCGGACGCGGCAACGGGAGCGGACCGACCGGGAGGACGGCCATGGGGGCGGACACAGGGGCGGATACGGAACCGGACATGGAACCGGAGGGACGGCCCTTCGACCGGGAGCGGGCCCGGCGGGTCCTGGCCGAGGCGTGCCGGTCGGCCGGCCTCCCGCCGGAGGGCGCGCGGGAGGTCGCGTTCGGGGAGAACGCGGTGTTCGCGCTGGCGGCGGAGCCGGTCGTGGTGCGGATCGGGCGCGGCGCCGCACTGCTGGAGCGGGCGCGGAGGGAGGCGGCGGTCGCCGCCTGGCTCGCCGCGGAGGGCGTCCCCGCGGTGCGGCCCGCCCCCGGCGCCCCCGGGGCGCTGCTGGTCTCCGGCCACCCGGTGACCTTCTGGGCCCGGCTGCCCGAGCCGGTCCGCTCGGCCGGCGGCGCCGACCTCGGGGCGCTGCTGCGCCGGGTGCACGCGCTCGGCGAGCCCCCGTTCCGGCTGCCCCGCCGCGACCTGCTCGCCGGGGTCGACCGCTGGCTGGCGGCGGCCGCCGGGCACATCGACCCGGCCGACGCCGCCTATCTGCTCCGGCGGCGCGACGAGCACGCCGAGCGGATCACGGACCTGCGCCCGCTGCTGCCGCGCGGCCCGATCCACGGCGACGCCCTGCCGCGCAACGTGCACGTCGGCCCGGACGGCCCGGTCCTGGTCGACCTGGAGACCTTCGCGGACGACCTGCGCGAGCACGACCTGGTGGTGATGGCGCTGGCCCGGGACCGGTACGGCCTGCCCGAGCCGGAGTACCGGGCGTTCACCGAGGCCTACGGGCGCGACGCGGACGCCGAATGGGAGGGGGCCGGGGCGCTGCGCGGGGCCAGGGAGACCGCGAGCGCCGCCTGGGTGGCCCAGCACGCACCGGGGAACCCGCGGGCCCGGGAGGAGTTCCGCCGCCGGGTCGCATCACTGCGCGCGAGTGACACGACGGTGCGCTGGCACGCCTTCTGAACGACCGCCGGGCCGCGCCGCCGCGCCCCTACCGACGGAGGCAGGGACGGGACCGGACGAGCCGCTCCGCCCGGGCGCGGCGCCTCGCGGAGTGCAGGTTCAAGCAGGCGGCGAGGGCGGGGAGAGGGACCGGCCGGTCGGTCTGGCGCAGCGCCCCACGGAGCGAAGGCCAAGGCGGGCGGCGACGGCGAGAGCGGACAGAGCGGCGCCGGCAGCGGGCCGCCCGCCCGCGCCAACCAGGGGGCCTTATCCCTATATGCCTGGTTCGCGGCAGGGAACGGGCGGGAGCGGCAGCGCCCTGCGCACCGCGTGAGCACCCCGATTACATCTACCAGCGAGTAGTAAGCCCCGAAGCCCCCACCACCCCCTCTCCGGTTACCCAGAGTGGCCAAGGCGGGGCCTCCCGGCAGGGCAAATACGACATCCCGCCCCCGCGCCATCCCTCCCCGGGTTCCGGCCCCCTGCATCCCGGCCTTCCGGGCCGCTCGA
>NZ_ANBB01000064.1 GCF_000341105.1 Nocardiopsis potens DSM 45234
GCATAAACTGCTCACGGCCTGAACGAACCAACCCGGTGTTGCGACGACCCCTAGAAACCGCCGTCCGGGTCGGGCCACTCCTCCAGGTCCTGCCACAGGCACGCCGCGCCGAGCGGATCGATCCGCGTGCCGAAGGCCTCCGCCCCGTCGGCGACGGCGGTGAGGAAGACCCGGTAGGAGTCCGGGAAGGCGATGCCGAGCTCGGCCTCGCGCGCCGCCACCGCCTCCTCCGACACGGGCGGCCGCCGGGCTGCCCCGGCCCTGCCCAGGCCCTCCACCAGCTCGGCCTTGGCCCGGATCCGCGCCGACCGGACCGCCGGGTCCTCGGCCGCGCTTCGGTGATCGGAGTCCATGCCGCTCCGACGCCCCGCCCCCGACGGGGGTTCCACCGGGCCGGGCCGGCGAAGGGGTCATTCCCGCCCGCCGCCTTCTCCGGCGGCCTGCTCCCGCCAGTGCCTCAGGTTCTTCCGCGTGACGAGGATGTGGGGGTGGCCGGGGCCCAGGACGCGCTCTTGGTGGCCGAGAAGCTCGGCGAGCATCCGTGCGGCCTCATCGGGGTCTCCGGCGTAGCCGGTATAGGCGGCGAGGTTGTTGCGGGTGGTGAGGGTGTGGGGGTGGTCGGGGCCCAGGATCCGGGTCCGGTCGGGCAGGAGTTCGGCGAGCATCCGTGCGGCTTCGGCCGGGTTCCCGGCGTCGCCGGTCCAGGTGGCGAGGTTGTTGCGGGTGGTGAGGGTGTCGGGGTGGTCGGGGCCCAGGGCCCGGGTCCGGTCGGTGAGGAGTCCGGCGAGCAGCCGTACGGCCTCATCGGGGTCGCCGGCATCACCGGTGCAGGTGGCGAGGTTGTTGCGGGTGGTGAGGGTGTCGGGGTGGTCGGGGCCCAGGATCCGGGTCCGGGCGGGCAGGAGCTCGGCGAACAGGCGTGCGGCTTCGGCCGGGTCCCCGGCCTCGCCGGTCCAGGTGGCGAGGTTGTTGCGGGCGGCGAGGGTGCCGGGGTGGTCGGGGCCGAGGACCCGCTGCAGAACGGGCAGGAGTTCGGTGAGCATCCGTGCGGCTTCGGCCGGGTCCCCGGCATCGCCGGTCCAGGCGGCGAGGTTGTTGCGGGCGGTGAGGGTGTCGATGTGGTCGGGGCCGAGCCGGTGTTCGGCCTCCCGGAGCATCCGCTTCCAATGGTCCACGGCCGCCGCGACCTGCCCTGCCGCTCCGAGGCTGTTCCCGGCCTGGAACAGCACCCGGCGCCGCTTGGACGCCCACAGCGCATCGGCGGCGTGGTCGTCCAGGGCGGTGGTGCAGGCGCGCAGGGCCCGGCCCAGGGCGGTGTCGCGCTCGATCTCGGGCCAGGCCTCCTCCAGGGCGTCGGCGGCGGCGCGGACGGCCCGGTCCCGCCGGCGGCCGGTGAGGGTCTCCCGGGCGGCGCGCTGGGTCAGGGCGTGCACTGCCACCGTCGCCCCTTCGGCGGTGAGCGGCCCGGCGGCGGTGATCAGGCCGAGCCGGCGCAGCACGCCCAGAGACCGCAGCGCCGCCTTCTGCACCGACTTCTCGGCGGCGAACGACTCGGTGGCGGTGATCAGGCTGAATCGGCGCAGCACCCCCAAGGACCACAGCGCCGTCTTCTGGACCGCTTTCTCGCCCTTCTCACCGTGCTCTCGGCCCTCGTCGCCGGCCGCGTTGAGGAGGTGGGCGGCCAGCGACCGCGTGGTGAGCACCGAGACGGGGACGGCGTCGGGGGAGAGCAGGCCCAGGACCTGCATGAGCGGGCGGGCCCACCCGGCCGGGGGCAGGCGGTCGGCGTGGTCGATGGAGAGCGCCAGGGTGGCCGCGACGGTGCGGGCGTGCCCGGTGGGCAGGCTTCCGACATCGGGGGTCAGCTGGTCCAGGCGGCGCTTCCGGCCGGTGAGCAGGCGCCGGTAGGCGGCGCAGTCCAGTCGCTCGTCGGCGATGTAGGCGGCGGCCTGGGCCAATGCGAGAGGGAGGTGCCCGAGCTCGCCGGCCAGCCCGGCGGCCTCGGCCTCAGGGGCTTGGATGCCGTGCTCGGTCAGGGCGTGGGTGAGGAACGTGACCGCTTCCTCCGGGGTGAAGACCTCCACGTCCAGGACAGTGCGGTTGCCCGATGCCAGGGCGGCGTCCTTGCGGCGGGTGGTGACCAGCGTCCGCCCGCCCCAGCGCGGTTTCACCCCTTTCTTCCTGCCTTGGGAATGTTCGGAGGGCACGGTGGTCTCGGGCGGCCAGAGCCCGTCAAGGTACTCCAACCCGAGCGGGGCGTCCTCATCGCCTGAAGGCGGGGCGGCGTCGTCCAGGACGACCAGCCACCGCTTGTGGGTGGTACGCAGCCAGGACAGGAACACCTGGGCCTGGTCCTCGGGGCCGGCGGCCGCGTTCGGAGGCGCGGCGCCCACCGCGCGGGCGGCCTGGGCGTAGGCGGAGACCACCGAGGTCCGGGAGCCGGCCTCGATCCACACCACCGCGTCCGCGGCGCCGTGTTCGAGGGCGCGGTGGGCGTGGTCGGCGGCCAGCTGGGTCTTGCCCACCCCGCCCATCCCCGACAGCACCACCGCCGGGGACTCCGCCGCCGCCCGGGTGAGGCGGTCGGATACGGCGCGGTGCTGGAAGTGATCGGAACGCTCGGGCAGTCGCCCCACCACCACCGGCCAGGACGGCTCCCCGCCGCTGCCGGGCTGCTGGTAGACGACCTGGCCGATGTGCTCGGCGATGAGGCCGCCGCCGGCGGCGGCGAAGGCTTTCGCCCCGTCCCCGGAGGCGGCGGCCGCGGTGGCGCCGGGGTCGGTCAGGCCGTGGTCTCCGGCCCCGGCCGGGGAGGGTTTCCCAGGTGCACGCCGCCGTCGATGCGCCCGACACCGGCCACCGAGCCGCCTTCGGCGGTGACGGTGATGTCGCGCCCGGCGGCCATGGAGCCGTCCCCGGTGCGCACCGAGGCCCCGGTCTCCTCCTCGACCCGCTGAACCAGGCCGGTGATCTTCTCGGCGGCCTGGTCGCGCTCGGAGTCGTCGAGTTCGGCCAGCAGGTCTTCGAGCCGGTCGCGCCAGCGGGCCTCGATCTTCTCCCACTCTTCGGGCGCGGCCCCGGCGAGCCGGTCGCGGACCTGGTCGAGCTGGTCCAGGGCGTTCTGTTCCGCTCGCCGGCCGCGGTGGGCGAACAGGCCGGCGATCAGGTTCTTAGCGCTCTCCCACAGCTGTGTTCCGGCTGCGGTGGCCAGGGCGGTGGCGCCGGCCGCGGCTACTTGGGCGAGGTCGGGGAGCATGCGGTGGGGGGCCTCCCGTCGGCGCTGAGGGCGTGTGGCCATGGAAGCACACCGGGTGAGAGCGCAGGGAGGGAAAGCACGGTCGGGCCCCGGCCGGAACAGGCCGCCCCGGGCCCAGGGGACGGAACCGGCCTCCGAACGAGGGGGAGGGCCGCAGGCCGCCGTGGACTGCAACTGCGACCACGGCCGCCCCCTAACGAGAACCGGCGCCCCTCCCGAAGGAGAAGCGCCAGGTCGGACGGGGTGGGCCCCCAGGGGATCGAACCCTGAACCCGCGGATTAAAAGTCCGCTGCTCTGCCAGTTGAGCTAAGGGCCCGCGACATCGGCCGGTCTAGCAGGGCAGATGTCACCGGCGCACACTTTACCCGAGTCGCACGACGGTTGCACAGCAGAGGATCCGGTCGGTGGAGGTGCGCGAGGGGGCGGTGGGGCGCCGCCCCGAGGGGCGGGGTGGGGCGGGTCGGGGTGCGGGTCAGGGAGGGATCGGGGGGCGCTCCGGGGGGTGCCGGATGGGAAGGGGGCGGTCGAGCGGGCAGGCTGGGGGACATGAACGAGAACTTCGGGAAGAAGAGGCTGCAGCGGAGCAGGACCAACCGGATGCTCACCGGTGTGTGCGGCGGGGTCGGCGAGTTCATCGGGGTCGACGCCAACCTGGTCCGGCTGGCGTTCGCGGTGCTCACACTGTTCGGGTTCAGCGGGGTGCTGGTCTACATCATCGCCTGGGTCGTGATGCCGGAGGAGGGCGGGCAGACCTCCGTCGCCGAGCACGTCATCCGGAACTTCCAGGGGAAGAGGTCCGACCTCTGAGCGGGGCGGGAAACGGGGTCAGCCGGAGCGGTCCCGGCCGTCCATCAGTTCGGTGACCTGGGGAGCGAGCCGGGTCCACGGGACGGCCAGCAGGAGGGCTCCGGCGATGCCCAGGCCGCCGGAGCAGACGATGACGGCATCGAGGTCGACCACCTCCACCAGCAGGCTCGCCACCGCGATGCCGACGCCCTGGACCGCCTGGAGGCCCGCGGCGACGAGGCCGAAGGCGAGGCCGCGGCCGACGGCGGGGACGCACAGCACGAACGCGGCGTTGGCGACCAGCTGGTAGGAGGCCAGGGCGCCGGAGAGCGCGAGCAGCGCCACCATCGCCCACAGCGGCGGGTCGGCGAGCCAGGCGAGGAGCGGGACCGAGCCGCCGACGGCCAGCGGCCCGACCAGCCGGATGCGGGTCCCCGGGGCGATCAGCCGGGTCAGCACGAAGCCGCCGACCAGGGCGCCCATCGACGGGCCGGCCATGATCAGCCCGGTGCCCACCGCGCCCGCGCCGGCCTTGTCGGAGAGCGGGCCGGCCAGGCCGAACGGGACCATGTAGAAGCCGGCCAGCCAGGCGAAGAGCGCCAGGGTGCGCAGCCGCGCGTCGCCGAAGACGAGGCGGGCGCCGTCCCGGGTGACCTGCCACAGCGTCGGCCGGGCCGCCCCGTCGGGCACCGGCGCCGGGCGGGCGCGCACCCCCAGCCGGACGATCAGCGCGGAGACGACGAACGTCGCGCCGTTGATCATCACCGCGTTGTTCGGGCCGACCAGCGCGACCACCGCGCCGCCGGCCACCAGGCCGACCAGGGTCCCCAGGTGCGAGGTCAGGTTGATGATGGCCGACCCGGCGACGTACCGCTCGCCCTGCACGATCTCGGTCATCAGCGCGGCGCGGGCCGCGCCGAACGGCACCATCGGCAGGATCGAGCAGAACAGCAGCGACCAGACCGCCCACAGCGGCAGCCCCGGGATCCCGATGCCGACCACCAGCGCCGCGCGGACCAGGTCGGAGGCGAGCATCACCCGGCGGCGCGGCAGCAGGTCGGACAGGCCGGACAGCAGCGGCCCGGCGAGGATCTGCGGGATGAAGGTGATCGCGCTGGTCACCCCGGCCGCCAGCGGCGACGAGGTCTGCCGGTAGACCAGCAGCACCACCGAGATGCTGAGCAGGTAGCCGCCGGACATGGACAGCGCGTGCGAGAGCCACAGGGCGCGGAACTCCGGCACCCGCATCACGTCGGTGTAGGCGCGCTTCCAGTCGGGGCGGACGTCGTGGCCGTCGCCGGCCGTTCGCGGGTCCCCCACCGGCGGCTCCCTCATCGGCGCGCGTTCGCGTTCACGCTGGGTCGTGGTTCGATGACCTACGGTCTCGAATCGCGGCCGCCCTCCGCAAGCGGTTCGCCGGAATTCGTAGCTGATTCGTTGTCGGGGCAGGTCCCTCACGACATGGGCGGAAGCGTGCGCCGACGGGGTGGTTCCGGACGTGCCGCCGCAGAGGTCAGGCCCAGCCCAGTTCGTGCAGCCGGTCGTCGTCGATGCCGAAGTGGTGCGCGATCTCGTGCACCACGGTGATCCGCACCTCCTCCACGACGTCCTCCGGGACCTCGCAGATCGCGCAGATCTCCCGCCAGTAGATGGAGATCCGGTCGGGCAGCACCCCCGCGTAGAAGTCGCCGCGCTCGGTGAGCGGCACGCCCTCGTAGAGCCCGAGCAGGCCGGGCTCGGGCGGGTCCTCGGCGACGGTGATCACCACGTTGTCCATGTAGCGGGTCAGGTCCTCCGGGATGGAGTCCAGAGCGTCGGCGACGAGTTCTTCGAATTCCCTGCGGCTGAGTTCGACCACGCCGCCATTGTCCGCCAGGAACCGGCGTGTCGGCGGTGGGGCGTTGCCGAAGCGGGGTGCACGGGCATGATGGACTCGTGTTGTCTCGGTTGGGCACGGCACTCGCGGTGGTCCGCGAACGGGTCGCCGCGAGGCGGGAGCGGCTGCTGCGCGCCTGGCGCGTCGCGGCCGTCGTCCTCGCGGGCCTGGCCGGCGGCTGGCTGGGCCTGGCGCTGGGCGGCAGCGCGCTGACCCCGATCGGCCCGGCCGACGTGAGCCTCTCGGTCAGCCCGAGCTGGCAGGGCGAGACGGTGGTGGACGTCGCCCCGCTGGGCACGCTGCAGTTCGACACGCACACCGCGCCGCTCCGGTTCGAGGCCTCCATCACCGAGATCCGGCTGGCCGCCGCCGAGGAGATGTTCTCCGACCCGGAGGCGATCGACCGGATGGCGCGCGGGATCGGCGCGGAGGTGCGGGACGGCGTCATCCGGCTGTTCGCCCAGTCCGCCGCGGCGGCGGTGCTCGGCGCGGCCCTGGTCGGCCTGGTGCTGTTCCGGGACTGGCGGCGGGCCGCGCTGAGCGCAGGGACGGCGCTGGCCGCGTTCGCCGGCGCCGGGGGCCTGGCCGCGGCGACGTTCAACCCCTCCGCGGTCGCCGAGCCGCGCTACTCCGGCCTGCTGGCGGGCGCGCCGCAGGTGGTGGGCAGCGCCGAGGCGGTGGTGAGCAGGTTCGAGGAGTACCGGGAGCAGCTGGCCGGCCTGGTCGGCAACGTGTCCCGGCTCTACGAGGTCACCTCGGAGCTCCCGGTGTACGAGGGCGACGAGTCGACGGTGCGGGTGCTGCACGTCTCCGACATCCACCTCAACCCGGCGGCGTGGAACGTCATCGCCTCGCTGCAGGAGCAGTTCCAGGCGGACGTGATCGTCGACTCCGGGGACCTCACCGACCGGGGCAGCGCCGCCGAGGACGCCTTCGCCGACGAGATCGCCGAGCTGGACGTGCCCTACGTGTGGGTCCGCGGCAACCACGACTCGATGGGCACCCAGCGGGCGGTGGAGCGCCAGCCCAACGCGGTGGTGCTGGACGACTCGGTGGCCGAGGTCGCCGGCATCGTCTTCTACGGGGCGGGCGACCCGCGGTTCACCCCGGACAAGACCGCGGACAACCCCGACCCCGGCGAGGTGCGCCGGATCGGCGAGGCCCAGGCGGTGGGGGTCGCCGACGCGGACCCGCCGGTGGACGTCGCGGTACTGCACGACCCGGTGCAGGCCGACGGGTTCGACGGCAGGGTGCCGCTGGTGCTGGCCGGGCACGGCCACCGGCGCTGGACCGAGCTGCCCGAGTCCGGCACCCGGTTCTTCGTCCAGGGCTCGACCGGCGGCGCCGGGCTGCGCGGCCTGGAGGGCGGCACGGCCGCCCCCAAGCCCTACGAGGCCTCGGTGCTCTACTTCGACGCCGAGACCAAGCGGCTGCAGGCCTGGGACGACGTCACCCTGGGCGGCCTGGGCCTGACCTCGGCCCGGATCGAGCGGCACATCGAGGAGGACCCGGACCGCCCGGTCGCCCCGCCCGACCCCACGGCGCCGGAGCCCGCCGCCCCGTCCTCCCCGGCCTCTTCCCCGGCCTCCTCCCCGCCCGGCCGGGAACCGGCCTCACCTGCGTCGACACCCTGACCGGCGGCCGCTCCCGGGGGCGCGGGGGAAAGGCTTTGGCACTGGGGCGAAATCTCCCCTATGCTTGTCGAGTCCCCGACGACAGGCGCAGCGGGCAAGTGACGACCTCGTTCGTCGTCGAGGCCCCCATCGTCTAGTGGCCTAGGACGCCGCCCTTTCAAGGCGGTAACGCCGGTTCGAATCCGGTTGGGGGTACCACTCCGGTCGAAGTGGTGTCAGACCTCTGGCACAATGGAGACCACGGAGGACGCCCGCAAAGCCCGCCAGGCGGCGCGGACGCACAACCGCATACGAGGTCCTGTGGAGCAGTTAGGAGTGCTCGCCACCCTGTCAAGGTGGAGGCCGCGGGTTCAAATCCCGTCAGGACCGCTCGCCACTACCGACCAGTGGCAGGGGCCAGGTAGCTCAGTTGGTACGAGCGTCCGCCTGAAAAGCGGAAGGTCGGCGGTTCGACCCCGCCCCTGGCCACCCAGTAGCACCAGCGAAGAAGCCCGGAGCCGAAGAGGCCCCGGGCTTTTTTGGCAGCAACGCGACAGCAACCGGCTCAACCGAGCGCTCTCCCCAGTCTGCCGAGGGCCCGCCGCTTCTCCTCCAAGGACGCGTGCGCGTAGATCGTCATCGTCACCCCGATGTCGCTGTGCCCGACGATCTCCCGGACCACCTGGGGCGGCGCCTCCAGGTTCAGCAGGAGCGTCACGCAGGTGTGCCGTAGGTCGTGGAAGCGCATCCCGTCCAGGCCGGCCGCCCGCCGCAACGGCTCCCAGCTCCGCCGCAGGTTGTCCGGCTCCAGCGGGGTGCCGCGCTTCGACGGGAAGACCAGGCCGTGCTCTTCCCAGTCCGGGAAGGCGTCCGAGCGTTCCGCGAACTGCCGCTTGCGGTGCTCCCGAAGCGCGTCCGTGCAGACGGCGGGGAGCGGAACGGTCCGCGCAGAGTCCTCCGTCTTGGGCGGAACCAGCGACAGTTTTCCGCCGACCCGTTGAAGTGTGTGCACCACCTCCAGCCGCCCCGCCTCCAGATCCACGTCGCACCAGCGCAGCCCGAGGAGTTCCCCGCGGCGAAGCCCCAGGCAGAGCGCCAGGACGTACAGGGCGTGGAACCGGTCTTCCTTGGAGACCTTGAGCAGCCGGCGTGCCTGCGCCACGTCCAGGCCGCGGTTCACCGAGTAGCGCGGAGGCGAGACCTTGACCAGGGAGGCGACGTTGCGCGGGATCGCCTCTTCCCGGACGGCGGTCTGCAGGGCGTTGCGGAGCACGGCGTGGATCGACTGCACCATGCGCGCCGAAAGCCGTCGCTCGCAGCAGCGAGGTTCGGGGAGCGCGCAGCACCGGGGTTCGTATCGAGCGGCGTCCGCGCCGTCGCGGCAGCACTGGCAGATCTGCCGGACTTTCGTGATGAAGGTCCGCACGTCCCGGGCGGTCAGCTTGGCCAGCCGCTTCTTCCCCAGGTTGGGGACGAGGTAGCGGCGGATGACCCCCTCGTATCCCTGCACCGTCTTCGGGCGCCGCTCGGCCCGCACGACGTGTTCCAGCCAGTAGTCCAGGTACTCGGCCACCGTCCAGTTCTCCGAGGCCACCGGAATGCCCTGGTCCGAATCGGCGAGCAGCCTGTTCAGCTTGGCCCGCGCGTCATCGTAGTCGCGGCCGTAGCCCTGGACGCGCTTGTGCGTTCCATCGCCGGCCAGCACGTAAGCAGCGAAAGCATAGCGGCCGTCCTTCCGCTGCCAGATGCTCCCTTCGCCGTTGGCCCGCTTGCGCCCCTTGCGGCGGCGGCCGTTCTCTTCGGTGCCCATCAGGCGGCGTCCTCCAGGGCTTCCAGGCACTCGGGAAGCGCGGCGACGGGGACCAGGCGCCGACGCCCGATCTTGACCGTGCGGAGAGTGCGGGAGCGGATGAGGTTGTAGACCGTCCAGCGGCTCACACGGAGGTGCTCCGCGGCCTCGTCGACGGTCAGGAGAAGGGAGGTCGTGGTCATGCTGCTTCCTGTTCTGCGACTGCCGAAGATTCTGCGATCCGGGCCGTGTCCAGCTGTGCGCGGCGTTTCAGCGCGTCCCCGACCGCACGGAGGAGGCGTTGTTCCCGGGGTGGAACGTCGGGGTCGGTGGGGTTGGCCAGCTCCCAGGCGAAGGAGCCGGTCACGGCCGGTCCTGCTGCGCCGGCGCCTTCCTGGCCGCCGTCAGGGGCGACGCCGAGCCGTTCGAGGACCCAGGCCAGGCGGTCGGCCTTGTGGTCGGCCACGGTCTTGTTGGACCACTTGCGCGAGACCAGGACGCGGCGTCCGGCGTGGCCCAGGTGCTCGCGCTTGTGCGCCTTGGAGCGGCAGTACCCGGGGACCAGGCCCTCACGGGCGCCGTCGGGCTGGATGCCGTAGCGCAGCCAGTTGGCGCACCGAGGCGAGCAGGGTTCGAAGCGCAGCGCCTCCACCAGCCGGTCCACATGGTGTTTCTGGGCGGAGGATTCGGCGGGGGGGGATTCGGCGATGTCCTTGGTCAGGTACTTGGCCAGGTAGCGCACGCACCGGTCGGCGTCGGCCGAGCCCGCCACGACCCCCTTGGCGTCGACCTGGCGGCCGAAGCGCACCACGTGGAAGGGCTCTGCTCCAGGGTCGGAGTCCAGGGCGTTCAGCGCCTCGTCCCAGGTGGGCAGCACTTCACCGGTGGCCGGGTCGAGGTAGTTCCCGGTCGCCTCGTCGTGGACGGGCAGGTTCGCGCCGTCGTAGACGACCTCGTCGGCGGGCGGCCACCACACCTGGTGGTAAGTGGCGGCGGCGACCTGGCGCAGTTCGGCCCGGGGCAGGGTGCCGCGCACGGCCATGTGCAGGTGCGGGGCGAGGCGCCGTTGCGGTTCGACGGAGGCGAAGTACTGGACGTCGTAGCCGGCCACCCGCCGCAGGTTCTGCACGAACCGGTCCACGAGCTTGGAGAAGTGGATCGCGTCCCGGGCGGCGCGCCGGTAGTCGTAGCCGACCGGATCCACCGGAGTGCCGTCGCTCTTCACTCGGCCGTAGGAGTCCAGGGTGAGGGTGAGGAACATGGAGGGGCGGAAGACCTTGCCGTTGGCCGGATCCTCGAAGGAGCGGCCCAGGGTGGTCTTCTTCATCTGCCGCTTGGGCAGGTCCGGGGCGTCCTGACGGCGCCGTGTGGAGCGCACCCGGCGCGGTCGGGGCGAGGAGGGGGGCGCTGCCTTGCCCCGCAGCCCGGAGGCGGTGATCTCTTCGTCCAGGTCGGCGATGGCGGCGTCCAGCGCGGCCAGCTCTTCGGCACTCGCCGTCCCGTCGGCGGCCAGGCGGTCGCGTTCGGCGGTGACGACGGCCCGCTTGGCCACCCAGTCGCGTTGGACCTCGGACGGCTCTTCCGGGGCGTTCACCGGTTCCTCGGCCAGGTGCCAGCCCTCTTCGCACTGAGTGCGGCGGATGGAGCGCTTGCGCTTGGCGCAGGCCGGGCAGCGTGATTCGAGGGTGGCCCCGCACGGGACGTCGATGATCTCGGTCCCGCCGGTGGCGATGTCGGTCCGGCGCAGCGAGACGGGGCGGATGCACACGCCCTTGTCCGCGGCGATCTGCTCGGCCACCTCCCGGGCCAGCGGTCGGGCCAGGCGTTCGGCCCGGGTGGTCTTACCGGTCACGGTGGGCACTACTCACCTCCGTCCGCGTCGGCGGCGGTCATGGCGTCGATGTCGGCATCGGAGACGTAGGCGGCCCGGACCCGGACCGGCATCGTGGAGCCCTCCAGGCGGACGTAGGCGGTGCCGGGAACGCCGGCGTCGATCAGGTGGGCATCGGCGCCCCGGTCGCGGGCGTCGGGGCCGAGCACCATGTCGACCTGGGACGCCTCGTCCAGCCGGAGCGCCACCTTGTCCGGGAACAGGTTGCGCAGGTTCATGACCTCCTTGCGGGGGTCCTGCAGTGCGGCCAGGACCGCGTATCCGACGCTGCGCCCCTGCGAGGTCAGCGTGGCCATCGCGGCCTCTGCCCGGCGGCGGATGTCGCGGTCGGGGTGGTAGGCGGTCAGGAACGCCACCTCGTCCAGGACGACGACGTCGAAGGGGTCATCGAGGGTGGGAACGTGGGCGCGGATGCGTCCGGCGTAGCGGGCGGCGCGGTCCTGCATGTCGGCCACGGCCTCTTCCAGCAGCTCCACGCAGGCCTCTGCGGTGTCGGCGTAGCGGTGGAAGAGCGAGCGTCCGTAGGACAGCTCCATGCGCTTGGGGTCGACCGCCCGCACCCGCACCAGCCCGGCGGCGATGGCGGGCAGCATGGCGCGGATCGCCGACCAGATGACCGAGCCCTTCCCGGAACCGGTGACGCCGGCGACCAGGACGTGCGTGCCGTGCAGGCGCATCCGCCACGTCCGCCCGTCCTCACGCAGCCCCATCGGCAGCGCGGCCAGGTCCACGCCGTCGGCGGAGTCGGGGACGGGAAGGGCGTCGATCGGATCGGCCAGCATGTCGTGTCGGGGGAACTCCAGCACGATGTCCAGCGGGCCGCGGACCTCCACCCGGCAGGCCGGGGCGCGGAACCCGTGCGCCAGGTGGGCGGTGCGCTCTTCGAAGGCGGACGGGGCGGTGCCGGGCACCAGCTTGACCCGCACCCGGTCGGCCCACTCCGTGCACGTCACCGCACTGATCCGCGGGAGGTACTGGCGCTCCAGGTAGGACTCCGCGAGGCCGGAGACCACCAGTACCGGTTGCCAGTGCCGCCGGTAGACCCACACCCCGCGCACCAGTCCGAGCGCCCGCAGCGCCACCCACGTCCGGAAGGATCCGGGGTGGAACCGCCGCCAGGCCAGTCCGCCGATGGTGGCCACGGTGCACACCAGGGCCGGGCCGATCCAGCCCAGCAGCCACCACGAGGCCGCCAGGACGGCGGCGGAGGCGGTGGCGAGGGGGAAGCGGACCGGAAGCGCCCCGAAGAAGGCCAGCAGGCGCCAGAGCCAGCGGCCGATGATGAACACCGCCGGCGTCTCCACCACCGGCGTGCTGAACCGGATCGCGTGCGCGGGAACCGGGGCGGTCGGCTGAACCTGGGAGGCGCCGTTGCTCTTGCCGTTGAGCATCAGCGACGCCCCCCGGTGCGGACCTCGAAGGAAGAGGCCAGCTCTTCGGCGCGGGCGGCGGCGAGTTCGGCCCGCGCGGCGGCCAGATCGGCACGGGCGGCGGCCGCCACGGAGCGGGTCTCGGGGTCGGAGGTCTGGACGGCGATCCGGTCCAGCAGCGAGGACTTCCACGCCAGGACGTCCAGGCGCCCCCGGGCGGTGTCGGAGCGGGACGGGTCGGTCTGCTGCTCGCGCAGCGCGGCCAGGAAGTCGGTGATCTCCCGGGCGGACACGCGCACGGGCTGTTCTGCCATCATGAGGACGCACCTCTCTTGGGTTCGCGCAGTTCTCAGGGAGTGAAGGGGCGGCCGAAGGTGTTGGCGCACCTGGCCGCCCCGCGAAACGCCGCTCTAACCGGCGGTGTAGAGGCGCTGGACCTCGTCGGCGTAGGCGCGGGCCGCATCGGCGAACCGGCGAGCGGCTTCGGCCTCTTCCCGGGTGACCGCCGCGCCCGAGAGCGGGGAGATCGTGACCATGAGGCCCGGCTCATCGATACGCAGCTGAGGTGTGCTCTCCCGAACCGTGGCGAAGTCGATCCCGGTGCTCTCCTCCAGGCGGAGCGTCAAGATCGTGAGCGCCATCACTCGCCGCCCTTGGTGCCCGCAGCGGCGGGGGTCTTGTTCCGGGAGCCCGGGGCGCCGGGCGCCTTCATGCCCTGGGCGCGCAGCGAGTAGGCCACCCGGGGGCGGCGCCCGTTGTCGTCCACGTAGGGCATGACCGACATGCGCTCGAACTCCACCGGGCGGAACGGCAGGCCCGCCGCCTCGTCCGGCATGGTCGGGCAGACCTCGGTGGGGATCTTGACCTTCACGCTCTTGGCCTTGCCGCGGGCTTCGGGGTCGGCGTCGATGACGTCCACCGCCCACAGCGGCAGCCCGGTGTTCTTGTCCATCTGGGGGCGCTTGGTCTCGAAGTCGGTGATGGGCTCCACGCTCAGCGCGTAGGCGCCGTGGGGGAACACCGTCCCGAACTCCACCGGGATCGCACCCTGAATGGCCATGAGGACACTCCTCTTCTCGTTGTTCATGCTGATCACGACCCCTGTTGCGACCGACGGGCGGTCGCCCCGTCCAGGAATCGATACATGTATAGCATGTATCGAAGTTGGTTGTCAGCGGCAGCCGGGGAAGTCGTCTCGGGAAATCTCGGATCCGCTGGCACTCCGGCTGTTCCGACGGTTATGACCATCCCTTGAACAGGCGGGACGGGATCACTACATGGCTGGACGTGTTCGGGACGTCTCGATAATGTGAGCGCGTCCTTAGACGTCCTGCGAACCCCGGGGTACATGCCGAACGAGAGGCTGCGAGCCGCGCTCCTCCAGCGCGGAGCCACGCCCGCCGACCTGGCGGAGGCGATCGGCGTGGACGCGAAGAGCGTCGAGCGCTGGATCACCCAGGGCCGCACGCCCTACCGCCGGCACCGCTATGCCGCGGCGGCCTACCTCGAAGCGGAAGAGACCTACCTCTGGCCGAAGGCCCTCAGCCCGGAGCAGAGCAAGGCCGCGTCGCAGAGCGAGATCGTGGAGATCTATCCGCACCGCTGGAGCGTCCCGCAGGACATGTGGAAGCGCCTCTTCGAGAGGGCCCAGGAGGAGATCTCCGTCTTGGTCTTCAGCGGGTTCTTCCTGGCCGACGACCCGAGCATGGTCAAGCTGCTCGCGGACAAGGCGCGCGCCGGCGTCCGGATCCGCTTCCTGCTCGGCGACCCGGAGAGCGAGGCCGTCGCCCAGCGCGGCGAGGACGAGGGGATCGGCGAGCTGATGGCGTCGAAGATCCGGCACGTGATCCTGATGTACAAGCAGGTGCGCGCGATCGAGGGAGCCGAGTTCCGGCTGCACGACACGATCCTCTACAACTCGCTGTACCGCGCCGATGACCAGTTGCTGGTCAATACGCACGCCTATGGCACCATGGCGTCCGAAGCGCCGGTCTTCCACCTCCGCAAGGTTCCCGGCGGCGAGATGGTGAGCACCTACCTCGAAAGCTTCGAGAAGGTGTGGAGCAAGGCGGCCCCGCTCGATTGAGGGAAGGTCCATGGGCAGGCGGATCGACTACTACGACGACCCCGAGGCGCCGGAGGCCAACAGCCGCGTCCCGTCGGTGAACGTCTTCGTCGTCAACGAGCGCGACGAGGTCCTGATGATCCGCCGAACCGACAACGACAACTGGGCCGTCCCCGGAGGCGCGATCGACCTGGGCGAGTCCGTGCCCCAGGCCGCCGTCCGGGAGACCGAGGAAGAATCCGGCATCACCTGCGAGATCACCGGGATCGTGGGCACCTACACCGACCCGAAGCACATCATCTACTACACCAGCGACGGCGAGGCCCGGCAGGAGTTCTCCATCGCGCTCACGGCCCGGCCCATCTCAGGCGAACCGCGCCCCAGCGACGAGTCCAAGGAGGTCCTCTGGGTCTCCAAGGAGGAACTCAAGGACCTCACCATGGACCGGTCCATGCGGATGCGCATCGACCACTTCCTTGCGGGTGGGCCGGCGCACATCGGGTGAACGCTGAAAAACAAGAGGCCGCCAAGCATGTTCCTTACAGACATGCTTGGCGGCCAGGGCCTTACCTCCTACCGGGGAAGAACGCCCTGAGCAGGCGATTCAAGACCCGCTGTGCAGCCCCTCGCCGCTCAGGGCAGCCCGACCACACGGCCGGGTACACGACACCCAGGATGAGCAGTAGAGCCACCGCCAGGAACGCGCCAACAGTTCCAGGCCAGCCCAGGGCGGGCAGAGAGGAGTCCAACCCTGCCGTGCCGCTCAGGGCTGCGCTGACGTGGCGAAATACCTCGTCGTGCACTACAATGGTCACCGTCTTTGCCTCTCCATGTCATGAAGCAGGGATTGCTGACGGCCTCTCGTGGCAGCGAGAGGCCGTTTTATGGTGGCCCGCAGACCAGACTCTGAGTCCATCTGTGCCGCGTACCCCCATCCCTGCATGCGCAGGGAGCAAATCCACCCCAACTTGCGCGTGACGCAACGCAGCGGGTCATCCCGCCGAGGCGGGAACTCGCAGGCCTCGAAGTCGTGGCACTCCGGAACCTGCGATGCGTTAATGAGCGAGAGTACACCAATCACCGCGCCTCGGTGGGGCCTCTGGAGGTCGCATGAGACGAGTGGGGCTCCTTTTCTGAAAGAGGGCGCAAAGAGAAGTTTCTTCTATTGAGAGTGGAAAGGGTTCTTCGTTCTAATTCTGAACAGCGCCCAGGAGCCGCTCTATGGAACGGACTGACGCGGTCAAGAGGGGGGCGGACCGTGACACGGACCGATGCACCAGGTCTTCCGGGGCGTAGCGCTCCAGGATCTCCGAGAGTCGGCGCTCCACCGGTAGGTGGGTCCCGTCCGGGCCGGTCGTCATGTCCGCGTAGGTGACCGCGTCCAGCAGGTGGTCCGGCGGCGGCTCGAACTCGCCCTTCAGCAGGTCGAGCAGGCCGCGTTCCTCCGCTTCGACGGTGGCCCCGGAGTGGTGGGCGACCAGCGAGCACAGCCGTTCGTCGGCCTGGTGGACGCCGCGCAGATGACGGGCCCCGTCGAGAGGGTGGAAGCCGGTGACGACGAGGGCCGGAGAGTACCCGATGTCGTGCAGCCAGGCCGACGCCTCCAGGAGGTCGGCCTCGTCACCGAGCAGGTTCTTCAGCGATCGGGCTTGTTCCGCCACGCCCTGGGTGTGCGCCCAGCGGCGGGGCAACGGCTGTTCGAGCAGTTCTCGCGCGAGTTCCCGCGCCCAGTGAACATGTCCCACATGTAGCAGGCTAGCCCGCGCCCATTCCGGGCTCTCTGACGAACCGGCCCTTGCCGTGCACGGCGACGATCAGCCCCGTCCCTTCCAGCTCGGAGAGGGCTTGGCGGGCGGTTCCCCGGGAGACGTCGTACTTGCGCACGATCGCGGCTTCACTGGGCAGGGCGTCCCCGGGGGCCAGGTCGCCGCTGGTGATCCGTTCCTTGAGTTCGGCGGCGATCCGCCGGTACTGAGCCGGCAGAGCCTCGGAGGTCGTCGCCTTCTGCTCTTCCGCGGAGCAGACGACGCGGCCGGTCCCGGGAAGGGCCTTGATCAGTCCATCGGCTTCGAGTGCGGCCAGAGCACGGCGGACGGTGGTGCGTGCGACACCGAACTCCTGTCCCAGAGCGGACTCCGACGGGACGGCGTCTCCCGGGGTGAGCTCCCCACGGGTGATCCGGCCACGGAGCGAATCCGCGATCTGGTTGTAGGTGCCCCAGGGGGTCGTACGCGGGCTCAAGCGGGTTCCTCCGGCTTCAGGTGGCAAAAATCCAAGGTACTCGGCTGGAGCGATAACCAGCGATAGAAGGCGGTAGCCAGCCGATAAACAGCGATACTTTGCGATAGCCGTCCAGCATCCGGCTGCTGTACTGCTGGAACATCCGCCGGTGCCTACCGGCCCGGAGGCCTTCCCCCGGTCGACACCGGACGGATGCCCTTGACCGCTCGGACGATGCACATGGAGTCGTTCGCCCGGCGGCCGGCCCTCACCCCTCCGGAGGGCCGTTCTCGGTAGGCCCCTTCCAGGCCCTGCTTCCAGCGCGTGGCCCTTGCCACACTGCCGATCTCCCCGCCCCCGAAGGGGGGTTCTCCAGCTGGCGGACGAAGGTCTCCAAGTCCTCTTCGATGAGGGTCGGCGCGTGTTGGACCGTGTCGTCCGTCGTGGTCGCGATCCACAAGCGGGCGGTCCGCCTGATCGACCACAGCCCGCCGTAGTGATGCCGGAGGAGGCGGAGCAGCGGGTCAGGGGCGCCGTCGGCCTTCATGCCGCCATCACCTCCCTTCGGGAGATGTCGAGGAGGACTCCCAGCCCGAGCCGGCTCCGGTCGATCCGCTTCACCTCGCGGTGCCGTTCGGCGTGCAGGACATAGGGCCGGACCATCCTGGCCAGCGGCGTCACGGCGTACGCCCGGGGCGGAGGAGTGAACCGCACCGCCGCGTAGGACGTCGCCCCGAGGGGGCGTTCCGCAGAGGGATTGCGCGGCCAGAGGCGCGCGATAAGGTTCCGCATGTTCCGCCTGCTCCAATCAGGTGAGAACCGCGCCCCCGGAGTGTTCAGACCGCTCGCGGGGGTCTTCGCTACCTGGGACGACGATGCTCGGAGCAGGCGGACATGTGCACCACGTATCGGACTTCTTGAGGGACGTCTAGGGACGTCTTCTGTTATCGTCGGGATCCCCCACCCCGGAGGGCGCCGACGTGAACAGTGCACTGCGCAAAGCGATGGCCGCGTCCCGACTCACCGAGACCGATGTGGCCGCGCAGCTCGGCGTGGATCCGAAGACGGTGCAGCGGTGGCTCTCCGGTCAGCGGCCCTACCCGCGGCACCGTTGGGCGGTGGCCGATCTGCTCCAGGTCGAGGAGGTGGCACTCTGGCCGGAGGAGGACCGGTCCCAGGAGGACCCTCCGCTCTCCGAGCACGCCTACCGGGTGTACGCCCGACGCTGGGAAGTACCCCGGGAAGCCTGGCGAGATCTGTTCGCGTCTGCCCGACAGGAGATCGGGATCCTGGTCTACAGCGGCCTCTTCCTGGCCGACGACGCCGGCATGCTGGAGATCCTGGCGGAGAGGGCCGGGGCCGGGGTGGACGTTCGGATCATCCTTGGAGACCCGGAATCCCGGCAGGTGAAGCAGCGCGGAGAGGCCGAGGGGATCGGCGACGCTCTGGCGGCCAGGGCCCGTAACGCGCTGCTGCTCTTCCGTCCGCTGCTCGACATCGACGGAGTCGAGATCCGGACGCACTCCACCGTCCTGTACAACTCCGTCTATCTGACCGAGAGCCGACTTCTCATCAATCAGCACGTCCACGGGTTTCCTGCGGCAAAGACCCCGGTGGTCGAGATCGACCGCGCCTCGTCTCCCGACATGGCCGAGACCTATGTGCGCAGCTTCGAACTGGTCTGGAAGTGCGCGAAGCAGGTCGAGCCGTGAACCCGCAGACCGTTCCGTTGCCGAATCCGGCTATATGAGATCAAGGCGCCGGCGCTCCCGCGCCGTCGCGGCCTGCCGTCCGCCGCTGGGCTGCGGGCTGCCGCCCGGTCCCAGCGTGCGGACGGCGGCCGGGGCGGCGGTGGTGGCTGTCGCTCGCTCGTCACCGCCCGATGCGGGGGCGCGCCGCCGTAGAGCAGACCCTCAGCGGAGCGACGGTCGGAAGGCGTTCCGGTCGGGCCGATGACGTGTGGAACCAGGGGGCTACCGCCCCCATGGACCCCCGGGACCCGGAGCACCCGCTCGCGCGATGCGGCCCTGTCCGGGGTGCAGGCCGCTCGCGCGATCGGCCACTCCGGACCGTTACCGTGGTGGCCCGCCGCTGTGGTCACTGCCGAGAAAGCGACACGGTTTCTTCCTCTCGTGAGCTGCGCCGGAGAACGAGTCGGACTGACAGCAGCAGGACAGCAACGACAGCGACCCTCGGCGTTCTTCGCCGGCCGATCTCTGGGGTGCTCGCACGGCGATGAGGAGGAGCGGGGGAGGCTGTCCCGCCTGAAAAGCGGAAGGTCGGCGGTTCGACCCCGCCCCTGGCCACCCCGAAGTAGCACGAGAAAAGCCCCGTGACCTGCGATGGCAGGACACGGGGCTTCTTCATGTGCCGGTGGTCGCCGCACGCCCTGGTCGGCCTCGGCGACCAGTTCTTCGAGCACGCGGCCACGCGGGTGCAGCTCATCGGCGCCCGCTACTTCGCGGAGCCGAGCGTCGGGTCGGGCGGTGGGCGCGGGCGGCCTGTCTGGAGCCGTCCTCCCACGGTGGTGGGCCGCTGTTCATCGACCCGCTGAACTGGGACGAGGATCAGACCCTCAGGGCCTTCTCGGCGGCCGAGAGCCCGGTGCGGATCCCCGGCCAGGCGGGATGCCGGAGGCGCTCGGAGGCGCGCGCCACCGCTCGGCGGTGGTCCTCAGAACG
Source organism: Nocardiopsis potens DSM 45234 (assembly GCF_000341105.1). Taxonomy (GTDB): domain Bacteria; phylum Actinomycetota; class Actinomycetes; order Streptosporangiales; family Streptosporangiaceae; genus Nocardiopsis_A; species Nocardiopsis_A potens. The sequence goes on from NZ_ANBB01000064.1 coordinate 19,549, forward strand.
GCTCCGGGGACGAGAGGGAGATGGACGCGGCCGCTCCGCTGGTCATGTGCACTCCGTTCCCCGGGAGGGCCCTCGCTGCTCCCCGGCAGGGCCCCCGCTCAGGGGCGGGGGCCCGCCGGCGGTCAGGCCGCGGGGGCCTCGCAGTACTCGGCCTCCTTGCCGATGGAGCGGTACGGGCAGTCGGCGTAGTCGAGGAGGGTCAGGACCGCCTCGCGGTTGCGGGAGGTCTCGGCCGGGATGATCTCGTCGCCGGGGTAGAAGCCGCCGCCTCCGCCGCTGGAGGGGTACATCTCGAAGGTGAAGCTGAAGATGCCCTGGTCGCCCCAGAGCCAGTCGTTGATCGAGCCGTCGGTGATGTAGAGGTCGCTGGACTGCTGCGGGGTGTAGCCGTTGGTGTCGGCCATCATGGTGCCCAGGGCGGCGTGCGCGTCGTAGTCGTCCCGGCTCATCCCGGGGGCGGTGTCGCCGTAGGTGTGGCCGTAGGGCCAGAGCACCAGCTCGCCGTAGGTGTGGAAGTCGATGGCCGCGGTGATCTGCTGCTCGCCGCCGACCACCCGGCTGCGGACGAAGTCGGCGACCTGCTTCACCTCGGGGGCGGACTCGGGGGACGCGCCGCGGTAGGTGATGTCGGCGGGGTTCCCGGAGGAGCCGCCGCAGCAGCCCCACTCGTAGGCCCAGTTCCGGTTCAGGTCGGTGCCGGTGGTGCCGGTGCCCTCGTTGGGCTGCATGTTCTTCCGCCACGACTTGTAGGAGCCGTCGGCGATGTCGTACTCGCTGCCGTCCGGGTTGACGTTGGGCAGGATCCAGATCTCCCGGGTGTCGACCATCTCGGTCACCTCGGGGTCGCTGCCGTACTCGCCGGTGAGGGTGCGCAGCAGGTAGACCGCCATCTCCACGGTCAGGTGCTCGCGGGCGTGCTGGGAGTGGGTGAACAGCACCTCGGGGCGGTCGTGGTCGGTGCCGACGTCGGAGGTGATCTTCACCGCGATCAGCTCGCGGCCCTCGTGCGAGGTGCCGACGACCTGCTTGGCCGCGAGGTCGGGGTGGTCCGCGACGGTCTCGTCCACCACCTCGCCGAGCTCGGCGAAGGAGTGGAAGTCGGAGTCCTCCGGCGGGAAGTCGCGGACCCCGGCGCCGCCCCGGTCCTCCGGGCCGGGCAGCGCGGTGACGGTGTGGCCGAGGCCGTCGATCTCCTCGGCCTGCTCCTCGGTGGCGGTCACCACCACCGAGCCGTCGCCGACCTCGTCGACGGCGGCGCCGGTGCGGGCCACCTCGGTCCGCTCCTCGGCGGTGTCCGGGCCGGTGACCAGGTACTGCCCGGGTCCGTCGGCGGGGTCGGCCGCCGCGCCCGAGGGCAGGAGGGAGAGGAGCAGCGCGGCCAGAGGTGCGGCCGCGAGCGCGGTGCGCGTGCGCATGGGGTGGGCCTCCTAGCGGGGTGGGGGGAGTGAGGCTCATGCACCCGTCAATTGGATTCGGACACGGGGAGCGATGTCAACGATCCGCTGCGCAGCGGGCGCGGCGCAGGTCCGGGACCACCCCGCCGACCCGGCGCGGAACCGCCCGGCCGGAACCGGCCACCGGACTCACCTGGCCGCGGGATGCCGGGTCTGGTAAGCGATCCGCTCCTCCGCGCCGGAGGCCAGTTCGGACAGGACGTCGTCCAGTTCGGCGAAGACCTCCCAGGCGGGCAGGGCGTGCGCGGCCGCCGCGGTCCGCACCACCCGGGTCTCCAGCGCCTCCACCCGGGCGCCCTTCCACACCTTGTCGGCCAGGGCGACCAGCAGGTCCTCCAGCGGGACGCCGTCGCGGTCCCAGTCGCCGTGGGTGCGGCAGAACCGGGCCAGGTGCGCGGGCACCCCGAGCCCGGTCAGCAGCTCCTCGCCGGCCCGCTCGTGCAGGTGCCCCGGCGCGGTCAGCTCCGCCGGGTGCACGGTCTTGCCGATGTCGTGCACGGCCGCGCCGAACAGCACCGCGCCGCGGTCCGCGCCGAGGCCGGGGCGGCGCCGCTCCAGCAGGTCGAGCAGGCGCGCGGCGGTGCCGCACACCAGCCGGGCGTGGGCCAGCAGCCGGGGCGGCGCCCCCGCGGCGTGCAGCAGCCGCTCCGCCTCGACGGGCAGCGGCGTCTCGGCCTCCTCGGGCACTCCGGTCGGGTCCGCCATGCCGGTGCTCCTCTCCGTGCCGTCCGCTCCGTTCCGTTCCGTCCGCGGGAAGACGCGCGGGGGCCGGGCCGGGTTCCCGGGCGGGTCATCGGCGGGCCAAGATCGCCCCGGTTCCGGTTACCCGGGCCGCCGGAGCGGCAACGCCCGTCCCCGGGCGCCGGAACCGGGTGCCCGGAGGGGAGAGGCATGCGGATCGGGTTCAAGCTGATGGCCGAGGAGCACGGGCCGCGGGAGCTGGTCCGGCAGGCGGTCCGGGCCGAGCGGGCCGGGTTCGACTTCGTCGAGGTCAGCGACCACTTCCACCCGTGGCTGCACGACCAGGGGCATTCGCCGTTCGCCTGGTCGGTGCTGGCCGCGATCGCCGAGCGCACCGAGCGGATCGAGCTGGGCACCGGGGTGACCTGCCCGTCGGTGCGCTACCACCCGGCGGTCGTCGCGCAGGCCGCGGCGACGACGGCGCTGCTGGCCGGGGGCCGGCACTTCCTCGGGGTCGGCTCGGGGGAGCGGCTCAACGAGCACGTGGTCGGCGCGGCGTGGCCGTCGGTGGACGTCCGGCAGGAGATGCTCCGCGAGGGGCTGCAGATCATCCGGCTGCTGTGGTCCGGCGGGTACCGGTCGTTCCGGGGCAGGCACCTCTCGCTGGAGGACGCCCGCCTGTTCGACCTGCCGGAGGAGCCGCCGCGGCTGATCGTGGCGGCCGGCGGCGGGAGGGCGGCCGCGCTGGCCGCGGAGCTCGGCGACGGGCTGTTCGCCAACGAGCCGCGGTCGGACCTGGTCGAGGCCTACACCGGGGCCGGGGGCGCCGGGCCGCGGTACAACGAGGTGCCGCTGGCGGTGGGCCGGGACCGGGACGCGGCGCTCAAGGCCGCGCACCGGATGCTCCGGTTCGCCGCGGGCGGCTGGAAGACCATGGCGGAGCTGCCGAACCCGGTGAACTTCGAGGCGGCGGCCGGGAGCGTGACCGTGGAGCAGATCGCCGGGATGGTCTCGGCCGGCCCGGACCCGGGGGAGCACCTCGCCCAGGCGCGGGCGTTCGCCGATGCCGGGTACGACCACTTGGCGCTGATGAACGCGGGCGGCGACCCGGACGAGTTCCTCGACTACTGCGCCGCCGAGCTGCTCGGCCCGCTCCGCGCCGGCGCCGGGTGACCCGGGCCGGGCCGCCGATGGTCTTGACGTTCCGGCCCTTTCGGAGCGCTCTGATAGGGCCGGAACGTCGGGACCATCGGGGTGGGGCGGCCGCCGGCCGGGGTCAGCGCACCGGGATGAGCGGCCAGTCCCGTTCCACCACGGCCTGCGGGTCCTTGGCGCGGCGGAGGTAGGCCTCCAGGGAGGCGGCCTGCTCGGCGCGCCAGGCGCGCTGGGCCTGGTGCAGGTCGTCGATGTCCATCGCGGCCAGCTCGGGCCGGGTGGAGCCGAGCCGCCAGGCCAGCCGGGCCGCGGCCAGCGCGTCGGCCTCGCAGCCGTGCGCGTCGCCGGGGTCGAGCCGGATGCCGTAGTGCGCGCACACGTCGACCAGGCGGCGGGAGCCCTTGCGGTACCGGTCGATCTGGCGGTCGAGCACCATCGGGTCGATCACCCGCATCCGGCCGCCGAAGTCGGTGGGGCTGCCGTGCCGGGTGAGCTCGCGGTCGAGCAGGGTGAGGTCGAAGGCGGCGTTGAACGCGACCACCGGCACCTCCTTGTCGGTGAGCTCGGCCAGTTCGGCGGCGATCTCGCCGAGCACCTCGGCGGCCGGCCTGCCCTCGGTGCGGGCCCGCTCGGTGGTCACCCCGTGGATGTCGGAGGCCTCGACGGGGATCTCCACCCCCGGGTCGGCCAGCCAGGAGCGGACCTGCTTGCCGCCGGTGGACGGGTCGATCCTGATCACCGCGGCGGTGACCACCCGGTCGGCCTCCACATCGGTGCCGGTGGTCTCCAGGTCGAAGGCGGCCATGGGTCGGAGATGCCAGTCGCTCACATTGCCTCTTTCCGGTCGCTGTCCCCCGGTGCCTTCCCCCGAGCGCGCCGGGGGAACGCGTCCGGTGTCCCGGGGACGGGCGACACCGACCATGAAACCGTACGCCGGGCCTCTGACCGTCCGGAACGCGGGAGAAGAGCGCGGAGGAACGCGGGACGGCGCCGCGCGTCCCGCCCCGCGCCCCGGCGGGTGCGGCTCCCGGCCCGGGCGGGGTCAGGCGCCGGTGAAGATGGTCGGTCCGGCGCTGGGCTCGCCGCTGGGGCCGTCGGTCGGTCCGTCGGTCGGTCCGTCGGTGGGACCGTCCGTGGGGCCGTCGGTCGGTCCGTCGGTCGGACCGTCCGTGGGGCCGTCCGTCGGGTCGCCGGTCGGGTCGTCCGTCGGCCCGTCGGTGGGCTCGTCGGTGGGGTCCTCCGTCGGCTCCTCGGGGATGCTCGGCGAGGGGGCGATCCCGGGCTCCTGGACGGGGACGGGCTCCGCCCGCGCGGTCGGATCGGGCCCGCCCCGGTCGCGGGGCGCCCCGTCCGGGGAGGACCCGGGCGAGGAGACCGGGGCGTCCGGCGCGACGCGGTCGGCCTCCACCCCCGCAGGGGCGTCCCGGTTCAGCCCGGCCCAGCCGGCCAGCCCGGCCAGGGCCGCCAGCCAGGCCGCGGCCACCCCGAGCAGGATCCTGTTCCGCCGCCGCTCCCGGCCCGCGCGCCGGCGCATCCGGGACGGCGGCCCGGCGGCGCTCCCCGCCGCCCTCCGGTCGGCGCCGCCCGCGCCCTCCCGGCCGGCCGGGGCGCCCTCCTCCCGGTCCGGCGGCTCGGCGGCCACCACCCGGCGGGCGACCGGCGCACCCGAGCGCTCCGGCAGCACCGGAGGCGGCGGGGGCAGCGGCGGCACCGCGGTGTCGCGGACCGTGATCCGGCCGTCCCCGTCCCCGCCGTCGGAGGGCCGCTCCGCCGGCTCCCGGGCGGCGGGCGGCGCGGACGGGAGGGGGACGGCGGGGAACGCCAGGGTGGTCGGGTCGTCGGCCGCGGCGGCGCCGCGGTCCAGCAGTCCGGGGTCGCCCTCCTCGCCGCCGATGAGCGCCGCGACCAGGCCGGACGCGGACGGGCGGAGGCCCGGGTCCTCGTTCAGGCAGGCCGCCAGCAGCGACCGGAGGGGCTCGGGGGCGCCGCCCAGATCGGCGCGGGCCCCGGAGAGGCGGAGCGGGACGGTCGGCGCCTCCGCACCGGAGAAGGGGGCGCGGCCCAGCGCCGCGAACGCCGCCGTCTCGGCCCAGGCGAACACGTCGGCGGCCGGGGTGGCCTGGGCGAAGACGCCCTGTGCCGCGGTGCGGGGATCGGTCCCGACGACCCGGGGGCCGTCGGGGCCGAGGATCACGCACCCCGGGGAGAGGCCGCCGTGCACCGCGCCGCGCAGGTGCAGCGAGGCCAGCGCGGTGGCCGCGGCGATCGCGGTCCGGTCCAGTTCGGAGCCGGTGAGCGGGCCGCCCTCCCGGACCGCGGTGTACAGGTCCGGGCCGGGCACGTAGGCGGTGGCGAGGTAGGGCGGGTCCGCGTCCGGGTCGGCCGTCAGCACCTCCGGGGTGCAGCGCGCCGCCGGCGGGAGCGCGCCCGGGTCGGCGCCCTCGTCGAGGAGGTGTACGGCCGCCCGCCGCCCGGAGGCGTCCTCTCCGAGGTAGACGCCCCCGCCGAGTCTCCCCACCACCCGGTAGGGGCCGATCCGCGCGGGGTCGTTCGGCCCTGTCCCGGTGATCATCGGGTCCTCCTCCGCTCGTGCGCCCGCGGCGTCCGCCTCTCTCCATGGGACGCGCTGAGAGGGCCACCGCCCCGTCTCCCGAGGGGAAGTTTTTGCTATCCGGGCCGACACCGGCCATTCCTGACAGCGGATGGCAGGAACGTGCCGTAGAACTTTCGGGTGACGGAGAGGGAAGGCGCGAACGGGAACGCGGAGGGAATCATGGGAGACGGCCTGCAGGGCAAGGTCGCGCTGGTCGCCGGGGGCACCCGGGGCGCGGGGCGGGGGATCGCGGTGGAGCTGGGCCGGGCGGGGGCGACGGTGTACGTCACCGGCCGCACCACCCGGGAGCAGGCATCGGAGATGGGGCGCCCGGAGACGATCGAGGAGACCGCCGAACTGGTCGACCGGGCCGGCGGCAAGGGCATCGCGATCCGGGTGGACCACCTGGAACCGGACCAGGTCGCGGCGCTGGTCGAGCGGATCGACGCCGAGCAGGGCCGGCTGGACGTGCTGGTCAACGACATCTGGGGCGGCGACATCTACGCCCGCTTCAGCCGGAGGCTGTGGGAGCACTCGCTGGAGGAGGGGCTGCGCATGCTCCGGCTGGGCATCGACACCCACGCGATCACCAGCCACCACGCGCTCCCGCTGCTCAACCGGCGCCCGGGCGGCCTGGTGGTGGAGATGACCGACGGGACCGACGCCTTCAACGCCGCCTACCGGGCCGACGTCGGCTTCTTCTACGACCTGGTGAAGGTGTCGGTGCAGCGGATGGCCAAGGCCCAGGCGCACGAGCTGCGCGACCTGGGCGGCACGGCGGTGGCGGTCACCCCCGGCTGGCTGCGCTCGGAGGCGATGCTGGAGCACTACGGGGTGACCGAGGAGAACTGGCGGGACGCGCTGAAGGAGGTGCCGCACTTCTGCATCTCGGAGAGCCCGGTCCTGGTGGGGCGCGGCGTCGCGGCACTGGCCGCGGACCCGGAGAAGGGGCGGTGGACCGGGCAGACCCTGTCCAGCGGCCACCTGGCCAAGGTCTACGGCTTCACCGACGCCGACGGCAGCCGTCCGGACGCCTGGCGCTACATCGCCGAGGTGGAGCAGCCGGGCCGCGCGGCCGACGCCACCGGCTACCGCTGACCGGGACCCGGGCCGGCCGGCGGCGGAGGGCGGCCTCCGCCACCGGCCGGCCCGGACACCGGGGATGGCCCGCGCGTGCGGACCGGCCGCGGAGGCGCCGGCCGGAAGGGGGCGGACCGCGTGCGGCGGGCCGTCCGGGCAGGTCCCGCCGCTGCGCGGAGAAAAAACGGTGCGCGCGGCGAACGCGGACATGAAAGGTCCGCGATCGCTCCTAGCTTCGGGCCCATGAGCGAAGCGATCGAGAAGTTCCGCGTCGAGGTCCCGCAGGGCGACATCGACGAACTGCACCGGCGGATCGACGGCTGCCGGTGGCCGGACGCGCTGCCCGGGGTCGGCTGGGAGTACGGGGTGGACCCCGGCCACCTGCGCGAACTGGCCGAGTACTGGAGGGACGGGTTCGACTGGCGGGCCCAGGAGGCGCGGCTCAACGCGCTCCCGCAGTTCCGCACCGGGATCGACGGGCAGAACGTGCACTTCGCGCACGTGCGCTCGCCCCGGCCGGACGCCGTCCCGCTGCTGCTCACCCACGGGTGGCCGAGCACCATCGCGGACTTCCCGGACATCATCGGCCCGCTCTCCGACCCGGACGCGCACGGGGCGCCGGACGCGCCCGCGTTCCACGTGGTCGCGCCGTCCATCCCCGGCTTCGCCTTCTCCGGGCCGACCCGGGAGAAGGGCTGGGGGCCGCCCCGGGTCGCCCGCGCCTGGGCGGAGCTGATGCGCCGGCTCGGCTACGACCGCTACATCGCCCAGGGCGGCGATGCCGGCGCGATCATCTCCCCCGAGCTCGGCCGGATCGACGCCGGGCACATGCTGGGCGTGCACCTGAACGCGCTGGTCGGCGCCGGCCCGGACTGGGAGAGCGAGGACCCGATGGCCGGCCTCACCGAGGAGGAGGCGGCGCAGGTGCACGCGGGGGCGGCCGAGTGGGAGCAGCGGTCCGGGTACGCGATCATGCACTCCACCCGGCCGCAGACCATCGCCTACGCGCTGAACGACTCCCCGGTCGGCATGCTCGCCTGGAACCTGGAGTGGTTCGTCGACTACGACCCGGCGCGGGCCGTGCAGACCCCGGTGGACCGGGACGCGGTGCTGACCAACGCCTCGATCTACTGGTTCACCGGCACCTCCGGGTCGGCGGCCCGGCTGTACAAGGAATGCGGCGACGAGTTCTACGGCGGGCCGGTCTCGGGGGTGCCGACCGCGGTCGCGGTCTTCCCGGGCGACGGCGCCGTGCGGGCCTTCGCCGAGCGCTCCAACCGGATCGTCCGCTGGACCGAGTTCGACCGCGGCGGCCACTTCGCCTCGCTCCAGGCCCCCGACCTGCTGGTCGACGACGTCCGCGCCTTCACCGCGGAGCTGATCGCCGGGTAGCCGGAGCGGCGGGGCCGCCCGGGAGGCCGTCCCGGGCGGCCCCGGGATCAGCCGAGGCCGTCCTGGCGGAGGCGCTCCATCCGGCGGCGGTCCCGCTTGGTGGGGCGGCCGGCGCCGCGGTCGCGGCGCGGCGGGGCGGCGAAGGCCTGCGGCGGCGCGCTCGGGGACGGCGCCGGAGTGCGGTCGGTGTAGCAGCGCACCGCGATCGGCGCGCCGACCCGCTTCTCCAGGATGTGGCCGACGTCGACGATCCGGGTGGTGCCGTGCAGCCGGAGCCGGACCTCGTCGCCGGGGGACACGGAGGCGGCGGGCTTCGCGGGCTTGTCGTTCACCCGGACGTGGCCGCCGCGGCACGCCTGCGCGGCGTCGGCGCGCGTCTTGACCAGGCGCACCGCCCACAGCCACTTGTCCACGCGGGTGCTCGGCGGCCCCTGCGGGAGCGGCGGCCGCGGTGCGGGGGCGGCATCGTCCCGGCGGTCCTCGGTCACGGTCGGTCCTTCCCCTCGGCGGACGGTCCCGGTCGGGTCCGGACCGGTGCGCCCGGGCCCTCCTCATGTGCACTCTACGGTCGGCGGCCGCCCCCGCGCCGCCTCCGGCCGATCTCCGCGACCCGGGCGGACGCGGCCGGCCCCGCCGGGCGGCGGCTCCCGGGGCCGGTGCGGGAAAACCGTTCGACCGGGGCGGGGCGCCGTCGGCATAGTGGCGGGCATGGGCCATATCGACGTCGCCGGGGTGGGCCACCGCCTGCCCGACGGGGCGATGCTGCTGGACGAGGTGTCCTTCCGGGTCGGGGAGGGGATGAAGGCGGTCCTGGTCGGCGCGAACGGCAGCGGGAAGACGACGCTGCTGCGCATCATCGCCGGGGACGAGCAGCCGACCGAGGGCACCGTCGCCGGCAGCGGCCGGGTCGGGGTGATGCGCCAGTTCATCGGCTCGCACGGGGCCGGGGCGCTGCCGCCGGAGGCGAGCGTGCGCGAGCTGCTGCTGTCGGTGTCGCCGCCGGCGGTCCGCGCGGCGGGGGCCGAGCTGGACGCCGCCGAGCTGGCCATGATGGAGGACGACGCCGAGCAGGTCCAGCTCCGCTACGCCCAGGCGCTCTCCGACTGGTCGGACGCGGGCGGCTACGACGCCGAGGTGCTGTGGGACGTGTGCACCGTCGCCGCGCTCGGCACCCCCTACGCCCGGGCCCAGTACCGGGAGCTGGGCACGCTCTCCGGCGGCGAGCAGAAGCGGCTGGTGCTGGAGGCGCTGCTGCGCGGCCCGGACGAGGTGCTCCTGCTCGACGAGCCGGACAACTACCTGGACGTGCCGGGCAAGCGCTGGCTGGAGGAGCGGCTCCGCTCCACCGCCAAGACGGTCCTGTTCATCAGCCACGACCGCGAGCTGCTCGCCGCCACCGCCACGCACATCGTCACCCTGGAGGGCGGCAAGGGCGCCGGCGCGACGGCCTGGGTGCACGGCGGCGGCTTCGAGAGCTACCACCGGGCCCGGGAGGACCGGCACGCCCGCTTCGCCGAGCTGCGCCGCCGCTGGGACGAGCGGCACGCCCAGCTCCGCGAGCTGGTGCGCGGCCTGCGGCAGAAGGCCGCGAACAACGACGACATGGCCAGCCGGTACCGGGCCGCCATGACCCGGCTGCGCAAATTCGAGGAGGCCGGGCCGCCGCCGGAGCCGCCGCGGGCGCAGGACATCCGGATGCGGCTGGCCGGCGGCCGCACCGGGGTGCGCGCGCTGACCTGCACCGGCCTGGAGCTGACCGGGCTGATGAAGCCGTTCGACGCCGAGGTCTTCTTCGGCGAGCGGGTCGGGGTGCTCGGCTCCAACGGGTCCGGCAAGTCGCACTTCCTGCGGCTCCTCGCCGACCCGGGGTCGGTCCGCCACTCCGGCGCGGCGAAGCTCGGCGCCCGGGTGGTGCCGGGCCACTTCGCGCAGACCCACGAGCACCCGGAGTGGAACGGCCGCACGCTCGCCGGGATCCTCGCCGAGGACCACGCCATGCAGCTGGACAGGGCCGCCCCCGCGCTCCAGCGCTACGAGCTGCTGCACCGGCGGGACACCCGGTTCGACGCGCTCTCCGGCGGACAGCAGGCCCGGTTCCAGGTGCTGCTGCTGGAGCTGTCCGGGGCGACCATGCTGCTGCTCGACGAGCCGACCGACAACCTCGACGTGGAGTCCGCCGAGGCGCTGGAGGCGGCCCTGGGCGGGTTCGAGGGGACGGTGCTCTCCGTCACGCACGACCGCTGGTTCGCCCGGTCCTTCGACCGGTTCCTGGTGTTCGGCGAGGACGGGACCGTCTACGAGTCGGGCGAACCGGTGTGGGACGAGCGCCGGGTGCGCCGGGACCGGTGAGCACCGGCGGCGCGAACCACTGGAAAAGACCGGTAGAGTGTTCCTACCGGACGCGGGCTCCCCAGGGAGACGCGCGAATGGTCCTGTGGAGCAGTTAGGAGTGCTCGCCACCCTGTCAAGGTGGAGGCCGCGGGTTCAAATCCCGTCAGGACCGCATCGATCCAGGCCCGGAACCGCACGGTTCCGGGCCTTCGTCGTCCCCGGGGAGGAACCGTGGCCTACCGCTTCGCGACCGACCGGGCCGACCGCTCCGACCTGGCCTCGGGCACCGTGCTGCGGTCCGCCCCCGGCCACCCCGGCTACCCGGTCCGGCTCGCCGAGGAGCTGCTCGGCCGGGTCCTGTCGCACCTGCCGGAGCGCCGCCCCGCCGGGCTGTGGGACCCCTGCTGCGGCAGCGGCCACCTGGCCGCCTCGCTGGGGCTGCTGCACCGCGCGGAGCTGGCGCACGTGCTGGCCGGCGACGCCGACCCGGACGCGGTCGGCATCGCCCGGCGCAACCTGGCCCTGCTCGCCCCGGGCGGGCTGGCCGAGCGCGAGCGCGAACTGCTCGCCGCCGGCGCCGGGACCGGCCGGGGGTCGTTCGCGGAGCGGGCCGCGGCGGCCCGCCGGCTCGCCGCGGTGCTGGAGGCCGGCGGCGGGCCGCTGCCGGCCGAGGCCCGGGTGGAGGACGCGTTCCGGCCCGGGTCGCCGCCCCGCCCGGTCGACGCGGTCATCACCGACGTGCCCTACGGCGGCCTGGCCCGCTGGCACGGCGCCCCGCCGGGCGCCGACCCGGTCCACGCGCTGCTCACTGCGGTGGCCGGGGTGCTGCCGGACCACGCGGTGCTGGCGGTCTCGGCCCGCGCCCGCAAGGTCGCCCTGCCCGCCGGCGTCGCGGCCCTGGAGCGGGTGCGCGTCGGCAACCGCGCCGCGGTCCTGGTCCGCGCCGCCGACCTGCGCCCGGCCGCGGAGCGCTGACCGCGCGCCTCCGGCCGCGCGGGGTCAGGTGATCGAGCGGAACGCCCGGGAGGTGTACAGGGCGACGCCCAGTGCGACCGCGGCCAGCAGCACGAACCCGATGGTGTAGGCCCCGGTGGCCTGGTAGACGGCGCCCATCACCAGCGGCGGGAAGTAGCCGCCCAGCCCGCCGGCCGCGCCGACCAGGCCGGTGACGGTGCCCACGCGGGACGGCTCCACCACCTTCGCGACCAGCGCGAACACCCCGCCGGTGCCCAACCCCAGGGAGAATGCGATGAGCACGAAGGTCAACCCGGCGGGGAACTCGGCGGGCGGGTGGAAGGAGAGCAGGACCGCGAAGAGCGCGGTGCCCAGGAACGACGCCAGGCAGACCCGCACCGGCCCGACGCGGTCGGAGAGCGTCCCGCCGATCGGCCGGGCCACCACCGCGACCAGGGCGAACCCGGCGGTGCGCAGCCCGGCGTCGGTCTGCGCGAAGTCGTAGGCGGCGGTGAGCAGCGTCGGCATGTAGGTGGAGAACGCCACGAACCCGCCGAACGCCACCGCGTACAGCAGCGACGCCTGCCAGGTGGCGCGGAGCCGCAGCGCCTCGCGCATCCGCGGCAGCGCCGGGCCGGTGCTCGGCCGCCACCCCGGGGCGTTCCGGCTGAACAGCCACATCACCGCGCCCATCGCGGCCAGCGCGGCGCACATCGCCAGGTGGGTGCCGAACAGCCCCAGCGCGGCCGCCAGGTGCGGGGTGAGGAACGCGGACAGCGCGGTGCCGCCCATCCCGGCGCCGAAGACGCCGGTCGCGAAGCCGCGCCGGGACGGGGAGTGCCAGGCGTTGACGAACGGGATGCCGACCGCGAACGAGGTGCCCGCGACGCCGAGGAAGAACCCCCACAGCATCAGCATCGGGTAGGAGCCGCCGGAGACGCCGACCAGGAACACCGGGACGATGCTGATCAGGCAGATCGCGGTGAACATGGCCCGGCCGCCGTACCGGTCGGTGAGCACCCCCACCGGGATCCGGCCCAGCGACCCGACCAGCACCGGGAACGCCACCAGCAGCGACGTCTGGGACGGGGTCAGCGCCAGCTGCTCGGTGTAGGTCCTGGACAGCGGGCCCACCAGGTTCCACGCCCAGAAGGTGAGCGCGAACGCGGCGGTGGCCAGGGCCAGGTTGGCCCCGGCGCCGCCGGCCGTGCCGGCGGCGGGCGCGTCGGTCCCGGGTTCCCTCGTGCTCATCGGATCGCCTCCTCGGCGCGGAGTCCCGATTCAGGCTAAACGGATCCGCGGGAAATCCGAATTAGGCGCGAGAAGGCGAAAGGCGTGTCGGGGTGGATTCACCGAACAAAGCGGCCGATGATTTCCTCTGCGTGGTACGACGGTGTCGCGGCGCGGAGTAAAAGGCGAGTGATGTTCATGGCCGATGACGGCAAAAGCGCCGGTCGCAGCGGTGTTGCCGGTGATTCTCTGCTACGCCTCGGAACATATCTGACGAGAACTCCGACCACCGCCGACATGCGCGCCGAATTCAAGTCCGGCGGCCGCGAGGGCGATGTCTTCTACCGCGACCGGTGGAGCCACGACAAGGTCGTCCGCTCCACCCACGGGGTGAACTGCACCGGGTCGTGCTCGTGGAACGTCTATGTCAAGGACGGCATCATCACCTGGGAGACCCAGGCCACCGACTACCCGTCGGTCGGCCCGGACCGCCCCGAGTACGAGCCGCGCGGCTGTCCGCGCGGCGCCGCGTTCTCCTGGTACACCTACTCGCCGACCCGGGTCCGCTACCCCTACGCCCGCGGGGTGCTGGTGGAGATGTACCGGGAGGCCCGGGACCGGCTGGGCGACCCGGTCGCCGCCTGGGCCGAGGTCAGCACCGACCCGGAGAAGCGCCGCCGCTACCACTCGGCCCGCGGCAAGGGCGGGCTGGTCCGGATCACCTGGGACGAGGCGCTGGAGATCGCCGCCGCCGCGCACGTGCACACCATCGCCGCGCACGGCCCGGACCGGATCGCCGGGTTCTCCCCGATCCCGGCGATGTCGCAGGTCTCGCACGGGGTCGGCGCCCGGTTCGTGAACCTGCTCGGCGGCTCCATGCTCTCCTTCTACGACTGGTACGCCGACCTGCCGGTGGCCTCCCCGCAGGTGTTCGGCGACCAGACCGACGTCCCGGAGTCCGGCGACTGGTGGGACGCCGCCTACCTGGTGCTGTGGGGCTCCAACGTGCCGGTCACCCGCACCCCCGATGCGCACTGGATGGCCGAGGCCCGCTACCGGGGCCAGAAGGTCGTGGTGGTGGCCCCGGACTACAGCGACGCCGCGAAGTTCGCCGACGAGTGGCTGGCCGCCCACCCCGGCACCGACGGTGCGCTGGCCATGGCCATGGGCCACGTGGTGCTCACCGAGTTCTTCGCCCGGCGCACCGTGCCCGCCTTCGACTCCTACGTGCGCGGCTACACCGACCTGCCGTTCCTGGTCCGGCTGGAGGAGCGGGAGGACGGCTCCCGGGTGCCCGGCAAGTTCCTCACCGCCGCCGACGTCGAGGAGCTCGCCGGGGAGCCGGAGGCGCGCTGGAAGCCGCTCTTCGCCGACGAGGCCGACGGCTCGCCGGTGGCGCCCGCCGGGACGCTCGGCCACCGCTGGGGCGCCGACGGCGCCGGCCGGTGGAACCTCGGCCTGGACGGCCGCACCCCGCGGCTCACCCTGCACGGCGCCGAGGGCGCCGAACCGGTGGAGGTGCTGCTGCCCCGGTTCGACGCAGAGGACGGCTCCGGCCGGGCGCTGCGCCGCGGGGTGCCCGCCCGCCGGATCGGCGGCCACCTGGTCACCACCGTCTTCGACCTGGTCATGGCCCAGTACGGGGTGGCCCGCGAGGGGCTGCCCGGGGAGTGGCCGGCCGGCTACGGCGACCCGTCGCTGCCCTACACGCCGGCCTGGCAGGAGGCGATCACCGGGGTGCCGGCCGACCGGGCCGCCCGGATCGCCCGCGAGTTCGCCGCGACCGCCGAGGCCAGCGGCGGCCGGGCGATGATCGTGCTGGGCGCCGGCACCAACCAGTGGTTCCACGGCGACACCATGTACCGGGCGTTCTTCACCCTGCTGCTGCTCACCGGCTGCCAGGGCGTCAACGGCGGCGGCTGGGCGCACTACGTCGGCCAGGAGAAGTGCCGCACCAGCACCGGGTGGGCGGCCTACGCCTCGGCGATGGACTGGACCCGGCCGCCGCGCTTCATGGCCGGCACCGCCTACTGGTACCTCCACACCGACCAGTGGCGGTACGACACCTACGGCGCCGACGCGCTCACCTCGCCGCTGGGGCCGGGCGAGGTGGCCGGCCGGCACACCGCCGACCTGGTCGCCGCCTCCGCCCGGATGGGCTGGATGCCCTCCTACCCGACCTTCGACCGCAACCCGCTGCGCATCGTCCGCCAGGCCGAGGAGGCCGGCCTGGACCCGGCCGACTACGCGGTGCGGGAGCTGCACGCCGGCCGGCTCCGGTTCGCCTGCGAGGACCCGGACGCGCCGGAGAACTGGCCGCGGGTGCTCACCGTGTGGCGGTCCAACCTGCTCGGCTCCTCCGCCAAGGGCAGCGAGTACTTCTCCCGGCACCTGCTCGGCACCGACTCCGCGGTCCAGGGAGAGCAGGCCGGCCCCGGGCACCGGCCGAACGACCTCGCCTGGCGCGAGCAGGCCCCGGAGGGCAAGCTCGACCTGCTGGTCACCCTGGACTTCCGGATGACCACCACCACGCTGATGTCGGACATCGTGCTGCCGGCCGCAACCTGGTACGAGAAGCACGACCTGTCCACCACCGACATGCACCCGTTCGTGCACGCGTTCACCCCGGCGATCGACCCGCCCTGGCAGGCCCGCACCGACTTCGACGCCTTCCACGCGCTGGCCCGGGTGTTCAGCGAGATGGCCGAGACCCGGCTGGGCCGGGCCGCCGACCTGGTGGCGGTCCCGCACGGCCACGACACCCCCGGCGAGCTGGCCCAGCCCGGCGGGACCGCGCCGGACTGGAAGGCGTCCGGGGAGCGGCCGGTGCCCGGGCGCACCATGCCCGCCCTGGTCGTGGTGGAGCGCGACTACCCGGCGGTGGCCGAGCGGATGGCGGCGCTCGGCCCGCTCGCCGAGGAGGCCGGGCTGCCGGTGAAGGGCGTCTCGTTCACCCCCGACGAGGAGGTGGAGTGGCTGCGGCGGCGGAACGGGGCGGTGCGCGGCGGCCCCGCCGACGGCCGGCCGTCGCTGGACACCGACGTCAAGGCGTGCGAGATGATCCTGGCGCTCTCCGGCACCAGCAACGGGCGGCTGGCCGCGCAGGGCTTCACCCGGCTGGCCGAGCGCACCGGCGCCGACTTCTCCGACCTGATCGAGCACGGCCGGGAGCGCCGGGTGGTGTTCGGCGACGCCCAGGCGCGGCCGACCCCGGTCGGCGCCAGCCCGGAGTGGTCCGGCAAGGAGGCGCCGGACCGCCGCTACTCGCCGTTCACGGTGAACGTGGAGAACGGCAAGCCGTGGCACACCCTCACCGGGCGGCAGCACTTCTACCTCGACCACGACTGGATGGCGGAGTTCGGCGAGCAGCTGCCGGTGTACCGGCCGCCGCTGGACATGCACCGGCTGTTCGGCGAGCCGCACCTGGGCCCGGACGGCCGGCGCGAGGTCGCGGTCCGCTACCTCACCCCGCATTCGAAGTGGTCCATCCACTCCGAGTACCAGGACAACCTGCTCATGCTCACCCTCTCCCGGGGCGGCCCGGTGCTGTGGATGAGCCCGGTCGACGCCGAGGCGATCGGCGCCCGGGACAACGACTGGGTGGAGGCGGTCAACCGGAACGGGGTGATCGCCGCCCGCCTGGCCGTCTCGCACCGGATGCCCGCCGGGACCGTGTACATCTACCACGCCCAGGAGCGGACGGTGGACATGCCGCGCACCGAGACCACCGGGAAGCGCGGCGGCATCCACAACTCGCTGACCCGGCTGCTGGTCAAACCCACCCACCTCATCGGCGGATACGCCCAGTTCAGCTACGCCTTCAACTACATCGGCCCGACCGGCAACCAGCGCGACGAGACCACCGTGGTCCGCAGGCGCACGAGCGAGGTGAGGTACTGATGGCGGGCACGAGCGGCGGGCGGCCGATCGGCCGCGTCATGGCGCAGGTCGCCATGGTGATGAACCTGGACAAGTGCATCGGGTGCCACACCTGCTCGGTCACCTGCAAGCAGGCCTGGACCAACCGCAGCGGCGTGGAGTACGTCTGGTTCAACAACGTGGAGACCCGCCCCGGCCAGGGGTACCCGCGCCGCTACCAGGACCAGGAGCGGTGGCGGGGCGGCTGGGCGCGGACCCGCTCCGGCTGGCTCAAACCGCGGGCCGGCGGGCGGATCAGGAAGCTGGCGACCATCTTCGCCAACCCGCTGATGCCGTCCATCGAGGACTACTACGAGCCCTGGACCTACGACTACGACCACCTGATCAGCGCGCCGCTGGGCGACGACGCGCCGGTGGCCCGGCCCCGGTCGCTGCTGACCGGCGAGCCGATGCAGGTGGAGTGGAGCGCCAACTGGGACGACGACCTGGCCTGGCCGGCGGCCCCGAGCTGGCCTCCCGGGACCCGGTGGTGCAGCGGCTCGGGGACAGGGTGCGGCTGGAGTTCGAGCAGACCTTCATGTTCTACCTGCCGCGGATCTGCGAGCACTGCCTCAACCCGTCCTGCGTGGCGTCCTGCCCCTCCGGCGCGATGTACAAGCGCTCCGAGGACGGCATCGTCCTGGTCGACCAGGACCGGTGCCGGGGGTGGCGGATGTGCGTCACCGGCTGCCCGTACAAGAAGGTCTACTTCAACCACAAGACCGGCAAGGCCGAGAAGTGCACGATGTGCTACCCGCGCATCGAGGTGGGCATGCCCACCGTCTGCTCGGAGACCTGCGTGGGCCGGCTGCGCTACCTGGGCGTGGTCCTCTACGACGCGGAGCGGGTCGGCGAGGCCGCCGCGGTCGCCGACGAGCGCGATCTGTACGGGGCCCAGCTCGGCGTCTTCCTCGACCCGGAGGACCCCGAGGTGCGGGCGGCGGCCCTGCGCGACGGGGTGCCGGACCGGTGGGTGGAGTCGGCCCGCCGGTCCCCGGTGCACGCCCTGGCCGTCCGGCACCGGGTGGCGCTGCCGCTGCACCCGGAGTACCGCACCATGCCGATGGTCTGGTACATCCCGCCGCTCTCCCCGGTGGTGGACGCGCTCGCCTCCACCGGGCACGACGGCGAGGACGCCGGCAACCTGTTCGGCGCCATCGACACGCTGCGCATCCCGGTGGAGTACCTCGCCGAGCTGTTCACCGCGGGCGACCCGGCGCCGGTCGAGGCGTCGCTGCGCACGCTCGCCGCGATGCGCTCGCACATGCGCCGGATCAACCTCGGCCAGGAGCCGGACCCCTCGATCGCGGAGTCGGCCGGCACCGACCCGGAGCGGATCGAGGAGCTGTACCGGCTGCTCGCCCTGGCCAAGTACGAGGACCGCTACGTCATCCCCACCGCCTACGGGGTGGACGACGCCGACCGGGGCGTGATCGACGAGATCGGGTGCAGCCTGGACTACGAGGGCGGCCCGGGCATGGGCGGCATGGGCGCCTCGCACGGCCGGGCGCTCGGCCCGCCGCTCGGCGAGGCCTCGGGCCGCCCCGACCCGGCCGGGGTGGAGACCTTCCACGCGCTGCGGATGCGCCAGACCAGCGACGCGCCGGCCGACCGGGACGACCTCCGGGGCAGGGTGAACCTGCTCAACTGGGACGGCAACGGCCGCCCGGAGGGGCTCTTCCCCGGAGAACACGGTCCCGGAGAACACGGCCCCGGGGAGCGCCGCGCCGACCGGGAGGAGGACCGGTGAAGAGCCACGCCAGGCAGGTGCGCGACCGGGACACCGCGGTGGTGCGGCGCGCCGCCGCACTGCTGCTGGACTACCCGGACCGGGCGTTCTTCGAGCGGCTGCCCGGGATCAGGGCCGCCGTGCTGGAGCTGCCCCGCGGCGGCCCGCGCACCGCCCTGGACCGGTTCTGCTCGTTCGCGGCCTCCACGCCCGAGCTGGAGCTGGCCGCGCACTACGTGGAGACCTTCGACATGCGCCGCCGCCGCGCGCTGCACATGACCTTCTACACCGACGGCGACACCCGCAGGCGCGGGCACACGCTGGCCCGGCTCAAGGAGGTCTACGCCGGGTGCGGCTGGCGGCCGGGCCCGCAGGAGCTCCCGGACCACCTGTCGGTGCTGCTGGAGTTCGCCGCCCGCGGCGACTCGGAGTGGGGCCGGGCGCTGCTGGTCCGGTTCCAGCCGGGCCTGGAGCTGCTCCGCGCCGGGCTGCACGAGCACGGCACGCCCTACGCCGAGGTGGTGGACGCGGTCGCGGCGACGCTCCCGCCGCCCGCGGCGGCGCAGCGCGCCGAGGCCCGCCGCCTCGCCGAGCAGGGGCCGCCCGCCGAGGACGTCGGCCTGGAGCCCTACGGCGCGGCCGGCGGCGACGGCGCGGCCGGCGCCGCCGGGCCGGTGCAGCTGGGCATGCCCGCGATGGGCGCCCCGGCGCCGTTCGACCCGTCGGCGGAGGGGCCGCGGTGAGCCCGGCCGGCGTGATGCTGTGGGGCGTGCTGCCCTACGTGGTGCTGGTGCTGTTCATCGGCGGCGCGGTCTGGCGCCACCGCTACGACCAGTTCGGCTGGACCACCCGCTCCTCGCAGCTGTACGAGTCGCGGCTGCTGCGCATCGGCAGCCCGCTGTTCCACTTCGGGCTGCTGGTGGTGATCGTCGGGCACGCGGTGGGGCTGGCGGTTCCGAAGTCGTGGACCGCGGCGCTGGGCGTCACCGACGCCGCCTACCACGCGGTGGCGCTGGGGCTGGGCGCGGTGGCCGGGGTGTGCACCCTGGCCGGGGTGGCGCTGCTGGTCTGGCGGCGGCGCACCGCGGGGCCGGTGTTCAGCGCCACCACCGCCAACGACAAGGCGATGTACGCGGTGCTGCTGCTGGCGATCCTCGCCGGGCTGGCCACCACGCTGGTCTCCACCGCGGCCGAGTTCACCGGCGGGCACGAGCCGGACTACCGGACCACGGTGTCGGTGTGGTGGCGGAGCATCTGGGTGCTCCGGCCGGACGTCGGGGCGATGGCCGCCGCGGGCACGGTCTTCAAGGTGCACGTCCTGGTGGGGATGGCGCTGTTCGCGCTCTTCCCGTTCACCCGTCTGGTGCACGCGTTCAGCGTCCCCTGGTTCTACCTGTTCCGCCCGTACGTGGTGTACCGCTCCCGGGGGGAGGCGGGCGGTCGGGCGACCCGGCCGGTCCGCCGCGGCTGGGGATGACCCGCCGGGCGCGGCCCGATGACGAGAAGGGAGCCCGGCCATGCGGCTCTTCCCGCCGATCCCGCTGGAGGAGTGGGACCGGACCAAGGCCACGCTGCACCGGTTCGAGCAGATCGTGGGCAAGATCAGGATGGCCTCCAGCCCGCGGCGGAACCACTGGTGGCACGTGCCGTTCCGGTTGACCGGCACCGGCATCACCACCCGGCCGATGGGGCTGGTGGACGGAAACCCGCTGTTCACCGTCGACTTCGACTTCGTCCGGCACCTTCTGGTGGCGCGCACCGCCGAGGGCCGCGAGGCGTCGTTCCCGCTCACCGGGCAGAGCGTCGCGTCGTTCTACCGGGAGGTGCTGTCCACCCTGGAGGGGATCGGGGTGCACGTCGACATCGCCCGCCCCTACCCGTTCGACCTGCCCGACTCCGGCCGGCCGTTCGCCGAGGACACCGAGCACGCCACCTACCAGCCGGCCTGGGCCAACCGGTACTGGCAGGTGCTCGGCCAGGTCGGCGCGGTGCTGGAGGAGTTCGCGGCCGGCTACTCCGGCAAGACCAGCCCGGTGCACCACTTCTGGCACACCTTCGACATCGCCCTCACCCGGTTCGGCGGCGCGGAGGCGCCGCAGCCGGAGGAGGCCGGCCCGCTGGTCCGGGAGGCCTACTCCGAGGAGGTGACCAGCTTCGGGTTCTGGTTCGGCGACGAGCAGGTCCCCGAGCCGGCGTTCTACTCCTACACCGCGCCGGAGCCGCCCGGCCTGGCCGAGGCCCGGCTGCCGGCCGGCGCCGGGTGGGTGGAGAGCGGCCGGGGGCACCTCGCGGTGCTCCGCTACGGGGCGGCCCGGGAGGCCGAGGACCCCAGGGCCGCGGTGCTCTCCTTCTACGAGGCGGCCTACCGGGCGGGCGCGTCCCTGCTGGGCTGGGACACCGAGCGGCTGGCCTGCCCGAACGGGGTGACCGACCGCTACGACAAGGAGAGGAGGAACAGGTGGGAGAAGAACTGAGGCCGGAGGTGGCCGACGTCCCGGCCCGGCGCCGGTACGAGGCCCGGCTCCCGGACGGCACCGTCGCCGGGTTCGCCGAGTACCTGCTGGCCGGGGAGATGGTGGTGTTCACCCACACCGAGGTCGACCCCGCCCACGAGGGCAAGGGGGTGGGCGGCGCGATCGTCCGCGCCTCCCTGGACCACATCCGCTCCCGCGGCCTGGTGGTGCTTCCGCTCTGCCCGTTCTACCAGGGCTGGATCGCCCGCCACCCGGACTACCGGGACCTGGTCTACAACCGCCCGGAGAGCAGGGTCACCGACTGACCGGGCGGCGGTCTCGGCGTCCCGGCCCCGTCGAGCCGCGCTGACCGGGCCGAACGCCGAGACCACCGGGGGAGGGCCGGGCGGGGCGGTGCGCTGGGCGCTCCCTCCGTCACCCAGGGGAGGCGCGGGCACCGGGCGGGTCACGAAACGGCCGACATCGGGCAACGTCGGCGGCCCCGGCGGGTGGTGGGCCGAACCGGGGGTAGGGACGCGGTTCATCCGACCGTCCCCCCTCGGCCGCGAAGGAAACCCTCTTGGACCGTCTCAACGAATTCATCGTCACGACCACGGACGCCTTCTGGCTGTGGCTGCTCATCCCGCTACTGGTACTGCTCAGCCTCTATTTCACGGTGCGGCTCGGCGCGGTGCAGATCCGCCTGATCCCGGAGATGCTCCGCCAGTTCCGCGGCAGGCCGGAGACGGCCGCGGACGGCAAGAAGGCGGTCTCGCCGTTCCAGGCGTTCTCCATCTCCGCGGCGGCCCGGATCGGCACCGGCAACGTGGTCGGCGTGGCCGGCGCGATCGCGATCGGCGGGCCCGGCGCCGTGTTCTGGATGTGGGTGATGGCGCTGCTGGTCGGCGCGGCCAGCTTCGTGGAGTCCACCCTGGCGCAGCTGTACAAGGTGCGCGACAGCAAGGGCTTCCACGGCGGCCCCGCCTACTACATGACCCGGGGCCTCAACGCGCGCTGGGCCGGCGTCGTCTTCGCGGTGCTGATCACGGTGACCTTCGGGTTCGTGTTCAACGCGGTGCAGTCCAACACCATCTCCGGTGCGGTGCGGACCTCGGTGGAGGCGACCGGCGCGGAGGTGCCCGGCTGGCTCCCGGTGCTGATCGGGCTGGCGCTGGTCGCCGTCACCGCCGCGGTCGTCTTCGGCGGGGTGCGCCGGATCGCGCAGGTCGCCCAGGCCCTGGTGCCGTTCATGGCGCTGTTCTACATCCTGATGGGCCTGGCCGTGGTGGCGCTCAACGCGGAGAAGATCCTGCCGATGCTCACCCTGATCGTGCAGAGCGCCTTCGGACTGCGCGAGGTGGCCGGCGCCGCGCTGGGCACCGTCATCGTGCAGGGCGTGCGCCGCGGCATGTTCTCCAACGAGGCGGGCCTGGGCTCGGCGCCGAACGCGGCCGCGACCGCCTCGGTCAGCCACCCGGTCAAGCAGGGCCTGCTGCAGACCTTCGGCGTCTACTTCGACACCCTGGTGATCTGCTCGATGACGGCCTTCCTGATCCTGGTCTCCGACCCGGTCTACGGCGAGGAGCGCGGCCCGGCGCTGACCCAGGAGGCGCTCCAGGGCAGCCTGGGCTCGTGGTCGCTGCACGCGCTCACCGCGGTGCTGCTGCTCCTGGCCTTCACCTCGGTGCTGGGCAACTACTACTACGGCGAGGCCAACGTCCGCTTCCTCAGCGGGAAGCGCGGGGTGATGCTCGGCTTCCAGCTGGTCTTCCTGGTCGCGACCTTCCTCGGCGCGATCGGCAAGGTCGACGTGGTGTGGAGCCTGGCCGACACCACCATGGGCCTGATGGCGATGGTGAACCTGCTGGCCATCGCGCCGCTGGGCGGGATCGCGCTGCTGCTGCTCAAGGACTACGTGGCCCAGCGGCGCCAGGGGCTGGACCCGGTGTTCACCCGGGACCGGCTGCCGCAGCTGCGCAACGTCGAGTGCTGGGAGCCGTCGCGGCCGGAGGCCGAGCCGGCCGCCGAGCGCTGACGGAGGACCTCGCCAGGGCGCCCGACACGCTGGGTGGCGGTCGGGCGCCCCCGGCGACCCGGAGTGATCCCGGCAAAGCGTTGATCAGGTCGAAAACCCCTTATAGCGGGCGGGAGGGCGTGTCCGCGGCGCACCGAGTCGCTAGTGTGCTATGTCACATCGCCGCGCCTGTGCCGAGGGGGACACGATGCCCATCGTCTCGATCGAGCCCGCCACCCCGGACCGCTGGGACGACCTGGAACGCATGTTCGGACCGACCGGAGCCTACGGCCACTGCTGGTGCGCGTTCTTCCGGCGCCGCGCGAAGGACTTCACCGCCAGCACCGCGTGCCCGCCCCCGGAGCGCGGCCGGGACAACCGGGACACGCTGCGCCGGCTCACCCTCGACGGGCGGGTCCCCGGCCTGATCGCCTACGACGGGGCGGAGCCCTGCGGCTGGGTCGCGGTCGCGCGGCGCGAGGAGTTCATCCGGCTGAGCCGCTCGCGGGCGCTGCGCCCGGTGGACCCGGACGAGCCCGGGGTGTGGTCGGTGGTCTGCTTCTGGCTCCCGCCGCGCCGGCGCAAGCACGGGCTGGGCACCAGGCTGCTGGACGCCGCGGTGGAGTACGCCCGGGCCGAGGGCGGCAGCGTGCTGGAGGGGTACCCGGTGGACACCGCCGGGGGGCGCGCGCCCAGCGCCGAGGTCTACACCGGGAGCGTCCGGATGTTCCAGAAGGCCGGGTTCAGCTGCACCCCGCACCCGGTCAGCGAGCGCCCCGTGGCCCGGCTGCGGCTCAAGGAGGACTGAGCCGCAGCCGGGTTCCGGGTCGGGATCAGCGGGTGGAGACGTTCACCGTCTGCTCGGAGGCGGCCACCGCCTTGTCCACGCTGTGCCCGAGGGCGAAGCCGGCCGGCGCGTAGGCGACGCCGAACTTCTCGGAGTAGGCGGCGGCGAAGTCGGCGTCGGTGACGGCCACGTCGGTGTCGGCGGAGGCCGCGCCGGCGAATCCGAAGAAGGCGGGGATGACGATCGCGGTACCGAGGAGGATGCGCTTGATGCCGTTCATGTCAAGCCTCTGCATTTCTTTTCGAGGGAGTCGTCTGCGTCCAGCAGCGGCCTCGGCCGTGCTTTCTGCGGGGGTTCGGTGTGCGTGGGCCCTGCACGGTCACAGGTCTCGCCACCTGGGGGGCGGGCCAACCGGGATCCGTTGAGTGATCCAGATCACGCCGTTCGGGACCCGGGGCGAACGGGGATGAAAAGGGTGCGCACCGCCCCGGAAATCCGGTGAAAATGCGGGCGGTTTCGGTTTCCGTCCGCCCCCGGCTTTCCCGTCTTTGAGTCGAGGGATTACGCATTTTCCGACCCGGTCCGTTTCCGCCGGGACTCGCCCGGGAGGGAGCCGCTGCGGTGACCCGTCGGGCTTGCCTACCCCCTAGGGGTATGTTAATCCTTGTCTCCGAGATACCTAGTAGGGGTATGACGAGAGGAGATCGACCATGTGCCAGCCCTGTGGGTGCGACACCGCGGCCGCCGACACCGCCGGTGCGGAGGCCCCGGGCGCCGCCGAAGGCGTCCGCGTCTACACGGTCGAGGGGATGACCTGCGGCCACTGCGTGAACTCGGTGAGCGCCGAGGTCGGCCGCGTCCCCGGGGTCACCGGCGTCCAGGTGGACCTGGAGGCCGGCCGGGTCTCGGTCAGCGGCTCCGGCTTCGACGACGCGGCGATCGGCGGCGCGGTCCGCGACGCCGGGTACGCCCTGGCCGCCGGCTGACCCCGGCCCCTTCCGCCCCGCCGCGCGCCCGCGCGGCACCCGCAGGCCGCCGCCCCGCTCCGGGACGGCGGCCGTCGCCGTTCCGGGGGCCGACTTTACTTAACCGCTAGGCAAGTGAAACACTTGACCGCATGGAAAGTAACGAGTCCCCGCGCCCCGGAACCCCCGAGGAGGCCCGGGCGGCCCTCGACGCCCTGCAGGCGGACCGCGCCGCCCTGGCCGACCGGATCGCCTCCCCGTGGTGGTACCACCCCGTGCTGGCGGCCATCATGGCCGCCTTCGTGGCCTCGCCGGCCGCGCCCGTGCCGGCCCTGTTCATCACCGGGGGGAGCGTCGGGCTGATCTTCCTGGTCCAGGCCCAGGAGCAGCGGAGCGGCCTGTCGGTCACCCGCCCGGCCGGGCCGCGCAGCCGGGCGGTGCTGTTCGGGTACGGTGCGGTCGCCGTGGCCCTGGTGTTCGTCTCCTTCGCGCTGGTCAACCTGGACCTGCGGGCGTGGGTCGCCGCCACCGCCGGCCTCGCCTTCGCCCTGATGCTGGGCGGCGGCCTGGTCTACGACCGCGTCTACGGCGCCGAGCTGCGCAATGCCGGCTGACCCGCGGTTCGACGAGGCCGTCCACGCCCCCAACCGGCTGCGCATCTGCGGCCTGCTCCGCCCCGTCGACAGCGCCGACTTCGCCTTCCTCCGCTCCGCCCTGGGGCTGAGCGAGGCCAACCTCTCCAAGACCATCCGCAGCCTGGTCGAACTCGGGTACGTGCGCACCGACAAGTCCGCCTCGCCCTCCCGGTCGGACGCCCGCCGCACCACCCGCGTCTCGCTGACCCCGGCGGGGCGGCGGGCCTTCGACGCCCACCTGGCCGCCCTGCGCGACCTGGCCGAAGGCCGGCTGCCCCCGTCCGCCGGCGCGGACCGGGACCGACCCCCGACCCCCGGGCGATGATCTCGACGCCGCGGCCCCATCGAAGCGCTTCGATGGGGCCGCGGCGTCGAGATCATCGGGGAGGGGCGTGCAGCGGCAGCCGCACCGACACCGCCAGGCCGCCGCCCTCCCGGGGGACGGCGGCCGCCGTGCCGCCGTGCGCCGCCGCGATGGAGGCGACGATGGACAGCCCCAGGCCGCTGCCGTCCTCCCCGGTGCGCTCCCGGCCCTGCGCGCCGCGGTGGAACGGCTCGAAGAGCCGGTCGGCCTCGGCCACCTCGGGGCCGGTGTTGGCCACCCGGACCACCGCCGCCCCGTCCTCGGCGGCGGCCTCGACCCGGACCCGCCCGCCCGCGGCGTTGTACCGCACCGCGTTGTCCACCAGATTGCGGACCAGGTGCTCCAGGAGCACCCGGTCCCCCTCGACCACCGCGCTTCCCACCGCGGCCTCCAGCCGCACCCCCCGCTCGGCCGCGGCCTCCCGGTGCGCGGCCGCCACCCGGCGCACCGGGCCGGCCAGGTCCACCGGTCCGGCCGACTCCAGGCCCCGGTCGGAGCGGGCCAGCAGGAGCAGGCCGGCGACCAGCCGCTCGCTCTGCTCGGCCGACTCCAGCACCCGGCGCAGGTTCGGTTCCAGGTCGGGCGGGACCCGGCCCTGGGAGAGCGGGATCTCCACCGCCGCCCGCTGCACCGCGAGCGGGGTGCGCAGCTCGTGCGAGGCGTTGGCGACGAACCGGCGCTGGCTCTCGAAGGCGTGCTGCAGCCGCTCCAGCATCCCGTCGAAGGTGTCGCCCAGCTCCCGGAACTCGTCGGCCGGGCCGGTCAGCGCGAGCCGCCGGTCCAGGTCGTGCTCGGAGAGCCGGCGCGCGGTCTCGGTGACCCGGTGCAGCCGGCGCAGCAGCCGGCCGGCCACCAGCCACCCGGCGAAGGCCGCCAGCGCGGTGACGGTGACCAGCCCGGCACCGGAGCGGACCAGCAGGTCGCGCAGGACCGCCGCGCGGTAGTCCTGCACCGAGAGGGCGAGGTCGGCGGCGAGCGGCTCCCCTTCGCCGGGGTCCCCGGCGGCGTCCGGGGCCGTCCGGGCCGGCTCCGCGGGCACGAACGAGGGCCCCTCGGCGGGGAAGCCGCCGTCCGGCAGGGTCGCGGTGATCACCGTGCTGTGGTCGATCAGCCCGGTCGAGACGATCGCGTAGTTCAGCGCCAGCAGCAGCACCCCGGCGGCGAGGAAGACCCCCGCGTAGACCAGCGCCAGCCGGGCCCGGACGGTCAGCGGGGCGGCGCCGGCCAGGGCGCGGATCCGGGAGGCCATCTCAGATCCGGTAGCCGTGCCCGAGCACGGTGCTGATCAGCGGCGGTTCGCCGAGCTTGCGGCGGAGCCCGTGCACCACCACCTTGAGCACCCCGCTCGCCGCGTCCAGGTTGGCGTCCCACACCTTCTCGGTCAGCTGCACCGGGGAGACCGGGGCGCCGTCGGCCAGCAGCAGCTCCTCCAGCACGCCGAGCTCCTTGGGGCTCAGGTCCAGCGGCCGCCCGTCCCGGCTGGCGGTGCGGCGGTGCGGGTCCAGTTCGAGCCCGGCGCGGCGGAGCACCGGCGGCGGGGCCGGCCGGGACCGCCGGGCCAGCGCGCGCACCCGCGCCACCAGCTCCGGGTAGGCGAACGGCTTGGGCAGGTAGTCGTCGGCGCCCAGGCCGAACCCCTCGACCCGGTCCTCCACCCCGCCGGCCGCGGTGAGCATCAGCACCCGCGCCTGCACCGACGGGTCGCCGACCAGCAGCGAGCACACCTCGTCGCCGTGCCGCCGGGGCAGGTCGCGGTCGAGCACGACCACGTCGTAGCCGTGCACCATGGCCATCTCCAGGCCGGTGTCGCCGTCGTAGGCGGTGTCCACCGCCATGCCCTCGCCGCGCAGCCCGTCGGCCAGCATGTCGGCCAGCGCCGCGGTGTCCTCCACGATCAGGATCCTCACCCGAGCGTCCCCGTCCTTCTCCGCGTTCCCGTTCCCCGGTTTTCTACTCGGCCCGGGTTAGTCCGGGGTTAAGGGCTCCGTGCAGGTCAGGGCGGTAACCCCGGGCTAACCCGGGGACCGGTGGCATGGTGCGGCCCCGGCCGGGCGGCCGGGGACCGAAAGGAGACGGGATGCGAGCGATCACGGCCGCGGCGGCCCGCGGGGGCGCCGGTGCGCTGCTCGCCCTGGGACTGCTCACCGGGTGCGGCATGGCCGGCGGAGACCAGGAGGAGCAGGCCGGCGGCGGGGCGAAGAGCGAGGAGGAGCGGCTCCAGGAGGCCCGGCTGGAGTTCGCCCGGTGCATGCGGGACAACGGCGTGGACATGCCCGACCCCGGCGGTGCGGACGGGATGGTCCCGGGACTGGAGCTGAACGGGGAGACCGAGAAGGCGTTGGAGGCCTGCGAGGAGAAGGTCCCGATGGACGAGTTCGAGCCCTCCGAGGAGGAGCTCGCCGAGATGCACGAGAAGGACTTGGAGCTGGCCGAGTGCCTGCGCGGCGAGGGCATCGACGTCGAGGACCCGAAGAAGGGCCAGGGCATGACGCTGCCCGCGGACGCCGACGGCATGGAGGAGGCGATGGAGGCCTGCGGGCAGAGCGGCATGTCCACCGTCCCGCGCGGGGGAGGGGAGAAGTGAGGGGGATCCGCCGCCCCGGCCGCCGCGCCGCGGCCGCGCTGGCCTGCGCGGCCGTCCTCGCCGCCGGCGGGGGCGCCGCGCTGGTCGCCTGGGGAGGCCCCGAGGAGGAGCGGGACGGCGCCGCCGGCACCGGGGCGAGCGAGGAGGTCCGCCGCACCGACCTGAGCGAGCACACCACCTTGGACGGCGAGCTCGGCTACCGCGGCTCCGGCGAGGTGCTCGCCGGCGGCGATGGCGTCCTCACCCGGCTGCCGAAGAAGGGCGAGGTGGTGGAACCCGGCGGCGTGCTCTACGAGGTGGACGACCGCCCGGTGGTGCTGCTCCGCGGCGACGCCCCCGCCTACCGGCCGCTGAAGCCCGGGGCGGAGGGCGAGGACGTGCGCCGGTTCGAGCAGGCCCTGGCCGAACTGGGCTACACCGGCTTCACCCCGGACGAGGAGTACACCGGGCTGACCGCCGAGGCGGTGAAGCGCTGGCAGCGCGACACCGGAGCCCGGACCACCGGCGAGGCCGACCCGGCCGGCGTCTGGTTCGCCCCCGGCGAGCTGCGCGTCTCCGGGCACGGCGCGAAGAAGGGCCAGCGGCTCGCCGGCTCCGAGCCGGTGCTGGAGACCACCACCACCGAGCAGGTGGTGCGCACCGAGGTCGAGGTGGCCGACCGCGACCTGGTGGAGAAGGGCGACGAGGTGGAGGTGGTGCTGCCCAGCGGCGAGCGGGTCGCCGGCCGCATCGCCTCGGTCGGCACCGTGGCCGAGCAGCACGACGACGGCCAGGGAGGGGAGTCCGACCCGGTGCTTCCGGTGACGGTGAAACCGGACGAGAGCGCCACCGCGGTCTTCTTCGACCGGGCTCCGGTCGAGGTCGAGGTGCGCACCGAGACCCGCGAGGACGTGCTCGCGGTGCCGGTCGGCGCGCTGATCTCGCTGCCCGGCGGCGGCTACGGCGTCTCGGTGCTCGGCCCCGGCGGCCGGGTGACCGACGTCGAGGTGGAGACCGGCCTGTTCGCCGACGGCCTGGTGGAGATCGAGGGCGACGTCGAGGAGGGGCAGGAAGTGGTGGTCCCCACGTGAGCGCGGACGGCACCGGCCGCGCGGCGCCGGAGGCGGTACCGGCGCCCGCGGCCGAACTGGACCGGGTCTCCCGGCACTACCCGGGCGGGGTGCGGGCGCTGGACGGGGTGTCGCTGCGGATCGGCCGCGGCGAGCTGCTGGCCATCGTCGGCCCGTCCGGATCGGGCAAGTCCACCCTGCTCAACCTGCTCGGAATGCTGGACGTGCCGACCGCGGGCACGGTCCGGGTCGCCGGGCACGACGTCGGGGCGCTGGACGACGACCGCAGGTCGGCGCTGCGCGCCCGCGCCGTCGGCTTCGTCTTCCAGCAGTTCCACCTGGACGCCGGGGCGAGCGCGCGGGACAACGTCGCCGACGGCCTGCTCTACGCCGGGGTGCCGGCGCGGATCCGCCGGGAGCGCGCCGAGCGGGCGCTGCGCCGGGTGGGCCTGGGCGACCGGCTCGGCCACCGGCCGGGCGAGCTCTCCGGCGGGCAGCGGCAGCGGGTCGCGGTGGCGCGGGCGCTGGTCGGCGAGCCCGGCCTGCTGCTGGCCGACGAGCCCACCGGGGCGCTGGACACCGCCTCCGGGGCCGCGGTGGTGGAGCTGCTCCGCGAGCTCAACGCGGCGGGCACCGCGGTCGCGGTCATCACGCACGACACCGAGCTCGCCGCGTCGCTGCCCCGCCGGGTGCGGGTGCGCGACGGCCGGATCACCGCGGACGAGCGCGGCGGCGCGGCGGAGGTGCGGCCATGACCCCGGAGGCGCCCCCGCGCCCGGCCCGGCTCTCCCCGCGCGACGTGCTGGGCACCGCCGGGGCCGGGCTGCGCGCCCGCCCGCTGCGGGTGCTGCTCTCCGCGCTGGGCATCGCGATCGGCATCGCGGCGATGGTCGCGGTGGTGGGCATCTCCGCCTCCGGCCGGGCCGGGCTGGAGGAGCGGCTGCAGAGCCTGGGCACCAACCTGGTCACCGCGGAGCCGGGGGAGTCGCTCTTCGGCGAGGAGGCGAGGCTGCCCGCCGAGGCGGCCGGCCGGGCCGGCCGGATCCCCGGGGTGCAGCGGGTCGGCCAGGCCGGGGAGGTGCCCGGCGCCTCCGTCTACCGGTCCGACCTGATCCCGGAGGAGGAGTCCGGCGGGCTCACCGTGCAGGCGGCCGGCCCCGGCCTGCCCGGGGTGCTCCGCGCCGAGGTGGCCGAGGGGTCCTGGCTGACCGCGCCGGCCTCGCGCCACCCGGCGGCGGTGCTCGGCGCCACCGCGGCGGAGCGGCTGGGGATCACCCGGATCACCCCGGACACCCGGGTGCTGATCGGCGACTCCTACTTCACCGTGGTGGGCGTGCTGGAGCCGGTGGAGCTGGCCCCGGAGCTGGACACCGCGGCCCTGGTCGGCTGGGACGCGGCCGTCGGGGAGCTGGACTTCTCCGGGAACCCCACCCGGGTATACGTCCGGGCCGATCCGGAGCGTCTGGGCGCGGTGCGCGAGCTGCTCCCGGGCACCGTCGACCCCGAGGAGCCGCACGGCGTCTCGGTCTCCCGGCCCTCCGACGCGCTGGCCGCGCAGCAGGAGGCGGACCGCGCGCTCACCGGGCTGCTGCTCGGCCTGGGCGGGGTCGCGCTGCTGGTCGGCGGGGTCGGGGTGGCCAACACCATGGTCATCTCGGTGCTGGAGCGGCGCGGCGAGATCGGGCTCCGCCGCGCGCTGGGCGCCACCCGCCGGCAGATCCGCGGCCAGTTCCTGGTGGAGGCGATGGCGCTGTCCGCGCTGGGCGGCGCGGCCGGCGCGGTGCTGGGCGCCGCGGTCACCGCCGGGTACGCGCTCTCCCAGGGGTGGAGGGTCGAGGTGCCGCCGTGGGCGCTGCTCGGCGGGGTCGCCGCGACGGTGCTGATCGGTGCGCTGGCCGGGCTGCTGCCGGCGGTGCGCGCCGCGCGGCTGCCCCCGACCGAGGCGCTCGGGCCGGGCTGACCGGCCCCGCCCGGTTCCCTCCGTCCCCTCCCCGCGGCCGCAGCGGGGAGGGGATCCGGTGTTCTCCGGCGCGCTCCGGCGTCCTTGATATACCCTAGGGGGGTATGGTACTCATATGAGTGCGGGCGCGGAGGCGGCGGAAGCCGCCCCGGGCCGGACGGGACCACGGCGGAAATCAGGAGGCGGAAATGTCCGGTGCGACCACCACCGTTTACACCGTTGAGGGCATGACCTGCGGACACTGCGTCGCCTCGGTCACCGAGGAGGTCGGCGAGGTTCCCGGCGTCACCGGTGTCGAGGTCGACCTGGCCACCGGCCGGGTGGAGGTGTCCGGCGACGGCCCGGTGGACGGCGCGCTGGTGCGCGCGGCTGTCCAGGAGGCCGGCTACGAGGTGAAGGGCTGACATGAACGTTCCGGTGAAACTGGGCCTCTACGGGGTCGGACTGGTCGCGGCGTTCGCCGGGGCGCTCGGCGCCGGCACGCTGACCGGGCCGGTGCTGCCCGGCGGCCCGGCGAACGCCTCCGACGACGGAGCGGGCGGCCACGGCGGCGCCGGCGGGCACGCCGGCACCGATGGGGAGGGCGGCACCGGCGGCGAGGGCGCCGGGTCCGGTGCCGTCACCCCGGCCGGCCTGCAGATCTCCGACCGCGGGTACACCCTGGAGCAGGTCGCCGCCCCGGAGAAGGCCGGGAAGGAGGGCGAACTCTCCTTCCGGATCACCGGCCCCGACGGCGAGCCGGTCACCGGCTTCCGGGTCGAGCACGAGAAGCGGATGCACCTCATCGTCGTCGGCCGGGACACGGCGGGCTACCGCCACCTGCACCCGGAGATGGACGAGGACGGCACCTGGACGGTGGAGACCGGGTTCGATACCCCCGGCCCCTACCGGATGTTCGCCGACTTCGCCCCCGAGGGCACCGAGGAGGGCCTGGTGCTCGGCGCCGACCTCGCCGTCCCCGGCGACTACGAGCCGGAGCCGCTGCCCGAGATCGAGCGGGCCGCCGAGGTCGACGGCTACACCGTCCGCCTGGAGGGCGGCCTCGCCGCCGGCGGCTCCGGGGAACTGGACTTCACCGTCACCAAGGACGGCGAGCCCGTCGACGACCTGGAGCCCTACCTGGGCGCCTACGGCCACCTGGTGGCGCTGCGCGCCGGCGACCTGGCCTACCTGCACGTCCACCCGCACGGCGAGCCCGGCGACGGCGAGACCGAGCCCGGCCCCGGAGTGCGGTTCACCGCCGAGGCGCCCAGCCCCGGCGAGTACCGCCTCTTCCTCGACTTCAAGCACGACGGGAAGGTCCGCACCGCCGAGTTCACCGCCGCCGCCGGCGAGGGCGGCGAGGGCGGCGGGCACGGCGCCGACGGCCACGGGCACTGACCGGTCGGCACGGACTTCCACCGAGATCCACCCCCACGGAGGACAACAGCGATGAGCGGAACCGATCAGGCGGAACGGGCCCAGGGCCAGGTGGAACTGGCCATCGGCGGGATGACCTGCGCCTCCTGCGCCAACCGCGTCGAGCGGCGGCTGAACAAGATGGACGGCGTCACCGCCACTGTCAACTACGCCACCGAGAAGGCCCGGGTCGTCTTCGAGGAGGGCACCGACCCGATCCCGGTCGACCGGCTGATCGCCCAGGTGGAGAAGGCCGGCTACACCGCGGCGGTGCCGGAGCCGCCCAAGCCCGCCGGCGGGGACGCCCCCGCCGGGGGCGGCGCCGCCGAACCCGACCCGGTCAAGGCGCTGCGCGACCGCACCCTGATCAGCCTGGCGCTGTCCGTGCCGGTCATCGCGATGGCGATGTTCCCGGTGCTGCAGTTCACCTACTGGCAGTGGCTCTCGCTGACCCTGGCCGCGCCGGTGCTGGTCTGGGGGGCGCTGCCGTTCCACAAGGCCGCCTGGAAGAACCTCAGGCTGGGCACCGCCACCATGGACACCCTGGTGTCGATGGGCACCCTCGCCGCGTTCGCCTGGTCGCTGTACGCCCTGTTCTTCGGCACCGCCGGCGAGCCCGGCATGGTGCACCCCTTCGAGCTGACCATCGCGCCCAGCGACGGCGCCGCCAACATCTACCTCGAGGTCGCCGCCGGAGTCACCACGTTCATCCTGCTCGGCCGGTACTTCGAGGCGCGCTCCAAGCGGCGCGCCGGAGCGGCGCTGCGCGCCCTGCTGGAGATGGGCGCCAAGGACGTCGCGGTGCTGCGCAACGGCACCGAGCAGCGCATCCCGGTGGAGGAGCTGGTCGAGGGCGACCTGTTCGTGGTCCGCCCCGGCGAGAAGATCGCCACCGACGGCACCGTGGAGGAGGGCAGCTCCGCGGTCGACATGAGCATGCTCACCGGCGAGTCGGTCCCGGTCGAGGTCGAGCCCGGCGCGCAGGTGGCCGGGGCGACGGTGAACGCCGGCGGCCGGCTGGTGGTGCGCGCCACCCGGGTCGGCTCCGACACCCAGCTGGCGCAGATGGCGCGGATGGTGGAGGAGGCGCAGAACGGCAAGGCCGAGGTGCAGCGGCTCGCCGACCGCATCTCCGGGATCTTCGTGCCGGTGGTGATCGTGCTGGCCGTGGCGACCCTCGGGTTCTGGCTGGGCACCGGCGGCGGTGTCGCGGCGGCGTTCACCGCCGCGGTCGCGGTCCTCATCATCGCCTGCCCGTGCGCGCTGGGCCTGGCCACCCCGACCGCGCTGATGGTCGGCACCGGTCGCGGCGCCCAGCTCGGCATCCTGATCAAGGGCCCGGAGGTGCTGGAGAGCACCCGCCGCATCGACACCATCGTGCTGGACAAGACCGGCACCGTCACCGAGGGCAGCATGGCCCTGGCCGAGGTGCACGTCGCCGCCGGCGAGGACGAGAAGGAGGTGCTCCGGCTGGCCGGGGCGCTGGAGCACGCCTCGGAGCACCCGATCGCCCAGGCCATCGCCAAGGGCGCCGCGGAGCGCGCCGGCACCCTGCCCGCCGTCGAGGACTTCGCCAACCAGGAGGGGCTGGGCGTGCAGGGGGTGGTCGACGGCCACCTGGTGCTGGTCGGCCGGACCGCGCTGCTGGCCGAGTGGTCGCAGCACCTGCCGGAGGAGCTGGAGCGGGCCAAGGCCGATGCCGAGGCGCGCGGCCGCACCGCCGTCGCGGTCGGCTGGGACGGCGCCGCCCGCGCGGTGCTGGTCGTCTCCGACACCGTCAAGCCGACCAGCGCCGAGGCGGTCCGCCGCTTCCGCGAGCTGGGCCTCACCCCGATCCTGCTGACCGGGGACACCACCGCGGTCGCCGAGTCGGTCGCCGCCGAGGTCGGCATCGACGAGGTCATCGCCGAGGTGATGCCCAAGGACAAGGTGGACGTGGTCAAGCGGCTGCAGGGCGAGGGCCGGGCGGTGGCCATGGTCGGCGACGGGGTGAACGACGCCGCCGCGCTGGCCCAGGCCGACCTGGGGCTCTCCATGGGCACCGGGACCGACGTCGCGATCGAGGCGGGCGACCTCACCCTGGTCCGCGGCGACCTGCGCTCCGCAGCCGACGCGATCCGGCTCTCCCGCCGCACCCTGGCCACCATCAAGGGCAACCTGTTCTGGGCCTTCGCCTACAACACCGCGGCCCTGCCGCTGGCCGCGGCCGGGCTGCTCAACCCGATGATCGCCGGCGCCGCGATGGCCTTCTCCAGCGTCTTCGTGGTCGGCAACAGCCTCCGGCTGCGCCGCTTCAAGGCGGCCGACTGAGGCGGAGGGAACGGGGAGCGCCGAGGGGCGCCGGGCCGGCCGGCCCGGCGCCCCTCGCGCTTCCGGGCCGGGCCCCGGGGTCAGCGCGCGGCGGGCTCGGGCGCCCCGGCCGCGGCGGTCCGCTCCACCCAGGCGCGCACCTCCGCGGCGGTCCGCTCCACCGGGGAGCCGGTGGTGTCCAGCAGCTCCACCGGCGGGTCCAGCGCCGCGCCCTCCTCGGCCAGCCAGGCGGCGTAGTCGAGCATCTCCGCGATGCGCGGCTCGTCCCACCCGCGCCAGGCGGGCCGGGCGCGCAGCCGCGCGGCCAGCACCTCCGGGTCGCAGGTGAGCGCCAGGTAGTGGATCCGGGAGAACAGCGCCCGCTCCGGCAGCGGCTCCAGCTCGGGCGGGACCACGGTGCCGCAGAGCACCACCGGGCGGCCGCTCTGCTGGATCATCGCCGCCGTCCGCAGCCAGGTGGACCGGAACGCCCGGTGCTCACCGGCGGGGTCGCGCAGCGCCCCCACCCAGAGCACGTCCTGCTCCAGCACCACGAACCGGTCGGACAGCGCCTCGACCAGCAGCCGGCCCACGGTCGACTTGCCGGTGCCGCTCGGCCCGGCCACGCAGAACAGCGGGGACCGCAGGAAGGGGCGGTCGCGGCCGCAGAAGCGGCAGCGCAGCCCCTCCCCGCCGGCCCCCGGCTCCGGGGCCTCGTCGAACTCGCCGCAGTCCGGGCAGATCAGCGGGTTCAATCGAACAGGTTCTCCAGGAAGCTCTTCTTCCGGCGGCCCCCGTAGCCGCGCGGGGAATCGGGGTAGCCGCCCCGGTAGCCGCGGGGCGAGTCCGGGTAGCCGCCCCGGTAGCCGCGCGGGGAGTCGGGATAGCCGCCCCGGTGGCCGCGGGGCGAGTCCGGGTAGCCGCCGCGGTGCCCCGGCGGGACGTGCCCGGCGGGCGGAACCTGCCCGGCCGGCGGGGAGTAGGGCGGAGGAGCGGCGCTGTAGTGGCGCTTCTCCGCGGCGATGATCTGCTCGAGTTCACCCCGGTCCAGGAAGATTCCGGAGCAGCCCTGGCACTGCTCCAGATGGATCCCCTGTCGGGCGACGGTCTGCAGGCTTCCTTGGCACTTTGGGCATATCACGCCGACATCGTATGCGAGGCCCTGCGGGAGCGGTCACTCACTGTGGACAAGGCACTGTCGAATCGTCGCCGGAACCGCTACGGTACGTCCGGAAACCCTTGCGGTTGAGGGGTTTTCGTGCAATTCCGCGACCCAGGACGGCGACGGCCTTGACGAGTAGCTGCCCTCATCTGAAGCTCTACGACCCCGAGTTCCACCGGGACCACCACACCGCGTACGAGAAGATGCGCGCGGAGCACGGCCCGGTGATCCCCGTCGAGCTCGAGCCCGGTGTCGAAGGCTGGCTGGTGATCGACTACGCGACGATCACCGCCTGGTGCCGGGACGAGCGGACCTTCAGCCGGGACGCGCACCGGTGGCGGGACTGGCGCGAGGGGCGGGTCCCCGACGACGCCGCGGTGATCGGGATGATGAAGCCCCGGCCCAACGCGCTCTTCTCCGACGGCGAGGCGCACCGCCGGGTGCGGCGGGCGATGACCGACGCGTTCGGCCGGTTCGACTCGGCCCGGATCGCCGCGGACGCCCGGGAGCTGGCCGGCGGCCTCATCGACGCCTTCTGCGCCCGCGGCGAGGCCGACCTGGTGGCGGAGTACGCCAACCCGCTGCCGCTGCTGGTGATGAACCGGCTGTTCGGCATGGACGAGGCGTCCGGGAAGCGGTTCTTCACCGCGCTGCGCGACATGTGGGACGGCGTCGACGCCGAGCGGGCCAACCAGGAGATCGAGGCGGTCCTCTCCGACCTGGTCGGCGCCAAGCGCGACCGGCCCGGCGAGGACATCACCAGCATGCTCATGCGGCACCGCGCCGGGCTCTCCGACGAGGAGGTCATCCAGCACCTGGTGCTGATGATCGGCGCGGGCAGCGAGCCCAGCGCCTGCCTGCTCTCCAACGCGGTGCGGGTGATGCTCACCGACCAGCGCCTCGGCGACGACCTGGCGTCCGCGCGCACCGCCATCCCGGACGCCATCGACCAGGTGATGTGGACCGCGCCGCCGGTCACCAACTACCCGGTCATGTACCCGACGCAGGACATCACGCTGCCCGGCGGCGCGGTGATCCGCGAGGGGAGCCCGGTCCTGCTCGGCTTCGCCGCGGCCAACCGGGCCGTCGCCGACGAGCACCGGGACCGGCTGGAGGACGCCCCCAACCGGGCCCACCTGGCCTGGGGCGTCGGCCCGCACCGCTGCCCGGCCAAGGAGATGGCCACCGCCATCTCCATCACCGGCATCGAGGTGCTGCTCAACCGGCTGCCCCGGCTCCGCCTCGCGGTGCCCGCCGACGAACTGGCCTGGCGCCTCTCGCCGTTCGGGCACGCACTCACCCGACTCCCCGTCGCTTTCGATCCCCATTCCCCCGAGCAGGAAGGAACGACGTGGAAGCCGTCCGACTCGAAACCGGATACCTCCACGACCAGGCCGCCGAGCTCCGAGAAGCAGGGGCAGTCGTCCCTGTCGAGCTTCCTGGCCAGGTTGCTGCGTGGGCGGTGACCCGGCACGCCGCGGTGATGGAGGTGCTCACCCATCCCCGGGTCAAGAAGAACCCGAAGTACTGGCGGGCCTGGCGGGACGGTGAGATCCCGCAGGACTGGCAGCTCATCTCCTGGGTCGCCGCGGAGAACATGCTGGCCCGCGACGACGAGGACCACACCCGGCTGCGCAAGCTGGTGTCCAAGGCGTTCACCCCGCGCCGGGTGCAGGAGATGCAGGACCGCATCGCGGAGATCGTCGACGGGCTGCTGGACGGCATGGAGGCCGGCGACGGCACCGCCGACATCAAGGCGCAGCTCGCGCTGCCGCTGCCGATGACGGTGATCAGCGACCTGTTCGGGGTCGAGGAGGAGTCCGCCCGCGCCGAGCTGCACCGCCGGATCGGGATGATGTTCGACCAGAGCATCACCCCCGAGGAGGCCTACGAGAACCACATCGGCACCCAGCGGTTCCTCACCGGGCTGGTGGCGCACAAGCGCGCCGAGCCCGGCGACGACATGACCAGCGCCCTGATCGCCGCGCGCGACTCCGACAACGACCGGCTGTCGGAGTCGGAGCTGGTGTGGACGCTGATCCTGATCATCGGCGCCGGCTACGAGACCACCATGAACCTGCTCACCAACACGGTGCAGGCGCTGCTCACCCACCGGGACCAGCTGGACATGATCCTGCGCGGCGAGCGGGACTGGGGCGACGCCGTCGAGGAGACGCTGCGCTGGAACACCTCGATCCAGAGCGTCCCGCTGCGCTACGCCGCCTCGGACATCGAGATCGACGGCACCGTGGTGCCCGAGGGCGACGCGCTGCTGGTCTCCTACGGCTCGGCCGGCCGCGACCGGCTGCTCCACCCCGAGGGCGCCGACCGGTTCGACATCACCCGGGAGGACAAGACGCACGTCTCCTTCTCGCACGGGGCGCACTACTGCCTCGGCGCCAACCTGGCCCGGATGGAGCTGGCGGTGGCGCTGCCCGCGCTGTGGAAGAGGTTCCCCGGCCTGGAGCTGCTGGAGACCGACCCCGAGCAGGTCCCCTCCATCGTCACCAACGGCGTCGCCTCGCTCCGGGTGCGCCTGGGCTGAACCGCGCGGCGGGGGCGGCCCCTTCCCGACCGCCCCCGCGCCCGCGGACGGTGCCGCTCCCGCTCCGCGCATGCGGGCACGCCTCCCCGCGTGTGCGCGGGAACACCGGCGGCGGTCACACCGGTGACGGTTTCGGGCCGGCCCCGCCGCCGCTCCGGACGGCCGGGGCCGGCCCGCTCAGGGGATCCGGGACCGCCTCCGCCGAGGGGGACTTAGACTCGCCTGGGTGGCGCCCGGATCGCGTGCGCCCCCCTGACGAGCCCGAGGAAGCCCCAGCCATGAGTACTGAGCAGACCGGCCCTGGACACGTGCTGTCCGGGCGCTACCGGCTCACCGAGCTGATCGGTGCGGGCGGTATGGGCCGCGTCTGGCGGGGCGAGGACGAGCTCCTCGACCGCCAGGTCGCGATCAAGGAGCTCATCATCTCCCCGCAGCTTCCGCAGCAGGAGATCGACGTACTGCGCACCCGGATGCTGCGCGAGGCGCGCAGCGCCGCCCGGCTCGGGCACCCCTCCATCATCACCGTCTTCGACGTGGTGGAGAGCGACGACCGCCCGTGGATCGTGATGGAGCTGGTCCGCGGCCGCTCGCTCGGCGACATCATCAAGGAGGACGGCGCGCTGACGCCGGCCCGCGCCGCCAAGATCGGCCTGCAGATGGCCACCGCGCTGTCCATCGCGCACGACCGGGGCATCGTGCACCGCGACATCAAACCGGGGAACGTGCTGGTCGGCAGCGGCGACCGGGCGGTCCTCACCGACTTCGGCATCGCCCGCCTGGACGGCACCTCCGGGCTGACCAGCACCGGCCTGCTCATCGGCTCGCCCGGCTACCTCGCGCCGGAGCAGGCGCAGGGCCGCCCGGCCACCCCGGCGACCGACATCTGGTCCCTGGGCGTCACCCTGTACCAGGCGGTGGAGGGCAGGATGCCGTTCCACCGCGAGGTGCCGGTGGCCACGCTGACCGCGATCGTCACCGAGGAGGTGCCCCCGCCGGGGTCCGCGGGGCCGCTGACCGAGGCGCTGGAGGCGATGCTCACCAAGGACCCGGAGGGGCGCCCGTCGATCACCGAGGCGCACGCCCTGCTGCACGCCGCCTCGGTCGCCGCGGAGCGGAGCCAGGCGCGGGCGGACCGGGACGCGATGCGCGCCGCCCGGACCACCGTCGCCGAGCCCCCGCCGGTCGCGGACCCGTCGGCCGCGGCCTCCGCCGCCCCGGCCGGGGCGGCGGGCGGGGAGCGCCCGCCCTACCTGCCGCCGGGCCCCGGCGCGGCCGAGCCGTCCGGCTCCGGCCGGGCCGGCCGGACGGCGCTGCTCATCGGCGCGGCCTGCATCGCCCTGCTGCTCGCCGTGGGCCTCGCGTTCTGGCTGGGCCAGGGGGAGGGGGCGGACCCCGCCGAAACCGGGCCCGCCGCCGAGCAGGAGGCCGGCGGTGACACCGGCGACGGGGAGGCCGCCCCCGACGGCGAGGACGGCGCCGAAGAGGAGCCGGAAGAGGAAGAGGAACCGGAGCCGGAGGGCCCGCCGGTGGAGAACTACGCCGACGAGACCGGCTTCTCCGCCGACCTGCCCGAGGGCTGGGAGTACGACCGCCGGGAGGGTACCAGCGTCTTCTTCGACCTCCCCGGCGGCGGCTACCTGCAGATCGACCAGACCGACTCCCCGGGCGACGACGCGGAGCAGGACTGGCGGCAGCAGGAGGGCGCCATCTCGCAGAACTTCTCCGGGTATCAGCGGCAGCACATCAGGTCCCTGGACGACCCCTGGACCGACCGGTACGTCAGCGCCGCCGACTGGGAGTTCACCTTCGACGGCCGGCACGCGGTCAACCGCGCCTTCCACACCGAGGACAAGGGCTACGCCCTCTTCCTGGTCTCGCCCCCGGAGACCTGGGAGGAGAACCGCGCACTGCTGGACGGCGTCGCGGCCTCCTTCGACCCCGCATCCTGACCCGGCCCCGGGAACGCGTCGTCCACAGGCGGTGGACAGGGGCCGCGCCGGGCGGTCCGGGCTGTGCCATGCTGTGCTCCGAATCGTCCCCGACGGGCGGAGGAACGCGGGAATGGCCTTCATCGCCGTTCTGCTCTACCTGGTGCTGGTCCTGATGAGCGGGGGCCTGGCGCGCCGGGTGCTCGGGGTTCCCATCGGCTGGCCCAGGGTCGTCGTGGTCGGGTTCGCGGTGCTGGCCAGCGCCTACGGCGCGGTCTACGCGGTGCTCGCCTCCTCCGGCCTGGAGCTGAGCCCCGGGGCGGCCGAGGCGGACCCGCTCCCCTACCTCGTGCTGCCGCTCCTCGCCATGGCCTGGACCTTCCTGGGCGGCCTGGTCGTCCTGGTGCTGCTGGAGATCTTCCTGCCCACCGGGACGCTGCCGCCGGTGCGCGCGCTGCTCACCGGGTGGCGCGCGCGGGCGCGGCGGGCCCGCCGGTACGCGCAGATCACCGCCATCGCGGCCAAGCACGGGCTCGGCGCCCACCTGCGCGGCCGCAGGCGGACCGCGCCGGTGCAGGGGATGGCCAAGACCGCCCGGTCGCTGACCGCCGCGCTGAACGAGGCCGGGGTCGCCTTCATCAAGTTCGGCCAGATGCTCTCCTCCCGCCCCGACCTGGTGCCCGACGTCTTCGTCCGGGAGCTCTCCCGGCTGCAGACCGCGGCCGACCCGGAGCCCTGGCCGCGGATCGAGGCCGCGATCGAGGAGGCGCTGGGCCGGCCGCTCGGCGAGGTGTTCGCCTCCGTCGACCCCGAGCCGCTCGCCGCGGCCTCGGTCGCCCAGGTGCACGCCGCCGAGCTGCTCGGCGGCGAGCGGGTGGTGGTGAAGGTGCAGCGCCCCGGGGCGCAGCGCCAGGTCGAGGCGGATGTCGACATCCTGCTCCGGCTCGGCCGCCGGCTGGACCGGGGCACCGCCTGGGGCGCGGCGCTGGGGGTGCGGCGCCTCGCCGAGGGGTTCGCCGACTCCCTGGAGGAGGAGCTCGACTACACCGTCGAGCTGGACAACATGCGCGCCATCGCGGGCGCCGGCGGCATCCGGGTGCCCGAGCCCCACCCGGAGCACTCTTCGCGCACCCTGCTGGTGATGGAGCGGATCGACGGCGTCCCGGTCGGCGACGCCGCCGACCTGCTCGCCGGCTTCACCGCCGAGGAGCGCCGGGAGCTCGCCGAGCGCCTGGTCGGCGAGGTGCTCAGGCAGATCACCGTGACCGGGGTGTTCCACGCCGACCTGCACATGGGCAACATCCTGATCGGCCCGGACCGCGGGCTCGCGATGCTCGACTTCGGTTCGGTGGGGCGGCTGGACGGCGGCTCCCGCACCTCGCTCGGCCTGCTGCTGATGGCCATCGAGCGGGACGACTCCACCGCCGCCGCCGACGCCCTCATCGACCTGCTGGACCGCCCCGAAGAGCTGGACGAGCGGCGGCTGGAGCGGGAGGTCGGCCAGCTCATGGTCCGCTTCTCCGGCGGGCTCGGCGGGCGGGGGAGCGCCGACATGTTCGCCCGGCTGCTGCCGCTCATCCTCGGGCACGGCTTCTCGGTGCCGCCGCAGATCGCCGCCGCCTTCCGCGCCCTGGCCGCGCTGGAGGGCACCCTGGCCGCGATCAGCCCCGACCTCGACCTGGTCGAGGCGGCCCGGCGGCAGGGGCGGCTGCTCGCCGACGAGGCCCTCGGCGGAACCGACGTGCGGGCCGCTCTGGAGCGGCGGCTCGCCGCGATGCTGCCCGCCCTGGAGCGGCTGCCCCGCCGGCTGGACAAGATCACCCAGGACCTGGAGCAGGGCCGGTTCACCGTCGCCATCCGCCCGTTCGCCGACCGGCGGGACCGCGGCTTCGTCACCGGCCTGATCCGCCAGACCGTCCTCGCCCTGCTGGCCGCCACCGCGGTCCTCGGCGCGATCCTCCTGATCACCGCCGACACCGGCCCGATGGTCGCCCCCGCGCTCCCGCTCTATGCCTTCTTCGGCTACACCCTGCTCTTCGTCGGCTTCGTGCTCGCGCTGCGCTCCCTGGTCCTGGTCTTCCAGACCGACCGCCCCGGGGACGGCTGAGCGGCCGGCGGGCCCCCGACCGGGGAGCGCCGCCGCCCGCCCCGCGGGCGACCGCGCCGCCCGCCGGGCGGACGGGGCGTTTGGCTCCGCCCGGGGGCGGGCGGGGCGCCGCCCCCGGCCCCTTCGGGCCTGCTCCGCCACCGGCCCCGCTACCGGTCCAGGTGCACGTCCAGGCCGGTGCGGCCGGGGGCGAGGTCCGGGCGGAGGACCAGGTCGTCGTCGTAGTCGCCGCCGTTCTGCCGGCGGAACGGCAGCGGTTCGGCCTCCGGGACCGACAGCACCCGGTCCACCAGGGCCTTGGCCGCCCGCTCGGCGTCCTCGGCGCTCGCCCGGTCCGCGGAGTGGACCGGGAACGGGGGGAGCGGCGCCATGCCGGTGTACCAGAACGTCCCGTGGGTGAGCGGGAAGAGCAGCTGCTCCAGGTCGCCGTTGACCCCGCGCGGCCCGATCGACGACTCCCGCGCGCCGATCGTGACCACCGGGAGCACCCGCCTGCCCTCCAGCGGCCCCTCCCCGTAGCGCATCGCCCGCCCGGTGACCGGGTCGTGCAGCCCGAACGCGAACCCCTTGACGAACACCCGGTCGAACCAGCCCTTGAGCATCGCCGGCAGGCCGTACCACCAGAGCGGGAACTGCACCACCACGGTGTCGGACCAGGCCAGCTTCTCCTGCTCGGCGACGACGTCCGGGCTCAGCAGCCCCTCCCGGAGGGCCCGCTCCGAGGCCGCCCCGACGTCCAGCCGCTCCGCCGGGTCGTGGCCGTAGTCGGCGGCCCGCACCACCGGGTCCCAGCCCATCGCGTACAGGTCGGACTCGCGCACCTCGTGCCCGTGCTCGCGCAGCGCGGCGACGCCCGCGTCGCGCAGCGAACCG
Source organism: Nocardiopsis potens DSM 45234 (assembly GCF_000341105.1). Classification (GTDB taxonomy): domain Bacteria; phylum Actinomycetota; class Actinomycetes; order Streptosporangiales; family Streptosporangiaceae; genus Nocardiopsis_A; species Nocardiopsis_A potens. The sequence continues at coordinate 63,179 of NZ_ANBB01000064.1, forward strand.
TTCAGCGACCGCGGCTCCGGATGCGCGAACACCCACAGAACTCTCATGTTCTCCTCTTCTGCGCTTTTCGTGCCCCTGGGGCTTTACCCCGATCATCCGGATGGGAACGCGGGCCGACGTCCGGCCCGTGGGCCGCGTACTCGAGATGCGCATCGGGTGGCAGAGAGTTCGCCGAAAGTGATTCCCAATCTCTTTGAGACTCTCCTTGCATGGCTGATGACGAGTACCCCGTGGGTGATGGCCCTGCCGTCAGAGTGAGCCTCTCCCTTCCGGAGGGAACGGCAGAGGCCGTGCGCGCCATCACGGGCAAGCGCGAGTTCTCCGCCTATGTCGCAGAGGCCGTCGAGCACCGGCTGCGCGGCGAACTGATCGCCCGGGGCCTGGAGGAGTACCAGGAGGAGCATGGGAGGTTCACGGACGAGGAGCGGGCCTGGGCGGATGACGCGCTGTCGGGTGAGGCGCGGCTGCCCGGGGAAGCGGCGTGAAGGGAACTCTCGTCCTCGATTCCGCGGGGCTGGCCGGCTACCTGGAGAACGACCGGAAGGTCATGCTGCTCGTCGATGCCGCGAAGCGGCAGGACCGTGCCCTGGTCATCAGCGCGGCCACCATCATCGAGGCGCAGCATGGAGGGGTCCGGCCCGCCCGGATGAACCGGGTCCTCTCCCGTCTCAGGGTCGAAGACCTGACCAGGGACGCGGCCCGTGCGGCTGCGGCGCTGCTCGAAGAGGCCGGCCTGCACGGCCACCGCTGCGCGATCGATGCGATGGTCGCCGAGGCGGCTCTGCGGCAGCGGCCTCCTGTCACCCTGCTCACCTCGGACGTCGGCGACCTGTCCCGGCTCTGCGGCTCCGCCGTCCGGGTGATCGGTATCTGACGGCTGTCCGCCCCCGTTCCGCGAGGGCGAGCACGAGCAGTCCGACGGGAGGCAGGGGGCCGCATCCGGGCCGCTCGGCAGGGCGGACCTCCTTGCCGAGGGGGCCGGTGGATCGCGGCGGAACGGGCGGTCCCGGCCTGTTCCGGGCCGAGACCGGCCTCTCCCCGTCCCGCCGGCTGCTCCTGCGCCGCCTTGACCCGGCCCGCGAGCTGCCGGAGTCCACCGCCCTCCCGGTGGAGCGCATCGCCGCCCGCGCCGGCCTGGGCACCGCCGCCTCACTCCGCGCCCACTTCAACGCCGAGCTCGGCGTCTCCTCGACCGCCTACCGCCGCACCTTCCGCGGGGCTACCCCTGCTCCGGGGCGCCGGTGATGCGGCGGAGGCCGGCCATCAGGGCCCGGGTGTCCGGGACGCGGTCGGGGTCGATGAGGGCCTGGAGGATGACCCCGGAGAAGAGCGCGTAGGCGGCGGCGCCCGCGGCCTCGTCGATGCCGCCGGCCTCCTCTTCGTCCCGGGGGAAGAGCAGGGCGGCGAAGGACCTGCGCCCGTCGTCGTGGCCCTCGCTGAGCGCCTCCCGCGCCTCCGGGGAGAACTGGGCCTGTGCGTAGGCCTGCACGCTGGCCACCAGCAGCTCGCGGTCGCCGGGCAGGAGCGCGCGCATGCGCTCCAGGAGCGCGGCCAGCCGCTCGGCGGGGTCGGAGGCGTCGACCGACTTCAGCGCGTCGGCGACGGTGTCCCCCCACTCGCTGGTGACCGCGATGACCGCGGCGTTCATCAGGTTCTCCTTCGAGCCGTAGTGGTAGCCGATGGAGGCGAGGTGGGCGCCGGAGGCGGCGGCGATGTCGCGTGCGGTGGTGTGCGCGTAGCCCTTCTCCACCAGGCACTTCTTGGCGCCTTCGAGGAGGTCGTCGCGGTGGTTCATGGCAGGATCCTACCCGTCGCTTGAACGTACGTACATATTGACGGATGTCTTTGACGTACGTACGATCCCCGGCATGACGACGAGCACCCCTCCCCTCGCCGGGGGCCGGACCTGGGCCGGGCTGGCCGTTCTGCTGCTGCCCGCGCTCCTGGTCTCCATGGACATCTCGGTGCTGTTCACGGCGGCCCCCGCGATCACCGCCGCACTCGACCCCACCGCCGCCCAGCTGCTGTGGACGATGGACGTCTACGGGTTCGTGCTGGCCTCCCTGCTCATCACCATGGGCGGGCTGGGGGACCGGTTCGGCCGGCGCCGCATGCTGCTGGCCGGAGCCGCCTTCTTCGGGGCGGCCTCCGCGCTGATCGCCTTCGCGCCCACCGCGGAGCTGCTGATCGCCGGGCGCGCGCTGCTCGGCGCCGGCGCGGCCACGCTCGCCCCCTCCACCCTCTCCCTCATCCGGGCGATGTTCGACCACCCCGCCCAGCGGCGGACCGCCGTGGGCCTGTGGACGGTCGCCTTCACCGGCGGCGCGGTCGCCGGCCCGCTCATCGGCGGGGTGCTGCTGGAGTACTTCTGGTGGGGCTCGGTCTTCCTGATCAACGTGCCGGTGATGGCCCTGCTCCTGGCGGCCGGACCGGTGCTGGTGCCCGAGTCCGGGGCCGGCGGGCGCGGCGTCTTCGACCTCCCGGGGGCGGTGCTGTCGCTGGCCGCCATGGTCGGTGCGGTGTACGCGGTCAAGCGGACGGCCGAGTACGGGCCGGACGCGGCCGCACTGGCCGCCCTGGCCGCCGGGGCGGCCGCCGGATGGCTCTTCGCCCGCCGCCAGCTCCGCGCCGCCCACCCCCTGATCGACCTGCGGCTGTTCCGCGCCCCCGCGTTCGGCGCGGCCGTCGCCGCCAACGGCGCGGTCTCCCTGGCCGCCGCGGGCACCGGCTTCCTCGCCTTCACCTACATGCAGGTGGTGCACGGGCTCAGCCCCCTCTGGGCGGCGGTCTGGGCGCTGCCGACCTTCCTCGGCACGGTCGCCGGGGTGGCGGTCGCCGGCGCGCTCGTCGGGCGGGTCTCCCAGGGGGCGGTGCTGGCCTGCGGGCTCGCGGTCTCGGCGCTCGGGTTCGCGGGCGTGGCGGCGGTCGGCCCGGACTCGCCGCTGCCGCTGTTCATCGGCGCCTACACGGTCATCACCTTCGGCGTCGGGGCGGTCAGCGCCCTCGCCAACGACCTGGTCCTGGCCACCGCGCCGCCGGAGCGGGCGGGCGCGGCGTCCGGGGTCTCGGAGTCCGCGATCGAGCTGGGCAACGCGGTCGGGATCGCGCTCCTGGGGACCATCGCCGCCGCCGTCTACCGCGGCGGAGTGCGCGAGGCCGCGCCCGAGGCCGCCTCGGGCCCCGCCGGGCAGACCGTCGCGGGCGCGGCCGAGCAGGCCGCGGCCATGGGGGAGGAGGGCCGGCCCCTCCTGGCCGCCGCGTTCGAGGCATACACCGGCGGCCTGAACGCAGCGGGCCTCACCGGCGCGGGGCTGCTCCTGGCCGCGGCCCTCTTCGCGGGCATCGCCCTGCGCGGCCGCTGACGGCGCCCCCGGGCGGCGCCCCCGCCGGGCGGTGCGCCCCGCGGCCCCGGGCGCCCCCGGCGTGCGCCATCATGAACCGGTCACCGTCAGCCTCAGCAGCAGATTCGGAGCGCCCGGGCCCATGGCGCCGTTCCAGGATTCCCCCAACGTGCTCTTCGCCGCGCGGGTGTGCGCGGTCCGGCGGCCCTCGCCGGGGTTCGCCCGCCTCACCCTGACCGGCCCGCACCTGGACCGGTTCGGCGCCTACGGGCTCGACCAGCGGATCAAGATCCTCATGCCGTCCGGGCCGCTCCCCGAGGCGCTCGACACCGGCGGCGAACCGCTCGGCGAGGCCGACTGGCGGGCGCGCCTGCGCTCCCTCCCGGCCGCGGAGCGGCCCGCCATGCGCAGCTACACCGTCGCCGCCGCCCGCCCCGCCGACCGCGAGGTGGACATCGACTTCTACCTCCACTCGCCGCCCGGGCCCGCCGGCGAGCTGGCCGCCCGCGCACGCGGCGGCGAGCGGCTGCTGCTGTCCGGGCCGGACGCCGCCCGCGGCCGCCCCTGCCACGGGATCCAGTGGCACCCCGGCCCCGCCGCGCGGGTGCTGCTCGCCGGGGACGAGACGGCGTTCCCCGCGATCCGCAACATCCTCGCCTCGCTGGACCCGGCGGTGCGGGCCGAGGTCATCGTCGAGGCGGGCGACCCCGCCGACGCCGCGTGGCCGGCGGAGGGGCGGCCCGGCGCCGAGCCGACGGCCGTCCTGCGCACCGGCGGCCGCCCCGGGGCCGCCGGGGGAGAGGGGCCCAACGGCCCGCTCCGGGCCGCCGTCGAAGCGTGGTCCCTGTCACACGGGGGCGAAGCGGCCGCGCTCGGCACCGGCTTCTACGCCTGGCTGGCGGCCGAGAGCACGGCCGTGGCGCGGATGCGCGACCGCCTGCGCGGCGCGGGGATCGCGCCCGACCGGGTGCACGCCCAGGGGTACTGGAACGCCAAGGGCAGGACCGGCGAGCGGCGCGCCCGGGCCGCGGCGGCCGGAGGGGGGAAGTCCGAATAAGGTGAGGCTTTGCTAAGTTGGGCTCCGCCGAACCGGCCGGTTCCGGCCGCACCTCACCCCGGTGGATTGGACTCCCCCATGCCTGTGACCATCGGCGGAGGCGCCGTGCGCCGCCTCCTCCCCCGCGCGGTCCTCCCGGCCGCGGCCGTGCTCGCCCTCTCCGCCTGCGGCGGCGGGGCCGGCGGCCCCGGCGGCGCGGAGGCCGGCGGCGAGACCCGCACCGTCGAGCACGCCCGGGGGACGACCGAGGTCCCCGCCGATCCGCAGCGCGTGGTCGTCCTCGAACCGGTCCAGTTGGACACCGCCGTCGCCCTGGGCACCGCCCCGGTCGGCGCCGCCGTGCTGGACGAGACCGAGGGCGCCCCCGCCTACCTCGGCGACGAGGCGGCCGGGGTGCAGACCGTCGGCACCGTCGCCGAACCGAACCTCGAGGAGATCGCCGCCCTGGAGCCGGACCTCGTCCTCGGCACCGAGTCGCGCCACTCCGCCCTGTACGACCGGCTCTCCGACGTCGCCCCCACCGTCTTCATGGAGACCCAGGCCGACCCCTGGCAGGACAACGTCGGCCTGGTCGCGCGCGCCCTCGGCGACGAGGAGGGCGCCGAGGAGCTCCTCGGCGACTACCGGGACCGCTGCGAGGAGGTCGCCGGGAAGCACGAGACCGACGGCAAGACCGCCCAGCTCATCCGCCCCCGCGACGACGTGCTCACCCTGTACGGGCCGACCTCGTTCGCCGGGAGCACCCTGGAGTGCGCCGGGTTCGCCACGCCCGAGCACGAGTGGGAGGACATCTCCCTGGACGTCTCCCCGGAGCGGGTCCTCGACGCCCGGGCCGACCTGGTGCTGGTCACCGCCGACGACGTCGACGACCCCGGGGCGGTCCCGGACTCGATCCGGAGCAACGAGGACGAGTTCCCCGAGCTGTACGCCGTGGACCGCTCGTTCTGGATCACCGGCGTCGGCCCCCTGGGCGGCATGGCGGTCCTGGACGACCTCGACCGCATCCTGGAGGACTCCGGCCTGTCGGAGGCGGAGTAGGCGTTGGTGCGGAACACGCCCCTGCCGGCCCTCGCCGGGGCGGCGGCCCTGGCGGCCGCCCTGCTGCTGTCACTGCTGGTCGGCGCCAACCCCCGCCCCGTCCCGGAGCTGCTGGACGCGCTGCTGGGCGGGGGGACCGCCGAAACCCGGTTCGTCCTCTGGGAGCAGCGCGTCCCCCGCACCGCCGCCGGGCTCGCCGTCGGCGCCGCGCTCGGCGCGGCGGGCGCGCTCATCCAGGCCTTCACCCGCAACCCGCTCGCCGACCCGGGGATCCTCGGCGTCAACTCGGGCGCGGCGTTCGCGGTCGCCGTGGGCGTCGCCTTCTTCGGGCTGACCGACCCGGCCGACTACATGTGGCCGGCCTGCGCGGGTGCGCTCCTGCTCACCCTGGCCGTCTACGGGGTGGGCGCCGCGGGCGGCCCCGACTCCGGGCCGGTCCGGCTCACCGTGACCGGCGTCGCGCTGGGCGCGGTGTTCTCCGGGCTGACCACCGGGCTGACGCTCACCCGCCCCGACGCCTTCGACCGGATGCGCGGCTGGAACGCGGGCAGCCTGCTGGAGCGCGGCTTCGACGTGCTCCTCCCGGTGCTGCCGCTGCTGGCCGCCGGGCTGGTGCTGGCCGCCGCGCTCGCCCCGGCGCTGAACTCGGTCGCGCTGGGCGCCGACACGGCCCGCGCGCAGGGGGTCGACACCGGGCTGGTGCGGGCCGGGGTGCTGGCCGCGGTGACCCTGCTGGCCGGGGGCGCCACCGCGGTCGCCGGGCCGATCGCGTTCGTGGGGCTGATGGTCCCGCACGCGGTCCGCTGGGCGGTCGGCCCCGACCAGCGCCGGATCATCGCCGGAACCCTGGTGGCGGCGCCGGTGCTGGTGCTGCTCGCGGACGTGCTGGGGCGGGTCGCGGTGCCGCCCGGCGAGATGCCGGTGGGCGTGGTCACCGCGTTCGCGGGGGCGCCGGTGCTGATCGCGCTGGTGCGCCGGCCGAAGGCGAGCGCGCTGTGAGCGCCCCGGCCCCGCCCCGCCCGCCGGCGCGCAGGTTCGTGGTGGGCACCGAGCGGCTGAACGTCGTGGTCCGCCTGCGGCCGGCGGCGGTGCTGCTGGCCGCCTCGGCGGCCGTCGCCGCACTGGCCCTGGCCGCGCTGGCGCTGGGCGACTACCCGGTGGGCCCGTCCGAGGTGCTCGGGGCGCTCACCGGCCGGACCGGAGGGTTCGAGCGCATCGTGGTCGTCGAGTGGCGGCTGCCGCGCGCGGTCGCGGCGGTGCTGTTCGGCGCCGCGCTCGCGGTGGCCGGCGGCCTGTTCCAGGCGCTGACCCGCAACCCCCTCGCCGGCCCGGACATCATCGGGCTGGCCAACGGCTCGTTCACCGGGATGCTGGTGGCGCTGCTGCTGCTCGGCGGGGGCTGGCCGCTGCTGACGGCGGGCTCGCTGGTCGGCGGGCTGGGGGCGGCGGTCGCGATCTACCTGCTGGCGTACCGGGGCGGGGTCAAGGGGTTCCGCTTCATCGTGGTGGGCATCGGGGTCTCGGCGATGCTGGCCTCGGCGAACACCTGGATGCTGCTGCGCGCCGAGGTGGAGACCGCCCTGTTCGCCTCCGCGTGGGGCGCGGGGACCCTGAACAACGCCACCGCGGAGACGGCCTACCCGGCGGCCGCGTGCGTGCTGGTGCTGCTCGCGCTGGTGCCCTTCCTGGCCCCGGCGCTGAAGCAGATGGACCTGGGCGACGACATGGCGCAGGCGACCGGGGTGCGCATCGACCGGGCCCGGACGGCGGCGATCGCGGTGGCGGTCGGCCTGGTGAGCGTGGTGACGGCGGTCGCGGGGCCGATCGCGTTCGTGGCCCTGGCGGCACCGCAGATCGCCCGCAGGCTGGCCGGCGTCCCCGGGATCCCGCTGGGGGTGACGGCCCTGGTGGGGGCCGGGCTGCTGTCGGCCTCGGACCTGATCGCGCAGCACGCGGTGCCGCTGGCGGTGCCGGCCGGGGTGGTCACCGTGGTGTTCGGCGGCGCCTACCTGGTGTGGCTGCTGATCCGCGAGGCCCGGAAGCGGCCCCGGTAGCCCCGGAGCCGCACCGCCCGGTGCGGCTCCGGGGCCGCTTCCGGGCCCTCGGCCGCTACTTGAGCAGCTGGCGGGCCATCACCAGGCGCTGGATCTGGTTGGTGCCCTCGTAGATCTGGGTGATCTTGGCGTCGCGCATCATCCGCTCGACCGGGAAGTCCTTGACGTAGCCGGCGCCGCCGAGGAGCTGGACGGCGTCGGTGGTGATCTCCATGGCCGCGTCGGAGGCGTAGCACTTGGCGGCGGCGCCGAAGAAGGACAGGTCGGAGTCGTTCCGCTCGGACTTGGCGGCGGCCGCGTAGACCATCTGGCGGGCGGTCTCCAGCTTCATCGCCATGTCGGCGAGCATGAACTGGACGCCCTGGAACTCGGCGATGGCCTTGCCGAACTGCTTGCGCTCCTTGACGTAGGCGACCGCGGCGTCCAGCGCGCCCTGCGCGATGCCGATCGCCTGGGCGCCGATGGTGACCCGGGTGTGGTCCAGGGTGCGCAGCGCGATCTTGAGGCCCTCGCCGACCTCGCCGACCCGGCGGTCGTCGGGGATGCGCACGCCGTCGAAGAAGAGCTCGCGGGTGGGGGAGCCCTTGATGCCGAGCTTGCGCTCCGGCTCGCCCAGGGTGAAGCCCGCGTCGTCGGCGTGCAGCACGAACGCGGTGACGTTGGAGCCGCGCTTGCCCTGCGGGTCGGTCACCGCCATCACCGTGTAGTACTCGCTGACGCCGGCGTTGGTGATCCACGACTTCTGCCCGTTGATCACCCAGGAGTCGCCGTCGCGGACCGCCTGGGTGCGCATGCTCGCGGTGTCCGAGCCGGCCTCCCGCTCGGACAGCCCGTAGGAGAACATCGCCTCGCCGCGGGCGACCGGGGTCAGGTAGCGCTGCTTGACCTCCTCCGAGGCGCCCAGGATGAGCGGCATGGTGCCGAGCTTGTTCACCGCCGGGATGAGCGAGGACGACCCGCAGGCGCGCGCCACCTCCTCGATCACGATGCAGGTGGCCAGGGCGTCGGCGCCGACCCCGTCGTAGGCCTCCGGGATGTGCGGGGCGTGGAAGTCGGTGGCGCGCAGCGCCTCGTAGGCCTGCTGCGGGAACGCGCTCTTCTCGTCCACCTCGGCGGCGTGCGGGGCGATCTTGTCCTCGGCCACGGCGCGCACCGCCGCCCGCAGCTCCTCATGCTCCTCGGTCGTGGTGAACAGGTCGAAGCTCATGTCTTCCTCGCCTCCGGGCCGGGCTCGCGTGGCACGTGGTGCCGAACTGTGGCATTCAGTGTCAGCATAGGTGATGCAGGCGGACGGCCACGGAATCGGGGGGCAGGCATGTCGGAGGCGGCGGAACCGGGGCGCGGCGCCCGGCCGGAGCGGCACGACGTGGTGGCGGCGGCGGTCCGCCTGTTCGAGCAGGTCGGCTACGAGCAGACCACCATGGGCGACATCGCGGAGGCCGCCGGGCTGAGCCGGCGCAGCCTGTTCCGCCGGTTCGGCACCAAGGAGGACATCCTCTTCGCCGAGCTGGAGGAGGTGTTCGCCGCGGTCCGGCGCTACCTGGCCGCCGCACCGGAGGACGACCCGGTCGCCGCGGTCACCGCCGCGGCCCGGATGGTCTTCCAGGGCTACGCCTCCACCCCGGAGATCACCGTCCCCCGGTTCCGGCTGGTCCGCGCGGTCCCCCGGCTGCGCGACCGGGAGGTCGCGATGACCGCCCGCTACCAGGCGGCGTTCAGCCGGCACCTGGCCCGGGGGGAGAGCGACGGGGACCGGGCGCTGGCCGCCGAGGCGGTCGCGGCCGCGGTCATCGCCGCGCACAACCACGTGCTCCGCTCCTGGCTGCGCGCCCCGGAGCGGCCGGTGCCCTGGGACCGGCTGGACGCGGCGATGGCGTTGGTCACCGAAGGGCTCGGCGCGCGGCTGCGGGACGGCGCGGCCCCGGGGGCCCCGGAGCCCGCAAGGGTGCTCGTCGCGGTCTATCCGAGCGGCGCCGGGACCTCGGAGGTCCTGGACAGGGTGCGTGAGGCGCTTGCGCCGGACGGCTGCGACCGAGGTTAGAGCCGGGTAGATTCGCGGAGGCGGTGCAGCGCGATCAGGACTGGGAGACGACCTCCGGTGAGTACGGCGGCGAACGAGGCGGCGAAGAGCGGGTCCACCGAGGCGGCGGCGGAGGCGGCGCGGCGGCGGACGTTCGCGGTGATCTCCCACCCGGACGCGGGC
>NZ_ANBB01000065.1 GCF_000341105.1 Nocardiopsis potens DSM 45234
GCGCCACCCGCAGCGCATAGCCGAAGGACTGGGTCTGCAGCACCTGCTCGCCCCGCTCGGCCAGGCCTTCGCGCTCGATCATCTTGCGCAGGTGGTAGATGTAGGTCTGCGCGGTGGTCATCGCGCTCTTGGGCGGCGCCTCCCGCCACAGCGCCTCGATCAGCGAGTCCACCCGCACCAGCCGGTTGACCCGCACCAGCAGCAGCGCCAGCACCTGGCGCACGTTCGGCGCGGGGGGCGTGCAGATCCCCCCGCCGCCGATCGCCTCGACCGATCCAAGAAGTGTGAATCGCATGACGAACTCCCCATATCGTGGGCGCGGGCCCCGGCAAGGGGCCCGGCCACCGCATCCCGAGGTAATCGCAGGCCGCGAGCGTTCAAGCCGCTGATGGCTCCCCCCGGTGCTCATCCGCTCGCAGGACCGTCACATTTCAGCAACCAGGCCTCGCGTCAGGCTCAACTCTGCTTAGCAATCCGCTCCGATCCGCGACCGCGCGGAAGCGTTCCGAAAGCGCGGAGGGGCCCGGGTCCAGGGACGGCGGCCGCTCCCCGTCCGCCCCTCCGCCCGGGGGCGGAGCGGGGCGGAGAAAAAATTTCCGCCGCGGTGTCGATGCGTCCGCGCGCCGTTCGACGTCCTTAGTGAGAGGCGCCGATCCGCGGCGCCGATCCCGACGGGAGCGCCACCATGAAGTTCATGCTCATCATGCGCGACAGCGACGAGGCGGCCGAGGCGTCGAAGCAGGTCCCCTTCGAGGAGATCCTCAACGCGATGGGCGCCTACAACGAGGCGATGATGAACGCCGGCGTCATGATCGGCGGGGAGGGGCTCGCCGAGGCCGAGGAGGGGGCGGTGGTCGACTTCTCCGCCGAGGACCCCATCGTCACCGACGGCCCGTACGGCGAGACGCACGAGCTGTTCAACGGCTTCTGGCTGATCCAGGTCTCCGGCAAGGAGGAGGCCGTGGAGTGGGCCAAGCGCGCCCCGCTCGGCGCCGGCAGCAAGATGGAGGTGCGCCGGGTCCACGAGGAGGCCGACTTCGAGGAGTTCGCCGGCAACGAGTACGTGGAGAAGGAGAAGGCCTGGCGCAAGGAGCTCGGTACCGAATGAGCCGGGGCACGGACGGCGCCGCCGCCGAGGCGCACCGCACCGTCGAGGCGGTCTGGCGGATCGAGGGCGCGCAGGTCGTGGCGACCGTCGCGCGCATGGTCGGCGACGTCGGCCTGGCCGAGGACCTCGCCCAGGACGCGGTCGCCGAGGCGCTGCGCCGGTGGCCGGAGTCGGGCGTCCCGCGCAATGCGGGCGCCTGGCTCACCTCGGTGGCCAAGCGCCGCGCGATCGACGGGTGGCGCCGCCGGGAGCGCCTCGACGAGCGGTACCGGGTGATCGGGCGCGACCTGGAGACCGCGCCCGAGGAGGAGTGGCAGCCGATCCGGGACGACGTGCTCAAGCTCGTCTTCACCGCCTGCCACCCGGTGCTCTCCCGGGAGGCGCAGGTCGCGCTCACCCTGCGCGTGGTCGGCGGCCTGACCTCCGGGGAGATCGCCCGGATGTTCCTCGTCCCGGTGCCGGCCATGCAGCAGCGGATCGTGCGGGCCAAGAAGACGCTCACCGCGGCCCGGGTGCCGTTCGAGGTGCCCGACCCGGACGAGTGGGGCGGGCGGCTGGCCGGCGTGCTCTCCGTCGTCTACCTGGTCTTCACCGAGGGGTACGCCGCGACCTCCGGGGACCGGTGGTTCCGCGCCGACCTGGCCGCGGAGGCGCTGCGGCTCGGCCGGATGCTCGCCGCGCTGGTCCCCCGGGAGCCCGAGGTGCACGGCCTGGTCGCGCTGATGGAGCTGCAGGCCTCCCGGTTCGCCGCCCGGACCGGCCCCGGCGGCGCCCCCGTCCTCCTCGCCGACCAGGACCGGAGCCGGTGGGACCGGGGGCAGATCACCCGCGGGCTCGCCGCGCTCGCCCGCTCGGACGCGGCGGGCCGCGGCCGGGGCCCCTACGCGCTGCAGGCCGCGATCGCCGCCTGCCACGCCCGGGCGGGCAGCGCGGAGGAGACCGACTGGGACCGGATCGTCACCCTGTACGAGGCGCTGGAGCGGCTGACCCGGAACCCGGTCGTCACCCTGAACCGGGCGGTCGCGGTGTCGATGGCGGTCGGCCCGGCGGCGGCGCTGCGCATCGTCGACGAGCGGGTGGACGCCGCCCGCCTCCGCGGCTCCTACCTGCTGCCGAGCGTGCGCGGCGAACTCCTGGCCCGCCTGGGCCGCACCGCCGAGGCCCGCGGGGAACTGCACCGCGCCGCCGAACTCACCGGCAACGAGCACCAGCGCTCGGTACTGCTGGACAAGATCGCCGCGCTGTGACCCCGGCCGGTGCCGCGGGGCGCGCTCCCCGCGGCGCCGGAGACCGGTCCGGCTACAGGAAGACCGGTGCGTCCGGAGTGGTCCACAGCCAGTCGACGGGGGTGTGCGCCTTCTTCAGCCGGTTCCGGGTGCGGACGTGGTCGGACAGTGCCGCCTCCACCGCGGGGCCGAGCCGGTCCAGGTCGTCGGGCACCTCGATGCGGAGCAGCAGGTTGTGGTCGTGCCGGGCGAGGAGCAGGGAGCCGTCCGGCGCGCAGCCCATCAGGTGCATCCGCTTCAGGGCGCGGTACGCCTTGTCCGCGGCGGGCAGCGCGGCGAGCCGCTCCCCCTCCGCCGACCACACGTACAGCCCGGACTCGTTGACGTGGAACACCCGGCCGCGCTCCGGGTCGGCCGCCACCTCGTAGTGCTCCCCGGGGAACGGAGAGCTCTTCCCCTTGCCGGGCCCGTCCAGCCGCCCGACCAGCGCACCGGAGCCGTCCACCAGGGCGTAGACGTATTCGCTCCACCGGTCCGGCCGGAAGGCGTCGAAGACCGGGACGAGATAGCGGTCCTCGGCGACCACGGCGGGGGCGCCCAGCCTCGGCCGGAACCAGCGCAGCTCCGGCCAGCGGGCCCGGGCCTCCGCGGCCAGCCCGGGGCCGGGGCGGTGCTCGCCTCCGGCGGGGGCGCCGGCGTACGAGGTGTAGGGGATGGGGAGGGAGCGGTTCGGTCCGGGGCCGTCCGGCAGCCGGAGGCAGGCGAAGACGTCGACCTCCGGCCGGTGGTCCGGGGTCAGCGGCCCCCGGGCGGTGCCGATGAGGTTGAGGACGCCGCCCGCCACCATGCTCATCTCGAACTCCGACAGCACGCAGAGCAGCCGCCCGGAGGGGGTGGGCCGGATCATGGCCGCGAAGGAGCTCTTGATGTGCTCGGGGACGTCCGGCCGGAACTCCCCGGCGGCTCGCCCGTAGTTCCCGTCCCAGGTCCCGGCGAGCCCGGTCAGGTCCGCATCCACCAGGAACGTCCGGTTGTCCGGCGAGCTCAGCGCCACGGCGCCGTCGGGCAGCACGCACAGGTCGGTCGCGTGGCCGCGGATCCCCGAAGAGGACTCGTCTCCTTCCTCTACGGCGGTCAGCCGGATGACCAGGCACCCGGCCGGGGTGCCGTCGGGCCGGTAGCGCGTGACCAGCTGGCCGTTGATGTACCGCTCGAGGCCGGCGACCATGCGCGCGAACCCGGAGAGTACGTAGCAGTCGCCGGATTCGGAGAAGGCCGCGGCCAGGTGCTTGAAGCCGATCGTTTCGGCCGGGGGGCCGCCGCTGGGGAACAGGTGCGCGGCGGGCAGGAGGAGCGGGTGCGTCAGGGGCATGCGGACGACCCTGCCAGCCGGGTGCGACACGCCCCGGTCGGGGCCCCGGGGAGATACGACGGAAGTCAGGGGTGGCCGCCGACTTTCGGGACGGGTGCCGGGGCGGGCCCGGCTTCTACGGTTCGGGGGACCGGGGCGGCGCGGGAAGGGAGCGGTGCGGTGGGTGCGGGAACGGGATGGGTGCGGTCGGCGGCGGCCTGCGCGGCGGCGGTGCTGCTGGCCGCGGGCGGTCCGGCGGCGGGGGCGGCGGCGGAGGCCGCTCCGGGCGCGGCGGACGGGCTGACGGCGGAGGCGGTCGACGCCTACGTGCGGGACCACCTCGACTCCTCCGCGGCGACGGGGGTGGCGGTCGCCGTCACCCGGGGCACCGAGGTGGTGCGCGCCGCCGGCTACGGGGAGACCTCCGCCGGGGAGCCGATGGCGGCCGACACCCCGATGGGGGTGGCCTCGGTCAGCAAGGCGTTCACCGCGCTGGCCGTGATGCAGCTCGCCGAGGACGGGGAGGTCGACCTGGACCGGCCGGTCCGCGAGCAGCTGCCGGAGTTCGGCACCGCCGACCCCCGCAGCGACCGGATCACCGTGCGGCAGCTGCTCGACCAGAGCTCCGGCATGTCCGACCAGGGGTTCCGGGAGAAGAGCGAGCCGCAGCCCGGCGACCTGGAGGAGGCCGTGGCCCGGCTGGAGAAGGCGGTGCTCGTCGCCGACCCCGGCACCGAGTGGCACTACACCAACCCCAACTACCACGTGGCGGCGCGGCTGGTGGAGGAGGTGAGCGGCCGGCCGTTCGGCGAGTACCTGCGGGAGCGCGTCTTCGAACCGCTGGGCATGGACGGCAGCACCACCGTCGGGGGCAGCGGCGACCTGGCCGGCGCCGGGGTGGCCCGGGGGCACATCGCGGTGCTCGGCGCCCCGATCGCGGTCCCGGAGCCGGACGGGTTCTTCGACGGCGCGGCCGGCGTCGTCACCACCGCCGACGACATGGCCGCCTGGCTCATCGCGCAGAACGCCGGGGGCGCGCTCCCCGGCGGGGAGCGGATCCTCTCCGCGGAGGGCATCGCCGAGACGCACCGCGCGTCCGCCCCCGACGGCCGCACCGGCCTGGGCTGGACCACCGGGACCACCCCGGCGGGCACCGAGTACGTCGGGCACGGCGGGATCGAGTTCACCTTCACCGCCGAGCAGCGGCTGCTGCCGGAGAGCGGGGTCGGCATCGCGGTCATGGCCGACACCGGGCTGGGCCGCGGCGACGCCTCGGCGCTCGTCGCGGGGCTCACCGCGCTGGCCGAGGGCGGCGAGCCGGGCGGGTCCGCCGACACCCTGCTGTTCTGGGTGGACGTGCTGTTCATCGGGGCCGCGGCGGCCGCCGCGGCGCTCGGTGTCCGCGGGGTGCTGCGGGCCCCGCTGTGGGTGGACCGGCGATGGGCGGACCGGCGGGGCCGGCGCTGGGCCGCGGCCGCCCGCTGCCTGCCCCTGGTCGCGGCGGCCGCCGTCGGGCCGAGCGTGCACCGGCTGCTCTCCCTGGCCGCCCAGGGCCGGGACGCGACCTGGCTGCAGGCCGGCTACACCGCCCCGACCGCGGTCCTGTTCGCCTCGGTGCTGACCGCGGCGTGCACCGCGGTGCTCGCCGCCCGGGCCGCGGCCGCCCTGCGCGGCCGCACCCCGGGGGCCCGCCGGGAGCGCGGAGAGCGCGGCTGACCTGCGGTGCGGCCGGTCCGCACCGCCCTCGGCGGAGCGGGCCCCGGACCGGCCGGTGCCGGTCCGGGGCCCGCTCCCCCGTTCCATTCGCTTCGGGCCGCGCGCTTCAGGCCGTGCGGTCCGATCCGCGCGGTCCGGCCCGCGCCTTCCGGCCCCGGTGCTCCGAGCCGCGCGGTTCAGCCGGCGCGGCCGGCCAGCACCACCTCGACGGCGTCCCGGGTGCCCCAGCGGGTGATCCGCCGGCAGGTCAGCACCGAGTACAGGTAGACCGGGCGCAGCACGACCAGCCGCCACACCGCGGCGAGCGGCGAGAGCAGGTAGAGCAGGAGCATCCGCGCCGCGGACTGGTCGCTCCTGCGCACGGTGAACAGCCGGAGCGCCATCAGGTAGTTCAGCGCCAGGCCGACCTGGAGCGCGGCGAGGGCGATCGAGCCCAGCTGCGCCCGGAGCCCGTCGTCGAGCAGCACCGCGATCGGCACCAGGTAGGCGAGGAGCAGGTGCAGGTACTCGGCGACCGTCATCCAGAAGACCGCACCGCGCAGCGGCATGTACCGCAGCCACCACAGGTGCCGCACCGTGGTGCCGCGCATCCAGCGGAGCTGCTGGCCGAAGTAGTGCCCGAGCCGCTCCGGGACCAGGGTGAAGACGATCGAGGAGGGCTGCTGGACGGTGTCGCCCTCCAGCAGCGCGTAGAAGGTGAGCATCGAGTCGTCGTTCATCTGCATGGGGCGGCCCCAGAAGTGCTCGTTCTCGTAGGCCCCCGCGCACGCGCGCACCGTGTCGCCCCGGTAGAACGCCAGCGTCCCGGAGTTGATGGTGACCCGGCGCAGCACCGACTGGGCGCTGCGCATGCCCCGGCTGAACGGCAGGTAGAGGATGCAGGTCAGCCGGGTGAGCCAGGTGGCGCCGTGGTTGAGCACCAGCACCTGCCCGGCGACCGAGCGGACCCCGGGGTCGGCGAACGGCTGGAGCCCCTCCCGGACCGCGTGCCGGTCCAGCACCGAGTCGCTGTCCAGGGTGACGAACACGTCCGCGTCGTCCTCGGCCAGCACGTGCATCTGCGCGAACCGCTTCCCCCGGTTCTCGGTGCGCTCCCAGCCGGCGTCGATGCCCAGCTCCCCGGCCTCGGCCAGGAACTCCTCGCGCACCCCGTCGTAGCGGACCGGCTCGCCGGTCTCCCGGTCCGCCGAGCCGTCGTCGACGACCCGGATCCGGTCCACCCGCCGGCTCTGCCCGAGGACCGAGCGCAGGCAGGCCCGGAGCACCTCGGGGTCCTCGTTGTAGACCGGCACCTGCACCGTGACCACCAGCGCGTCCAGGCCGTCCCGGTCCTCCTCGGCGGCCCTGATCGGCCGCTCCAGCCAGGCCACCGGGATCCACCACAGCAGCAGGAAGGTGGCCAGCCACAGCACCGCCATGCTCGCCCGGGGCTCCTGGACCAGCTCGACGACCTCGACCACGTGCATCGCGCCCCACACCGCGAAGCCCGCCACCGGCACCGCCCCGAGCAGCAGCATCGCCCTCGGCCGGACGCATTCCCCGGTGGGCGCCGCCGCCTCCTCCCGTTCCGCGCCGATTCCCTTCTCTTCCTTCCCTTTCTTTTCTTCCGCCTTCTCCTCCTCGGCGCGCACCGCCCCTTCCCCCGTCACCGCGCCATCGGCCCGCGGCCGCGGCGGAAGCTCACCCTGATGAGCAGTGCTCCGGCGACGACCAGCACCAGCCCCGCGGCGACGAGCCAGGAGTAGCCGGCCGCCATTCCCGTGGCGGCCAGGGCGGCCCCGCTTCCGGTCCCGGATCCGTAGGACATGGACCTCTCCTCACGTTCGTTCCCTCTCCCACGGAAACGTCTCTCATGCGGGGTCCGCCCGTTCCAAACAGCGACATACAAATTCCGGTGAAAATCCGCGGACACTCCGCGACATTCTTTTCACCGGAAGACCGAACGCCCGAACGGAAATATCACGCCCCCTTCACAAGAAGGCGGCCCATCCGCCCGGAAGGGGCGGACGGGCCGTTTCATTCCTTTCCCCGCCGCCTCACTCGGCGGCGAGGACCCCGGCGATCGAGGCCCCGGCGGCGCGGCGGGCCGGCAGGACCGAGGCGAGCAGGCCCGCCGCCGCGGCCACCGCGATGAACCCGGCGATCTGGCCGACCGGCAGCGCGAACAGCATGCCGGGCTGGGCCGCCCGGCCCGCGGCCCAGCCGAACAGCACGCCCAGGCCGATGCCGACGCCCGCGCCGATCAGGCAGAGCAGCACCGCCTCGGCGGCGAGCATCCGGCGCAGCTGCCCGCGGCTCAGCCCGAGCGCACGCAGCAGCGCCGACTCCCGGGTGCGCTCCAGCACCGACAGCGTCAGGGTGTTGGCCACGCCGAACACCGCGATCACCACCGCCAGCCCGAGCATCGCGGTGATCACCAGGAACGCGGTCTTCATCGCGTCCTCGAACTGGCTCTTCATCTCGGCGCTGGACATCACCTGGAGCAGCGGGTCGTCGGCGACCGCGTCGTACACGGCGTCGCGCAGCTCCGGGCCGGCCGCGCCGTCGGCCCCGCGCAGCTGCACCGACACCGGCTCGCGCACCCCGGGGAAGGCCTCCTCGAAGTCGGCCCGGACCATCGTCACGCCGTTCATGCCCTGGTCCTCCGGGAGCACCGCGGCGACCTCGTAGGACCGCTCCCCGCTCTCCGTGTCCAGGCTGACGGCGTCGCCGACCCCGGCGCCCCCCGCGGCGCCCGCGGAGACCGCGACCCGGCCCGGGGCGACGTCGGCCAGGTCTCCGGCCTCCTCCTCGACACCGACGTCCTCGCCGAGTTCGGCGCCGTAGTAGGCGACGGCCTCGGTCCCGCCGCCGTCCAGCGCGGTGGCCGCGGCGCGCTTCTCGAAGACCGCCTCCACCTCCGGCGCCTCGCGCAGCGCCCGCACGACCCGGCCCGGCACCACCGCGTCCTCGTCGTCGAAGGGGGCGCCGACGGTGTAGTCCACCGGGAACTTCCGCTCCAGCTTCTCGGTGAGGGTCTCCTGCATCGACGCGTTCAGCACCGCGTACCCGCTGATCAGCGCGGCGCCGACGGTCAGCGCCAGCATCGCGGCGGCGGCCCGCTTGGGGCTGCGCCGGGAGTTGTCCGCGGCGAGCATGCCCGGCACCCCGGTCCGGCGCATCAGCGGGAAGACCGCGGCGACCACCCCGCGCACCAGCAGCGGCGCGACGGCGGCGACCCCGAGGAAGGCGGTCATCCCGGCCGCGGCGGCGACCGCCATGGCGGTGGTCGGCTCGTCCTGCCCGCCCGCGGCCCACAGCAGGCCGGCCGAGACCAGGCCGGTCGCGGCGGCCGCGGCGACGCGCCACCGCACCGCTTCCCGGCCGAGCCCCTGGGCGGTGGCGCCGTCGCGCAGCGCCGCCAGCGGCGGCACCCGCATCGCCCGCACCGCCGGGGCGACGGCGGCGACCAGCGTCATCCCGACCCCGGCGGCCATCCCCGCCGCGACCGGCAGCACGCCGACCACCGGCCCGACCGACCCGGGCACCCCGCCGAACAGCTCGCCGCCGACCTCGAAGCCGACCCGGCCCAGGGCGATGCCGGCGGCGACGCCCAGCGCGGAGGCGACCAGGCCGATGGCGAGGGCCTCCAGCAGCAGGCCGCGGAGGACCTGGCCGCGCCCGGCGCCGACGCAGCGCAGCAGGGCCGTCTCGCGGCGGCGCTGGGCGAACAGGATGGCGAAGGTGTTGTAGATGACGATCCCGGCGACGAAGAGCGAGACCAGCGCGAACAGCAGCAGGCCGGTGCCGACCACCTCCGCCTGGGCCCCGGCGGCCTCGGCCATCAGCTCGCCGGTGGCCCGGCCGGTCCGCACCTCGGCCGCGCCGCCCACGGCCTCCGCGACGGCCCGGGCGACCTCCCGGTCCGGGACGCCCTCGGCGCCGGTCGCGTCGATCTCGACGAAGCCCTCGACGCCGGTCATCCGCTCGGCGGTGGCCTGGTCGAACGCCACGGCGCCGCGGTAGGCCAGCTCGGTGTCGGTGCCGAAGTCGATCAGGCCGGCGACGGTGAAGCGGCGCCTCTCCCCGTCGGGGTCCAGCACGGTGACGGTGTCGCCGATGCCGTAGCCGGTCGTCTCGGCCGAGGAGGTGGAGAGCGCGACCTCGCCGGGGCCCTCCGGCAGCCGCCCCTCGGCGGGGGCGTACCGGGTGCCCTCGCCGACCGAGAGCGCGGCGGTGGGCATCGACCCCACCGCGCGCCCCTCCCCGTCCAGCAGCGGCGCGGCGCCCTTGGTGATGCCCGCGGCCCCGGCGGTCTCGTCCAGCGCGCGGACCGCCTCCAGGTCGTCTCCGGTGAGCAGGGGCGCCTCCTCGCCCGCGGGGGCCTCCACCCGGGCGATGGCGGCGTAGTCGTCGGCCGAGCCCATCACCTGGGCGCTGAACGCCTCTTCGAGGGTGGCGCTGAAGACCAGCGTCCCGGTGACGAACGCGACGCCGAGGGCGATGGCCAGGACCGTTGTGGCGAGTCTGGCCTTGTACAGGCGCAGGCCGGCCAGGGTCGTTCGGAGCATGGGTATCGGGACTCCAATGCCGGGGCGGTGGTCTGGACGGGGCCGGACCGGCGGTGCCCCGACCGGCCCTGCGGGAACACTAGGGACGCCCCGGCGCCCTTCTCTTCGGCCGTAGAGCCGATCCCGGGCATGGCCGGAAGGAGGTTCCGGTGGCTTTCACAGGACCTCCGTCGGTACCGGACCCGCGACTTTCGTCGGCCCTTCCGGGTCGGCCGTACGGCCCTTGAAAAGAGGAAAGGGGTGCGCACGGGAACGGGGCCGCCCGGTCGGCGGACCCGGCGGCGCATGGAAAGGCGCAGGTGAAAAGGGGAGGAAAAAGAAAAAGGGGTGCGCGGCCCGGGCCGGTGGACACCGCCCCGCCGTGCACCCAGGCGCCCCCCAGGGGATTGACGCGGGGACGGCCGGCCCCGCTCGCCGACCGGCCCCGCTCCGGCTGGGGGGTCGCCGGGCGGCCCCGCTCTATGGCGGGCCGGTTCAACCGTAGCGCTCTCCGATCCGCACGGGCGCCCGCAGGCCGGAGTCGGCCGCGATGACAACCACCGGGGCCGCTGATGCGTCGGGGCCCGGTGGTGCACCTGTCTCCGAGCGTCCTTTTACCCCCGCCCCGCGAATTACACCTAATCGGACGAACCATGCCGGAACTCCACTGGAACTCCTCCGGAACTCCGCACCGCGAACCGTCGGGACGGTGAATTCACCGGTTAATTTCGCGACCTCCCTCCCCAGAAGCATCGCACTGGGTTATTTTGCGCTTACGGGAGGTGTCATGCCGCGACCGAAGAAATACGTGTCCCGGTCCGACCTCGGGTGGGGGCCGTCCCCGGCCTCCGGAGCCAACCCGACGAAGGGCCTGGTGATCCACTACGACTCCTCGGAGACCCGGCTCGGCGAGAAGGCGCACTCGGCGTGCACGACCTATTGGAACAACACCCGCGACTTCCACACCGGCCCGTCCCGGGGCTGGGTGGACATCGGGTACTGCGTCGACGAAGAGACCGAGATCCTGACCGAGAACGGCTGGCGCGGGTTCACCGAGGTCTCCGAAGGCGACCTGGTCCTGACCCTCGACCACACCACCGGGCTGTCCCGGTGGCGGCCGCTGCTGGCGGTGAACGTCTTCCCCGCCATGCACCGGGAACTGGTCCGGATGGAGGGGAGCGGCCACTCCTCCCTGACCACCCCGGGGCACCGCTGGCCGGTGGAGCGGTGGACCGGCGACGCCCTGGAACGCCGCTGGGCGACCACCGAATCGCTCGACCGCGGCGACCGGGTGCCGCTGGGGGTCCCCTGCTCCGACCTGCCCGACGCCCCGAAGTACTCCGATGAGCTGGTCGAGCTGGTGGCGTGGGTGAGCGGTGGGGCCCGCACGGCGGGGGCCGAGGCGCTGCTCCGCTGGTCGGAGGAGAAGGACCCCGGCGGCACCGCGCGGATCCGGGCCGCCCTGCACGGCCTCTTCGGGCCGCCCTGCGCTCCGTCGCCCCGCCCCGGCGGGGATCCGGGCACCGCCCCTCGATGGCGGGAAGCGCGCAGCGGCGGCCTCGCGGAGTTCCGCCTCTCCTCCGGCGCCGAGCGCGTCCTGCTGGAGCACACGCGCGACGGGGCACCGAAGCACGGTTTCCTCCGCGCCCTCACCCGGGCGCAGCTCGCGCTCTTCATCGAGGTTTCGCGGCTGGGCGGGGAAGACCGCGCCGACGGGTCTGCGGTGATCCACCGGAAGGACCCGGCGGCCGCCGAGGCGTTCCAGTTCGCCGCGGTCCTGGCCGGGCACGCGGCCTCGCTGCACCGGGTCCCCCTCGCCGCTCCCGCGGAGCGCGGAACGTGGAGGGTCGAGCTGCACCCGCAGACCCGGCCCGCTCCCCGGGGATCCGCGTTCACCGTCACCCGGGAGGCCTACGAGGGGCGCATCTGGTGCCCGACCACCCCGGACGGCACCTGGCTGGCCCGGCGCGCGGGGACGGTGTACTTCACCGGGAACTCCTTCTTCGCCTGTCCGCACGGCTACGTGTTCGAGGGGCGGGGGCTGAAGAAGACCCAGGCCGCGCAGCCCGGGGGCAACACCACGTACTACTCGTGCACGCTGGCCGGCGGGCCGTCGGAGGACCCCACGTCGGCGCAGATCGAGGCGGTCCGGCAGCTGCGGGCCTGGCTGATGGAGCAGAGCGTCGCCGGGACCGTCAAGGGGCACCGGGACTTCATCTCCACCTCGTGCCCGGGGGACAAGGCCTACGCACTGGTCAGGAACGGAACGTTCAGCAAGCCGCCCGGTAGCGGGAGTTTGGAGGACGACATGGTCGGACTGCGCGAAGGCGACAGCGGGGAGCGGGTGAAGTTCCTCCAGGAGCTGCTGGTGAAGGCCGGCCACTCGGTCGGGGAGAGCGGGATCGACGGGGACTACGGCCCGGACACCTCCAAGGCGGTGCTCGCGGCGCGCAAGGCCGAGGGGTCCCGGCAGGACTTCGGCGACCGGGTCACCGGTGCCGCGGCCAAGCAGATCATGTCCCAGTTCATCAAGGCGCACCTGTAGTGCCGGCCCGGCCGGGGCGGCGCGGCGCCGCCCCGGCCGGACGACCGTCTACCCGATCGCGTCCCCGGTCAGTAGTGGACCGGGGTGGAGTCCCGGGACGCGATGAACTCCGGGCGGCGCCGGTCCGCGGCGAACGGCTCCACCGGGGCGTTCTCCACGCTGTTGAACACGATGAAGACGTTCGAGCGCGGGAAGGGCGTGATGTTGCTGCCCGACCCGTGCATGCTGTTGCAGTCGAACCACAGCGCCGACCCGGCCGGGCCGGTGAACTGCTCGATCCCGTGCCGGTCGGCGAGGAGCGCGATGTCGTCCTCGGCGGGGACGCCGATCCGCTGCTCCTTCAGCGAGGACTTGTAGTTGTCCTCCGGGGTGCCGCCCAGGCAGGGGACGAAGGTCCGGTGCGCGCCGGGCATCAGCATCAGGCCGCCGTTGTAGGGGTGGTTGTCGGTCAGCGCCACCGACAGGCTCACGCATCGCATGCCCGGCATGCCGTCCTCGGCGTGCCAGGTCTCGAAGTCGGAGTGCCAGTAGAACCCCTTGCCCCGGAAGCCGGGCATGTAGTTGATCCGGCTCTGGTGCACGTA
Source organism: Nocardiopsis potens DSM 45234 (assembly GCF_000341105.1). GTDB lineage: Bacteria > Actinomycetota > Actinomycetes > Streptosporangiales > Streptosporangiaceae > Nocardiopsis_A > Nocardiopsis_A potens. The sequence goes on from NZ_ANBB01000065.1 coordinate 13,060, forward strand.
GACGTCGGACCCGAGGATCTGCCGGGCGCGGTCGAGCACCTTGGGGTCGCGGACCAGCTTCTCGACCCGCTCGCTGATCTTGTGCGCCTCGAAGACCGAGCGGACCTCCTCCGACTCCTTCTCCACGATGGTGCGCTCGTCCGCCCGCACCTCCGGGTCGCGGGTCAGCGCGGACAGCTCCTCGCGGAAGGAGCGGACCTCTTCGCCGCTGAGCAGGCCCCGGGTGATGTGGAAGCCGTTCTCCTCGTGGGCGCGGAGCTCCTCGGGAGTGGCCGGCCCCTGCGCCGTACCGGGCCACACGGCCGGCTCGGTCCGCTCGATCAGGTCGGGCCGGGTGTCGGCGATGACGCGTGTCGGGTAGCGGTCCTGGATACCGGTCATTGCAGCACTCATGGTGTTCAGTACGCCTCCTTCACGGCAGTGCGCGGCAGCGGTGGGGCGGGACGCCCTACCGCCGCTCTCCTGTCCTTCTCGCCTGGAAGCGCCGCGGCCGCCGTTCCCGCCGTCCCTCCCCTCCCGGGTGAGGGCGGCTCGCCGGCCGGGCCGCACAATGCGCCAGGCTGCCGCAGCACCGGGGAGACTCCGCGGCGGCCTCCCGCACTGCTGCCGTGCATCACCCTGCCCACGCCGAAAACCAACAAACACCCGATTCCTCCCCGTGTACCGGGATTCCCGCCGGGCCCCGCCCCTCCGGAAGTGGTCAGGCGCGGGCCGGTTCCAGGGCCGGGTCGGCGGCTTCCAGGAGTGCTTCCGCCTCGGCGACCGGGGCGGGGCGGCGGGCGGGGAGGCCCATCAGGAGGGCGAGGCCGAGGCCGACCGCGGAGAGGAGGGCGCCGACCATGCTGGGCGAGGCGGGGCCGAAGCCGGCCGCGATGGCGGCGCCGCCGAGGGTCGCGCCCATCGCGTTGGCGATGTTGAAGGCGGAGTGGATGCCAGCCGCGGCGAGGCCGGGCGCCTCGCGGGCCCGGTCCAGGATCATCGTCTGCAGGCTGGTGACCGCGATGAAGCCGGTCGCGCCGATCAGGAAGAAGGTGGCCGGCGCCAGGACCGGGCTCGCCACGGTCACGGTGAACAGCGCGAGCAGCACCGCGAGCGCGCCGGTGAACAGCCACAGGGTGGGCATCGGGGCGCGGTCGGCGAGGCGGCCGCCGGCGATGGCGCCCACCGTCATGCCCGCGCCGTACAGCGCCAGCACCAGGGTGACGCTCGCCCCCTGGAACCCGGTGACCTCGGTCAGCATCGGGCTGATGTAGCTGTAGGCCGCGAAGCTGCCGCCGAAGCCGAACACCACCACGGCGAACGCGAGCAGCACCTGGGGGCGGCGGAACACCCGCAGTTCGGCGCGGACCGGGATCGGCGCGGGGCGGGGCTGCTCGGGGAGGGCGAGCCGGAGCGCCACCAGGGAGGCGGCGCCGACCACCGCGACCGCGGCGAACGCCCAGCGCCAGCCGATCTGCTGGCCCATCAGGGCGCCCAGCGGCACCCCGACGACGTTGGCCAGGGTCAGGCCGAGCAGCACCCGGGCGACCGCCTGGCCGCGCCGGTGCCCGGCGACCATGTCCGCGGCGACCACGGAGCCGATGCCGAGGAACGCCCCGTGCGGCAGCCCGGCCAGCACCCGGGCGCCGAGCAGCGCCTCGTAGCCGGGGGCCACCGCGGAGACGGCGTTGGCGACGGTGAAGAGCGCGAGCAGGGCGATCAGCATGGTCCGGCGCGGCAGCCGGGACCCGGCGATGGCGAGCAGCGGCGCGCCGACCACCACGCCGGCGGCGTAGCCGGAGATGAGGTGGCCGGCGGTGGGGATGGAGACGCCGAGGTCTCCCGCGACTTCGGGCAGCAGGCCCATGATGACGAACTCGGTCGTGCCGATACCGAAGGCGCCCAGTGTGAGCGCCCACAGAGCGATGGGCATCGTGCCCTCCTTCTCGCGGGAACGTGGGTGCGGCCGGCCGCGGAGGGCGGCCGGAGGCCCGATGGCAAAGAGCGGCGCCGGGGAGGGTCAAGGCTCGGCCTGACACAGGCGCACGAAACACCCGTAACGGACCGCGGGCGCCGTAGAAGTCCCTGGTGGGAGCATGAACCGAAGCACAGGGGCGGGCCGCGTGGGCCACACCGCCCCGCGCCCCCGGCACAGCGGGCCGATCGCCCGGCCGGTGCCCGGTCGGCGCCCGCCCGGGTGTGCGGCATCACCCCGGCGGGCGGATGCGCGGCGGGGCGCCCCTTCTACTTTCAGGACCTCTGCCGGGCCGCGCGCGGGCGCGGATGCGCACCCGCTCCTATGCGCGGCGGACGGTCGGCCATGTCCGCGGCGGGCTGTCCCCGGTTGACTCGGGGCCATGGACGAGAACGAGAAGAACACGGTGAACGAAGCGGCGCGCGGCGGCGAGGTCCTGGTGCTCGGGGCGACCGGGAAGACCGGGCGGCGGGTGGTCCGGCGGCTGACCGAGGCCGGGGTGCCGGTCCGCGCGGCGTCCCGGCGGAGCGAAACGGCGTTCGACTGGACCGACCCGGGGACCTGGGGCCCGGCGGTGGCCGGGGTGTCCGCGGTGTACCTGGTGGCGCCGGAGGAGACGGAGCCGGTGAAGTCGTTCACGGCCGAGGCCGCGGCGGCCGGGGTGCGCCGGTTCGTGGTGCTGTCCGGCCGGGGGATGGACAAGGTCGGCCCCGACGCGGGCTTCGGTGCGGGGATGGCCGCCGCCGAGGCAGCGGTCCGGGAGTCCGGGGCGGAGTGGACGATCCTCCGGCCGAACAACTTCTTCCAGAACTTCACCGAGGACCTGTGGCTGGACCCGGTGCTCGCGGGCCGGCTGGCGCTGCCGATCGGCGACACCCCGGAGCCGTTCGTGGACACCGAGGACGTGGCGGCGGTGGCCGTGGCCGCGCTCACCGAGGACGGCCACGCGGGCCGGGTCTACGAGCTGTCCGGCCCGGAGGACCTGACCTTCGCCGACGCCGCCCGGATCATCGGCGAGGCGACGGGCCGGCCGGTCCGGTTCACCGAGATCTCCCCCGAGGAGTACCGCGCCGAGCTGACCGGCCAGGGCTTCCCGGAGCCGGTGGCGGGCCTGCTGGACGCGATGTTCGCGATCCACCGCGCCGGCATCACCTCGGGCCCCGCCGACGGGGTCCGGCAGGCCCTGGGCCGCCCCGCCGCGGGCTTCGCGGACTGGGTCCGGCGCACCGCGGAGACCGGCGTCTGGGCCGACCGGGAGTAGACCGGTGTCCGGCCCCGGCTCCGGCCGGGGCCGGACACCGCCGGTGGGGCCCTCGCCCCGCTCCGGCCCCGCGGCCGATGTCGCAGGCCGGTTCTAACCTGGCCCTATGGCCACGGGAACGAGCGAATCGACGGCGCGCCGCATGCTGCGGGTCAAGGACGCCCTGGACCGGGACTTCGCCGGGTCCTGGGACAGCGCCCGGCTGGCGCGGGTCGGACTGGCCTCCCCCACGCACCTGCGGCGCTCCTTCCGCGCGGCGTTCGGCGAGTCCCCGCACGCCTACCTCTGCCGCCGGCGCATCGAGCGCGCCTGCCGGCTGCTCCGCTCGACCGGCCTCAGCGTCACCGACATCGCCCGCGAGGTCGGCTACGAGAGCCTGGGGACGTTCACCCGGAGGTTCGTCCGCATGGTCGGCGAGACGCCGACCCGGCACCGGGCCCGGGGGCCGCTGCCCGGGATCCCCGCGTGCTTCGCCCGCGAGGCGGCCCGGCCCCGGTAGCGGAGCGCATGGACCGGCAGGTCCGGACGTGTCCGGTCAGGGGCGAAACGCGGAGGGTCGGATCGGAGAAGCGAACTCACGTTCGACCTTTCTAGACTTCGGGCATGCTCAAGGACATCGCCATCACGCCCATGTACGTCACCGACCAGGACGCCGCCCTGGAGTTCTACGTCAAGCGCCTCGGGTTCGCCGTCGACACCGACGTCGAGCTCGGGAACATGCGCTGGCTGACCGTCGCACTGCCCAGCGCGCCCAAGCGCATGGTGCTGCTGCAGCGCATCGGCGACGAGACGGCCACCGGGACCGAGGAGACCGCGGAGCGGCTGCGCGAGCTCACCGAGCTCGGCACCACCAGCTGGATGATCCTGGAGAGCGACGACGTCGACGCCGAGCACGAGCGGCTGCGGAAGGCCGGCGTCGAGATCACCGAGGAGCCGACCACCCGCCCCTACGGCCGCGACATGGCCGTGCGCGACCCGTTCGGCAACCACATCCGCATCACCCAGTACCTCTCCGAGTGACGGCCGGCGGCGGGGGCGCGGCCCTCCCCTGACCCCCGCACCACGGCGCTGCCTCGTTGAGGGGGCTCAACGAGGTGGCGCTGTGCCGCGGGTCGCTACGGCGCTGCAGGCCGGGGCGGCCGAACCCCCTGAGCGACCGACCGCATACCCAACAGTCTCTCAGTCCGGGGCCAGGCCTGCGGCGACGCCGTCCAGGACCACGGTGAGCTTGCGTTCGAACCAGGAGCGCGGGTCGGCGGCGAGCACGGCGGTGAACTCGGTGCGCAGCTCCGGGGCGAGCGCCCCGGCGGCATGTGCGGCGCCTGGGTCGTGCGGCCCGTCGATCCGCTCCCACAGCGCGTGCACGTCGCAGGCGAGGTCGACGACGAGGTCGCAGGCGAGCACCGCGTCGGCGGGGGCGAAGCCGTGGCCGAGCAGGGCCGTGCCGAAGGTGTTCATCCGCTCCACCGCGGCCGGGGAGAGCGGCGCCGCGACGGCCATCTCCGCGGCCAGGCCCGGGTGGGCGTCGAGCAGGTCCCACAGGGTTCCGGCGGTGCCCGCCAGGTAGGCGCGCCATCCGCCGTCCGGCTCCGGCCACGGGGCGGCGGCGACGATCCGGTCCAGGGCCAGGGCGATGAGCTGCTCCCGGCCGGTCACGTGGCGGTAGAGGCTGGCGTGGCTGACACCGAGCTCCCGGGCCACCGCCGAGACGGTGAGCCCGGGGAAGCCGAGCCGCAGCACCGCGTCGGCCAGGGCCGTGCGGGTGACGGTGGCCGGGCGGCCCGGGCGTCGGCCGGCCGCCCGCGAGGGCGGTACGGGTCGGCGGTCCATGGCGAACGACCCTACTCTCCGTTCCGGACCCGGGTGTTCCCGGAGCGGCGGGCCTGGAGCGCCGCCTTCCGCGCCCCGGGGCGGCCGGCGGCCCGGGCCCCGCGCGGAACCAGCGGGCCCGGCACCGCGACCAGTTTCCTACACCTGTTGCAAATAGGCAAGGCTAACCTATACTCGCCTCCGTTCCGATTCCTTCGAGCGAAGGCGGGTCCCCATGCCGTCCATGCCGTCCCTGCTGGCCTCCGCGGTGGAGCGCCGCGGCATCCCGTGCGCGGTCACCGGGATCGAGGCCCCCTCCCCCGGGTTCCGCCGGGTGCACTTCGACTGCGGCGCGCTGCGCGGGCACGACTGGGACCCGTGCCAGGCCCTGGCGTTCCGGGTCGCGCCGACGCTGTTCCGGCACTACACGCCGGAGGTGCTGGACACCGTCTCCGGGACGATGAGCGTGCTGTTCCAGGTGCACTCGGCCGGCCGGCCCGCCGAGCGGCGGTCGCCCGGGGAGCGGTGGCTGGACGCGCTGAAGGAGGGCGACACCGTGCACGCCACCCGCCCGGTCGCCGCCCGCGCGTTCCGGATGCGCCCGGTGGAGCGGTTCACCGGGGCGGGCGACGCGAGCACGGCCGGGCTGTGGCGCGCCTTCCAGGTCCGCGCCGCCTCCCCGGAGGCCGTCACCGGCCTGATCGAGGTGCCCGCCGAGGACACCGCGTTCGCCTCCGCGCTGCTGCCCGGGTTCACCGTGCTGAAGGCGGGGCCGGAGCCCGGCGCCGCGCTCCTCGCCGCCCTGGACCGGGGCGCCTGGGAGGAGGCGCACCGCGGCGGGCACGTCTACCTCTCCGGCCACGGCCAGACCGTGCAGCGGGTCCGCCGCCTGCTGCTGGACCGGTTCGGCGTCCCCCGCTCCGGGGTCTCCACCCAGCCCTACTGGGCCACCGGCAGGGCCGGGCTGTGACCAGGGCGCCCCCGGTCTCCGGCGGGCGCGGGGCGGGGGTCCGTCCACAGGCGGCGGAATTCACTTCCGCCACCGTCACATCCGGGGCATATCCTCACAGCACACGGGGCCGCCCCGGCGGCCCGCTCCCCTCCCCCCTTCGCGAAGGAGCCGCCTTGACGGTGATCCGCCTGCCCGAGCACCTGGAACCGCTGCTGACCGACGAGCCCGTGCTGGACGTCTACGAGCACGGCCCGTGGCGCGTGCCGGACGGGCTGATCGGGGAGATCTCCGAGCTGCTCACCATGGTGATCGAGGACGGCCGGGGCCTGGTGTTCCCGCCCGGGGCGCCCGCCGGGGACGCGGGGGCGCGCCGCCGGCGGCTGGTCTACGAGGTCCTCGACCACCTGGTGGTGATCTCCGGCGCGCTGCGGGTCAACGCCGGCAGCCACTCCTGCCTGCCGTCGCTGCTGGTCGAGAAGCACCTGACCAACGCCTCGCCGAGCACCGACCCGGTGCGGTGGATCTTCGACGACCTGCGGCTGCCGCCGGGGTACGGGCTCATCGAGGTGTCCCGGGGCGCCGAGGACCGGGAGATCATGTTCACCGTGCTCGGCGAGATCCTGGACGCCGCCGCCGGGATCGTGCCGTGGGAGAGCCGGCGCAGGGCGATGCAGGAGCTGCTCCGCGAGCGCGCCGCCGACCCCGAGGCGCACGAGTTCGACCTCACCGCCTCCCCCTACGAGCTCCGCCGGGCCTGGGGCCGCTGGCTGGACGGCAGGTACTTCCCCGAGATCACCGAGTTCGCCGAGCCGCAGCGGCTGCTCGGCTGGGCCTACCCGAAGTTCCTCGCCGCGCACGAGCGGCTCGGCGCGGTCGCGCACGACGTCCCGCCGATCACCGACGTCCTGGTCTCCATGGCGCACGGCATGGAGCTGCCCGGCGTCTCCCCGGTGGCCACCGAGGTCCTGGGGGCGGGCGGCTACCGCAGGGCCGCCAAGCGGTACGCCGCCACCTCCGGCTCCTTCGACCTGGGCGAATGGCAGCAGAAGGCGCGCATCTGGCTGTGGGAGGGGGTGGTGGCCGGCGAGGCCGACACCTGCCGGACCTGGCTGGACATGGGCACCCGGTGCGCGGTCGCGCTCGCCTCCAGCGACGACGACGTGCTGCGCAAGCCCAAGGGCGGCACCCCGCTGCCGGTCTTCGGCTTCCAGATGGACCTGCGCCGGTACTGCGCGCCGCCCGCCCGGCGGATGGCGGTGGACGGCCTGGCCGGCCGCGGCACCGCGGACGGCTCCGGCGCGGACGCCCCGGACGCCCCGGACGAGGGCGCGGAGCGGACCGCCGGGAACGGCGAGACCGCGGAGGCCGCCCCGCTGGACGAGCTGGACGCCCTGGTCGGACTGGAGTCGGTGAAGCGGGAGGTGCACGCGGTCGACGCCGAGGCCCGCGCCGAGCAGGCCCGCGCCCGGGCCGGGCTGAAGGCGAGCCCCGCCGGCCGGCACTTCGCGTTCGCCGGCGGGCCCGGCAGCGGCAAGTCGACGGTCGCCGGCATCCTCGGCCGCATCTACGCCGAGCACGGGCTGCTCCACTCCGGGCACGTGGTGGAAACGCACCGGGCCGACCTGCTCGCCGACTACGCGGTGCAGGTCGCCTCCCGGGTGAACCAGGTGGTCAAGGGGGCGCTCGGCGGGGTGCTGCTGATCGAGGGCGCCGCCGCGCTGACCGAGACCGACTCGGCCCGCGCCCTCGGCCACGACGCGGTCTCCACGCTGGTCTCGCTGATGGACGAGCACCGCGGCGACCTGGTGGTGGTCTTCGCCGACACCGGGGAGGACCTCGCCCGGTTCTTCGCCGGGAACCCGCGGCTGGCCTCCCGGGTGCCGCGCCGGCTGGAGTTCGCCGACCACACCGCCGCGGAGCTCACCGACGTCTTCGCGCGCACCGCGGAGCGGGAGGGCTTCGCGCCCGACCCGGCCGCCGTCGCCAAGGCCGGCCGGGTGCTCCGCCGCACCTCGCGCGGGCCGGGCTTCGGCGGCGCCCGCACCGCGCGCGCCCTGTTCGACCGGGCCGCGGCCCGCCAGGCGCGGCGGGTCACCGCGGACGGCGCCGGCGGCGACGCGCTCCGCGCCCTGCTGGAGGAGGACGTCCCGGACACCGCCGGGCTGCGCGCCCCGTCGATCGGCGCGCCGGGCGGCGCCGCGGAGCGCCCTGAGGACCCGATGGCCGCGCTGGACGCCCTGGTCGGGCTGGAGTCGGTGAAGCGCGAGGTCCGGCTGTACGCGGCCGAGGCCCGGGCGGAGCGGATGCGCGCCGAGGCGGGCGTCCCGGTCGCCGCCCCGGCCCGGCACATGGTGTTCATGGGCAGCCCGGGGACCGCCAAGACCACGGTGGCCCGGATGCTCGGCGCGATCTACGCCGACCTGGGCCTGCTCTCCTCCGGGCACCTGGTGGAGACCGGCCGCGCCGACCTGGTCGCCGAGTACATCGGGCAGACCGCGCCCAAGGTGGAGAAGGCGGTGAAGAGCGCCCTGGGCGGGGTGCTCTTCATCGACGAGGCCTACACCCTCACCCAGTCCGACTCCGGCAACGACTTCGGCCCGGAGGCGGTGGCCACCCTGCTCAAGCTGATGGAGGACCACCGGGACGACCTGGTGGTGGTCGTGGCCGGCTACCAGAAGGAGATGGCCCGCTTCCTCGCCTCCAACCCCGGGGTGGCCTCCCGGTTCCCCCGCCACCTGGGCTTCCCCGACTACACCGACCGCGAGCTGGGCGACATCTTCGCCGCGATGGCCGCCGAGGCCGGGTTCACCCTGGCCGAGGGGACGGCGGCGCGGGTCCGCCGGCTGCTCCAGGCGGCCCCCCGGGACGAGGCGTTCGGCAACGCCCGGCTGGTCCGCAACCTGCTGGAGCGGGCCACCGCGCTGCAGGCGGAGCGGATCACCGACGGGCGCGACCGCTCCCCGGAGGAGCTGCGCGAGCTGCTGCCCGCCGACGTCCCGGTGTCGGCCGGGGCCCGGGTCGGCCCGGTGCCGCCGTCCGACCCGCTGACCCGGGCCGACCGGCTGGCCGGCGCCGCGCAGGCCAAGCGGGAGCTGCGCGAGCTGGACGCCCGCGCCCGGGTGGAGGAGGCCCGGCGGGCCGCCGGGATCACCGCCTCCGGGGCGGTGGACCACATGGTCTTCCTGGGCGGGCCGGGGACCGGCCGGGGCACCGTCGCCGAGCTGGCCGGCGCGGTCTGCGGGCGGCGCGGCCTGCTCTCCTCCGGGCACCTGGTGCGGGTCGGCCGGGACGACCTGGTGGGCGCGTTCCCTGGGCAGAGCGCCGCGCTGGTGGAGACCTCGGTGCGCGCGGCCGCGGGCGGGGTGCTGCTGGTGGAGGAGGCGCACGAGGTGTTCGCCCGGCCGGGCACCGACACCGCGGCGGACGAGGCGGTGCAGGCGCTGCTCCGGCAGGTCGGGGCGCACCGGCACGACCTGCTGGTGATCGCCGCCGGGCCGGCCGAGGAGCTGCCCGGCCTGCTGGCCGCCCGCCCCGGGCTGGACGCCCTGTTCACCCGGCGGCTGCACTTCCCCGACCTGTCCGAGGGCGAGCTGGCCGAGGTCTTCGCCGAGCGGGCGCACGAGGCGGGGTTCCGGCTGGCCCCGGGCACGGCGGAGGCGGTGCGCGGGGTGCTGCGGGCGCGGCGCCGCTCCGGGGCGCTGCGGAACGCCCGGCTGGCCGGCGCGCTGTTCGAGCGGGCCGCCCGTGCCCAGGCGGCACGGATCGCCGCCGGCCCCGGCGCCGACGATGGCGACCTGCTCCGCGAGCTCACCCCGGCGGACGTCCCCGCCGACCTCCCCGACCCGGCCGCGGCCCGGCACGGGTTCGGCCTCTACCTCTGAGACCGGCCCGCCGGACGGAACCGGCGGACCCTCCGGAGCGGGAACGGAGAGGCCCCGCCGCCGGCGTGCGGGCCGGTGCGGGGCCTGGTCCGGTCGGGGCGGTCAGCCGAAGAGGCCGCCCATCAGGCCGGCGCGGCGGCGGACCATGTGCTCGATCTGCTGGGCCAGCACCGGGGCGAGGTCGGCGCCGTCGCCGTGGTGCGGGACGCGGAACCGGGCGAAGCGGTCCTGGGACTCGGTGAGCAGGCCGCCGCGCTTGTCCGCCTCCAGCACCACCTCGGTGCCCTGGGCGTCGGCGACGAAGGAGACCTCCAGCTCCCGCATCCGGTCGGCGAACTGCGGCGAGGCGCGGTACTCCAGTTCCTGGAAGAACGGGAACTCCTGCCGGGTCCCGGCCAGCCGTCCCTCTTCGACGTCGGTCTTGACCAGGCGGAAGCCCATCCGCGCCAGCGCCTCCAGCACCCGCTCCTGGGCGGGCAGCGGGTGCACCTCCAGCGGGTCCACATCCCCCGGGTCCAGGGCGCCGCCGATCGACACGTCGGTGCTCAGCCCCAGCTCGGCGCCGGGGAGCCGGTGCCCGCCGGCCATGGTCAGCGGGGCCTGCAGGGTGAGCGGGTAGGTGAACGGGATGCGCTGCCGCTCGCCGGGCGCGAGCCGGAACCCGCCGGCCACCGTCACCTGGTGGAACAGCACCCGCTTGGTGCCCTCGCTGTCCCCGCGCTCGTATTCGACCCGGGCCCGCAGCGCCAGGTCGATCCGCTCGATGTCGGACTCGACCTCCCCGCCCTCCAGGTCGATGTGGCCCTGCACCTTCTCCCCGGGGCGGACGCTCGGCCGGGGGATGACGGTGTCGATGCTGGGGCCGCCGATGCCGACGGCCGCGAGCAGGCGCTTGAAGACCATGGGTTCCTCCGCCGGGGCCCGCTCGGGGCCCCGGATCGTCGCTGGTGGGGGGCGGTTCGGGTGGCGGGGGCGGACTGCCGCCCCTGCCTTTCCGACGCTCCGGGCGATCGCGGAGTTCCGTGGGAGGGCGCGGCGGGGCCGGTCAGGCGGCGTCGAGGTCGCGGCCGAGCAGCTCGGCGAGGCCGTCCAGCGCGGCCTCGGCCCCCTCCCCCTCGGCGGCCAGGGTGACGGTGTCGCCGTGCCCGGCGCCCAGGGCCATCACCCCGAGCAGGCTGCGCGCGTCGACCGGGGCGCCGCCCTGCTTGGCGATGGTGACCGGGATTCCGGTGTCCGCCGCGGCCTTCACGAACAGGCTCGCCGGGCGGGCGTGCAGGCCGACGGCGGCGGCGATGGTGACGTCTCTGCTGGGCATGGTCTCTCTGCTTTCTCTGCGGGGGGATGTGCGGGGCGGGGTCAGGCGGCGGCCGGTTCCGGGGCGGGTTCGGCGGCGGGGCGGCGCAGGCCCTTCAGCGCGAGCACCGCTCCGGCGGTGATCCCGGTGCCGATGACCAGGGCGAGCAGGAACATCAGCGGGTCGCCGATCAGCGGGGTCACCCAGACGCCGCCGTGCGGGGCGCGCAGCGAGGCGCCGAACGCGGCGGTCAGCGCGCCGGTGGCGGCCGAGCCGGCGACCAGCGCGGGGATGACCCGGAGCGGGTCGGCGGCGGCGAACGGGATGGCGCCCTCGGTGATGAAGGAGGCGCCGAGCACCCAGGCGGCCTTGCCGTTCTCCCGCTCGGCCTCGGTGAACGCCCGCTTGCGCACCGCGGTGGCCAGGGCCAGCCCCAGCGGCGGGGTCATTCCGGCGGCCATCACCGCCGCCATCACGGTGAACTCCGGCCGGTCGCCGGCGGCGGAGGCGCCGACCGTGGTCAGCCCGGCGGTGGCGAAGGTGTAGGCGACCTTGTTCAGCGGCCCGCCCATGTCGAACGCCATCATCGCGCCGAGCAGGGCGCCGAGCAGCACCAGGCTGGCGCCGGTCAGCGAGCCCAGCCAGCCGTTCAGCCCGTCCATCAGCGCGGCCAGCGGCCGGCCGATGACGACCAGCATCGCGAACCCGGTGGCGAACGAGGCGAGCAGCGGGGTCACCACCACCGGCATGATGCCGCGCACCGCCGAGGGCACCTTCAGCCGGGTCAGCCAGAGCGCGGTGAACCCGGCGATGAACCCGGCGGCCAGACCGCCGAGGAAGCCGGCGCCGACGGTGAGCGCGGCGGCGCCGCCGAGGAAGCCGGGGACCAGGCCGGGCCGGTCGGCGATGGCGTAGGCGATGAACCCGGCGAGCACCGGCACCAGGAACCCGAACACGGCCGAGCCGGTCAGGTACATCAGGGCGCCCCAGGCGTGCGCGGAGAGCGGGTCGAACCCGTCGATCACCACCGAGGGGTCGGCCTCGGAGATGCCGTAGCCGCCGACCATGAAGCCGAGCGCGATGAGGATGCCGCCCGCGGCGACGAACGGGATCATGTAGGAGACCCCGGTCATCAGCCACTGCCGGATCCGAGTGCCGATCCCGGCGCCGGCCTCCACCTTGGTGGCGGGTGCGGGCGCGGGTCCGGTGAGCGGGCCGGCCGGCTCCGCACCGTCCGGCGCGTCCTCCTCCGCCGCGGCCGCCGCGGCGCGCTCCAGCACCGCGGCCGCATCGGCGATCGGGGCCTTGACGCCGACGTCGACGAAGGGCTTGCCGGCGAACCGGCCCTTCTCCTTGACCTCCAGGTCGGCGGCGTAGATGACGGCGTCGGCGGCGGCGATCACCGCCGGGTCGATCGGGTCGGAGCCGGCCGCGCCCTGGGTCTCCACCGCGATCTCGTGCCCGGCGGCGCGGGCGGCCTGCTCCAGGGCCTCGGCCGCCATGTAGGTGTGCGCGATGCCGGTGGGGCAGGAGGTGACGGCGACGAACCTCATGGCGCGGCCACCTCCCGGGTGACGACGGCGGCGATCTCCGCGGCGTCCGGCGCCTTCAGCAGCGAGGCGCGGAACTCCTCGTGGATCAGCCGGCGGGCCAGCGAGGCGAGGATCTTCATGTGCTGCTCCCCTCCGCCCTCCGGGGCGGCGATGAGGAAGACCAGGGTGGCGTCGCCGTCCGGGCCGCCCCAGTCGACGCCGCCGGGGCAGACCCCGACGGCCAGGCCGGCCGCGGTGACGTGCGCGGACCGGGCGTGCGGCAGACCGACCCGGCCGGGCATGCCGGTGGGCATCCGCTCCTCGCGGGCGCGCACGTCGGCGAGGAATCCCTCCAGGTCGGTGACGCGCCCGGCGGCGTGCAGCAGCCCGGCGAGGTGCCGTACCGCCTCGTCGCGGTCGGCGGGCCGCAGTCCGGTGGCGGCCAGTTCCGGGGTGGTCAGTGGTGGCTGGGCGGTGGTCATGGGGCGAACTCCTCGGTCGTACTGCGTGCCCGGTGGGGCGGGGTGTCTCTCACAGCTCCTTGATGACCAGGTCCGGGTCGGGGTCGGCGACCACCCGGACCGGGCCGGGGTCCAGGTCGCCGGGGCCGGGGACGGCGCTGCCGGGCAGCGCGGCGGCGGCCCGGCCCCAGGTGGCGGCGGCGGCCAGCCGGTCGGCCGGGGTGCCGCGGGCGGCGAGGTAGCCGGCCAGCGCGCAGTCGCCGGCGCCGACGGTGCTGCGCGGCGCGAACGCGGGGCCGCCGGCCCAGTGCACCCGCTCCGCCCCGACCAGCAGCGCGCCGTGCGGGCCGAGGGTGACCAGCGCGGCCCGGTTGCCGTGGGCCAGTGCGCGGCGGGCGGCGGCGACCACCTCGCCCAGGGTGGTGAACTCCTGGCCGTCCAGTTCGGCCAGCTCCTCCTCGTTGGGTTTGAGCAGGTCGACCGAGCCGGCGCGGACCGCGGCGGCGAGCGGGGCGCCGGAGGTGTCCACGGCGACCGGGACGCCGCGGCGGACGGCGGCGCGCACCACCCGGGCGTACAGGTCGACCGGGGCGCCGTCGGGCAGGCTGCCCGCGGCGACCAGCAGCCGGGGGCGGGCGTCGAGCCGGCCGGCGACCGCGCCGAGCAGGGCCTCGGTCTCCTCGGCGGTGATCCGCCCGGGGGTGTTGATCTTGGTGGTGGTCCCGGCGGCGTCGACCACGGCGATGTTGTTCCGGGTGGGCGCGGAGACGCGGACCGGCAGCGCGGGCACGCCGCGCTCGGCGAGGAGTTCGGCGAGGCGCTCGCCCTCGGCGCCGCCGACCGGCACCACGGCGGTGGTCGGCACCCCGTTGGCGTGCAGCGCGCGGGAGACGTTGACGCCCTTGCCGCCGGGGTCGGTGGACCAGCCGCGGGCGCGCAGCACCTCTCCGGGGGTGAGCGCGGCCACCTCCAGCGTCCGGTCGACGCTGGGGTTGGGGGTGACGGTGCAGATCATCGCGTGTTCTCGTGCCCTCTCGCTAGGCCAGCACGACCCGGGGGCCGGCGGCCTCCAGCTCGTCGGCGACACCGCGGTCCAGTCCGCCGTCGGTGATCAGGCAGTCCACGTCGGCCAGGTCGGCGAACCGGGCGAACTGGTCGTTGCCCACCTTGGTGCGGTCGGCCAGCAGCACGGTGCGCCGGGCGGCGCGGACCATCAGCCGCTTGGTCTCGGCCTCGGAGGTGTCCGGGGTGGTCAGGCCGCGTTCGGCGGAGACGCCGTTGGTGGCGATGAAGCCGACGTCGACGTAGGTCTGCTCGAGCAGCCGGGCGGCCCAGGGGCCCACCGCGGCCTGGGTGCGCGGGCGGACCTGGCCGCCGATGAGCAGCGGGGTGAGGTTGGGGCGGGCGGAGACCGCGGCGGCGATCGGCAGCGAGTTGGTGACCACGGTGAGCTCCCGGTCGGCGGGGAGCCGCTCGGCGAGGCGGCGGGTGGTGGAGCCGGCGTCCAGCAGCACCGTGCCCTCCTCGGGCAGCTCGGCCAGGGCGGCCTCGGCGATGCGCTCCTTCTCCTCGGTCATCACGGTGTCCCGCTGCGGCAGGGCCGGTTCGAAGCCGAGCCGCTCGATCGGGATCGCCCCGCCGTGCACCCGGCGCAGCACGCCCTGGCGCTCCAGCAGGGTGAGGTCGCGCCGGACCGTCTCGTAGGTGACGTCGAACGCGCCGGCCAGAGCGGCCACCTCGACCCGGCCCTCGTCCCGCGCGCGGCCGAGGATCGCCTGCCTCCGCTCTTCGCCGTACATGTGGTTTCTCCTGTGTTTCGTTGTGGTTATCTGTGAGTTTAGGCAGAGCCCCCACGAGAACACAAGAGGGGCGACCGTTCCCCCGTGACCCCCGCCACAGCTCCGCGCGTGCGGCCCGCACTCCCGGCGGGGCAGGTCCGGGATCTAGAATTCCGGTGTCCGTGTCCCAGATCACTCCCACCGACCCGACCGCTCGCCACCCGTGACGGAACCGGCCATGCCATCGCGCCCCGCCCGACTCGTCAGCGTCCCGTTCGCGCGCGCCCGGACGGAGACCGACCCCACCGCGACGCTGGTCGCCGCGCGCACCGTGACCGAGCGGCTGAAGGACGGGCTGTCCGGCCCCGGCTGCCGGGTCGCGGCGCGGCGGCTGCGCCGGCTGCTCGGCGCGCGCGGGCTGGCCATGGCCGACCTGTCCGGGGCGCCGGTGTGGGCCGGGCGGCCCGCCGAGCACGCCGACACCGCACCGCTGCTGGACGCGGTGCTGCGCACCGAGGCGGCGGCCGGCCGGGCGCCGCTGGCGGCGGTGCCGCTGCACGTCGACGACGAGCTCGCCGGGGCGCTGGTGGTCTACGGCGACGTCCCCGCCTCCGCGGTGCGCGAGGCGGCGGCGCTGGTCTCGGCCGCGCTGGAGCGGGCCCGGCTGGAGGCCACCGCGGAGCGCGCCGCCCAGGCGGAGTTCCGGGCGCTGCGCGCGGAGATCTCCCCGCACTTCGTGTACAACGCGCTCACCGTCATCGCGTCGCTGGCCCGGTCCGACCCGGACCGCGCCCAGGACCTCATGCTCGACTTCGCCGACTACACCCGGTACAGCCTGGCCTCGCACGGCGACTACACCACCGTCTCCGACGAGTTCCACGCCATCGAGACCTACCTGGCGCTGCAGCGGGCGCTGCTCGGCGACCGGCTCCGGGTGCAGGTGCGGGTGGCGCCGGAGGTGCTCGGGGTGGCCGTCCCCTACCTGGTGCTGCAGCCGCTGGTGGAGAACGCGATCCGGCACGGCATCGAGCCGCGCGCCGGAGCCGGCCGGGTGCTGGTCTCCGGCGAGGCCGAGGGGAACGACTGCGTGATCAGCGTGGAGGACGACGGGCGGGGCATGCCGCCGCGGACCGCGCGCGAGGTACTGGCCGGCCGGGGCGACCCGGACTCGGTCGGGCTGGCCAACGTGGACCGGCGGCTGCGGCACGTCTACGGCCCCTGGTACGGGCTGGTCGTGGAGACCGCCGAGGACGCCGGGACCCGGGTGGTGGTCCGGGTCCCCCGGTTCCAGCCGGGGGTGCTGCCGTGACCGCCGGCGCACCGCGCCCGCGCGCCCGGCTCCGGGTGCTCGCCGTGGACGACGTGCTGCCCGCCCTGGAGGAGCTGGCCCGGCTGCTCGGGGACGCCCCGGACGTCGCCGAGGTGGTCACCGCGCAGGAGCCGATCGGCGCGCTGAAGAGCATCCAGGCCGGCCGGTTCGACGCGGTCTTCCTGGACATCTCCATGCCCGGCCTGGACGGGCTGGAGCTGGGCTCGCTGCTGGCCCGGCTGAGCGAGCCGCCGGCGATCGTGTTCGTCACCGCGCACGAGCGGCACGCGGTCGCCGCCTACCGCATCGGCGCCGTGGACTACCTGCTGAAACCGGTGCGCGCCGAGCACCTGGCCGCCGCCCTGGACAAGGTGGTGCGGATGGCCGGCCCGCCCCCCGCCGCCGGCGCGCCCCGGGTGCCGCCGCCCGCCCCCGTCCCACCGGACACCATGCCGGTGCTGCCGGTGGAGAACGCCGGGCGCACCCGCTACGTGCGCCGCAGCGAGGTGCTGTTCGCCGAGGCCAACGGGGACTACGTGCGGCTGCACACCCGCTCCGGGGTGCACCTGCTGCGGATGCCGCTCTCCCGGTTGGAGGAGTACTGGTCGGAGGCGGGCTTCAGCCGGGTGCACCGCGGCTACCTGGTCTCCCTGGACGCGGTCCGGGAGCTGCACAGCGACACCGCGGGCGGCCTGCTCGCGCACACCGACATCGGCGACGTCCCGGTCAGCCGCCGGCACGCCCGCGAGCTCCGCGAGCAGCTCATGGCCGCCGCCCGCCGCGGCGAACTCGGCGGAGGCCGGCCGTGATGCCCCCGTCCCCTGCCCTCTCCGCTCTCTCCGCCCCCCAGGCGTCGATCTCGGCGCCGTCGCCGCCTCAAGGCCGGTCGAGGCGGCGACGGCGCCGAGATCGACGCGGAGAGAGGCGGGGCTGATGGAGCGGTCCCGGCGGGTGGCGGTGAGCAGTCCGCAGACGCGGCTGGCGCATGCGCGCGGGCGGGCGCGGGGGCGGTGGCGGGTGGCCCGGCTGGACCCGGGGGACGCCGAGCGGGCCGAGGCGCTCTACCGGCGGCAGCGCACCCAGGCCGGGGCGGCGCTGCTGCTCGTCGCGGTGCTGGTGTTCGGGCTGCCGCTGCTGCTCTGGGCCCGGCCCGGCCTGGACGACCTGCGGCTGTTCGACGTCCCGGTGTCCTGGCTGATGATCGGGGTGCTGCCGTACCCGGCGATGGCCGCACTGGGCTTCTGGCAGCTGCTCCGCGCCGAACACATCGAACGCACCCCCGGCGGGGCGGACGCTCCCGCCGACCGCCCGCCCGGCGGATCCGCGGGACCGGCGGTCCGCCTCCCGGGCGGGCCTCCCGGCCGCCCCTCCGGCGAGGCGGCGGACCGGCCCGGCGGCGATCCGGAGTGCGGCCCCGGCCGGCCGGCGGGGCGGACCCCGGACGGCCCCGGCCGGCCGGCGGGGCAGGACTCCGGTGGGCCCGCACGCCGCCCTGATCCGGGCGGGGACCGGTGACCGCGTTCGCCGCGCTGGTGCCGCTGCTGGTGGTGACGCTGGCGATCGGGCTGCGCGGGGTGGCGGCGATGCGCACCACCTCCGACTTCCTGGTCGCCTCGCGGCGGGTGTCGCCGCTGCTCAACTCGGCCGCGGTCTCCGGAGAGTACCTGTCCGCCGCGTCCTTCCTCGGGGTGGCCGGGCTGATGCTCAAGCACGGCGCGGGCGCGCTCTGGTACCCGGTCGGGTTCGCCGCCGGATACCTGGCGATGCTGGTGCTGGTCGCCGCGCCGATGCGCCGGTCCGGCGCGCTCACCGTGCCCGACTTCGCCGAGGCGCGGCTCGGCTCGCCCGGGCTGCGCCGGCTCGGCGCGGTGGTGGTGCTGGTCATCGCCGGCCTCTACCTGGTCCCCCAGCTGCGCACCGCCGGGCTGGTGCTGAGCGCGGTCAGCCCCACCCCCTACTGGGTCGGCGTGGTGATCGCCGGGGCGGTGGTCGCCACCGCGCTGGCGCTGGGCGGCATGCGGGCCGCCACCTACGTGCAGGCCTTCCAGTTCTGCCTGAAGCTGGTGCTGTTCATCGTCCCGGCGCTGTGGCTGCTCGCGCTGGCCGGGCCGGACGTCCGGCAGGAGGCGCTGGACCCGGAGGCCTTCACCCACTTCGAGCGGGACACCGAGGTCTCCTTCCAGACCGCCGCCACGCTGCGGGTGACCGAGCCGGTGCGGATCACCGAGGCGGACGGCACCGCGTGGCGGGGCGCCCCCCCC
>NZ_ANBB01000066.1 GCF_000341105.1 Nocardiopsis potens DSM 45234
GGGTCCCCGAGGTGCTGGGCAGCGCCCCGCCGGGCGGCCCGGACTGGCAGCGGCCGCTGCTCGACGTGGACGGCTCCGGCCACCCGCTGCTGGGCACCCTGGCGGTGCTCACCGCGACCGTGCTGGGCACCATGGGCCTGCCGCACGTGCTGATGCGCTTCCACACCAGCCCGGACGGCCGGTCGGCGCGGCGCACCGCGGCGATCACGGTGGCGCTGCTCGGCGTCTTCTACCTGTTCCCCGGGGTGTACGGAGCGCTCTCCCGGGTGCTGGTGCCGCAGCTGTACCTGTCCGGTGCCACCGACACCGCGGTGGTGGCGCTGCCCGCGCAGGTCGACGGCGGCTGGCAGGGGTCGCTGCTCACCGCGCTGCTCACCGCGGGCGCGTTCGCCGCGTTCCTGGCCACCTCGATGGGGCTGCTGCTGGTGATCGCCGGCGCGCTCGCCCACGACCTGCTGCCCGGCGGCGGGCTGCGCCGGCTGCGGGCGGCGGTGCTGGCGGCCGCGCCGGTGGCGGTGCTGCTCGCGCTGGCCGCCGCGAAGATCGACGCCGGAGTGCTGGTCACCTGGGGTTTCACCGTGGCGGCGTCCACCTTCTGCCCGCTGCTGGTGCTCGGGGTGTGGTGGTCCCGGCTGACCCCCGCCGGGGCGCTCGCCGGGGTGCTGACCGGGCTGCTGGCCTCCTCCGGGGCCATCGCGCTGGCGCTGTTCGGGCCGCCGGCCGGAGGCTGGGCCGGGGTGCTGGTCGCCCAGCCCGCGCCGTGGACGGTCCCGCTGGCGTTCGCCGTGATGACCGGGGTGTCGCTGGCCGGCCGCCCGCCGGCCTGGGCGCGCACCGCGCTGCTCCGGCTGCACCTGGACGACGACCACCGCGGCCCCTCGCTGCGCTGACCCCCGAGGATGCCGCTCGTCGCGCCGGGGCGACCGCTCGTCGACCGCTCACCGCACCCTGCGGCGGTTCGGGCGAAGGGAGGTGACGGCCCGGGAGCCCCGGTTTCTAATGTGGCGTGGAACACACGCATCCATCCCCCTGGAGGTCGAAGTGAGCGCCAGCGACGACGACGTGGGAGGCGCGCCCGAGCGCGACTGGGAGGAGGTGCAGTCCGGGCCGGAGTTCACCGAGCTGCGGCGGCGGCTGCGGGTCTTCGTCTTCCCGCTGACCGCCTTCTTCATCACCTGGTACCTGCTGTACGTGCTGATGGCGACCTACGCGCCGGACTTCATGGCCACCCCGGTGTTCGGCAACGTCAACGTCGGCCTGGTCTTCGGCCTGCTGCAGTTCGTCACCACCTTCGTGATCACCGGGCTGTACGCGCGCTACGCCGACCGGCGCCTGGACCCGATCGCCGACAAGCTCCGGCATGAACTGGAGGAGACGAAGTGACCACCCCCGCCTCCCTCCTCCTGGCCGACACCGGCGGCACCATCACCGAGATCAACCCGGTGCTCAACATGAGCGTGTTCGGACTGTTCGTCCTGGTCACGCTCTTCATCGTGTTCCGCGCCAGCCGGAACACCAAGACCGCGGCCGACTACTACGCGGCCGGGCGGTCCTTCAGCGGGCCGCAGAACGGGTTCGCGATCGCCGGCGACTACCTGTCCGCCGCGTCGTTCCTGGGCATCTGCGGCGCCATCGCGATCAACGGCTACGACGGCTTCCTCTACTCGATCGGGTTCCTGGTGGCCTGGCTGGTGGCGCTGCTGCTCGTCGCCGAGCTGCTGCGCAACACCGGCAAGTTCACCATGGGCGACGTGCTCGCCTTCCGGATGCGGCAGCGCCCGGTGCGCGCGGCGGCCGCCATCGCCACCCTCGCGGTCTCCTTCTTCTACCTGCTGGCCCAGATGGCCGGCGGCGGCTCGCTGGTCAACCTGCTGCTCGGCATCGAGGGCGAGGTCGGCCAGAACGTGGTGATCGCCGTGGTCGGCGTGGTGATGATCGTCTACGTGCTGATCGGCGGCATGAAGGGCACCACCTGGGTGCAGATCATCAAGGCCGGGCTGCTGATCAGCGGCGCGCTGGCGATGACCGTGTGGGTGCTGGCGCTGCACGGCTTCAACCTGTCCGAGCTGCTCGCCGACGCCGCCGCCCGGCCGGACGGCAAGGGCGAGGCGCTGCTCGCGCCCGGCGCCCAGTACGGCGAGAGCTGGCTGACCAAGCTGGACTTCCTCTCGCTGGGCGTCGCGCTGGTGCTGGGCACCGCGGGCCTGCCGCACGTGCTGATGCGCTTCTACACCGTGCCCACCGCCAAGGAGGCGCGCCGCTCGGTGGTCTGGGCGATCGCGCTGATCGGGCTCTTCTACCTGTTCACCCTGGTGCTCGGGTACGGCGCGGGCGCGCTGGTCGGCGCGGACGAGATCAACGGCGCGCCGGGCGGGGTGAACTCCGCGGCGCCGCTGCTCGCGCTGGCGCTGGGCGGCCCGCTGCTGCTCGGCTTCATCGCGGCGGTCGCCTTCGCGACCATCCTCGCCGTGGTCGCCGGCCTGACCATCACCGCCTCGGCCTCGTTCGCGCACGACGTCTACGTCAACGTGCTGCGCAGGGGGGCGAGCGACCAGGTCAACGAGGTCAAGGTGGCCCGGATCACCGCCCTGGTGATCGGCGCCATGGCGATCGCCGGCGGCATCCTGGCCAAGAACCAGAACGTGGCGTTCCTGGTCGCGCTGGCCTTCGCGGTGGCGGCCTCGGCCAACCTGCCGACCATCCTCTACACGCTGTTCTGGCGCCGGTTCAACACCAGCGGCGCGCTGTGGAGCATGTACGGCGGGCTGGGCGCCGCGCTGCTGCTGATCGTCTTCTCGCCGGCGGTGTCCGGCGGCGAGAAGTCGATGATCCCCGGCGTCGACTTCGCGCTGTTCCCGCTGAGCAACCCGGGGATCGTCTCCATTCCGCTGTCCTTCCTGCTCGGCTGGGTGGGGACGATGCTCTCCTCGGAGCGGAACCCGAAGAAGCAGGCGGAGATGGAGGTCCGCTCGCTCACCGGAGCGGGCGCGGAAAAGGCCGTCGCGCACTGACGCGGCACCGCCCCGTTTCCGCGGGGAGGGACGGGGGATCCGATTCCCGTCCCTCCCCCTTTCGCTTTTCCGGAACCCTGTCCACACCCTGTGGATTTCCGGTCCTCGAACCGCCGGTGGACGGACGGTGCATTTCCGCTCGGACTTGACAATCCACCCTCGGCTCGCGAATGCTGCCGGATCACGCGCGGCGCCCCGCCCCCGCCTTCCGGAGGATCCCGTGAACGAATTCCTGCTCGTGCTGACCGGCGGTGGAATCTGCCTGGTCAGCAGCGTGACCGTGACCTGGCTGCACTCCCGCCACGTGCACCGCGGCGAGGCGCGCACCGCCGCCCGCGAATCGACCCGGCAGCTCACCGCCCTGTTCATCGCCGAACGGGACGCGGCCCTGGAGGGCGGCGGCCCCACCGACGGGCTGGCCGAGGCCGAGATGCTCTCCATCGCGGTGGCCGACCGGCGGGTCCGGGACCGGATCCGCGCCGCCGTCCGGCTCCTGCGCGAGCTGCACCTGCCCGAGCTGCAGGAGCTCAGCGGCCAGCGCCCGGAGGCCGGCCGCCGGATGCTCTGCGACCACGCCCTGGAGGTGCTGGGCGCGCACTACCGCGGCGAGCGGCCGCCCGCGGTGCCGCAGGCCATGCAGCGCATGCTCACCGTGGAGGACGAGGCGCTGAACATCCACACCGGCGGCGGGCCGATGCCCGCTCCCGCGCCGGCGCCCGCCGTCACCGCCTCCCCGGCCCCGGCCGCCGAGCCCGCCGCGGACAAGGAGAAGGAGAAGAAGGCCGCCACCCGCAAGCCGGGCCGGCGCCCGCGCTCCACCGCGGCCTCCTCCGGCACCGCCTCCGCCACGGCCGCCGCGTCCCCCGCCGCCACCGAGACCGAGGAGCGCCCCGCCTCGCGCCGCCGCACCGCCAAGTCCAAGACCAAGGACCCCGAGGAGAGCGACTTCTGGAACGACTGACCCCGCGCCCGCCCAAAACCAGGGGCACAACGGGTCCAGCAACGGTAAAAGCGCAGATGGGAGACATTACCGGCCGCCGGTACGGAAAGAATCCCCGAAGGGAGACGACCTGACGGAGGGGGATTCCATGACCATCACCGGCATCATCAGCGCGATCGTGGTCGGCCTGATCATCGGCGCGCTCGGCAGGCTGATCGTCCCCGGCAAGCAGCACATCGCCATCTGGCTCACCCTGCTGCTGGGCATCGTCGCGGCGTTCGTCGGCGGGTGGATCGCCTCGCTGTTCTCGACTTTCTGGTTGTTCGTACTGATCGTGCAGATCGTGGTCGCCGCGGCGCTGGTCTACCTCGTCGACGGGCTCTATGCGCGCAGGGCCTGACCTCGGTCTTCCGGGGGCGCGGCGGCGCGCCCCCGGAGGTTTTCCCCCGGGTTTCCGGGCACCGTTCTCGAATTCGGGCGCCCCCCGCGCACATTAGGGCCCGACCATCTCGTAGGATCTCCCTCACCGCCTTCCCCGGCGGTTCTGCGGACGCCCCCGCCGCACTGCGCTGTGATCCGCCCGGCCCCGACCCGGCAGCCCTTCCCCCGGCGCCCGGCGGGCCCGGTACGCCCCGTCCCAACGCCCTCTCGTCGAGAAGAACCCCTCCATGCCCGATGACGAAGCCCGCACGCCCGGTAACGACGGCGAGGCGGACGCCCCGCAGAGCACGGACAGCGCGAACGGCGGCAGCGGCACCGAAGGCACCCCGGCCCCGGCCGGAGAGGAAGGCGCCGCGGAGCCGCAGGAGCCCGCCGAGAGCGAACCCGCCGAGCCCGAAGCGGCCGCGCCCGCCGAAGAGAAGTCCGCCGGCGAGGAGCCCTCCGAGGAGAAGTCCGCCGACGAGGAGCCCGCCGAGAGCGGGCCCGGCTCCGCCGCTCCGGCGGCCGCCGCCGCACCCGCCCCCCGGCGCCGGCGCTGGCCCCGGGTGGTGGCCTGGACCGCCGCCTGCATGGCCCTGGTGCTGCTGGCCGGAGCGGCCGGCGCCTACGGCTACTACCGCTCGCTCCGCGCCGACATGGTCCAGCACGACCTGGACAGCGCGCTGGCCGAGGAGGACCGGCCGGAGAAGATCGGCGACGACGTCAACATCCTGTTCATCGGCTCCGACGGCCGGGAGGACGGGAACGCGGCCTACGGCGGCCGCGACTTCGTCGGCGAGCGGTCCGACTCGCTGATGCTGGCGCACATCTCCCCGGACAGCCGGGTCACCGTGGTGAACTTCCCGCGCGACTCGCTGGTGCAGATCCCGCAGTGCGACGCCTACGGCGAGACCGAGGGCACCACCGGCTACTACGGCATGATCAACGCGGCCCTGTTCCACGGCGGCCCGCCCTGCGTGGTGAAGACGATCGAGTCGCTCACCGACGTCCGCATCGACCACTTCGCGCACCTGAGCTTCGTGGGTTTCCGCGACATGGTGGACGCCATCGGCGGCGTGCCGATGTGCATCCCCGAGCCGATGAAGGACGAGCGGTCCAAGCTCGACCTGGAGGCCGGTCAGCAGGTGCTCGACGGCGAGGAGTCGCTCGCCTTCGTCCGCGCCCGCTACGAGATCGGCGACGGCGGCGACATCGGCCGGATCGACCGGCAGCAGATGTTCCTCGGCGCCCTGGCCGCCGAGGCGACCAGCAGCGACGTGCTGACCGACCCGCGCAAGCTGGACGGCCTGCTGCGCGCGGTCTCCGCGCACACCGCCACCGACAGCGACCTGACGCTGGACGCGATGGTCTCGCTCGGCTCCACGCTGGCCGAGTCCGAGCTGGACGAGATCTCCTTCTACACCGTCCCGTGGGCCCAGGCGCCCACCGACCCCAACCGGGTGATCTGGCGCGAGGAGGACGCCGCCCGGCTGTTCGCCGCGATCAAGGAGGACCGCCCGGTCGAGGAGACCGGGCTGGAGACCGACGGGTCCGAGGGCGGCGAGGAGCCCGAGGACGACGAGGGCGAGGAGCGCGGCGAGGACGTCCCGGAGCCGGACCCGGCGAGCGGCCCGGCGCCCGCGCTCGCCGAGTCCGGCCCGCTCTCCCTCCCGGTCGTGCTGGACGACGGGCAGGACCCCGAGGACGAGGGCATCGAGGGCCGCGACGCCACCGCGAACCCGTGCGTGGACGGGCTCGGCGAGGGCACCGAGGACGAGTCCTCCGCGGACAGCCGCAGGTGAGAGCCGATCCGGCCGGACCGACCGTCCGGCCGGATCCGGCCACCGGGCCCCCTGCCGCTCCGTGCCCTGGACCGATGCGGTGAAATGGGTCCGGTGGATTATTTCGGGTTGATTCGGCATATCCCTGAACCGATCGCCCGCCCCACGAGTCTCAGAGTGCGGAGGCGCCCCCGCCGCTGCCGCCGCGCCGTTCCCCCTTTGAAGACGACCTGGAGGATCAGTGACCCCCCGCTCCCCCTTTCCCCTCGCCCTGAAGCACGGGGCGATCGGTGCCGCCGCCGTCCTCCTCGCCACCGGGTGCAGCACCGGTGAGGGCGACCTGACCGGCGCCGCGGAGGACGCGGTCATCTCCATCTCCCCCGAGGACGGCGCGAAGGAGGTCCCCTTCGGCGAACCGATCACCGTCAGCGCGGAGAACGGCGAGATCACCGACGTGACCGTCGAGCAGACCGACCCCTCCGGGGAGGGCGAGCCCGACACCTCGATGACCGGTGCGCTGAACAAGGACAAGAGCACCTGGACCAGCCACTGGACGCTCATCCCGGGGAGCGAGGTGGAGGTCACCGCGGTCGCGGAGAACGCCGACGGCGAGGAGACCGAGACCACCGGCTCCTTCGTCGCCGCCGAGGCGCCGGACGGCCAGCGGCTGGAGGTCAAGGACGACACCTTCGAGCGCGGCCTGAGCACCGACACCGAGGTCGGCGTCGGCATGCCGGTGATCATCGACTTCGACATGCCGGTGGAGAACAAGGCGCAGGTGGAGGCGGCCATGGAGGTCACCTCGGAGAAGCCGGCCAAGGGCGCGTGGAACTGGTTCGGCGACAAGCGCGCGGTGTTCCGCACCGAGGAGTACTGGGAGCCGAACCAGACCGTGACCGTCGACCTCAACCTGGCCGGGGTGGAGTCCTCCGACGGGGTGTACGGCATGGAGAACTCGTCGTTCGAGATGAAGGTCGGCCGGTCCCAGATCACCGAGATCGACAACGACACCCACCACATGACGGTGGAGCGGGACGGGAAGCAGATCAAGGAGTTCCCGGTCAGCCTGGGGCAGAACACCCAGCACCAGTTCATCACCCGCAGCGGCGTGCACCTCACCATGGAGAAGCACACCGACTACCGGATGAGCAACGACACCCTGGGCGTCAAGCCCGGCGACCCCGGCTACTACGAGGAGTTCGTGGAGTACGCGGTGCGGATCTCCGACACCGGGGAGTTCCTGCACGCGGCGTCCTGGAACGGGCAGCTGGGCGAGGCCAACACCAGCCACGGCTGCGTGAACATGGCGGTCTCCGACGCCGGCTGGTTCTACGAGGAGTCGCTGCCCGGCGACCCGGTCGACGTCAAGAACAGCGGCCGCGACATGGAGGTCGACAACGGCTGGGGCTTCTGGGTCCGGCCGTGGGACGAGTGGGTGGAGAAGAGCGCCCTGGGCAAGGCCGACGACACGAGCAAGCCCGGCACCGCCGGCTCCCCGCACAGCACGGAGAAGAAGGACGAAGAGGGCGATCAGGAGGAGAAGCAGGAGGCCGGAGCCTGAGCCGGAGCCCTGCCGCTGCTCGATCGAGCGGCCCGCGACGCGGAGGCGTCGCGGGCCGCTTTTCTCATGGCCGCTCTTCGCGGCCGGTGGTCATGCCGGTGGGCCGGTCGCGCTCTTCCAGGGGGTGGGCAGTCGGCCGCCGGCGCGGAGGTGTTCGTCGAGCGCGGTGAAGGCGTCGTCGGCGACCTGCTGGTTGAGCGCGCGCTCGGCCACCGTGCGGCCGCGTTCGCGCAGGGCCTCGGAGAGGCGGTCGTAGAGGGCGTCGGCGGCCTCGGTGACGGGGTCGGGCCGGTGGACCCGAGGGTAGAGGACGCGCGTGCCCTGTCCGGCGGTCATGCGGCTGCCGCCTCTCGGATCATCCGGGCGAGGAGTCGCTGCTCGGATTCGCGGGCCATGGTGGCGGCCCGGGGGTCGACGGCGTAGGCGCGCACGCGCGGGCTGGGGGTGAACTCGGTGAGCGCGGCGTCGAGCAGGTCGGTGGAGGAGGCCGCCACCACGACGCCGTCCTCCACCAGTGAGGTGGCGACGTAGCAGGCGTCCTGGCCGTCCTTGTAGCTCAGGCTCCAGCGGTTCTTGTGGCGCAGGGTGAGGTCGCACAGGGCGGAGTAGTCCGGGATCTGCCACCGGGTGTAGGGGCGGATGGGCGAGGGCTCGGCCTCGCCCCGCACCGCAGGCGCGGGGGCCGGGTCGGGCTCGGGCTCCGCCGGCTCCGGGGCGGGCCTCGGGGCGGACGCGGGTGCGGTGCGGCGGGTGGCGCGGTGGCGTCCGGGCGGGCCCCAGGCCGGGAACCGGCAGACGGGCAGCCAGGCCAGGAAGGACAGGAGCAGTGAGAGCCGCATCAGCGACCTCCTCGGGATGGATGCCGCCTGGGAGGGGCGGCTGTTACATCGGGTGAACGCTATAGTGCACCAGTGCACTCAAACTTGCAATGCTAACTTTTGAAGTAGACACACATTCAGATCATGCCCCCACGCTAGAGGGTGAGCAACGCACGAAATGTCTGGTTCCGGGGTCTCGGGCATAGGATCAACGGCCAAAAGCAACGCTCAGCGGGAGAGGGGGGACATGGCCGGTAGCCCGACAGTGCGCAGGAAGAGGCTCTCGCGGAAGCTTCGCGAGCTCCGCGAGGCCAACAAGCTGACTTCGGAGCAGGCCACAAAGAAGGCCGGGTTCTCGCGAGGGAAGCTCACTCGCATGGAGCGAGACGAGTGGACTCGCCCCAACCCGAAGGACATCTCAATACTGCTCGACGTCTACAAGGTCACCGACCCCGCTGAACGCGAGGCCTACCTGGCCCTCGCAAAGCAGGCCCGCCAACGCGGCTGGTGGGTCTCCTACTCCGACGCTCTCGGCAAGGGCGCCTTCGTTGGCCTGGAGACCGAGTCCTCAGCCATCCGCTCGGTAGAATCCCTGCTCATCCCCGGATTGCTCCAGGTCGAAGAGTATGCTCGTGCCGTCATCCGCGGCGGCGGCGTCACCGACGAGGATGAGATCGAGCGTCGCGTTGAAGCCCGCATGCTGCGCAAGCAGATTTTGACGCGCCCCGATGCTCCGACCTTCTGGGCGATCATCGATGAGTCAGCGCTCCGCAAGATCACTCCGGACCTCGCCGGCCAACTGCAGTACCTGCTGGACGTCCAGCGTTCGAACCTTCGCATCCAGGTGCTTCCGGATCGACTGGGCATCCATGCCGCCATGGCCGGGAGCTTCGTGATCCTTGATTTCCCGGATGATCCGAGCGTCGTGTACATAGAAACACCTGAAGATCAGCTGTTCCTGGAAGACGCCGACCAGCTGCGCCGATACGAGCTTCTGTATGGCTATGCGCAGTCTTCTGCGCTGTCGGTGGACGACTCTCGGGCGCTCATCCAAGCTCGGCTGGACGCGATCACATAGAAGGTCCGAGATGCCCGCTATTTATCAAAACTCATTCCATAAGAGCAGCTACAGCTCCGCCAAGCAGGAGAACTGCGTAGAGGTGGCAGAAGGGACGGTGACCGCTGTCCGCGACAGCCAGAACCGCCACCTGGGGCATGTTGAGTTCAGCGCCTCTGAATGGCGTGCCTTCCTCGATGCCCTGAAGGCCGGCGAGCTGTAGCCCGAACATGAAGACGGCCCCGGCTGCCCGCCGGGGCCGTCTTCGTGTTCACCAAAACATCCCACACGCATAGTACACATTCCGCGACGCTGCGCCTAGCGATGGGAAAAGCCCGCCCTTTCCCATCAGTGGTCCAGCGTTCCGGCCGGGCGCGGCGTTTCGCGGAGCGGGGGTTCAGACGGGCGGCGAGGGTGGCGAGGGGACCGGCCGGTCGGTCGGGTGCGGCGCCCCGCGGAGCGAAGGTTCAAGCAAGCAGCGACGGCGGGAGGGGGTCGGGGCGGCCGGTCAGGTGCGGCAGAGCGGGCAGGGGCGTCGGGATCGCCGCGCACGCGCCGCCCCGGCGCCGGGGCCGGCCGCTCCGGAAACCACCACCCCTCTCTGACCTGGGTGAATACCCACGGTGATGGTGGGGTGGGGCGCCCTGCGCACCGCGAGAGCACCCCGGTGATTCCCGGGCGCGCATCCCGGCCCGGATCGGCCCCCGGCAGCCCCGAATCGCCTCGATCGGGTCGGCGATCGGGGGTTCGAGCCACCCGTAAGACCGGAAAGCAGGGGGCCGGAACCCGGGAAGGGCGGGAGTTGGGGGTGGGATGTCGCTTTTGCCCTGCCGGGAGGACCTGCCTTGGCCACTCTGGGTAACCGGGGAGGGGGCGGTGAGGGCTTCGGGGCTTACTACTCGCTGGTAGATGTAATCGGGGTGCTGCGGAGGTGCGCAGGGCACCCCGCCCCCGCCCGATCCTCGATGCAAACCCGGCATAGGGGATATGACCCCCTGGTGGGTGCGGGCGGCCCGGCCGCGCCGCAGGGACACCGCTTCCTCCCGCCAGGAGCACGCGCCGGGCTGGTGAACGCGGCCGCCCCGCCCCCTCCCCACCGTCGCCGCCGGCTTGAACCCCCGCCCCGCGAGACGCCGCGCCCGGGTGAGGCGCCCGCCCCGCCCCCACCGCTGCCGTCGCTGCCAGCCTGAACCTTCGCTCCGCGGGGCGCCGCGCCTGACCGACCAGCCGGTCCCCCTCCCCGCCGTCGCCGCCCGTCTTGACCTGTGCCCCGTGGGGCGCCGCGCCCGGTCGGGACGCTGGATGGGAGAAGGGGGGAGGCGGCACCGGGAAGCGCTCGGAGGAGGAGGCGTAGGCGGGCCTCTCCCATCAACGATCCGGATGGCGACCGCCGGGCCCAGTGAGACCTCAGCGCACGACGTCGTAGACGACCTTCACCACGCCGTTCCCGTAGCTCTCCGACTCGCGCAGGGACAGGTTCTGCTTCTCCCGGTCCTCGCGGCTGAAGATGCTCTTCCCCGCCCCCAGCAGAACCGGGAAGACCAGCAGGTTGTAGCGGTCGATCAGGTCCGCCTCCGCCAGGCGGCGCGCCAGCTCCGCGCTGCCGTGGATGAAGATCGCCCCGCCCTCGCCCCGCTTGAGCTCCGCCACGTCCTCGGTGGACCGCAGGATCGTGATCTCCCCCCAGTCCCCGACCAGCTCGTCGTCGCCCAGCGAGCCGGACACGACGTACTTCGGCAGCTCCTTGTAGGCCGCGTGGTCCTCCGATTTCGGCCAGATGGGAGCGAACGCCTCATAGCTGCGGCGCCCGAACATCAGCGCCGAGGTCTCCTCGATCTCCTCGCCCTTCAGCGAGTACGCCTCCGGCACGAACGGCGTCTGCATCACCCATCCGCCGCTGCGGTGCCCCTCGGCCGTTCCCCCGGGCGAGTCCACGACGCCGTCCAGCGACATGAACCCCGTGTAGACCAGCTCTCGCGCCATGGCGATCTCCGTTCGATTCCCTCGGTCGGACGACCTGATCCGACACTGTAGGGACAGGCTCCGACATCAGGCCCCGCCACCCCCGCCGGAACGGGCCCGCCCCGCCGAACAACCGCCCCCTGACGAGCCACAACGATCGGTTGTGCACTCCTAGGGTGCTCCCGTGGACACCGAAGCACTGCGAACCTTCGTCCGGGCCGCCGAGCTCGGGCGCCTGCAGCACGCCGCCGACGAGCTGGGCGTGACGCAGCAGGCCGTCTCCAAGCGGATCGCCGCCCTGGAGCGCGAGCTGGAAGTCCGCCTGTTCACCCGCACCGCCCGAGGGGTCGAGACCACGCCCGACGGCCAGGCCCTCCTCCCCCACGCCCGGAGCATCGTCGCGGAGGTCGAGCGCGCCGTCGCCGCGGTCCGGCCCGGCTCCCGGGCCCTCCGGATCGACGTCCTCGGCCGGCGGAGCGCGCAGGCCGCCGTCCTGCACGACTACTGGCGCTCGCACCCCCGCACCGACCTCGACGTGGTGGCCCTCAAGGACACCGACCCGCGCGCCGCGGCCGCCGCGGTCGAAGCGGGCGACGTCGACGCCTCGTTCCGCAGCGTCACCGACCCGGCCGCGCTCCCGTCCGACCTGCGGATGATCCACGCGTTCGACTCCCCGCTGGAACTCCTCGCCGGCCCGAGGCACCCGCTCGCCTCCGCGCGCGCCTTGACCCCTGCCCAGCTGCGCAAACACCGGATCTGGGTGCCCGGCATCGTGCCCCGGAGCGAGTGGGCGGAGTTCTACGACGAACTCGCCGCCCGCTTCGACCTGCGCATCGACGCGGCGGGGCCGCACTTCGGGGACGAGGTGCTCTTGGACGTCCTCGCGGAATCCGCGGACGTGGCCACCTTCGTCGGGGCGCGCGACCGGTACATCTGGCCGGCCGGGCACGACCTGCGCCGCATCCCCATCGTGAACCCGGTCCTCGCGTACCCGCTCTCGCTCATCCTGCCGAGGAGCAACCCGCACCCGGGCCTCCGCGGGATCATCGCCCACCTCGAAGGCCTGCCGGGGATCCCCGGAGAGGTCTGGCGCCCGTCCTGGGCGCCGGCGCCGCGCCACGGCGGCGGCGACCGCGGCGGCGACGACGGCGGCCCCGCCGCCCCCCGCTGAACCCCGTCCGTCCCTACCGAACCGGAGAGAAGGATCTTCCATGCCCAAGCCCAACGAACGCTTCATGCGCATTCACGGTGACGAATTCCAGGCCATGGTCGAACGGGTCATGCAGGTCACCGAGCTCACCTCGCGGCTGAACGTGCTGCCCTTCGACGACGAGGCGGGAAAGGCGGAGCTGTTCGAGCAGATCCTCGGCGGGCCGCTGCCGGCGGGGGTGACCATCTACCCGCCGTTCTACACCGACCACGGGCTCAACCTGGACCTCGCGGAGCGGGTGTTCATCAACCAGAACTGCACGTTCCTGGACTACGCCGGGATCCGGATCGGCGAGAAGACGATGATCGGTCCGAAGGCCACCTTCATCACCGGCGGCCACCCGATCGACCCGGCGGAGCGGAAGGAGTGGGTGAACTCCGCGCCCATCGACATCGCGGAGAACGTCTGGATCGGCGCGGGCGCCACGATCCTGCCCGGCGTCGGCATCGGCCGCGACTCCGTGGTCGCCGCCGGCGCGGTGGTGGCCGAGGACGTCCCCCCGGCCACCCTGGTCACCGGCGCCAAGGCGACCGTGAACCGTCAGTGGTGATGGGACCGGGCCGGCCATAGGCCGCCGCCGGCCTCCTCCTGCTCCGGGAAGCGGAGGTCGGTGACGGCCGCCAGGTCGATGCCGTGGCGGGCGTAGACCTTGGTGGTGTTCTCCCCGGTCAGCCGCTCCTCCCCGTACCCGAGGAGGGCGGCGGTGCGCACCACCTGGTCCCGGTCGGCGGCCTCGATCTCCAGGTAGGGCGGGATCAGCGGCCAGGAGTCGATCTCCAGCCGGGCGCCCTGCAGGGTGAAGCTGCGGCGGTGGTTCTCCTGGTAGGCCTTGGGCCGGTAGCCGAGCTTGCCGAGCAGGGCATCGGCGGTGGCGAAGTCGGAGACCTCGACCTCGGTCTCCCGGGTGCCGCCGATCTCGTCGGAGTCGATCTCCTTCACGGTGAGCGTGACCGCCGACCCGGTGTCCCGCAGCCGGATCCAGCGCCCCTCGTCACCGGGTTCGATGTCGTAGACGTAGCGCCGCTGCAGGGCCTCGCCGGCCGGCTCCCCTCCTTCGGCCAGGATCCTGGCGGCCAGGGCCTCGGGGTCGATGTCGAGGACCTTGGCCTCGTACTCGATGAAGGTACGGCTCACGTCGGGGGTTCCTTCCGGTTCGCGGCCAGGGCCGCGGTGGCGAGGAAGACCAGCGAGCTCGCGGACGAGAAGACCACGAACGGCGCCGCCGACTCCCAGTCGATCAAGGGGGCGGCGACCGGGAGCACGATGACGAGCAGGACCAGTGAGGACGCCAGCATCGCGATCCCCAGGGTCCGGACCGGCCGCTCCGCCCCCGCCCACCGCAGCACCGGCACCGCCACCGGGGCGAACACCATGCCGACCGCGAGGAGCCACAGCGAAAGCGCCTCGGACTCGGCCTCGCCCGTGTGCTGGGGCTCGAAGAGCAGGCCCAGGAAGAGCACCATGATCGCGATGCAGGGGTAGAACCACACCCAGCCGAGGACCGCGGTGCCGGCGAAGCCCAGCGGCCGCCTCCACCGGGCGGGGACCCGCGACCGCTTGCCGCCCTTGCCGGGGGCTTCGGGCCCCTGCCCGGATCCGGAGAGCGCTGCGGCCTCTCCTCCCCTGCGCCCCTCCCCCTCACCCATGCGGGCTCCAGAAGGGCGCCGGGGCGGCCGATTCAGCGTCAGAGCGCAGCAAGGCGGGCCCTGAGCAGGCAGAACTCGTTGCCTTCGGGGTCGGCGAGGACATGCCACGGCTCCTCGCCGGTCTGCCCGATGTCGGCCGGGCGGGCACCGAGCTCGAGCAGGCGCTCGAGTTCGTCGTCCTGGTCGCGGTCGACGGCGTTGACGTCGATGTGCAGCCGGGTCTTCCCGGGCTCCGGCTCGTCCCTGCGGCTGAGGATGATCGTCGGCTGTGCACCGCCGAACCCTTCGCGCGGCCCGATCTCCACCATCTCGCCGTCCTCGCGGTCGAGCACGACGAAGTCCAGGACCTCGCACCAGAAGCGCGCCAGCGCCTCGGGGTCGCGGCAACCGAGCACGAGTTCACTGATACGGCTTGCCATTGGCCGAACCCACTCTCATTCCAGGGGGCCGCCGGGAGCGCACACGGAGTCCCGCGGTCCCCGGCGGGAAAGAAGCCGCACGACTGTACCGAACGGAACGGGCGCGGGTGAAGCGGTTTCAGGCCCGCCCCGAACGACGGCCCCGGCCGCCGAGGCGACGCAGCGCTCAGCCGGGACGGTGGCAGGCGAGGCCGACCGCCCACCTCGAACCAATACGTACAATTTCTTGTACAATAAAGGTGAGTTCAGGTGCGCTACGGGAGGCTGAGACGTGAAGACCATGACCTACTCCGAGTCCCGCGCCAACTACGCCGCCGCTCTCGACTCCGTGATCGATGACAGAGAAGAGCTCGTCATCACCAGAGCAGGGCGCGAGCCGGTGGTGATGATGGCTCTCTCCGAATACGAGACCCTGAAGGAGACCGCCTACCTTCTGCGCAGCCCTGAGAACGCTCGGCGCCTCGTGACCGCGATCGAGGAACTCGAGGCCGATCGCGGGATCGAGCGGGAGCTGAGCGAGTGAGGCTGGTCTGGGCGGAGAGCGCTTGGGAGGACTACGTCTGGCGGCAAGGCCAGGACAGAAAGATCCTCAAACGCATCAACACGCTGATCAAGGACATCTCCCGTAACGGCAACGAAGGCCTCGGAAAGCCGGAGCCGCTGCGACACGGTTTCCAGGGCTACTGGTCACGCCGTATCACCGATGAGCACCGACTCGTGTACAAGCTGGGCGAGGACGAGATCCGCATCGCCGCCTGCAGATACCACTACGGGAAATGACCTCCGCGGTCCAGTGTTCGAAGCGGCCGAACGACCGACGTCGCCCCGAGAACACCACCTGCATCGACGCGTCGCCGCGGCTCGCCGGCGACCGATCCGGCCGCCGGTGGGCCCGATAGGCGGCCTCGGCCCATGACCGCGGCGGTGGGGACGGAAACAGCGACCACCCTGCCCCAAGGCGATGATCTTGACGTTGCGGGGGTATCGGGGCGCCCTGATACCCCCGCAACGTCAAGATCATCGGAGGAGAGCCGGGGGCGTGAGCGCCGGGAGGGGGCGGGGCCGCTCGATCCCCGCCCCCTCGTTCCGGGGAAGGTGCGCCGCCCGCGATCCCAGCGGAATGATCGCGGGCGGCGACCGGCCCGGGCGGCCGAAGCGCCGTCCGGGCCCGTGCGCCCCGCCTTCCGGCGGAAAGGCGGTGCGCACGGCCTGTGGGGCGGGCTCCCCTACCGCTCCTCCCCTCGCCGGGGCCGCCGGACGGAGGCGGCCCGCTGAAAACGGAGGGGAGCCCGCCGCGCCCCCGCGAGGGGGACGCGCCCGGGGTCTCGCGACCCCGGGGGCTTACAGCAGCGTGCCGAGCGGGCCGCCGACGGAGATGCCGGCGTCCTCCAGCGCCCCGCCGTCGGACTGCGGCACGGTGGGCGGCTCGGGCAGCACGGCCAGCGGGTCCTGCAGGGTCTCGGCGGTCTGGGCGACCGCGTCCTCGTCCACCGAGACCGGCGGCTCGGCGGCCACCCGGTCCAGCTGGGCGGTGGTGCTGGGCAGGGTGGACCGCACCGCCTCGTCCACGGTCCCGACCGGCTCGGGCAGCGCCTCGGTGACCGGCGCGGGCGCCACCTCGGAGACCGGCTCGGCGACCGCCCCCGGCAGCGCCTCGGCGGCCTGCCGCTCGGTCTTGTCCCCGTCGTCCTCCAGCAGCTTCCGCGGGTCGTCCTGCTCCATGTAGATGACCATGTCCATGGCGCTCTTCACGGTGCCGCGCAGCGCCTCGCCGGCCTTCGGGCCGACGCCCGCCAGGTCGCCGGCGGGCCCGCCCTGCGGCACCTCGGCCGGGGAGAGCTGGGGGGTGCGCGGAGCGGTCGCGGTGCGGACGTCCTCCACCGCGCCGTCCACCGCGGTCAGGCCCTCGTGCAGCTGCGGCCCGACGTGGGACACGTCGCCGCCCGGCACCGCGACGTTGCGGGTGTCCGGGGCGGGCAGGGTGGTGGCCAGCTTGGGCAGCTCGGGCAGCCGACCGTCGAGCGCCGTGCCCACCACTTCGCCGGCGATGGCGCCGACCTGGTCGGTGGCCGGGTCCGTCAGGGAGGGTGCGGTGGCGGCGCCGGCGGTGCCGGCGCCCAGGGCGACGAAGCCGGCGGCTCCCGCCGCCACCAGAACGGCCTTCGCGGAGCTCCGAGCGAACTGGAACATTGTGAACGATCCTTCCGGATTGCGTTTGTCTCGCATCGTTTACGTGGGGATCGGGCGGAGCGCTCCGCCCGGTACGACCGCGCCCCTGGCCTGGGGACGGGGTGCTTCCGGGTGGGTGGGGTGCGCTTCCCGGGGGCCTGGGGCCGCGCCTGGCGGACGCGGTCTGCGGGTCTCCGGGACCGTCCGGCGGATCTGGCGGACCGCCGACCGGCGTGAACCCCTGCTTTTCGGGAGGGGCTCACGTCGGCCCCCAGCGCCGGCGTCTGGGAAGCGGAACGTGCTGCCAGAAGGGAGGACGGGCGCGGCGGGCGCGACTCGGAGGCGCGGCCCGCTCGGCGGGGCGCCTAGTCCGGGGAGAAGGACGGCTCCGCGGCCGGGTCCTGCGGAGCGGGGTCGCCGGGGCGGACCGCCTCGGCGGGGTGGCCGCCGGCCGGGACCAGGTCCACGGCGGACGGCGGGTAGCCGGGGACGCCCAGCGGCGCCGCGGCTCCCTGCTGGGCGGTGGCCGCGGCGGCCGTCCGCTGCACGCCCGGCTCGGCCGGGGCGGTGCCGGACGGCTCGGCGGCGCGCAGCCCGCGCTCGGCGGCGGCCGCGCCCGGGGCGCGGTCCTGCATCGCGGCGGGGGTCCCCGCGCAGGCGGGAGCGGCGGCCGGTGCGGGCCGGCCGGCGCGCTGGGCGCCGCCCTCCCCGCGGGCCTGCTCCGCGGCGTCACCGTCCCGGCGCCCGCCTTCCTCTCCGGGCGCCGGGGCGGCGGTCTCGGGCCGGTCGATCCCCTGGAGGCCGCCGGCGACGGCGGAGACCAGGCCGTGGCCGAGCCCGGCCGGGGCGTGCGGCAGCGCGGACGGCGGTACCGCGGGCGCCTCGGGCCGGTCGGGCGCACCGGTGCGGACGTTCCGGCCGGCGTCGCCGACCGCGCCCACCGCGGCGTCGACCGCCTCGGCTGCCGAGCGGGCGGTGGCCTGCACCGCCCCGGTCTGCGGGCCGTGCCCACCGGCGCCCGCCGGTTCCGCGGGCGCCGCCTCGGGGCCCTCCGCGACCAGGGTGTCCAGCAGCAGGGCGGGCCGGGGCCGCTCCGCGGCGGGTTCGGCCGCCGGGGTCTGCGGGGCCTGCGGCGCCTCGGGGGCGGCCTCCTCCGAGGGCGCCGCCTGCCGGTCCCGGTCGGCGTGGCCGACGGCGGAGCCGGCGGCCGGGGCCCCGGGGGTGTCCGGCAGGTCGGCCGCGGAGGCCGCGGCGGAACCGGTCAGCCAGGCGGCCGCGGCGATCCCGGCGACGCAGAAAGCCCGGCCGAGCAGCGACCCCGCGCGGGCACGCAGGACGGCCGCGGCGCTCGGTGCGCCTGGGAGCCGGTCCTTGCGCTGCACGGGGCCGTCCTCGGTCGGGTCGGGAAAGCGGGTCGGGAAAGCGGAGGGAGTCCGGGCGGACGGGGATGGCCGGAGGCCATGGGGCCGGCGTCGGCCGGACGTCCGCACCCGGCTGAACGCGACCGTAGCATGATCCTCGATACGGACGACCCCGAACCCGCTGAATTTCCGTCCGGAAGACCGGGCTCCGGGACGTCCCGGCCGGAAGAAGGCCCAGGGCCGAAACCGGAACGCCTTTCCGGGCTGTAGTTTGCGCGGTGCGGAGCGTCGAGGAGCGATAGCGTTTACGGCCGGAGGTATCGACGAAGTGCCCGAGCCCCCAGAGACCCCTCGAACCGGCCTTGACGAACTCCTCTCCGAACTGAACTCGCGGCTGCAGAACGAGCTCTCCTCCCGCGGCCGGGTGCACGCCCTGCTCGAAGCGGTGCTCTCCATCGGCGGGGACCTCGACCTGGCCACCGTGCTCCGCCGGCTCGCCCAGGCCGCCGCGGACCTGGCCGACGCGCGCTACGCCGGGCTCGGGGTGCTCGGCGAGGACGGCGGCTTCAGCGAGTTCATCCCGGTCGGCCTCAGCCCCGAGCAGGTGGACCGGGTGGGCCGCTTCCCGCACGGCCGCGGCATCCTCTCCGTCCCCTCCACCGAGCACGGGCCGCTGCGCATGCAGGACCTCACCGACCACCCGGAGAGCATCGGCTTCCCGCCGGACCACCCGCCGATGCGCTCCTTCCTCGGGGTGCCGATCCAGGTCCGCGGCGAGGTGTTCGGCAACCTCTACCTGACCGAGAAGCGCGGCGGCGGCCGGTTCGACGCGCACGACGAGTCGATCGTCACCGCGCTGGCCACCGCCGCCGGCGTGGCCATCTCCAACGCCCGGCTGTACGAGAAGACCCTGGCCCGGGAGCGCTGGCTGACCGCCTCCACCGAGATCACCACCCGGCTGCTCTCCGGGGACGACGGCCGCGCCGTGCTGGCGCTGCTGGCGCGCAGCGCCCGGGAGCTGTCCGGCGCCGACGTCGCCGTGGTGCTGCTGCCCGAGCCGCGCGGCGTGGAGCTGGTCGCCGACACCGCCGACGGCCCGGTGGCCGAGGAGGTGCTGGGCACCCGGCTGGTCATCGAGGAGACCGCGTGCGGCTCCTGCTACCGGGACGGCGACGCGGTGTCCATCCCCGACCTGCGGCAGGCCAACTGCCCGATGCTGACCCACCGCGGCTTCGGCCCCGGCCTGCTGGTCCCGCTGGGCACCCCGGACCGCACCCGCGGGGTGCTGCTGCTCGGCAAGCGCACCGGGCGGGCCCCGTTCGCCGAGCCCACCCGGCAGATGATGGGCGCCTTCGCCGGGCAGGCCGCGCTCGCCCTGGAGCTGGCCGACGCCCGCCGCGACACCGAGCGGCTCGCGGTGCTGGAGGACCGCGACCGGATCGCCAAGGACCTGCACGACATCGTCATCCAGCGGCTGTTCGCCTCGGCGATGAGCCTGATGAGCACGGTGCGGCTGATCGACCACGACGACGCCCGGGAGCGGGTCCGGCACACCATCGACGACCTGGACGAGACCATCCGGGAGATCCGGTCCACGGTGTTCGCGCTGAAGACCCCGCCGAGCCGGCGGGACACCTCGCTGCGCGGCCGGATCCTGGCCGCCGCCGAGGGGGCGGCCCGCTCCCTGGGCTGCCAGCCGGGCGTGCGGCTGGAGGGGCCGATCGACGCCTCGGTCCCGGACCCGGTCGCCGAGCAGCTGCTCGCGGTGCTCGGCGAGGCGCTGTCCAATGTCGCCCGGCACGCCCGCGCCTCGGAGGTGCACGTCTCGGTGGACGTGGACGACCGGGTCACCCTCCAGGTGACCGACAACGGCCGCGGCATCGAGCCCGGCGGCCGCCGCAGCGGCCTGCGCAACCTGGACGAGCGCGCCGCCGGCCTGGGCGGCTCGTTCTCCGCCGAGCGGGCCCCGGGCGGCGGCACCGTGCTGCTCTGGTCGGTCCCGCTCCCCGCCGGCACCGCCCGAACCGAGCCCGCCGGCCTGCGCTGAGTCCGGCCGGGGGCCGCGGCGTGTTCGAAGCCCGCGATCCCGGGAACGGGGATACGGTCCCCGCCCCCCTTCCCCGGAGGTCCGCGTGTTCGAGCTGCTCTTCCCCCTGACCGGTCTGGCCTGCGGCATCGGCATCGCCGTCGCCGCGAGGCGGTCCGGCCGCGCCCGGGCCGCCATCGACGCCCGGGAGCGGCGCCGCGAGCTCGCCCCGCTGGAGGCCGAACGCGAGCGGCTGGGCGTGCACCGGGCCGCCCTGCGCCTGGGGTGGACCGCGGTCCTGCTCCTCCTCGCCCTGCTCGGCGCCGCCCTGGGGAACGCGGCCCTGACCGGCGACTGGACCGGGAGGACCCTGTACTACGCGGTCCTCCTGCTCGCCCTGCTGGCGTGGAGCGGGTACGGCCTGCTGGTGAGCAGGGAGCAGGCCGAGCGGTCCCGGAGGCGGATCGACGCGCTCGGCTGACCGGCCCGCGGGGCGCGCCGGCGGCCGCCCCGGTCACCGGGGCCCGGTCACCGGGATCCGGTCACCAGGGTTCGCGGTCCGGGCGGTTTCGGGTGCGCAGTTCGGCGACGAGCACCGCGGCCTGGGTGCGGCGCTTCAGGTCGAGCTTGGACAGCAGGCTGGAGACGTAGTTCTTCACCGTCTTCTCCGCGAGGTAAAGGCGCTCGCCGATCTGCCGGTTGGTCAGGCCCTCCCCGATCAGGTCGAGGATCTGCCGCTCCTGCGGGCTGAGCTCGGCCAGCGGGTCGGGCTCGGCCGGGGTGCTGCGCAGCCGCTCCATCACCCTGCCGGTGCTGCCCGGGTCCAGCAGCGAGCCGCCGGAGGCGACGGTGCGCACCGCGCCCACCAGGTCGGCGCCGTGGATCTGCTTGAGCACGTAGCCGGCCGCGCCGGCCAGCACCGCCTCGAACAGCGCCTCGTCGTCGGCGTAGGAGGTCAGCATCAGGCAGGAGATCTCCGGGCGCGCCGAGCGGATCTCCCGGCAGACGCTCACCCCGGATCCGCCGGGCAGCCGGACGTCCAGCACCGCGACGTCCGGCGAGGCCGCGGGGATCCTGGCCAGGGCCTGCTCCGCGGTGCCCGCCTCGCCGACCACCTTCATGTCCGGCTCCCCCTCCAGCAGCGCGGACACGCCTCGGCGGACGACCTCGTGGTCGTCCACCAGGAACACCTTGATCGGCTGCGTGGCAGCACCGGACGCCATGGGCTCCCCTCTCCGGTCCGCTGGAGGCCCCGGCGGCGGGACCCGCCGGCGGCATCGACGCAAACGACGTTAATACCCCGCAGGTACGCGCCGGACGCCGAACGGCACCAATGCCCCGGGGCCAAGGTCCCGATCGGGGCATCCGCGCCCCGTTCGCCCGGCCCCTCCACCGATCATCGGGGAGAGAAGGGCCCCTCGTTCAGCGGTCCCGGGCCGGGCGCCGCGCGCGGCCCGCCTCGGCGCGCTCCTTCAGGGCGGCGGCCTCCTGCTCGACCATGCCGCGGACCTTCTCCGCGCCGATCCGCCCGGCCAGGTCGCCGAGCGGGCCGGAGAGCCGGAACGCGAGGGTGGCCAGCGAGCCGCCGGCGCCGTCCGGCTCCACCCGGTGGCCGGCCTGCTCCCGGTAGAGGGGGCCGCTCCGCCCCCAGGTGAAGGCCTCCCCCGGCCGGACCTCGGCGACCCGGTAGCCCACCGGGGCCCGGTCCGGCTGCTTGAGCCGGACCCGCTGCCCCTCGTGCAGCGGCCCGCCCTCCACCTGGATCCACTCCGCGGTGGGCAGCCACTCCGGCCACAGCCCGACCTCGGACAGGATCCGCCACACCTCCGCCGGAGGCGCGTCGATCGCGATCGTGCGGACGTGGATCACCCGGTGCCCCTCTCCGCCGTGCCCGGACCCCACCGAGTGTCGCCGGTCCGCCGGGGCGGCACAAGCCCCGGCGGACCGGCGGTCCGGGCCGCGCTCACTCCTCGATCATGGCCATCCGCTCCGCCTCGTACCGCTCCCCGTCGGCGGGCCCCGCCGATGAGCCCTACCGATGAGAAGGGGCCGCCTCGCCCATCTGCACCGGAGATGTCCGATACGGGGGAAGAGGAGCGGAAGCGATGAGCGACGGTACCGAGATCCGGCCCGGCCGAACGAGCACCCGCAGTACACGACGGTCGCGACGGCACCCGGGTGCACTTCCTGCACGTCCGCTCCCCGCTGCCGGGGGCGATCCCGCCGGTGCTCAGCCACGGCCGGCCCGGCTCGGGCTACGAGTACCCGAACGTGCTGGGGCCGCTCAGCGGCCCGGCCCGGTACGGCCTGGACACCGGGGTCTCCTTCGACCCGGTGCTGCCCTCGCTGCCCGGGTTCGGCTTCTCCGGCCCGGCCCCGGACACCGGCTGGGGCGTGCAGCGGATCGCCCGGGCCTGGCTGGAGCCGATGACCCGGCCGGGCTACGACCGGTTCGGCGCGCTCGGCAACGACCGGGGGCCGGCGTCTCGGTGGAGCTCGGCCGGATCGCACCGGACCGGGTGATCGGCGCGCACGTCACGCAGGCCTGGTGCGAGCCGCCCGAGGACGCCCCCGGCCTGGTCGAGCGGCTCTCCCCGCGGGACCGGGCGGCGATGGAGGCGCGGAGCGGCTACCTGGAGAACGAG
This sequence comes from Nocardiopsis potens DSM 45234, assembly GCF_000341105.1. Taxonomy (GTDB): domain Bacteria; phylum Actinomycetota; class Actinomycetes; order Streptosporangiales; family Streptosporangiaceae; genus Nocardiopsis_A; species Nocardiopsis_A potens. The sequence continues at coordinate 23,027 of NZ_ANBB01000066.1, forward strand.
GCCTCCTACGGCATGGTCCAGGGGCAGCAGCCGCAGACGCCGGCGCACGCGCTGTGCGACTCCCCGGTCGGCCTGCTCGGCTGGAACGCCCAGGCCATGCACGAGCACGGCCTGGACACCGAGGCGACCCTGACACACGCCTCGGTGCACCGGCTGACCGGCACCGCCGGCTCGGCGCTGCGCATCTACGCCGAGGAGATGCGCCACCCCGCCGCCGACCGGTCGGACTTCCCGCTGGCGGCGGCCCAGTTCCCCGGCGGCCTCCCGACGGTCCGGGCCTTCGCCGAGCACGACCACGACCTGCGCTCCTGGACCGAGTTCGACCGCGGCGGCCACTACGCCGCCTACGAGGTCCCCGACCTGCTGGCCGGTGACGTGCGCCGGTTCTTCGCCGCGCTGCGCGACGGGGGCCGAGCGCCCGCCCCGCGGGGTCCGCCCCGCCGATGGCGGAGGCGCGCGGCGTGGGGCAGGATGAACGGGTGAGGTACACCGTCACCGCCGACGTGCAGAGCCCGCCGGAGCTCTTCCAGATGGACCCGCTCCAGCGGGAAGGGGCCATGTCGCTGCTGTCCGGCGCGCTGGCCCGGGCCGAGGGCATGGAGGGCCCCGGCGGGCTCCAGGTGCTGGTCGAGGACTTCGTCGTGGCGCTCCGCCCGGGCGGGGCGCTGCTGACCGTGGGCGTCGAGGCGCCCGCCCTGGAACCCGCCGAGGAGGCCGTCCGGCTGCTCTGCGAGGACGTGCTCCGGAACACCGCGGCGTTCGAGGAGTGGCGCCTGCACAGCTGCGAGGTGCAGCTCCAGGAGGACCTGGCCCGGGAGAGCCTGGCCGCGGCCGAGGGCCCGGACGCGCCGCCGGAGGACATCGGCGCCCGCCGCGCCCGGCACGCCCAGGCCTCCGGCGAGGATCCCGCCGCGCTGCTCCCCGGCCCGTCCCCGGAGCTCACCGCCAAGATGGCGGAGCGGATCCGGGCGCTCGCCCCGGCGCTGGCCTCGTTCGGCCCGGGGTGGTTCGGCCACTCCGGCGAGGAGGGCTCCCCGGTCGGCCTGGAGGCGGCCGAGCTGGCCGCGGGGGCGCTGGTCCACGGCACCGACACCTTCCTCGACGAGCTCTTCCACGATCTGGAGATCCTCGGCTCCGAGGAGGCCACCGGGGTGGACTGCGAGGCCGTCCTGCTCCAGCTGGACCGGCTTCCGGAGGGGTTCGCGCACTGCTACGACGCCTCCTTCGCCCGCCGCTTCCTGGTCACCGCGGTGGCGATGACCGGCCGGTTCATGGTCGGCGGCGCGCCCGAGCCGAGCTGCACCGCCGAGGAGCTGGCGCTGGGCCTGCTGCTGGAGGAGGCCGAGACCGTCCTGGACCTGTACGGCCTGCTCACCGACGAGGTCGTCCGGGCCCTGGAGATCTTCGCCGACCGGGTCTTCCCCGACACCGACTACGAGTGGCTCTACGCCGCCGACCCGGACGACGCCGGCGGGGTCGACCCCTGGTTCTACCCGCTCGACTCGACCCTCCGGGTGCACCCCTACACCCTGAACGGCCCCTGACCCGCCCGCGGCGGCCGGGCCCGCCGGAGCTCTCCGCCGAGCCCGGTCACCACTGTGCGGTACGGCGGCTTAGAGCCCGCTGAGAACCGCTCAGAGGGATCTCAGCGGCCGTGCTCCACGGTGGAGCCGCCGGTGAGGGACACCGGCGGCTTCAGTAAGGAGCGGTATGGATCTGAAGAAGAAGCTGGCTCTGGCCGCGCTGATCGTCCTCCCCCTCGGGGCGGGCGCGGCCGGGACCGCCTACGCGGCCACCGCCGCCCCGGAGGCCCCGCAGGAGCCCGTGGTGCAGGACGTGCAGAACCCCTCCGACGAGGCAGAGGGCTCCGGCGGGGAGTCCGGCGGCAGCGGTTCCTCCGGCGACGACTGCTGACCCCGCCCGTCCTGGCGCCGGCCCCGGACGGGCGGTGCCCGGACGGCGGCCGCGGGCTCCTTCCCCTCGTTCCCTCCGGTCCCCCGCGGCCGCGCCCCCGCCCCGGGGCCGGCGTCAGGCCCGGGGGAGGCGCACCCGGAAGAGTGCGCCTCCCTCCGGGGCCCCGGTGACCTCCGCGCTCCCCCCGTGCTCCCGGGCGATCCCGGCGACGATCGCCAGCCCCAGCCCGGCCCCGCCGGACTCCCGGCCGCGGGCCGAGTCCAGCCGGACGAACCGCTCGAACACCCGGGCCCGCTCCTCCTCGGGCACCCCCGGCCCGTCGTCGGCGACCTCCGCGACCGCCTCCTCCCCCTCCGCGCGCACGGTCAGCACGACCCGCCGCCGCGCGTGCCGCACCGCGTTGTCGGCCAGGTTGCGCGCCAGCCGCACCAGCGCGTCCCGGTCGCCGGCCACCTTCACCGGCTCCAGGACCGCGCTCACCTCCACGTCCGGGCCGGCCGCCGCGCGCAGCCGCAGCCGCTCGCCGTCCAGGACGTCGTCGAGGTCCACCTCCTCGCGCCGCAGCCCCAGGCCGCTCTCGTCGGTGCGGGCGAGCAGCAGCAGGTCGTCCACGAGCACCCGGATCCGCCCCAGCTCCTCGTCGGCGGTGCGCAGGGCCCCGGGGTCGAGGCGGCCGCCGTCCCGCCGGGCCAGCTCCAGGATCCCGGTGACGGTGGTGAGCGGGCTGCGCAGCTCGTGCCCGGCGTCGGCGACGAAGCGCCGCTGGTTGCGCTGGGCGGCCTCCAGCCGGGCGAGCATGGCGTTCATGGTGGTGGCGAGGCGGGAGATCTCGTCGCCGCCGCCGGGCTCGGGCACCCGCCGGGTCAGGTCGCCGCCCTCCCCGATGGAGGCGACCCGCTCGCGGATCCGCTCGACCGGGGCCAGGGTCCGGCCGGCCAGGGCGTGCGCGGCGGCGGCCACCAGGAGCAGGATCAGCGGGACGGCGACGGCGATGAGAAGCGCCGCGGTGCGCAGCGCGGCGTCGGCCGGGCGGGAGGAGACGCCGACCACCAGGACGTGGTCGGCCCCGTCGAAGCGGACCCCGCGGGCCAGCACGAACAGGCCGCCGGGGGTGCGGCCCTCCACCGTCTCGCCGGGCGCGGGCGGCGGCCCGGCCAGCGGCCCGGCGGAGAGGTCCGCGGCGGGGTCGGCGCAGTCGGAGGCGGGGCTGCCGCAGCCCCGGACGGGCCGACCGCCGGGGCCGATGAGCTGCGCCAGGTCGACCTTGCGGGGAGGCTTCCACTTCGGCTCGGGCGCGCCGAGGCCGTCCTCGATCTGGGCGGCGGCCGACGCCAGCGCGGTGTGGGAGGAGCGGTTCAGCGCCTCGTTCAGCGCCAGTACGCCGCCGACCGAGCCGGCGGCGAGCGCGATCCCGGTCACCAGGACGGAGAGCAGCACCAGGCGGCGGCGGACCCCGCCGCGCACGGCGGCCCCGGCCACCTCAGCCGCCCCGCGGGTCGAGCAGGTAGCCGGCGCCGCGCACGGTCCGCACCGCGCCGCGGCCGAACGGCTCGTCGATCTTCTTGCGCAGGTAGCGGATGTACACCTCCACCACGTTGCCGTCGCCGCCGTACTCGGGGTCCCACACGTTGTCCAGGATCTCCGCCTTCGAGGCGACCGTGCCGGCGCGGCGCATGAGGAACTCCAGCAGCGCGTACTCCCGCGGCGTCAGCGGGATCTCCCGGGGGCCGCGCGACACCCGCCGCCGGGCGGGGTCCAGGGACAGGTCGCCCGCGGTCAGCACGGCGGGGCGCGCGGTGTCGCCCCGGCGCACCAGGGCGCGCAGCCGCGCGCCCAGCACCACGAAGGAGAACGGCTTGGTGAGGTAGTCGTCCGCGCCCAGGTCGAAGGCGTCGGCCTCGTCGTACTCGCCGTCCTTGGCGGTGAGCATGAGGACGGGCGTCCACACCTCGCGCTCGCGCATCCCCTGCAGCACCTTGTAGCCGCTCATGCCGGGGAGCATGATGTCCAGGACCACGGCGTCGTAGCAGGTGCGCTCGGTGGCGGCCCACAGCCCGTCCACGCCGTCGGCCTCGGTGTCGGCGGAGATGCCCTCGGCGGCCAGCCCGCGCCGCACGGTCTCCGCGATCCGGGGGTCGTCCTCGATCAGCAGGATGCGCACACCGGCATGGTACGCGGGCGGGCCCGGCCCGCCCGTGGCCCGATCCGGCCGCCCCGCGGGGCTCCGGGCCGCCGGCGGCGGCGCGACCGGGCCCGGCGGGAAGGCGCGGGCCGGGCGCTCCGGCGGCCTTCCGGCCGGCCGCCGGAGCGGCAGCGGGCCCTGCCGCGCCCGCGGTGCGCCGCTACTTGGATTCGACCCGGCCGACGGCTTCGGGGCCGGTGGTCAGCGCGCCGCTCTCCACCTGCCAGGCGGGGTCGCCGGGGTAGAGCTCGCTCCGCAGGTAGGCCCAGGTGAGCCGCTGGACCGCGGCGACCCGCCCGGGGTCCTCGTCGGTGGTCTCGGCGAGGTCGTACCCGGCGACCCCGCCGAGGCCGTGCTCGGCGCCGAACAGGGTGAGCAGGGTCTTGGGCCCGGGGGCGAGGCGGTAGGGGTCGGTGTGCCATTCCGGGCCCCGGACCGTCAGGTGGGCCGAGTCGTCCTTCTCGCCGGCGACCACGAGCGCGGGCGCCGCCATCCGGGAGAAGTCGACGGCGGAGAGGAAGGGGTAGTCCCGGGCCGCGGCCCCGGTGAGGGCGTCGCCGCCCCGGCCCGGCGCGGCGAGCAGCACGCCCGCGGTGATCCGGGGGTCGGCCAGGTCCTCCTCCGCGCCGCCGTGCCGGTCGGCGGCGCGCGCGCCCAGCAGCAGGCTCGCGGTGTGCCCGCCCATCGAGTGCCCGGCCACCGCGACCCTGCTCCGGTCCAGGCGCCCGGCGAGCCCCGGGACCGCGGCCTCGATCTCGTCCAGCCGGTCCAGGACGAGCGTCATGTCGCGGGCCCGCGACCGCCAGTACATCGGCGCCTCGGGGTCCTCGGTGCCCAGGTCCAGGGTGGCCGAGCTCAGGTGGGTGGGCTGGAGGACCGCGAAGCCGTGCGCCGCCCAGAAGTCGGCGAGCGGGGCGTAGCCGCGCAGCGAGGAGATGTGGTTCGACGGGCCCTGGCCGTGCGAGAGCAGGATGATCGGCAGCGCGCTCCCGCTCTCCGGCACGGAGGCCTTCAGCTGCAGGTCCACCGCCCGCCCGGGGGCGGCCAGCACCACCGGGGCGACGGTCAGGACGGGGGCGGCCGCGGGTGCCCGGGTCGTTTCGCTCATGATGTGTGCTTCCCTTTCCGGGGAGGTCCGGCCGGGGTCTCCACCGGCGGGCCGGAGGAGGCCGAGGCCGGACGGGGGGGCGTTCGGCTCCGCCTCCAAGAAAAGCGGAGCGTCGTTCCGGAACGATACGGAGCACTGTTCCGTTTTGTCAACGACCGATCGGAAGGAGCACGCGGTGGCCGCCGCAGACCAGCCCGGGAAGGCGCCCGCCCGCAGCAAGCGGGCCGACGCGCTCCGCAACCAGCAGGCACTGCTCACCGCCGCCGCCGAGGTGTTCGTCGCCTCCGGCGTCGACGCCCCGGTCCGGGAGATCGCGGCCCGAGCCGGCGTCGGGATGGGCACGATCTACCGCCACTTCCCCACCCGGGCCGACCTGGTGGTCGCCGTCTACCGGCACCAGGTCGAGGCCTGCGCCGAGGCCGGGCCGCGGCTGCTGGCCGAGGCGCCCTCCCCGTTCGAAGCGCTCCGCGGCTGGGTCGACCTCTTCGTCGACTTCCTGGTCACCAAGCACGGGCTCGCCGAAGCGCTGCGCTCGGACGGCGGCTTCGAGGCGCTGCACGCCTACTTCCTGGAGCGCCTGGTCCCGGTCTGCGCGGAGCTGCTCGGCGCGGCGGCCGGCGCCGGCGAGATCAGGCCCGGCACCGGCGCCTACGAGCTGATGCGCGGCATCGGCAACCTCTGCGCCGGCCGCGGCGACGATCCGGACTACGACCCCCGCCGACTGGTCGGACTGCTCCTCCGGGGGCTGCGGCGGTCCCCGGAGGCCTGACGGCGGCCGCCGCGCCGCGGCTCAGGCCACCAGCCCCCGGCGGTAGGCGTAGACCACGGCCTGGACCCGGTCGCGGAGGCCGAGCTTGGCCAGGATCCGCGAGACGAAGGTCTTGACCGTCTCCTGGCTGATCACCAGGGCCGCGGCGATCTCGCCGTTGGACAGGCCCTCCGCGATGAGGCGGAGCACCTCCAGCTCGCGCGGGGTCAGCGGGACGTCCTGCGCGCCGCCCTCGGCCGGCCGGATCCGGGCCGCGTACCGGCCCACCAGGCGGCGGGTCACCTCGGGGTCGAGCAGCGCCGCACCGGTGGCCACGGTCCGGATGCCGTGCAGCAGCCGGTCCGGCGGCGCGTCCTTGAGCAGGAACCCGCTCGCCCCGGCGCGCAGCGCCTCGTAGACGTACTCGTCCAGGTTGAACGTGGTCACCACGAGCACCTTGGCCGGGTGCGGCACCCCGGCGCCGGCCAGCCTGCGGGTCGCCTCGATACCGTCGAGCACCGGCATCCGCACGTCCATCACCACCACGTCCGGGCGCAGCCGGCCGGCGAGCTCGACCGCGGCCCGCCCGTCCCCGCACTCCCCCGCCGCCTCCATGTCCGGCTGGGCGTCGATGATCGTGGTCAGCCCGGTGCGGATCAGCGCCTGGTCGTCGCAGACCAGAACCCGGATCGGCGCGGTCACGACCGGCTCCCGGCGGGGATGCGCGCCCGGACGGCGAAGCCGCCGCCCTCCTCCGGGCCCGCGCTGAACTCGCCGCCCAGGACGCCGACCCGCTCGCGGAGGCCGTCCAGGCCCCGCCCGCTCCCTTCGGGGGCCCCGGACCTCGCGCCGGTGCCGTCCGTGCCTACCTCCACGGTGATCTCCCTTCCGCCGTGCCGCACCCGGACCGAGGTACGGCTGCCGTGGGCGTACTTGAGGGCGTTGGTCAGGGCCTCCTGCACGACCCGGTAGGCCACCAGGTCGGCGCTGCCGGTCGACTCCGGCGGCGCGCCCTCCTCGGTGAACTCCACCGGCTGCCCGGCCCGGCGGGCCTGCTCGACCAGGGTGAGCAGCCGGCCGGCGGACGGCTCCCCGCCCCCGCCGCCGGAGCCCGCGCCGGAGCCGGGGGCCGGGTCGAGCAGGTCGAGCAGGTGCCGCAGGTCGGTGACGGCCCGCCGGCCGGTGTCGGTGATGGTGCCCAGCGTCCGGTCCAGGCGGTCCGGCGCGGCGGTCAGGTACCGCGCCGCCTCGGCCTGCACCACCATCGCCGTCACGTGGTGCGTCACCACGTCGTGCAGCTCGCGGGCGATGCGGGTGCGCTCGGCGGTGCGGGTCTCCTCGGCGACCCGGATGCGGCGCTCGGCCTCCGCGGCCCGGGTGGAGCGCAGCCACGAGCCGATCCCCCAGGCGAAGGCGCACGCCAGGTAGAACGTGAGGTACCCGCCCGCCGTCTCGCCCGACCCCAGCCGGAGCAGCGCCGCCACCAGCGGCGGGTACGCGGCGGAGAGCAGGAGCATCGCGGCGCGCCGGTGCCGCTCCAGGTGGGCGCCGGCGCTCAGCAGTGCGATGGCCAGCCCGGTGCCCGCGACCATGTGGTAGCCGAGCAGCTGGTCGGCGGCGAAGCCGGCCGCCACAACGGCGAGGGAGGCCGCCGGCCGCCTCCGGCGCAGCGCCAGCGGGAGGCACTGCAGGGCGGCCACCAGCACCGCCAGGGCGTCGAAGGGGCGGTCCGGGACGCCGCCGAGCTGCGTCCCGTGGCCGTGGAAGGCGGGAACGAACGAGGCTCCGAGGAGCACCAGGGCGAGGGGGAGGTCCCGGAGGGTGACGTCGAGTCCGTGCCACGGCTCCAGGAGGCGCCGAAGACCGATCACCGGGGCAGTGTATGCGGCGGTCCGGCCCGCGCCGCCGCGCAGCGGGACCGGGCGGCCGGGGAGGCGCCGGTCGGAAGAGGGGGCGGCCGGAGATCCGTCGGCCGGGGAGGTGATGGAACCGCCGGGGCGAACCCCGAGCGCCGCGATTCCACCACCCGCGGTGACGTCAGACCCGCACTCGGGCGGGGATCACCGTCATCGGAGGGGAGATGGGAAGGGTCAGCGGAAGCTGAAGGTGGCGTCCACGTTCGCCGGGTCGGGGCAGAGGAAGCCGCCCTCGTGCAGCGGGATGCTCACGGACGCGTTGTAGGTGCGGGTGTCGCCGTCGCGCTGCGCCGACATGTCGGTCGCCTGGTAGCGGCAGGTGACGCCGACCATCGTCACGGAGATGTCCAGCATCCCCGTGGTGATCGTGCCCGCGCCGTCGTCGAAGGTCACGGTCGGGTCGTTGTTGAGGACCGCCGTGGTGCCGCCGGAGCAGGACAGGGCGGCGTTGAGGGACTCGCGGTCCACGGTGAGGGGGTTGGGGGCCTGGTCGCTGGTGACGGCGCCGGTCCAGCTGCAGTCCTGGCCTTCGGCCGTGATCGAGCCGTCCATCGCGCCCTCGGCCGCGGCCGCCGGGCTCGCGGCGAGCCCGGTCAGCGCCAGTGCGCCGAGCAGGACACCGATGGGTCTGGAGGATGTTCGAGGCATGCGTCTACCTCCGTAGCGGGGGTTACCGACCGGTGTTTCCGGCCGGTAATTTACGTGACGGTAATTTCACGATGACGGCGCGTCAATCCCCCGAAAGCAGGCGAATCCGACGGCTCCGCGCCCCGGCCGCCCGCCGCCGGCGGCACCGATCGCGGCGCCGGCGGCTCCGGCCTCCGGTTTCTCGCCCGGCCCCGCCGCGAGACCGCCCGGCCTCACAACCGGAGCAGGAACGGCACCCAGGGCTCGCCGTCGATGTCGTACTGCACCGGCTGGGGCTCCCAGCCCAGGCGGCGGTAGAAGCGCTGGGCGGCCTCGTTGCCGCGGCCGGTGTAGAGGTGCAGCCACTCCACCCCGTGCACCCGGGCGATGCCGGTGAACCCGGTCACCAGCGCCGCCCCCACGCCGCCGCGCCGCACCGCGGCGTCGACGGCGATGTGGCTCAGGGCCCCGCTCCGGCCCTGCTCCGCCCGGGCGGCCGCGGCGCCGGTGCGGCGCATCCCCCTGAGGTAGCGCCGGGCGCGGGTGCGCATGAACCGGACGGTCAGCCCGGGGCGGACGAGCAGCGAGGTGACGCCGGCCCGGGCCAGGTCCCAGCGGCTGAAGTGCATGACGTGGCGGCGGTGCACCGCCTCGTCGGTGGAGCCCACCAGGAAGCCCGCCGGCCGGCCGTCCACCTCCGCGACCAGCGCCACCGCGGCGGGGCTGGTGAGGAAGGTGCGGTAGTAGCGGGCGAGGAAGCGGTCCCCCAGCTCCACGAAGAACCCGCTGGGGAGGTTGGCCCGGTGCAGCCGGACGGCGGTGGGGACGTCGTCGAGTTCCATGACGCGCAGCGACACCGCAGGTGTCTCCGTAGGCGATGCGGAAGGCATGCCGCCAAGCTACTACAAGTGTAATAATAAGTCCGCCGCCGTTTTCGGCGGCCGGCGGCGATCGCACCCGCCACCTGCGACAAGACTCTATTACCAATGTAGTAGAAAGGGAGGGTGCGCCGCTTCGCCGCGCATCGACGAGGAGGACGGTCCCATGCCGGAAGAACCCACGAGCATCCTGGTGACGGCCGCCGGCGCGGAAGGCACCGCCGGCAAGATCACCCGGCTGCGCGACCGCGGCTACCGGGTCGTCGCCGCCGACTCCGACCCGGACGCCCCCGGCCTCTACCTGGCCGACTCCGCGCACGTGGTCCCGCCCGGCGGCGACCCCGCCTTCGTCCCCGAGCTCCGGCGCATCTGCGCCCGGGAGGGGGTCAGGGCGGTGGTGCCGCTGGTCGACGAAGAGCTCCTCGCCGTGTGGGGGCTGGCCGCGTCCGGGATCGAGGTGCTGCTGCCCAGGCCCCAGCTGGTCGCGGTCTGCCTGGACAAGCTGCTGCTGATGGAGACGCTGGACGCGGTCGGGGTGCCCGTGCCCCGCACCCGCCTGGGCGTGTACGGCGCCGACGGCCTCGGCTACCCGCTGATCGTCAAGCCGCGCACCGGGCGCGGCGGCCGCGGCGTCTCCGTCGCCCGCGACAAGGCGGAGCTCGACGAGATCCTCGCCCACTGGGCCGGCGACCTCGGCCGGGTGCTCCTCCAGGAGCTCGTCGAGGGCCCGGAGTACTCCGCCTCCGTCGTGGTCTGGCGGGACGGCCGGGTCCAGGCCGTCGTGCCCAAGGAGGTCGTGCTGAAGGACGGCTCCTCGCGGTACGCCGTCAGCCGCCGCGACACCGCCGTCATCGAGGTGTGCACGCAGGCGGCCGAGGCGCTCGACGCGGACGGCCCGATCAACGTCCAGCTCTGCGTCGACCGGTCCGGGGTCCCCCGCGTCTTCGAGATCAACCCGCGCTTCTCCGGCAGCTCCACGCTCACCGCCGCGTCCGGCCTGGACGAGATCGCCGGGCTGCTCGGGCAGGCGCTCGGCGAGGCGGAACCGCGCTTCGGCGACGGGTGGCGGGAAGGCGTGGCCATGGTCCGGCACGCCACCGAGACCTTCGTCCCCGAGCACGCCCTCATGACCCGCCGCCACCTGCTCGAACGGAGCCGGTGACCGATGCGGGGGAACGGACCGGGGGAACGGCCGCCGCGCGGCGGGGGCGGTCGGGCGCTGCGCCGCGCCCTGGCCGCGCTCGCCGCGGTCCCGCTGGCGGCCGGGTGCGGCGCCGGGGCCGCCGAGGAGCCGTCCGGCGCGCAGGCCCCGGAGCCGCCGGAGACCACGGCGTACCGGGTCGCCGAGGGCGAGCCCGCCGCCGAGGCGAAGCGCGCCGCCGTCGGCTTCCTGGAGGCGGTGCTCAACTACGAGCGGGGCGGGGGCGATCCCGAGTCCGCCCGGGAGCGCCTGCGCGCGGCGGGCCGGGACGGCGCCGCCGTCCCGGACGGCTTCGACCTGCTCGTCGAGGACGCGGCCGGCTCGGCCCAGGTGGTCTACCCCTCGCTGGGCGGGCTGACCGGGGACCGGGCGTCGGTGATGACCGTGGTGGAGACGTCCCTGCTGCGCGGGGAGGAGCTCACCTCCGCCGTCCGCACCGTCGACGTGCGGCTGAGCCGGAGCGGCGACGGCGCGTGGGACGTCACCGGGATCGCCTCGACCGGCGGCGCGCCCCCCGGGGACGGGGCGGACGGCTCCCCTCCGCCGGCCGCCTCCCCCGGGGGCGCCGCCGGAGAGGTCCTCGCCTCCGAGCGGATCACCCTCCCGGACAGCTCCCGCTGGGACGTCATGGCCGGGCGGACCGACGAGCGGCTGCTCCGGATGATGCTCGACCTCTCCGCGGAGCACCCCATCTCGGTCGCGGTCCTGACCAGCGGCCACCCGGTGAACGTCTTCGGCAGCGATTCGGTGAGCAACCACACCCGGGGGCGCGCCGTCGACATCTGGGCCGTCGGCGGCACCTCAGTCTCCGACCTGCGCCTCCGCGAGGAGGAGGGGCCCGGCGGACCGGTGCGCGCGCTGATGGAGCTCGCGCTGGAGAACGGCGCCACCGAGGTGGGCGGCCCCTGGGCGCTGAGCACCCCGGCCGGGGCGTCCTTCACCGACACGGTCCACCAGGACCACCTGCACATCGCCTTCAAACGGTGAGCGGGGCAAACGGTGAGCGGGGCAAACGGTGAGCGGAGCAGGGGATGAGCGGGAAGCAGAGCGGGCGGAGCGGGCGTTCCACCGGGAACAGGGCGGCCGGGGATGGGCGACAATGGCGGTGGCGCGGTGCAGCGCAGAGGGCGACCTGGGGATTCTTGAGGATTCGATGTCACGGAGACGGCTCGGACAGCTGGAGGCCGAGGTACTGGCGGTGCTGGCGGGGACCGACGGGTTCCTGTCCACCGGCGAGCTGCGCGAGAGGCTGGACGGCGACCCCGCCTACACCACGGTCAACACCGTCCTGTTCCGCCTGCTCGACAAGGGAATGGTCGAGCGGTCCCAGCGCGGCCGCGCCTTCGTCTACCGCCTCGTCGTCGACGAGTCCGGCCTCGCCGCGGAGCGCATGTTCGGCCACCTGCGCCTGGCCAGCGACCCCTCGGACGTGCTGAACCAGTTCGTGCACGGCCTCAGCGCGGAGGAGGCCGCCGCCCTGCGCTCGGTCCTCAACGACCACGGAGAGCGGGCGGAAGAGCCATGACCTGGTTCTCCTTCCTCCCGGCCGCCGTGCTGACGGTGCTGGCGCTGGCCCTGGGCCGCCGCCCGCTCCCGCTCCATCCCGCCTGGTCGGCCCGGCTGCTGGCGGTCGTGTCCGCCGCGGCCGCGCTGACCGTGCTGAGCACCGGCGCCCTGGTGGCCTCCGCCTTCATCGCGGGCCTCCTCCCCGCCGAGGCGGTCGCGGGCACGGAGAAGGGCCGGCTGCTGCTGGACCACGGCCCCGTGCCGGCGCACATCGGGGCGGCCGCCCTGGTGCTGCTCGCCGTGGCGCTGGCGTCCACCGGGCGCCTCGCCGGGCGCTGGTGGCGCGGTGCCCGCGAGGTCCGGCGGCACGGCACCGGCGTCACCGACCACGAGCACCCCGTGGCCATGGCCGTCCCGGGGCGCCGCGGCGGCGTCCTCGTCTCCCGGGGGCTGCTGCGCACCCTCACCCGGGAGCAGCTGCGGGTCGTCTTCCGGCACGAGCAGGCCCACCTGCGGCACCGGCACCACCTCTACGCCGCCGTCGGCGCACTGGCCGCGGCCGTCTTCCCGCCCCTGGCCCCGGCCCGGCGGTCGCTCCGGTTCGCGCTGGAGCGCTGGGCCGACGAGGAGGCGGCGGCGAAGACCGGGGACCGCGTGCTGGTCGCCCGGACCATCGCCCGGGTCGCCCTGGCCGCGCCGGGGCCCAACCCGACCTGGCACCCGGCGCTGGCCGACTTCCAGGTCGTGCGGCGGGTGGAGGCCCTGCTCGGGGACGCCCCCTCGGCGAACCCGGTCGCGGGCCCCGCGCTGCTCGGCGGCACCGGGGTGGCCTCCGGCGGTGTGGCCTCCACCTGCATCCAGCTGCACCACATCTCATTCCTGCTGCTCCTGTGACCTGTTCCACGGCGGAACCGGGGGCGGGATCCCCGCGGATGAGGCAGGCTGGGAACGACACCTGTAGTAGGGCGGGCGGAGCCCCGCGGCGCAGAGGAAGGCGGGGAGCGATGCCGGCGACCGGGACGGGCCCGCGGGCGCCCCGGCGCGCCGCCGGGCGGTCCGCGGCCGTGCTCGCGGCCGTGCTGCTCGCGATCTTCGCACTCACCGCCCACCACGGCATGGTGCACTGGGCCGCGTCGGCGGCGCCCGCCGGAACCGCCGCGGCGGCCGAGGCCCCCGGCTCCGGACACGGCGAGACCCACCCCGGCTCCGACCGGTCCGACTCCGGCCACTCCCCCTCCGACCAGGCCGATTGCGGGCAGGCGGCGGGGAAGTGCCAGAGCGCCAAGGTCGCGGTCGACGTCGCGCTGCCGCCCCGGCCCCGGCTGGTCCTGCCGTACGCGGCGCCCGCCCCGCCCACCGCCTCCCGCACCGCGCGCACCGCCGCGCCTTCACCGCCCGACCTGGCGGAACTGTCGATCCTGCGGATCTAATACCCGGCGCTCGAACACCGCCGAATCCGATCCGCAACCCCCTTTCCAAGCGAAGGACAGTTCAGCCATGCCCGAAATCAACCGCCGCTCGTTCATCGGCGGAGGGATCGCCCTCTCCGGTCTCGGCCTGCTCGCCGCCTGCGGGAAGAGCGGCGCCTCCTCCGGCGCCCTGGTCAAGCCCACGGACGCCATCGTCGACGCGGTCGAGAAGGAGCGCGCCGGCACCGGCAAGGTCCGGAAGTTCACCCTGCGCGCCGCCGAGACCGAGTTCGACCTCGGCGGCCGCACGGTGCGGACCTGGGGATACGGGGACGAGCTCCCCGGAAAGGAGCTGCGCCTCACCGCCGGCGACACCATCGAGGCCACCCTGGAGAACCGGCTCCCGGAGGAGAGTTCCGTGCACTGGCACGGCCTGGCCATGCGCAACGACATGGACGGGGTCCCGCACGTCACCCAGGACCCGGTGAAGGCCGGCAAGGACTTCACCTACCGGTTCATCGTGGACACGCCGGGCACGCACTGGTTCCACCCGCACACCGGCACCCAGATCGACCGGGGCCTGTACGCGCCGATCATCGTGGACGACCCGCGCGAGCCGCTCTCCTACGACGAGGAGTGGACGGTGATGCTCGACGACTGGCTGGACGGGGTCGACGGCACCCCCGACGACGTGCTCGAGGAGGTGCGCGGCGGGATGGACCACGGCGCGCACGGCATGGGGGACGGCGGCGGCCCGATGCGGATGGGGTCCATGCTCATGGGGGCCACCAGCGACCTGCTGGGCGGCGACGCCGGCGACGTCTTCTACCCGATGCACCTGATCAACGGGCGCCCGGGGAACGACCCGCGGACGTTCAAGGCCGAGCCCGGCGCGCGGGTGCGGATCCGCCTGGTCAACGCCGGGGGCGACACCGCCTACCGCGTCGCGCTGGGCGGGCACCGGATGACGGTCACGCACACCGACGGCCACCCGGTCGAGCACCGGGAGGTCGACGCGGTGCTGCTCGGCATGGGCGAACGCTACGACGTGCTGGTGACCCTGGACGACGGCGTCTTCCCGCTGGTCGCGCTGGCCGAGGGCAAGGACGAGACGGCGCTGGCGGTGGTGCGCACCGGCTCGGGGAGGGCCCCGGGCGAGAAGGTCCGCCCGGACGAGCTCGACGGCGAGGTCGTGCACTCCACCGAGCTGACCGCGGACCCCTCGGTGCGCCTGGAGAAGCGGAAGCCGGAGGTGCGGCACGAGGTGGAGCTGACCGGGAGCATGGCCGCCTACGACTGGGCGATCAACGGCCGCCGGTTCGACCACGGCAAGCCGACCGAGGGCGCGTTCAAGGTGGAGCAGGGCCAGCGGGTCCGGGTGGTCTTCACCAACTCCACCGAGATGTGGCACCCGATGCACCTGCACGGCCACACGTTCCAGGTCGGGTCCAAGGGGCCGCGCAAGGACACGCTGATCGTGCTGCCCGGCGAGACCGTGGAGGTGGACTTCGACGCCGACAACCCGGGCCGGTGGCTCGTGCACTGCCACAACATCTACCACGGTGAGGTCGGGATGATGGGCCTGGTCGCCTACACCTCCTGACCCGCCCGGGCGGGGCGGCCGGCGCCGACCGCCCCGCCCGGCGCCACCCCTCCCACCTGCGCGACCTCCCTTCCCCCCTTTGCCAGACTTATCGATTCTCGATAGATTCACACCGTGATCCGGCGGACGCCGCCCGCCCGGGCCGCCGCACGCGGCGCCGGGGCCGCGCGGATGCAGACCGAGCCGGAGGAGGCGATCCGATGCCGATCACCGTCGACATCGACGTGATGCTGGCCAAGCGGAAGATGTCGGTCGGCGAACTCGCCGACCGCGTCGGGATCACCCCCGCCAACCTGGCGGTGCTCAAGAACGGCCGCGCCAAGGCGGTGCGCTTCACCACCCTGGCCGCCCTCTGCCGGGCACTGGACTGCCAACCGGGCGACCTGCTCCGCTGGGAGCCCGACGCCCCCGCCGGCGCACCGCCGCCCTGAGCCCTCCGGCCGCCGCACCGGACCCCGGAGACGCGGAGCGGAGGCGCGGCCCACCCGCTCCGCCGGGCGGGGCCGCACCCCCGCCGCCTCACCGCTGCCCGCACCCCGGAGGGCGGAGGCGGGTCACAGGTGGGGTTCGACCAGCTCGACCACGTTGCCCTTGCCGGCGGGGCCTATCCGGGTGGCGACGATGTTCCCCTGCTTGAACACGTACAGGGTGGGGATCGCGGTCACGTCGTACTTGGGAGGGGTCCGGGGGCTCCGGTCGATGTCGAGCCGCGCCACCACCAGGCGATCCTGGTACTCCTTGGCGACGTCGTCCAGAACCGGATCCAGCGCCCGGCACACACCGCTCCACTCGGCGCGGAAGACCGCCAGGACCGGCCCCGGGGCTTCGACGACCTCCTCGGCAAAGGTGTCATCGGTGACGTCGACGACCGTTCCGCTCATACGGACCTCTCCTCCTCATCGGCATCGGCTCTGCGGAGACCACCGTTCCCACCGGGCGTTCCCACGCCGATGAACCGGCCGACCATTCTGCGCCGAGCACGAATCAGCGATGATTCGAGATGATTTGCCCACATTCTCGAGTCGGCAATCCCGGGGATTCGGCCGAACCAAAGCCGCCTTTTCCGGAGAATCCCACGCATACCGCGGCCGCCGCCCCGGACTCCGGCCCCGAAGCCGGATCCGCGCATGCCGCAGCCGCCGACAAAACGGCCTGACCTGTGGAGAACCCCCTGCACGGCCCGGAACCACCGCCCGAACCGCCGGACGGCGACCGGATCCCATCACGTTCGGAACAAACGGGCCCGGACTCCGCTCCCACTCCACTCCGAGGGGAATTCGCCGCCCGTTCCCGGGAATTCCATGGAAGACGCCTCCAGAACCGCTCCGAGCGGCCGGAAACGCCCCGAAGGCCCGCTGTTCCGCAACCGGGATCACACCGACTGGTGGTTCGGCGACACATTCGCCGATTTCGGCGCCGCGCTGTCCCTCATCGCCCATCCACTGCTGGTGGTCGCGGTCACCGGCTCGGTGGCGGGAGCCGGTATCGGCGGCCTCCTGTTCGGCATCGCGCGCTGGCGGGCGCGGTGAGCTCCGCCGGCGCCGTCGGCGGACCGGCCGAGGCCCTGCCGTCGAACCGGATCGCCGCACACCTCTCCCGAGGCCTGCGAACCCTCGGCGCCCCCGTCGCGGAACCAGCCCGCTGACCAGGACCGGCCGACGGGCCCCGTACGCGATTCCGCGGCCCCGGGAGGAGCCGGAACGGCCGAAGAGCGCCCGCGCGGCCATGGGAAACAACCGAGCCCTGACCTGTCACTCCAGGTCAGGGCTCGATCATCGCTGTCTCAAGGCGGCGCACTCGGGAGGACTCGAACCCCCAACCTTCTGATCCGTAGTCCGATACACCCCATTTCTCCCAGTTATGCGCAATATTGACTGATATCACCCAGTGCCGCTTTCCTCAGCTCACCGCGGCTCCGCAGTCCCTGCACTGCCGGGGAATGCCAGACGGTGTCTGGGACTCTGTCCTTCCCCGGCCAGGTGAGAGCAGGACCGCAACCATCTGAGTTCAGATCAGATGCTCGCTTCTCCGGCCCTCGATGACTCCCAGGCAAGGTCGACCACCCTTGCCGCTGCCGAAGACGGGCTCGCGTACCTCGACTGCCACTGAAGCCACTTCAACAGGTTGGCCAAGGTGCCCCTCGAGCGAGTCGATGAGATCTGAGCAGCACTGGCAGCAAGCGCTCGTAGTGTGTGGAGCATGCCAGTGCCACTCAGCGTTCAGATCCTGACCGTCGATGAACTGTTGCCTGCGGCGGCAGAGCACTTCGGATCGGAGTGCACCTTCAGGACAGAACCTCTCCCAATGGCTCCTGGTGTTTATGTCTGGTCGACCGATCGCAGAGTGCTCTATATCGGGTCGGCCAAGTCGCTCGCTGCCAGGGTGGGCGATGAGAAGGGCTGGATCGCCGGCTACGCGCCCGACGATTATTGGGAGGTGAGCGTTGTTCACATGTTGACTGTCTACAGCGCGACAGTGCAATGGATTGCGACGGCAGATCATGAAGGGGCAGTACTACTTGAGCGGCGCCTGATCGAGTGGCATCGTGCTTGCGTGGGCATGGCGCCGTTAGTCGTTGGCTGGGAGGCGAAGGAAGGTAGCCCTCGGAAAGCCGCAGAGCAGTGGGCTCAGAGGCTCTGGATTCGGAAGTTCGGGCAGTGAAAAGCCTGATCTGCGTGGCCAAGGCCAACGACTGGCTCGGTGATCCTTAGGCGCGTTATGTGGGTTGACGCGGCGGACCTCCGGAGCGACGAGGAGAGTGACAAGCTTTCC
>NZ_ANBB01000067.1 GCF_000341105.1 Nocardiopsis potens DSM 45234
GCCGAGGTAGGCCTCGGCGTCGCGCTTGAGCTTCTGCAGCACGAACGCGCTGATCTGCTGCGGCGAGAACCCCACGCCGTCGACCTCCTTCCTCCGGTCCGCCCCCATCTCCCGCTTCACCGACCTGACGGTCCGGCCGGCGTTGGTCACCGCCTGCCGCTTGGCGACCTCGCCCACCAGCACCTCGCCGTTCTTGGCGAAGGCGACGACGGACGGCGTGGTCCGCGCGCCTTCGGCATTGGCGATGACCGTGGGCTCTCCGCCCTCCAGCACCGAGACGACCGAGTTCGTCGTCCCCAGGTCGATGCCGACCGCCCTCGATGAGCGCCTCTTCTTTCCCGCTCGGGGCCTCCCCCTTCCGATCCGGGTACGGCGGAGCCGCTCGGCGAGCTCCCTGCCGTCCGGGCGGTCGTCGGGGTTCTTGGCGAGAAGGTCGAGAACCGCGCGCTCAAGCCCTTCGGGGATATCGCCCCTGTTCGACGATGGGGGAACGGGCGACTTGTTCAAATGGCCGTTGATGACGGCGGGCATTCCGCCGGTGAAGGGCGGCTTCAAAGTCAGAAGCGCGTACAGGGTGCAGCCCAGACCGTACAGGTCCGTTCGCGCTTCGACCGGTTGTGAATCGAACTGCTCGGGTGCCATATAAGGCAGGCTTCCGACCGGCCCCCGGGTGAGGCCGCGGGTGGCGCCGTCCATCCACGCTATACCGAAATCGCAGATCTTCACCCGCCCTCCGGTCGTTCTGAAGATGTTGGAGGGTTTGACGTCGCGGTGGACGACTCCCGCGTCGTGCGCGGCGGCCAGCCCTTCGGCGGCCTGGACTCCGATGTCGAGCACGGAGTCGACGTCCAGGCCCTGGATCCGCCGGGTGAGCACCCGTTCGAGGTCTTCCCCTTCGAGGAGTTCGAGCACCAGGTACGCATGGCCGTCGTCCTCGCCGGTATCGAACACCTTGGCGATCGAGGGGTGGTCCAGGCGGGCGGCGGCCCGCCCTTCCCGGCGGAGCCGGGCCCCGATCTCGGCAGAGGATTCCTCGAGAACGAGTTTGACCGCCACGAACCGGTCCAGGGGCAGATCCAGAGCGCGCCAGACCTGGCCCATTCCTCCCCGCCCGAGCCCGGCCTCCAGCCGGTACCTGCCGTTGAGGACCGTCCCCTGCCGCATACCCACCTCTCCTGAATCCTGCGGCCGGACCTGCGACCACAGGTCGGCTTCGTGCTGACACCCGTGCTCTCGAGAACGGAAGACGGACCTGCCCTCCTCAATGTACGCGGCCCTTCCGACCGATTCCGATGGGAGGCGGGGATCGGTCCCGTGAACCAGGATTTCTCCGCTCGCTGAGACCGAACTCGTGACGCCGCAGGGGCGCTCCGGACGCCTGCGACGCGGGCCCCGCCACCGCGGACCGGACGAAACCTCTCACGACCCCTCCCCCCACCCCCGGGAGGACACGGTGAGCAATGGCAAATTCGGAGACATCCAGGTCGACAGGGGCGACCTATTTCCAAAGCAGAGCAGTGAGGCCCATGCGCCCCCGAAGGACACCACTCTCAAAAGGGCCCCTATTCAGAGATCCGCATGCCGTTCCTCTCTGACGCCTTCAGGGTCGAGGCACCCTTGAACCACAACGCCGTCGAGAAGAAGACGAAACCGGAGGTCGACACTAAGGGCACTGAAACGAAAAGGACTTCAACAAAAGCAACGCCGTGGCCATCCACTCCGACTCCTCGAAATGCCCCAAAGGCTCCCCCGAGGACAAGAATAAAGAGTTCAAGAGCCTATACGGCGAGCACACCATCCTGGCGACCTTCCTCAACCAGACCGAAAACTCAGCGCCCACGAGCGACCAACTCGGGATCGCCCGGACCCCGCGCACGCGGGGAGCACCGCGGTGAGCGCGGGGCGCGAGCGTGCATGGAGGACTCACCCCCGCGCATGCGGGGAGCACCTGCTGGCACTCCGGGCAGCGGCTCAGGCGGGTGGGCTCACCCCCGCGCATGCGGGGAGCACCTGCCCGGCGGTCCGGAGGAGCCCCCGATGGGGGGCTCACCCCCGCGCATGCGGGGAGCACCTGCCCGGCGGTCCGGAGGAGCCCCCGATGGGGGGCTCACCCCCGCGCATGCGGGGAGCACGATGCGCAGGTACGGGGCCTTGGAATCCGCGCGGGCTCACCCCCGCACATGCGGGGAGCACTCGCCGAGGTTGGCGCGGGTGTCGGTGTCGAGGGGCTCACCCCCGCACATGCGGGGAGCACCCCCACGGCCCGGCCGACCACGCCCCGATCATCGGCTCACCCCCGCACATGCGGGGAGCACCCTTCACGAACTGCAGCGATGCAGGGCGTTATCAAAACTTGATGTTTTTGACGGCTCACCCTGTCCTCGATTGTCCTCGGTCGAAGTGAACGGCTCCTCCGGCATGATCGCAGTACCGGAGTGCGGTCAGAGGCGGATCGGGAGAATCACTTCCCAAACGGACGGGGCCGCTACCACTGGAGAGTCAGACCGAGCGAGCGCTCCAGGCCCGCCGCCCCCTTGTCGGTGACGTGGACGACGCGCGGCGCCGTGCCCCAGCGCACCCAGTCCAGTGCGAAGAGTCGGGCCGTCAGCGCCGCGCCGAGTCCGCCGGCCAGGTGGTGCCGGTGCTCGCTCCAGTCGACGCAGTAGAGCACGGCGGGGCGGCGGGGCGGCAGCCGGTCGGCGTCGATGCCGAGTTCGCGGAGCCTTGTCCGACCGGTTTCGGTGAGTTCGTAGCGGATGTCGCGTCCGTAGGAGGCGGGGCGGTCGCGCACGGCCTCATCCGGGCGGTGGACGCCGTCGTAGCCGGTCAGCACTCCGCGGTCGAGCAGCGCGCCCATCAAGGCGGTGCCGAGTCGCCCGGCCAGGTGGTCGTAGCAGGTGCGGGCGCGGTGCAGGGCGTTGGTGCGGTTGCTCTGCTTCAGCGAGGTGATGGGCAGCGGCGGCGCGATCAGGGCGAGGGCCTCCAAGGCGGCCGAGACGTCCGGACCGGCCAGGCGGTAGTAGCGGTGCCGGCCCTGCCGGCTGACCGTGACGAACTCGCCCTCGACCAGCTTGGCCAGGTGCACGCTGGCGGTGGCGGCGCTGACGCCCGCCTCGCCGGCGAGTGCGCTCGCGGGCAGCGCGCGGCCGTCGGCCAGGCACTTGAGCATCCGGGCGCGCGAGGGGTCGGCGATCAGCGCCGCGGCGCGGGCGATGTCGGTCTGCTGCTTGAGCGGTTCGTCCACCATGGCCGCAGCCTACGACGCCGACACTTTGATGTGCGACGAAGTATCCGGCTTCGATGATCATCGCATGAGAGCAACGCACCCCGCCGCTCGCAGCGGGCCGGCCAGGCGGTCGGCGGCCGGACGGGCCGCCGGCGCCCCTCGGCCCGCGCTCGCCGCGGCTCCGCTGATCGCGCTCAGCCTGGGCTACTTCCTCGTCATGCTCGACGTCACCGCCGTCAACGTGGCCCTCCCCGGCGTCCGCGCCTCACTCGGCGCCGGTGCCACCGCCCTGCAGTGGATCGTCGACGGCTACAGCACCCTCTTCGCCGCCCTGCTGCTGGTCGGCGGCGCGCTCGCCGACCGCGCCGGCCACCGCCCCGTGTTCCTGGCCGGACTCGGCGTCTTCGCCGCCGCCTCGCTGGCCTGCGCTCTCGCCGGGTCACCGGCATCGCTGATCGCCGGCAGGCTGGCGCAGGGCGCGGGGGCGGCGCTGCTGGTGCCCGCCTCCCTCGGCCTGCTCCAGGCCACCCATCCCGACCCCGCGCTGCGCGCCCGCGCCGTCGCCGTCTGGGGCCTGGTCGCCTCGGTGGCCTTCGGCGCCGGACCGGTGGCCGGCGGGCTGCTGGTCTCCGCCGGCGGCTGGCGCGCGGTGTTCTGGCTGAACCTCCCCGTCGCCGTCCTCGCCGCCGCCCTCACCCTGCGCCACCTCCCGCCCGCCGCCCGGCCCCGGGACACGCGGTGGAAGGCGGACCCGCTCGGTCAGCTCCTCTGCGTGGCCGGCCTCATCGCGCTGACCGGCGGGCTCAACGAGGCGGGCGCGCGCGGCTGGACCTCGCCCGCGGTGCTCTCCGCGCTGGGCCTGGGCGTCGCCGCCCTGGCCGCCTTCGCCGCCGTGGAACGCGCCCTCGAGGCGCGCGCCCGCGCAGGCGGACGACGCGCCCCGCTGCTCCCGCCGTCCCTGTTCCGCACCCCCTCCTTCGCCTCCACCGCGGCCATCGGCCTGCTCATCAGCCTCGGCTACTACGGCATGCTGTTCCTGGCCACCCTGTACTTCCAGCAGGAGCGCGGCTTCAGCCCCCTGGCCACCGGCCTCGCCCTGCTGCCGTCGGTGTGCACGGGGCTGGTCGCCGCCCCGCTGCTCAGCCGGATCGCCGCCCGCACCGGCCCGTACCCGCCCATGGCCGCCGGCCTCGCACTGGGCACGCTCGGCTTCCTCGGCTGGCTGCCGGCCGGGCCCCACACCCCCTATCCCGTGCTGCTGTTCGCCTTGACCGCCACCGGCCTCGGCCAGACGCTGACGGCGCTCGCCGCCACGGCCGCCGTCATCGACGCCGCGCCCGCCGCCCTCGCGGGCACCGCCTCCGCGGTCTTCAACGTCTCCCGGCAGGTCGGCAGCGCCGTCGGAGTGGCCCTGTCCGGCACGTTCGCCGCAGCGGCGGCGGACTTCACGGCGGGCCTGCGGCTGTCGGCCGGCCTCGCCGCGGCGGCCTTCGCGACCGGCACCCTGCTCGCCTTCGCCGCCCGCCGCCGGACCGCCGGCGCCCCTGCGGCGCAAGGCCGCTGACCCCGGCCCGCCGCCCGGCGGGCCGTCAAGGACCCCCGCAAGAAAGGACGATCGACCATGACGAACCCGACGACTCCCACCGCGACCGGACCGGCCCGCCCCCTGACCGCCGAGGTGCTGCACTACGCCGCCTTCACCACCGACCCCGGCGGAGGCAACGGCGCCGGGGTCGTCCTGGACGCCTCCGGCCTCGGCGACGCCGAGATGCTGGGGATCGCCTCCGAACTGGGCTACTCGGAGTCCGCCTTCGTCACCCCCGGCCCCGACCCCGACGACGACCGGTCGTTCACCCTGCGCTTCTTCAGCCCCAAGGCCGAAGTGGGCTTCTGCGGCCACGCCACCGTGGCCACCGCGGTGGCGCTCGGCGAGCGCCTCGGCGAAGGCGGCTTCGGCTTCCATACCGCCGCCGGCCACGTGCCCGTGGCCGTCCGCGAGGAGAACGGCGTACTGAAGGCCACCCTCACCAGCGTGACGCCCCGGGTGCACGAAGCGGACCCGGCCGATGTGGCCGAAGCCCTGGCGGCGCTCGACTGGCGGGCCGGCGACCTCGATGCCGCCCTGCCTCCGCGGATCGCCTTCGCGGGCGTGCGCCACCTGGTGCTGGCGGCCGCGACCCGCGAGCGCCTGGCCGACCTCGACTACGACTTCGACCGGCTGGCGCGGCTGATGCGGCGGCTCGACCTGACCACCGTCCAGCTGGTGTGGCGCGAAGCCGCGACCGTCTTCCACGTCCGCGACCCGTTCCCGATCGGCGGCGTGGTGGAGGACGCCGCGACGGGCGCCGCGGCCGCGGCGTTCGGCGCCTACGCCCGCGACCTGGCCCTCGTCCCGGCGGAGGCGAGGCTCGTCCTCCACCAGGGCCACGACATGGGCCGCCCGTCGCTACTGGAGGTCGACCTGGTCGCCGGCGACCCGCGGGTGGGCGTCACCGGGGCCGCGATCGGCATCCGGCCGGCGGAGGCGCCGCGGCCGTAGCGGGACACCGCTGGGCCGGCGCGCGAACCGCGCCGGCCCAGCGCCCGGACCGCTCCCAGGCCGCCGGAGCACGGCGATCGTCGGCGCCCCGCGCGATGCCGCGGCGGCCGCGCCGGCGAAGGCAAGGGCCACCGCGGCCACCACGGGCGGGGCCCGCCGCTCCTGAGGCTGCGACGAGCCGCCGAGCGGCACGGCCGGCGCCCGCCTTCGGCGCCTCCCGCCTGCCCGAATCCGATCATGCGAGGGCAGGCGCCGCTTCCGGTCGCTCCCCCGGACGGCTTTCGGGGAGGGCCTCAACGTGGCGGACCCCGGGCGTCCGGTCCGAGGTGCCGGCGGATCGCGCCGGGCCCGCGGACGGCCGACTCACCCCCCATACGCGGGGAGCAGGATCCGGAGAAGGCCCGGGCCGAGCGCGACGGGTTCCGTGCGGTGGTCCGGCCCCCGGTAGGGGCAGCGGGCGGGAGGGCGCACCCTCGGCGGCCGGGCGCGGCTCCGGCGGCCGTCCGCGCCGGCCTCGGCGGGACCCGCCGGATCGGGGGACGGCGGCGGGCGGCATACCGCCGGCCGACAGGGCGGCGGTCAATCACCGCCGTCGCCCCCGTCTCCGAAGCCGCCGCCGTCGCCGCCGGAGCCGCCGCCGGAGCCGCCGCTGTAGCCCGCGCCGCCGCTGCGGTCGGTGCCGTACCTGCGCTTGTACTCCCGCCACTCCCGCTGCTGCCGGTTCCACACCTGTCTGCTCATCCCCTTGGGGCGCCGAGGAGCGTTCCGGTCCTCCCCGTCGATGAGGATCACGAACCCGAGTGTCACCACGACCGTCACGGCGACGGCGACCAGGGTCAGCAGCCCTTCGAGAACCGCCCCGACCGCGTCGGCCGCGCCGCCGACCGCCTCCCGGACGCCCGGATCGGTCAAGGCCCCGGCCAGGGCCAGGAACGCGGCCCCGGCCGCGGTCCACATCGCGACGTCCAGGAGGTCGCGGATGCGGATTCGGTGGCGGGCCTCGTCCACATGGTCGGTCGCCCAGACGCACGCGGCGCACACGAGCACGTACCCGGCCAGCACCACCGAGAAGACCCTCGCGCCGGTGCTCTCCGGCCACTCGGTCACGAGCGCGATCAGGGTCATGCCCGCGCCGCCGCCGGCGGCCACCGCAGCCGAGTGGGTGAGCACGTCGTTGCGCTTCTCGGAGCGCTTCTCCCCATGAGAGCCGACCACGATCCACAGCGACCAGGCGCACGCGAGCGCGCATCCGGCCACGATCAGCAGCATCGACGACATGGCGCCCCTCCACGGGGTGGCGGTGGTCCGCTCCCTACCCGGCCCCGACCCCGCCGACGACCGGCGGCGGCGGCCGGACCAGGACACCGCTCCCCGCACCGGGCGGCCCTTCCGGAACCACCGGGCGGCACGGAGGCGGTGGTCGGGCCGCCCGGGAGCCGGCGGCGGCTTTCACCGCACCGGCCTGGGCCGGCGCGGAGGGGGCGAGGAGCACCGGAACCCGGCCGGGGCCGCCGGTGAAGCGGGGCCGCTCGGCGGCGGACCGGGCTCCGCAGGCCCCGGGGCGGGGGGCGGGTGCGGCGCACGCCTCCGCTGCCCGGGCGGGCGGTTCGGCGGTGCCGGATGCGGCAGCGGCAGGCCGGACACCGCCCGGCCGGTCCGCGGGGCGCGGCTCAATCGGCCGCGCCGCCCGCGGCGCGGCGCGCGCGGCGGGACAGCTCGGCGAAGGCCTCCCGCAGCGGGGCCGGGCCGACGACTTCGATCTCGGCGTCGAAGCGCGCCAGCGCCGCGGCCAGAGCGGCCCAGGACCAGGAGCCCGCCACCAGCCTGGTCCGGTCGGGGCCGACCTCCTCGACCAGTCCGCCGTCGGCGAACGGGGCCACCTGCGCGGCCGGGAGGTCCAGGATCACCTCGCCGCGGCACGGCCAGGCGTCCTCGCCGCCGGAGCCTTTGAACCGGGAGGAGACGAAGGCCGCGACGTCGCCGCCCGGGAGGCGCCGGCGGTCGAAGCGCGGGCCGTTGGGGGTGCGCAGCGCCATCCGGTCGGCGCGGTAGATCCGCCAGTCCGCGCGCTCCGGGTCCCAGCCGACGAGGTACCAGCCTCCGCCCCGGAACACCAGGTGGTGGGGGTGGGTCCGGCGCGGCGGGCGCGGGTCGGCGCCGTCGGGGCGGCCCGGCGGCACGTAGTCGAACCGCACCTCCTCGGCGGAGCGGACGGCGGCGCCCAGCGCGAGCAGGACGCCGGCATCGACCCGGCGGCCGGCCCCGGGCCCGGCCTCGACCGCGGTGAGCTCGAGGGCGTCGACGCGCCGCCGCAGGCGGGAGGGGAGGACCCGGCGCAGCGTCGCCAGGGCCCGCGCGGCGCCCTCCGCGATGCCCTCCCCCGTCCCGGCCGCGATGCGCAGCGCCGCGGCGAGCGCGACGGCCTGCTCGTCGTCGAACAGCAGGGGCGGCAGTTCGGCGCCGGCTTCGAGCCGGTAGCCGCCCTCGGGCCCCCTGACCGCCTCGACCGGGTAGCCGAGTTCGCGCAGCCGGTCGACGTCGCGGCGCACCGTGCGCCCGCTGACGCCCAGCCGCCGGGCCAGCAGCTCCCCGGGCCAGTCGCGGCGGACCTGCAGCAGCGACAGCAGCCGGAGCAGGCGGGAAGAGGTCCCGGTGGAGGAGGCGGTCGGCATGTCCTTCAGGCTGCCACGGGTAGCGGACGATGCCCGTCCGCTACCGCTGGGATGGTCGCTCCCGTCCCCGGAGACCTCCGGGGAGGAGAACCGCACGTGAGGACCGGATCACCATGTCGGTAAATGCTGTCGCCCACCTCAACTTCCGCGGCCAGGCCCGCGCGGCCCTGGAGTTCTACCGGTCGGTGTTCGGCGGGCAGGCCACCATCGCCACCTACGGCGACTTCGGCGCGCCCGCCGGGGCGCCCGGTGCCGGCGACGTGGTGTTCGGCCAGGTCGTCGCCGGCAACGGCTTCCGGATCATGGCCTACGACGTGCCCGGCGAGCACGCGCCGCCCGCCGGGCGCACCCCCGCCACCCGCCGCGAGAACGGCACCACCATCACCGAGGAGCCCTTCTTCCTCTCCGTGCGCGGCGAGACCGTCGAGGAGGTCGGCGCGCTGTGGGAGCGCCTGGCCGAGGGCGCGTCGGTCATCGAGGCGTACGGCCCGGCCCCGTGGGCGCCCGCCTTCGGCATGCTGACCGACCGCTTCGGCATCACCTGGATCCTCGACGTCGAGGCCGGGCACGCCCCGTCCTGACGCCCCTGCCCGCCCCGGGGTGCGGCCCGGCGCCGGGCCGCACCCCGGCCCGCCCGGCCGAGCGCCGGGCGCCGGCGTCTCCACGTCCCTCGAGGACAGCCGGCCCGGCCGTGAAAAGGAGAGCGGTCAAAGCCCTCGCCGCGGCGAACCGCCGCCCGCCGGCTCCCGATGCGCACAGAGCCGGCGGGCACGGCGGTGCAGACCAGCACCGGGTGCGCGGCCGCCCCGATCGAGCGGCGTCGGCCGCCGATCCCTGCGCCGCCCCGTAGTGCGGCCGGGCGGCTCCGGCACCGGAGCGGGCGAGGACAACGAGCGGCGCTCCGATATCGGCACCCATCCCATGTGACCGATTATGGCCATTTCACCCGCTTCGTTCTTCATGTTCTCTCTGTAGCCTCACGGGAATCGAAATCCCCCGCACGAATCGAAAAGAGCGCACATGAAGCTCCGGTCCCGGGCGTTCGCGACCGCCACGGCCCTGGCGATCGCCGCCACCTGCTTCACCGCCGCCGCCTCACCGGCCTCGGCCGCCCCCAAGGTGAGCTTCGGCAGCGGAGGAAAGGCCTCCGACGGCTCCCGCAACGTCAACGTCGCCATCGACGGCTCCGTGGCCGGACGGGGCTTCTGGAACGCCGACCCCGGGTCCACCAACGGCTGGCCCGACGGCGACACCCTCTACGTGATCGATTCGCGCTCCGACGGCTACGCCATCTCCGCCGATATCGTGCACGCGCACAACACCCCTTCCTACTCCCGGACCGCGAGCACCTCGGGCAGAAAGGCCCCCGTCACCGTCAAGAGGGGCGGCAACCTCGCCGAGGGGCGCAAGCTCCAGCTGCGCGTCTGCGTGACCCAGGGGTCGAGGAACGTGGCCTGCTCCCCCTACTACAGCGCCCACGCCTGACGCCCACCGGAGCATCCCGGCGGCCCGGCTCCCGGCCCGCCGGCCGCTCCCCGGGCCCCACCCTTTCCAGGACCGGCCGCCTTCCGGGGCCGGTCCTCGGCCTGTCCGCCGAACCGCGCCCCGCCGGACCACGCCCGCGCGCCGCGGAATCCCCCACTCCGGAAAGGCATCCCCCATGCAGGAGCAATCCCCCACCTCCTCCTCGGACGCCCCCGGCGGGCCGGCGGCGCGGAAGGCGCCGGTCCCGCTCGGGCGGGTCTTCAACCGGTTCTGGGCCGGGAGCCTGGCCAGCAACCTCGGCGACGGCGTGACGGTCGTCGCGCTGCCCCTGGTGGCGGCGGTGCTCACCGATGATCCGCTCATGGTGTCCGGGCTGTTCGCGGCGCGGTTCCTGCCCTGGCTGCTGTTCGGGCTGGCCGCCGGGGTGGTCGCGGACCGGGTCGACCGGGGGCGGCTCATGGTGGCGGCCAACCTGGTCCGGGCCGCGGCGCTCATCGTGCCGGCCGGGCTCATCGGCACCGGGAATGCGGGCATATGGGTGCTGTACGCGGTCATGTTCACCGTCATGACCTGCGAGGTGTTCTACGACATCGGCGGGCGGGCGATGCTCCCCGACGTCGCCCCCGCCGGGACCATCGACCGCGCCAACGGGCGGCTGGAGGGCGGCAAGACCGTCACCCAGGACTTCGCCGGCGGCCCCCTGGCCGGGTTCCTCTTCGCGGTGGCGGCCTTCCTCCCGCTGGCGGTCAACGGCGCCGCCTACCTGCTGGGCGCCCTGGTGCTGCTGGGGCTGCCCCTGGCCGTGCGCAGGCCGGCGAGGCCCGCAGCCGAGGGCGGGGAGGCGGGCGCCCGCCCGTCGCCCCTGGCGGACCTGCGCGACGGGTTCGCCTTCGTCTTCCGCGGCAGCTCGCTGGGGCCGATCCTGCTCTTCAACGTCGCGCTGAACACCGCCTTCATGGGGCTGAACGCCGTCATGGTGCTCTTGGCCCGGGACCACTTCGGCGTGCCGTCCTCCCTGTACGGGGTGTTCGTCGGCTCGTCGGCGGCCGGCGCCCTCCTCGGCGCCGCCGCCGTGGGGACGCTGGCGGCCCGGCTCGGCCGCTTCCGCCTGGAACTGGTGCTGTTCGGCGTGACCGGCCTGTGCTTCCTCGGCTTCGGCGCGGCCCCCAACGCCTACCTCGCCGCCGTGGCCTGGACGGTCCTGGGCTTCGCGATCACCGCGTCCAACATCGTCATGCTCGGAGCGATCCAGCTGATCGTCCCCGGCGACCGGATGGGCCGGGTGATGTCGTTCATCGCGGTGTCGGGGACCGCCTTCGGGCCGGTCGCCGCCCTCCTGGCCGGGCTCCTCGGCCGGGTGGAGCTGCACTACGTGCCCCTCGCCTCCGGCGTCCTCGTCCTGGCCTCCCTGGCCGCCTCGGCCCCCGCCCTGCGCCGGGTGACCGCCGAGGCCGACCGGATCGAGGCCGCCCGGACGGCCGGGTAGAGGTCGTCCCGTTCGGCGGGTCCGCGGTGGCGGATCAGCGTGCAGGCGGTGGTGCACCACCGGGGAAGGGCTACCCGGCCCCGTCGGCCTGCCGCGCTTCCATCCACGACACCCGGGCCCGCCACCGCTCCGCCTGGCGCAGCCAGCCGTCGCCCTCCTCGCCGCGGCCGCGCTCCTTCAGTTCCTCACCGAGAGCGACCATTGCGTCGGCGTCGCCGGCCTCGGCGGCCCGGCGCAGCCAGCGCTCGCCCTCCTCAGCGCGGCCGGCCGCATACAGCAGCGAACCGTGGACACCGGCCGCCCTGACGCCCATTGCGGTGGTCTCCCCCGTCTCAGCGGCCCGCCGGAACCAGGCTCTCCCCTCTTCCTCTCGGTCGTCCTCGAAGAGCAGGGTCCCGAGAGACCCCATGGCCAGGGTGTCGCCCGCCTCGGCGGCGCGGCGCAGCCACGCCTCGGCCTCCTCAGCACGGCCGTCGGAGGCCAACCCGAAACCGAGGTACACCATGGCCACGGTGTCCCCCGCCTCGGCGGCGCGGCGCAGCCACGCCTCCCCCTCCTCAGCACGGCCGTCGGAGGCCAACCCGAGACCGAGGTAGACCATGGCTCTCGGATCGCCGGCCTCGACGGCCCGGCGCAGCCACGCCTCGGCCTCCTCGTCCTCTTCCGCCAGCATGCAGCCGAGGATCAGCATGGCGGTGGTGTCCCCGGCCTCGGCGTCCGGACGGAACCGGCGCCCCAGCTCGTCGGCGCGCCCGGCACCGTCGAACCCGGCGAAGAGGCCGGCCGCGGGGATCATGTCCCTGCAGGCGAACGCCTGACGCAGGCGATGCGCGACGTCCTCGGTGCGGGCGTCCCCGAGCGGCAGCGCGACGAAGAAGCCCATGGCGTTGGTGTCGCCCGCCTCCGCGGCCCGGCGCAGCCAGCGCTCGATCGCCTCGTCCTCGACCCGCCCCGCGTCGTCCCACAGCGCGCTGAGCCAGATCATGGCGTTGGTGTCGCCCGCTTCGGCGGCCCGGCGCAGGTGCGGCTCGGCGTCCTCGGTGCGGCCGGCCACGGTGAGCAGCACTCCCAGAGCGCGCATGGCGGGGACGTCGCCGGCGGCTGCGGCGCGCCGCAGCCGGGTTTCCCGGTCGGTGGCCGATTCGGCTGCGGAAGAACCGCGGTCCGCGGTCGCGGCGCCTGCCCCGAGCAGCTCGTCCAGCACCTGGCGGGCGGTGGGGCGGCGCGCGGGATCCTTGTCCATGCAGGCGAGAACGGTACCGAGCAGCGGGTCGGCGAGGTCCCCGGTCTCCGGCGCCCGGGTCAGCACCCGGTTGATCCGCGCCGCCTGGGTCGGCCCCGGAAAGGCCTCGGCGCCGGTGGCCGCGTGGATGACGACCGCGCCCCAGGCGAAGACGTCGGCGGCCGGGCCCAGGGCCGTGCCCTCGATCTGTTCGGGCGCCATATAGCCCAGGGTGCCGATGCGCGTGGCCGAGGACGCCACGGTGTCCAGGGCGCGGGCGATGCCGAAGTCGATCACCCGCGCTCCGTCCGGCCCCAGCAGGATGTTGCCGGGCTTCAAGTCCCGGTGCACCACGCCGGCGGCGTGGATCGCGGCAAGCGCGGTGATGGTCTGGACCGCCAGGCGCTGCAGGTCGCCCCCGCGGCGCGGCCCGTGCGCGCGGACCGCCGCGGCCAGGGTCGGCCCTTCGACGTACTCCGCGGCCAGCCACGGGCGCTCCGCCCCGGGGTCGGCGTCCAGGATCGCGGCCACGCAGAAGCCCTGCACCTGGCTCGCGTTGGCCAGCTCCCGCGCGAAGTACTCGCGCATGTCGGCGTCCTCGGCCAGATGCGGGTGCAGCAGCTTCACCGCCGCACGCCGCCCGGAGGCGTCCTCCCCCAGGTACACCGTGCCGAATCCGCCCTGCCCCAGACGCCGCACGAGCCGGAAGCCGCCCACCCACTGGTCCACCGCACACCCTCTCGCGCGCCATCTGCCGGTCACGCGCCAAACCTAGGCGGTCGGGGGAGCCCAGGGAAGCGCCTGCGCCTGGAAAGGGCGCCCGCGGCCGCGAGCGCCCTGTCTGCCGCACTTCGCCTTCATCGCGTGCGCGGGGAGGAGCCAGCCCGCCCTACACCGTGGGCGCCGGGTTCGGGACCATCCCTGCGTGCGCGGGGAGGAGCGGCGACCCCACACCCCAGGAGACCCCCGAGCGGGACCATCCCCGCGTGCGCGGGGAGGAGATGCGCGCATCCCCCTGGGGGGAGAAGCACAGGGGACCATCCCCGCGTGCGCGGGGAGGAGCGGACCAGGTGCGGGGGGAGGGGTGCCGACCCGGGACCATCCCCGCGTGCGCGGGGAGGAGTGGGCGAGTTCAGCGGCGGCTGTGTCAGAGGTGGGACCATCCCCGCGTGCGCGGGGAGGAGTGCGGCCGTCGGAGACGGTTTTTTCTAGGACGGGGACCATCCCCGCGTGCGCGGGGAGGAGCATCGGCACGTGCTCACCGCACGGGCCATCCAGGGACCATCCCCGCGTGCGCGGGGAGGAGCGGTCGTGGTCCAGGTAGTCCAGCAGGCCCCGGGGACCATCCCCGCGTGCGCGGGGAGGAGACTCGTTGACCTGGTGTTTCACAAGCTCTCAAGGCTGTTTCGAACCACTT
This sequence comes from Nocardiopsis potens DSM 45234, assembly GCF_000341105.1. Taxonomy (GTDB): domain Bacteria; phylum Actinomycetota; class Actinomycetes; order Streptosporangiales; family Streptosporangiaceae; genus Nocardiopsis_A; species Nocardiopsis_A potens. Next base: position 14,048 of record NZ_ANBB01000067.1, read on the forward strand.
CTCCCTACCGCTTTCCGAAACGGCGGCGCTTTGAGGCCTTGCTCCAGCCCTTGGTAGGGGTCTGCGGCTCGGTGCCGGTCTCGCGGTGGGGGCGCATGAGCAAGGTCAGGCCCTCGTGGTCGACCGGTCTCCACTTGTGGTCGCGGGTCTCGAAGGTGAAGCCCTGCTCAGTGTTGGTGCTGTAGGCGAGAAGGGCGCGCCCGGTGCCCGCGTAAGCGTGGACCTCGCGCCACAGGGCCTCCCGGATGCGGGCCGAAGGGTTGCCGATGAACACCCCGGCCGAGATCTCCATCAGCCACCGGGTCAAGAACCCCCGCAGGCCCGCAGGGCAGGTGGTCAGCACGATGACCGTCACCAGATCACCCCGTGGTTGATTCCCGATTCGATCTCGGTTCCGCCGTCGCCCTGCAGGCTCACCTGGTCGGGGGCATCCTCTACCTCGGTGTCCTCGCTCCCGGGCAGCAGCAGGGTCTTGATGTCCTTCACGCAGCGGTCGAGGAGGCCGGTGTCGTTGATGCGTTCCCGGATCAGGCGCCGGGTGCGGCCTCCCACATCGATCGGCCCTTCGGCCGCGGCGTCGAAGGCCGCGGGGATGCCGATCTCCGTCTTGTACAGGTCGGCCACGTCCAGCACGAACGACAGCTCGTGCCCGGAGTGGACGAATCCGAGGGCCGGCGAGCAGCCGAGCGCCGCCACGATCGCGTGGGCCACCCCGTACATGCACTGGGCCGCCGAGGTGATGCCCTGGTTGGGAGGGTCTCCGGAGTCGAAGTCGCCCGGGGTGTAGTGGCGCCCGTGCCAGGGCACCCCGGTCCTGGCCGACTCCCGGCGGTAGAAGATCTTGACACGGTCGCCCTCCATCCCCAGCAGGCGGCGACGTGTGGCCGTGGAGGGGTCTTCGTCGGGAAAGCGCATGCGGTACATGGCCCTGGCCACTTCCAGGCGGGTGCGCCTGTTCGCCCAGGCCCGGGCCTGGGCCTCGGCCAAGGCGGCCGAGCGGGAGAGCGCCCGGCCGCCGGCGTAGTAGCGAACCCCGTGCTCCCCCACCCACACCACGCCGGCACCGCATTCACCCAGCAGGCTCACCGCCTTGTGGGTGATGCGGGTGCCCGGCCCCAGCAGGAGGGTGCCGATGGTCGCCACGGGGATGAAGCGCGTGCCTTCGGCGTCCTCGGCCGTGATGGCGTTGTCTTCGCGGTGGATCGTGCACCGCTCCAGGTAGACGAAGGAGAGCCGGTCGCCCACGCGGGTCAGTTCCCGAGGGCTGAGCGCTTTGCGGGCGCCGACGCCCTTCGTCTCGGTTCTCCGCGCAATGCCGCCGCTCATCTCAGTTCACCGGGGCCAGTGTCATCAGCCCGCACCCGTAGGCCTTTGCCCGCCCCAGCCCCGCGGTGAGCATCCGGCGCAGGGCACCGGGGTCGGTGATCTCCAGGCGACCGTCGAAGGTCACACTGGTCAGGGCCACCTGGTTGGGCCTCCCGTCGGATTCGGTCTTGCCGAACCGGTGGGCGTGCCGGTCCCGGACGATCACCTCGTAGTCGTCGCCCGGGGCCCTCCTGCGCTCCTCGGGTTTGGCGGTGATCTGGAAGCCGTTGGCCTCCTGGCGCTGCAGCAGCCACCCGAGCTGGTGCCGGGGTGTGCGGTGGGCGGTGACCTTGGTCGGCTCGCCGTCCTTGCGGCGGATGCTGTGCACCGGGTTGGCCGTCAGGCGGAAGGCCCACCTCTGCCCCGACTCGAGCCGCGCAAGGAACGGCGCGTAGTCGCGGGTCTCCCAGGTCTGGGTGGTGGGCCACCCCGCCTGCTCCACGACATGGGTCAGGTCGGGGCGCTCCGGGCTGACGATGTAGCAGTAGACCTCGTCGCGGGAGTTGCGGTCGAGCCGCCAGAGCACCCGGGCCCCCGCTTCAGGGGCGGGAAGACCTTCGGCGAAGGCCTTCGTCACGGCCCCGTGCATGGCCCTGGGGGAGATCAGGAACTTGCGCGCGCCGGCGCGGGCGGTGTTGAGGCGGATCCTGGTCAGGAACATCATTCACCTCCGAGAGCGGCCATCGGGTCGTGGGCGGGTGCCGGGGGCCGGGGCGCGCCCTGGGGGTTGGCGACGGTCACCCTGATGTACTCCAGGCCGCGCATCGCGTACCGACGGTGCTCCGGAGCGAAGCTCAGCGGCAGGTCGCGCAGCTCGTGGTGGGCCGTTTCGCCTTCACGCACGTCGATCCAGGCGCCGAGCTCCACCTCCGGCTCGTGCTTGCGTTTCTCCTGGTACCACTGGGCCGCCAGCCACAGGTGGTCGTCGAGGACGCACTCCAAAGCGCCCTCCCTGACTCCCAGGGGGATCGAGCGCGCCGGAGGGCAGGAGCGCCGCCCCAGGTAGGGCAGGTAGACCGGGGCGTTGAGCGCCTCGTACAGCTCCTCCAGCAGCGCGCCGTCGCCCTCGAAGGCGGCCAGGAAAACCGCGTCGGCCAGGTAGAAGCGCTCGGAGACCGGCATGGCCTCGCCGGTGTCGGCGTGGTGGGCGGTCTGGAAGTCGCGCACCCGCACCCCCGGCTGGTCGGCGCGCACCCCGAAGCGGAGCCCGGCCAGGTCTCCGAGGTCATCGGCGCGGCTGCGACCCTGGGCCGCGGCGAGCAGGCCGATCAGCCCGCTCTTGGTCGGGGCGTTCTCGGTTGAGCGGCGGGCGAACCTGGAGGAGGACCCCCAGGACTGCAAGGGGCCGGCGAGCTGCAGGAGGAGCACGCTCATGCCGAGGTCTCCAGGCGCGCGGCCACCGCCTCGCCGACCTCTTTGACCATCTGGTCCAGGGGGAGCGGCGCGGCCAGCTTCTCGAGCTCCTCGGTGGACTCCCCCACCCGCAGCAGCCACGTCTTGGCCCCTGCGGCCCCGTAAGCGTCCTCGATCGCGGTGATGTGGGCGCGCAGCCTCCGGCAGGCCTCGGCGACCTGCCCGTTCTCCCTCCCCTGGGGCACAGGGGCCTCGAAGGCCCCGGCGAAGCTGATCGGGCGCGAGTCGCGCAGTTTGACGATGACCGCGTCAGGCAGGCTGTGGTTGGCGAAGGTGTTGGCCTTGCCGGTGGGCATGGATTCGACGAAGCAGCGCACGAACGCCTCCACTGCGCGGCGGACCGGTTCGCTGAGCGGCCGGTCGTCGCGGAGCCCGGCGCCGAGGTTGGCGCTGAGCCGGTCGACGTCGACGGCGGCGTAGCGGTAGAGCGTGGCGGCGTTGAACTCCACCGTGCCGATCATGCCGGCGCCCGGTTCGTCGTCCTTGCGGCGGTCGTCGACCGCGGTGTAGTAGTCCGACTCGATGTCGGCGGCATGCACGCTGATGGCGTGGGCGACCTGGGCGGAGGCGTCGACGTTGATGTCGGAGGAGTCGGCGACCATGCGTCCGAACAGGGCGATGTCGATCGAGTGGCCGGTGTCGGCGATCTGCTTGGCCCGCTTCTTGTTCTCCGCGTCCTTCAGGAACGCCTTGATGTCGGCGCGGCCCTGCACCGCCAGTTCGGCCAGGCCGTCGCGCTGGCGTGCGCTGAGGAACATCAGGTAGGAGGATTCGGGCGCCGGGTCCTCCTCGTCGTTCTTGCGGCGTTTGGGTTTTTCGATCTTGGAGCCGGTCGCCGCGGCCACGGTCGCGGCCGCCAGCTCCAGCGCCTCCGGATAGGGGATGTCCGCGTCGAGTCCGCAGATGCGCTCGGCGACCAGGTCGGCGACCCTCTTGGTGCGCGTCCCCAGTTCAGCGGGGTCGAGTACGTTCTTGAAGGCTTCGCGGGTCGCACGCTTCCAGGCCTGGCTGGACACGCGGGCCCGGCGCACGCCGCCGTAGACGGCCCCCTTGGGCGAGCCGGTGTCGTCGCGGTTGATGTTGCTCGGCGGGACGGTCTGCAGGACGTGCACGTCCAGAATGGTTCGGCTCACGGGGTGTCCTTGTCGGTGTCGTCGGGCTTGCGGTAGGCGTTGAAGCCGAAGTTCCAGCCGCGGCGGACCTCTGCGAGTCCTCCCGGCTGCTGGGCGCGGTGCAGGTGCTCGGCGAGCACCGCGTAGTCCAGTGGAATCCGGTGCCGGTGGAGCAGGTCCACCAGCCCGCGGAGCCGGTCGGCCATGGTCGTGACGTCGGAGGCCTTGCCCGCCTGCACGAAGCGCTGGCGCACCGGCTCGTGGACCTGCGGGCGAGTGGGGGTCCGGCCGCCGCCCCCGCCGTCGGCCGCGTCCCGGGGCCGGCTCTCCTCGTCCATGACCGCGCGCACGGCCCATCCCAGGTTGTGCAGGAGCGGGGGCCTTTTCCCGCTCGGCTTCCCCCACCGGTACATCCGCAGGTCCCAGTTGCGCAGTGATTGCTGGTGGCGGGCGTAGAGGGTGAGGGCGATGTGCGCGGCGCGAACGGGAGCATCGTCCTCCAGCCACACCTCGTCCAGGCCGTAGTCGTATCCGAGGAGCCGGGGGACGTCCTCGGGCAGCCGACCTGCCCCGGGGCGCAGCTGGGAGAGGACCTGCACGGCCATCGGGTCGTCAGGATCGCTCACATAGCCCCGCTGCAGCCACAGGAGCTGGCCGTGCACGGCGCGGCCGAAGGCGGTCAGCTCGGGCCTCCCGGCAGCCTCCTCGGCCGCCTCAGCGGTGTGCGTGGTCGTATCGGCGCTGGGCTCCACGTGTCATTCTCCAGGTTCGCTCGGTGCCTGTGTCAGGGGCAGCGCGCTGTTCAGCTCCGACCAGAACCGCCTTTCGGCCTGTCCCGCAGTCAGCCACAGGGACTCGCCGCTGTCGGTCTCGATCACCCGGCCGCTCCAGGCCGCCTCCCCCGCCGTGTCGACGAGTTCGCGGCCGATGGCGCCGATGATGCGGCGCACCTGGCGCTGCCAGTCGCGGCGCCGCTCCTGCGCATCCGCTCCGGGAACGAGGTTCTCCAGCCAGGTCCGGAAGGGCATGTCCAATCCGCCGAAGCCCCGGTCGCGGGCCTGGGCCCGGGGGGCCTCATCGTCGAGCCCCGCCGCGCGGGCGATACCGCCGGCCAGGTACCCCAGGGCGAGCACCGCCCGGTCGGCGTCGGCGACGGCGCCGACCGCCGCCCGGCGCAGCTCGGCGGCCTCCTCTGCGAGCAGGGCGATGCGCATGTTCACCCGGTCCTCGGTCACCTCGTCGATGACCGACTGCTGGGTGCCGTACCTGGCCCCCACGGTCCGCGCGGACACGAAGTGCCCCTCGTCCAGCGCCCCGTCGTTGACCAGGCGGGCCGCCCACTGCATCACCCCGGGGCGCAGCCGGGCGGCGGCCTCGCCCCGCTGGCGGCCGGCCTGGTTCTGGAGCAGCGATTCCAGCCCCCGCCAGGCGCTGCGGGTCGGGTCGTGCTCGGCGGGCATGTAGACCAGGTTCTTGCCCAGCTTCTTCTCCTGAGCGGGGCTGCGCCGCCAGGCGGTCATCGGCTCGCGCCGGTGCTGGTTGGGCGCGTCCAGCGGGTCGCCGTAGCACAGCAGGACGCCGTGGACGCCCTGGTCGTCGGCGAACAGGCGGATCCGGCGGGTCTGCCAGGTGTACAAGTCGCGCAGCCCGTAGGGGCGGTAGACCTGCTCGGGGCCGCGCAGCGCCGCCGCTCCAGCGGGGGGCATCGCCCACACCGGGCGGTCGCCGTCGTCGGTGCGGATGTCGAAATCGGAGGAGATGAGGTTGAGCAGCAGCGTCTGACGCAGGTCACCGGCTTCCAGGAACACCCCGCCCAGGTTTCCCGCCCACCCCACGCCCTGCGGGTAGCCTTTGCCGTTCTTCACCCGCTCGTCGCCCACGGCCCCGGATTTGATGCCGGAGGCGTCGAAGGCGTGGGCGTGCACGAGCCAGCGCGCCGCTTCGGCGAAGCCCAGCCGCCGGGCCCCGTGGGCGCGCATGGTGAAGAACGGCGCCCCGTTGGGCACGTCGGCGACGATGCGGTCCAGGGAAAAGTACTCTCCCTTGGCCGTGTGCAGGTCGGCGACCTGCATGAATGGCGTCGTGGGGTGCAGCAGGTCGAAGCGGTCGCGGTAGCGGTCCAGATAGGCACGGAGCCGTTCGGCGGGAAGCTCTCCGGCCTTCCACAGCTCCTGCCACTCCTCAGTGTCGGCGGGCCCGTCCAGGGCATCGTGCAGGACGGCCAGCAGCAGGCGCAGCAGAGCGAACTCCTGGGTGGGCAGGTCGCCCACCAGCCGCCGGATCGTCGGGGCCTGTTCGAAGACCTCCCTCAGCGAGAGTTCCGCTTCACCGCCATCGCACCTGCGCACCGGGATCCAGGGACGCTCGGTGAGACCGAATCCCTCACCACTGTCCATCGGTCACCTCGAGACCGTCTTCGTGGGAGTAGTGCACGTCGAACCCTGCCAGGCGGGCACGACATTCCTCGTCGAGGACGAGCAGGAGCTCGCCGGCGACCCAGTGGGCGTCCTTGCCCTGCCAGGCCGGGAAGCAGTCCCGCTCCAGCTCCCCGATCACCCGGTCGATCACATCCGGGCGCACCAGCGGGAAAGGCAGCCTGAGCGCGCTGGCGGCGGCGATCCGTGCGGCATCCTCGGGCGGGGCGAACTCGGTGGGCAGCTCGATGCCTCCCCGGTCCTCCCCCAACCCCGGAAGAGTGGTCAGGGCACCGTCGGCGCGCTGCTGGAGCACGAGGACCTCCAGGCTCTCCCCGGTGTCGCGCACCTGGGCGCGCCCGCGCGGGGTGTCGTCGGCGTCTCCGACGCCCGCCTCGACCCACCCGGTCAGCGGGCGTCCCGGCCGCGCCGGCGCGCCCAGCAGGAACGCGCGCGCGTCATCGGCCTTCTTCGCCTGCTCCAGCAAGTGTTCCTCGGCCGCCTTCCCCATCGCCTCGCCCCACTCCGGCGGACCGGCCGGACCGGGCCCATAGGCCTGCTGGACCAGGCCGTCGATGTCGTCGGGCAGGCGCACGACCCCGGTTTCCCCGCCGGCGGAGGCGGCCTCCAGGAAGGGGGCCAGAACCGCAGCCGCGCGCAGCAGGGGGTAGGGGCGGTAGACGAACTCCGAGCCCCCGTCCGGCTCGGGCGGGCACCGCTCCCAGTCCGCGCCGGTGATCAGGCACCGGGCCGTCCGCAGCCTCTTCGGGCGCTCGCTCTGCCCCTCGCCCCGCAGGTGCCGGTGGAGGCGGCCCATCCGCTGCAGCAGCAGGTCGATCGGGGCCAGGTCGGTGACCAGCAGGTCGAAGTCGATGTCCAGGGACTGCTCGGCCACCTGGCTGGCCACCACCACACGGGGGTGTGCGGGGCGCCGCCCGCCGAGTTCGGCGACCTTGGCCGGCGACCCGAAGGACGCCAGGAGCTCCCGGTCCTTTCCCGCGCGGTCCAGGTCGACGAAGCGCGCGTGTGCGACGCTCACCTCGACGTCCGTCCCCTCGAAGTGCTCGCGCAGTTCCCGGACCGCGGCGTGCACGCGCTTGACGGTGTTGCGCACGACCAGGGCGCACCCCCCGTCGGCGAGCTCCTCCCCCAGACGCCGGGACAGCAGCCACAGGTCGTCTGCGAGGCGCTCGATGTGCACCTCGGTCTTTCGCCCCGAGGTCTCAAGGGCCGCCACCCGCGGCGGGCTTCCGAGAACGGCGCTGGTGAGCAGCGGGTACCCCTCGGCCTGCTCGACCGGGTCGAACTCGGGGGCGCCGCGCCGGGCCTGGCAGTAGGCCTCCACCAGCTGCCTGCGGCGCCGCGCCGGCAGCGTCGCCGACAGGACCACCACCGGGACCCGGTAGGCGCCCAGCCAGGCGAGCACCGTGTCGAGGTAGGTGTTCATGTAGGTGTCGTAGGCGTGGGCCTCGTCGATCACCACGACCTTGCCCGCCAGGGCCAGGTGCCGCAGCGCCAGGTGGCGGCTCTTCAGACCTGCGAACAGGAGCTGGTCGATCGTTCCGGCCGCGAAGTCGGAGAGCATCCCCTTCTTGCGGCCGCGCAGCCACCGGTGGGCGACCAGTCCGCCGGAGGCCCCGCCGCGCCGGTCCGGGGAACCGTCGCGGTCGACGTCCTGCACCGGCTCCTGCCCGCCGAACAGCAGGTCGGCGTAGTGCTCGTTGAGCGCCGCCTTGGAGTGCGCCAGGAACACCGACGCCGTTCCGACCCCTTCCAGGGAGCCGATCCACTCGGTCAGGCGGGGGAACATGGCGTTGCTCGTGGCCATGGTGGGGAGCGCGATGAAGCAGCCGCCCGCCCCCGAAGCGGCGGCCAGCACCTCCGCGGCGACCAGGGCCGCCTCGGTCTTGCCTTCGCCCATCGGCGCTTCGATGACGAGCATGCCCGGTCCCTCCATGGCCCGCGCCGCCGCCAGAGCGGCCTGCTGGACCGGCCGCACCCGGGCCTCCTCCGCCCAGGAGAACCTGGCCGCGAACACCTCCTGCGCGCCGCCCCGGGGCGGGCGGGGCCGCCACGGGGCGGGCAGGGCCAGCCTCTGCAGGGCCTGGGAGACCCGCTCCGCGCCGGCGCCGCCCGCCTGCCGGAAGTAGGGGAAGAGCGCGGAGTTGGAGGCGATCCAGTCGCTGACGATGACCAGCGCGCTCAGCAGCACCTGGCCGGGCTGGGGCAGCTTGGCCGACCGCCAGGCGGGCAGGCGCCCGCCGATCCGGCAGGCGGCCGCGGCCCCGTCGAGGAGCTCGCCCTGCACCTGTCGCCAACTCTCGGTCCCGGCGGGCCCGTACAGCAGCGCCGGTTCCTGAGCCGCCTCCTGAAGGTCCATGTCGCCGGGGGGAACACCGTGGTGGCCGCCGACGACCACCGAGAACTGCTGTACCTCCCGCTTGCTCCAACCGCGGCCCTGCAGCCAGGCCGCCAGGAGGAGCTGCCCGGCCACCCCGTGGGGGGCTTTCGAGCGCTCGGTCATCTGCTCGGCGGAGTCCATCACCAGCTCGTTGGACCGCATGCCTTCGGCCAATTCGTCGACCTGGCAGGCGAAAGCCGGCGTGGCCTTGCCGATGTCATGCACCATGGCCAGCCAGACCGCCAGCCTGCGCCCGTCGGCCTCGCCATCAGGCAGCGCTTCGCCGATCCGCGCTCTGACTTGAGGCGCCAACCACTCATCCCACAGATAGGCCGCCACGCCTGCGCTGTCGCCCATGTGCCGCCACAGAGGAAGCCAGCCGCCCGAGTCCCAGTCGTGCTTGGCCCACGCGGAACGCGCCGCGGCACTCAAGTCGGTGCTCAGCCGCTGGGCGTACTCCTCGTAGGACATGGTGAGATTCAAGCGCATCCACTCTGGCGCTTTAGCGGAAACCTCATTGCTGTCCGTATCCGGCCACGCAGACAACCAGGAGACACCATCGAATCTCCTTAATCCCCGTATCCCCGTGCGCGGGGAGCAGCTCCGCACCGGCCGCCGTCGGGGCGCCGCTCTGGGACCATCCCCGCGTGCGCGGGGAGCAGAGCGCCGAGCGCACTGAGCCCGGAGCCGAGCTGTCCCAGGACGGCCCCGGCCTGGGACCATCCCCGCGTGCGCGGGGAGCAGCGGCTGCGCGACACGCTGGCCCGCGCCCGCCGGGGACCATCCCCGCGTGCGCGGGGAGCAGGGCCCATTTTTTATTTCCCCCTAGATCCGTGAGGGACCATCCCCGCGTGCGCGGGGAGCAGCGGAACTTCTCGTCGGGCGTCTTCCGGTCGCCGGGACCATCCCCGCGTGCGCGGGGAGCAGCTACCTGGTGGCCGCGTCCGGCTCGCAGGGCGGGGACCATCCCCGCGTGCGCGGGGAGCAGTCGGTGGCCAGGAGCGGGGTGCGGCTGATCCGGGGACCATCCCCGCGTGCGCGGGGAGCAGTGCTCGCGGTAGGAGAGCACCCGCCCGGCCCGGGGGACCATCCCCGCGTGCGCGGGGAGCAGTCGCCGAAGTCGGCCCGGTTCTCCCGCAGCGCGGGACCATCCCCGCGTGCGCGGGGAGCAGATCAACAACATTTGGTCGGCTGCCGTCGCGTCGGGACCATCCCCGCGTGCGCGGGGAGCAGGCCGCGATGCTGACCTCGTCGCCGGGGTGCAGGGGACCATCCCCGCGTGCGCGGGGAGCAGGGCCCGGGTTGGGTGCGGCCGGTCTGGGCGGGGGGACCATCCCCGCGTGCGCGGGGAGCAGAGCTGGGAGACCAGGTTGGCGTGGCGGGCGGGGGGACCATCCCCGCGTGCGCGGGGAGCAGGCGGACAGGGCCAGGGGGCCGTACAGGCCCGGGGGACCATCCCCGCGTGCGCGGGGAGCAGCTCCGGCGGCGCCGAGCGGCTTTTGCAGCTGCGGGACCATCCCCGCGTGCGCGGGGAGCAGGTCTACGCCGACCTGGAGCCGGTGATCGGCGTGGGACCATCCCCGCGTGCGCGGGGAGCAGTCACGCAGGAGGGCCAGGGCGCCGCCGAGCGTGGGACCATCCCCGCGTGCGCGGGGAGCAGCGCGCCGCGGTGGCCGAGGCGCTGACGGCGCGGGGACCATCCCCGCGTGCGCGGGGAGCAGCCGCGCGGGGCGGCGGTGATGGCGGCGATGCCGGGACCATCCCCGCGTGCGCGGGGAGCAGGTCAAGCCGGTTCGGTCACGATCACCCCTGCGGGGACCATCCCCGCGTGCGCGGGGAGCAGCTGCGGCCCGGCATCGAAGCCTGGCAAGTCGCGGGACCATCCCCGCGTGCGCGGGGAGCAGCGCGGTTCGGCCGCGACCTTGAGCCGGGCGCTGGGACCATCCCCGCGTGCGCGGGGAGCAGGGTCTACGGCCACGACGTGACTTCCTGGGCCGGGGACCATCCCCGCGTGCGCGGGGAGCAGTGCGACGGGCCCGAATGCATTCGACTGCTCAGGGGACCATCCCCGCGTGCGCGGGGAGCAGCGGCACCGCGCGGCGGACCAGGCGTCTCAGGAGGGACCATCCCCGCGTGCGCGGGGAGCAGAGGGATCCGGCCGCCTGCGGGGGGCGGTGGGCGGGACCATCCCCGCGTGCGCGGGGAGCAGGTCGCCGCCAACGTCGTCGTCGGCGAGGACGAGGGACCATCCCCGCGTGCGCGGGGAGCAGCGGTTAGTAATTTTTTCTCTCCCTGAAACGGGGGGACCATCCCCGCGTGCGCGGGGAGCAGACTCGTTGACCTGGCGTAATTCGCCAAGCAACCTCTTGTTTTGAACCACTTCTTCCCTCCTCTCGAACTGGCCAGGTCGCGCCCAAACCATCTCGCTGCCCCTACGACCGATGGCTCCACATGCCCATCCTGCCCTGACCACTCTGCATTTGCTCCCCAGCTGGCCGGTTGCGGGTCGCCTGGACCCCTGGGAAGGCAAGGTGCACTGCGGTCGTGTTGGACGTGTTCTCGCAGCGCGTGGTCGGGTGGGCGAACGACTCATCACCCATAGCGGCCTTGACCGCGAATGCGCTCGTGATGACCGCCGAATGGCCCCGGGAACAGCGGCCCGTTCCGATCTCGGGATGCAGTCCGGGTTTCGGGCCTTCACCCGCCACCTGGCCAAGGAATCCGGGCCGGTGTCCTCGATGGGATCGATCAGGGACCGCTACGACGACGCCGTCAGGGCGGAAGAATCGGCGCCCACAACGCGGAAGCCCCTCAGAAGCGACTCTCGACCGAGCCGCCGACCGCTGGTGAGCCCGTCCAGTAGCGTGATCGGCTCGCGGTCGCGGTACCGGCCGGGGCGGGTGCGCCAGAGCATCCGCGGCGGGGCCCGGGCCGGTAGCAGCACAGCTCGGCCACCGACGGCTCGGCCCGGGCGCTTTCGATCAGATGCAAAGCGGAGGACTGGCCGACCGGGCCCGCGGCGCCCCTCGAGCGGACGCAGTGCCGGCGGTCGGGGGCGCGGGTGTCGGTGCCCCCTCACCAAAGGCGCCCTGCTCGGACAGGACGGCCTCCCGAACGCCGCCACCGGGTAGTCCTGCCCACCACGGAACGGACGCTCAAAGCCCGATCAGGAGTCCCCTGGAGGCTCGACGCGCGCATTCTGCTCGGTCGCCTTGATCCGGGCGGCATTATGCCGGGGCGATTCGGATCTCACGCCGGTTCCGTTCGACGGTGCTCTGCGGACGCTCGGCGGAAGCTCCGGGCCACGTGTTCGAACGGGACGTCCTTCAGTACCTCTGCCGGTATCGACGCGTAATCATCGCCGAGTTCGGCGCGGAACTCGGCGGCGAACAGCAGGCCCAGCCGGTAGTACTCGCCGACGAAATCCATGTCCGGAAGCCTGAAGTCGTCCGGGACGCGCAGACCGAGCCGGGGCAATGTGTATTCCAGAAAGCCCACGACGCTGGGGATGGTCACCTCCCAGATCTCTTTCAGGCCCGGTACCCGGCCGGCGGAGGTCGGCCCGGGGCCGCTCATGGAGCGTGCGGACACGCGGCTGTCCCTGGTCAAGACCGCTTGGACGACGGCGGCGCAGTACTCGTCCTCGAATCTGAAGGCGACCGGCCACTCCCTGTCGATCAGGAGAACGTGCAGAAGGTCGTGCTTCAACACCCTGTCCTTCACCGTTCCGGCCGGTGAATGGTAAACGATGTCGAACTCGGGAAGCGCCCCCATCGACGACGTCAGAACTTCGAGAACACTAGGGGTGGCCACTGGCATACGATCAGTAGAGGACGAACTCCCCGACGGCGTCAAGTCCTTGAGCCGAGAACGGCGCCGAAAAGGCTCGGCGGCCCGGCCTCACGGCATTAGGGAAGTCCTGAAAGCGGGTTCGGCACTCGGGTGCATATCGGCGCCGTTCGGGGGCCGCCCGCGCGGCACGGCACCCATACGGTGCAATTCCGGCCGCGGGTGACGAATGGACGAAAGAAGGGCCGCGAACGGAGCGGGCCGGCCGCACCGCAGGGCGTTCCCTGCCGGGCCGGCCGCCGTGCTCCTGGCCGGGCCGCTCGGGAGGGGAGTCCGCGGTACAGGGTGCGGGGCGGGCGGAGCGGGCGGGGCGTACGGATTTTCCGGCCGGAGGTCCGAGGATTTGACCTCAACCAATATTGAGGTCTTAGTTTCGCTCCCGTGCCGCCCGGACCGCCGGGCGGGCCCCTCCGTCCCCTCTTCGAAGGACATCCCCATGGAAACCGCACGGACGCCCGGGCGCGCGGGCGCTTCCCCGCCGGCCGCCGACGGGTCCTCCTCCCGGCGCTCGCTGGCGCCCGACCTCGCCCGCGGGGTCATGCTGCTGGTCATCGCCACCGCGCACGCGCACATGTTCGCCCAGATGTCGGGTGCCCCGGGCCACGGCATCGCCGATGCCGGGGACAGGATCGCCACCGGCGCCATGACGCTCTTCGCCGACCTGCGCGGCTATCCCATGTTCGCCGCGCTGTTCGGGTACGGGCTGGCCCGGATCCACCGGCGCCGGACCGAGCAGGGCCGGGAGTGGCCGTGGACGCGGAAACTGCTGCGCCGCCGCGGGCTGTGGATGATCGCCTTCGGCGCCGTGCACGCGGCGCTGCTCTTCTTCGGCGACATCCTGGCCGTCTACGGCCTGCTCGCGCTCGCCTTCACCGGCGCGCTGCGCCTGTCCGACCGGGGGCTGCTCCGGGCCGCCTGGGCGGCGCTGGCCGTCGCCGCGGCCTCCCTGCTCGCCTTCAACCTGGCGGTGCCCCCCGGCCCCAAGCCGGAAGTGCCCGAGGGCGTCACCGCGGAGCTGTTCTTCCGGCTGTCGATGTGGCCGTTCCTGCTGGTGTTCATGCTGCTCGCCACCGCCTTCCCGTTCCTGATCGGGATGTGGGCCGGGCGCCGGCGCCTGCTGGAGCGCCCCGGGCCCTACCTGCCGCTGCTGCGCCGCACCGCGGTCATCGGCATCCCGGTGGCGGTCGCGGGCGGCCTCCCCCAGGCGCTCGTCCTGACCGGCGCGTGGGCCGACCCCTCGGGGCCGGCCGCCGCCTTCGCGAGCACGCTGCACCAGGTCAGCGGTTTCGCGGGCGGGTTCGGCTACGCGGCGCTCATCGCCCTGGCGGCGGCGCGGATCTCCGCCGGCCGCCCCGGCCCGGTCGCGACCGCGCTGGCCGCGCTCGGGCGGCGGTCGCTCACCTTCTACCTGCTGCAGTCGGTGGCCTGGGCGGTGCTGTTCGCCTCCTACGGGTTCGGCCTGGAGGTGTCCACCGCCGCCGGCGTGGCCATCGGGACGGCGGTGTGGGCGGCGACGGTCGTCCTGGCCGGCCTGATGCACCGCGCCGAGGTGAACGGCCCGGCGGAGACGGTTCTGCGCCGCCTCGCCTACGGCCCCTCGGGGCGGGCGGACTGAGCCGAGGGGCTCGGAGGAGGCCCGCTCGGGCGGGCCACCGGTCCGAGCCCGGTCCGTCCGGCCCGCGCCCGTGTCCGGGGCGCGGGCCGGACCCGTCGGGACCGATGGGGACCGATGGAGCGGGGGCTGGCGTTCCCGGGCACGGTTCAGCGGCGGCTCCGCGAAGCGGCGCCTCGGCGGAGCGGCGAAACCCTGCGGGGAGCGGGCGGCACGGCGGTTCCGGCTCCGCCCGTCGGGGCCGATGGCGGTCCGGGCGGCGGAGAGCGGGAACCGCTCGGTCTTCGCGGCGGGCGGCCGGGAAACGTCTCCGCTCCGCCGGCCCGGTCGGTGCGGCGGGGAAGCAGCAGGTGGGGGCGGGGAGGAGCGGTCGCCGGGGCGCCGTGCGCGCCGGGGCGGTCCGGGATTCCGGCGGGACGGGGGATTGACCGGCGGGTAACCGTACGGTCACCATTACTGCGCGGTAATCAGATCCGGGCGTCCCCCGCCCGCCGGTGCCGTACGCACCCCTCCCCTGCCCCTCCTATCCCCCGCCCCCCCGCGCGGCCCCCGGCCGCCCCTGGACCCAGCGAGGTCTCGCCATGCCCGCTCCCCGCCCGCTGCCCTCCGCCCCCGCCTCCCCGCGCCCCCGCACCGGGCCGCGGCGCGCGCTGCGCACCGCCGCCCTGCCCCTCACCGCCGCGGCCGCGCTCGGGCTGTCCGCCCTGGCCGCCGCCCCCGCCTCGGCCGACCCCGCTCCGGCCGAGGTCTCCCACTACGTCGCGCTCGGCGACTCGTTCACCGCCGGCCCCGGCATCCCCGAGGAGACCGACCAGAACTGCTCCCGCTCCGACCGCAACTACCCGACGCTCACCGCCGCCTCGCTGTCCCCCGCCGCCTTCACCGACGTCAGCTGCAGCGGCGCGACCACCGAGCACATGACCGGCCCGCAGGGGTCGGCCCCGCCGCAGCTGGACGCGCTGGACGCCGGGACCGACCTGGTGACGCTGGGGGTCGGCGGCAACGACGTCGGCTTCGCCGGCATCATCGCCCGCTGCGTGCTGCTGGGCGGGCTCGACCCGAGCGGCGAGCCGTGCAAGGACAGCTACACCTCGGGCGGCACCGACGAGCTCGCCGAGCGGGTGGAGGAGACCGCGCCCAAGATCGACGCGGTGCTGGAGGGGATCGCGGAGCGCTCCCCGCAGGCGCGGGTGCTGGTCGTCGGCTACCCGGTGATCCTGCCCGACGACGGCTCCAACTGCCACTCCACCGTGCCCATCGCGGCCGGCGACGCCCCCTGGCTGCGCGACACCGAGAAGCACCTGAACACCATGCTCGCCGAGCGCGCCGAGGCGCACGGCGCCGAGTACGTGGACACCTACACCGGCTCCGTCGGGCACGACCTGTGCAAGCCCGCCGACGTGCGCTGGATCGAGCCCCTGGAGGGCGTCGACGCCGACCCCGTGCACCCCAACGCCGCCGGGCACGAGGCGATGGCCGGGGCGGTCCTCGGCACCGCCGCCCCCGCACCGGCCCCGGTCCCGGCCGACCTGCCCTGACCGGAAGGGTGCCCGGCGGGGCCCTGACCGGGGCGCCGGCCGCGCCCCGGGAGGCGGCCGGCGCGATGGCCGGGCCCGCGCGTCGAGCGGGCTCGGAGCGGTGAGCGGGGCGCGGCGGACCGCGTCCGCCGGGTCCCGAACGCGCACCGGGCGGGCCCGTGCGGGTGCCGGGCCGGGAGCGGCCGCCGCCGGGCGGGCCCGCCGTGGAGGCGCGTCCGGCGGTGCTCCCCCGGCGGCGGTGCGCGCCCGGCGGGGCTTCCCGGCGCCGGCGCTCCTCCGGGGGCGCCGGGCCCGGGGCCGGTCAGGGAGTGACGATCGGGAAGTCCGGGTCCGGGTCGTCCAGCACCGCCGTCAGGCGCTGCAGCACCGCCCGGTCGCCCTCGGTCCGCACGTCGGCGGTGTCTCCCGCCCCGGTGAGCAGGGCGAACAGCTCCGCCTTGGTGAGCGTGACGGACAGGTCCGCGGCGGGGCCGCCGTCCTGCGCCCTGCGGTGCGTCAGCGCCCCGTTGGCCAGCGTCATCCGGTGGCGCTCCCCGGTGTCGGTGATGTGCCAGTCCACGGTGAGGCGCTCGTCCCAGGCCTTGGGCCCGTCGACCCGGACGGCCGCCGAGTCGAAGAGCTGCTCCGCGCTCAGCCCGGCGGCCATGCCCTGGGCGAACCCGAACGGGTTGGGCGTGATCCCGTCGCGCAGCTCCTTGGCGCCCATCAGGTAGAAGTTGCGCCAGGTGCCGCACTCGGCGCCCTGGCCGAGGCTCTGGTAGACGCCGGCCAGCGCGCTCTTGGCGCCGGCGTGGCCGGGGTCGGCGAACACGGCGTGGTCGAGCAGCGTCGCGGCGAACCGCAGGTCGCCGTCGCGGGCGTAGGCGCCGGCCTTCTCCACCACGGCGTCGGTGCCGCCCATGCAGTCCACGTAGCGCCGGGCGAGTTCGGCCGGCGGGTGCTCCCACAGGTGGGCGGGGTTGCCGTCGAACCACCCCATGTAGCGCTGGTAGACGGCCTTCACGTTGTGCGAGACCGACCCGTAGTAGCCGCGGGCGTGCCAGGCCTTGGCCAGGGCCGGGGGGAGTTCGATCCGCTCGGCGATCTCGGGCCCGGTCAGGCCCTGGTTGAGCATGCGGAGCGTCTGGTCGTGCAGGTAGGCGTAGAGGTCGCGCTGCTCGGTCAGGAAGCGGGCGATGTTCTCCGCGCCCCAGGTGGGCCAGTGGTGGGAGCCGAAGGAGACGTCGCTGCCCTCGGCGAACAGGGCGACGGCCTCGTCCAGGTAGCGGGCCCACACCCGGGCGTCGCGCACCAGCGCGCCGCGCAGCGTGAGGATGTTGTGCAGGTTGTGGCTGGCGTTCTCGGCCATGCACAGCGCCCGCAGGTCCGGGAAGTGGAAGTTCATCTCCGCCGGGGCCTCGGTGCCCGGCGTGACCTGGAAGACGATCCGGACGCCGTCGACGGTCTCCTGCTGCCCGGTGCGGGTGACGTCGAGGGTGGGCGGGATCAGCGACACCGTCCCGGTCGAGGCGGTCTGGCCCAGCCCGGTGCCGATCATCCCCTCCGGGCCGCGGTCCAGCGCCGCGCCGGTGTGGTACATCCCGCGGCGGGCCATGGCGGTGCCGGCGTAGACGTTCTCCGAGACGGCGTGCTCGGTGAAGCCCTCGGGGGCCAGGATCGGGACGCCGGCCGGGTTGTCCGCGGGGAGGATCCCCTCCGCGCCGCCGAAGTGGTCCACGTGGGAGTGGGTGTAGATCATCCCGGTGACGGGGCGGTCGCCCCGGTGCGCCCGGTACAGGGCCAGCGCGGCGGCGGCCGGCTCGCTCGACACCAGGGGGTCGATGACGATGACCCCGGTGTCGCCCTCGACCAGGGTCATGTTGGACAGGTCGAGGCCGCGCACCTGGTAGACGCCCTCGGTGACCCGGTACAGGCCCTGCCTGGCGCACAGCTGCGACTGGCGCCACAGCGAGGGGTTCGCGGTCGGAGGGCACTCGCCCTGCAGGAAGGAGAAGACGTCGTTGTCCCAGACGACCCGCCCGTGCGCGTCCTCGACCACCCCCGGGGTGAGGGAGGCGATGAAGCCGCGGTCGGCGTCGTCGAAGTCGGCCCGGTCGCCGAAGTCGAGTTGAGTCATGGTGGGGACGGTCGCCATGGACGGGGCGGGGGAAAACCCGCGGCGGGTCAAATCTTCCTCCGGCCCGGGCCCGCGGGAGGGCCGCGGCTCCGCGCCCGCCCAGGGTCTCCCCCGGGTTCGGCAATGCCCGACGTGTCCTGCGCGGCGCCGGGCCGGGGCGGGGCGACACTCGGGCCTGTGCTGAGCGGTTTGATCGGGAGCGTGCTGCCCGCCGAGAAGCTCCGCTCCCAGCGGGAGATGGCGGAGGAGCTGGACCCGTCCTCGGGCGACCGGTCGGGCAAGCGCTCGGCGTTCTGGACGATGCTGGTGCTGTCGGCGGTCATCGCGGCGGCGGGGGTGTTCACCGATTCGACGGCCACGGTGATCGGGGCGATGATCATCGCCCCGCTCTCCACCCCCATCATGGGGATCGCCCTGGGGGTGGTGCGGCGGCGCCGGACCGGGGCGGCGGCCCGGGCGGTCGTCTCCGGGTGCCTGGTGGTGATCGGCGTGGGCGTGCTGTTCTCGGCGCTGGTCCCCGGCGGCTACGACCTGCTCTCCAACAGCCAGGTGGCGGGGCGGACCTCGCCGGGGGTGATGGACCTGGTCGCGGCCGTGGCGACCGGGCTGGCCGGGGCGGTGGCGCTCTCCCGGCGCGACGTGGCGGCGGTGCTGCCCGGGGTGGCGATCGCCATCTCCCTGGTCCCGCCGCTGGTGGTGGCCGGGGTCTGCCTGGGGCGGTTCGCCGGCTGGCTGGCGCTCGGCGCGCTGGTGCTGTTCCTGTCCAACCTGCTGGCGCTGGTCTTCGCCGGGATGGTGGTCTTCGCCGCCGCCGGGTACGGGGGCCGGGCCGGCCGGGAGGAGGGGGCGGTCCCGCGCCGGACGTACACGGTGCTGGGCGTGCTGTTCGCCGCGGTCTTCGTGCCGCTGGCCGCCAACACCGCGTTCACGCTGATGATCGGCGTCTGGACGGACCGGGCCGAGGAGCAGGCCGAGCAGTGGCTGGCCGGGCGCGAGGGGGCGTCGGTGACACGGGTGTACACGGCCTCCAAGACGATGCACATCGAGGTCCGGGTGCCGGGCGAGCCGCCGCCGGTGGAGGAGCTGATCGCCCGCCTGGACGGGCGGGTGCCCGACGGCGTCCCGGTGGTGGTGGAGACGGCGCGCGGCGAGCGGATCGACGCCGGCCGGACCGGCGGCTGACCCGCCCCCGTCCCGAGCGATGATCTCGGCGTTGCGGCCCTGTCCGAGCGCTCCGATAGGGCCGCAGCGCCAAGGTCATCGGGAAGGAGCATCCGGGGGGTCGCCGAGCAGCGCGCGCACGCCCGAGCGGACCGACCAGAACACGCGGTCGCGGCCGATGTCGTCGAGCAGCCCCGTCCGCTCCAGCACCGCCCGGACCGGCGCCTTGGCGCGGGCCAGCGCCAGCGCGGTGCCGTGCGCGGCCAGCTCCGAGCGCAGGTCCCGGAGCATGTCCGCGGCGGTGGCGTCGACGTGGGTGACGGCCTCCATGTTGACCAGCAGGAAGCGGACCGGCCCGTCGGCGCCCTCGACCAGCCCGCGCGCCCGCGCCGCGAAGTAGGGGGCGTTGGCGAAGAACAGCGGGGCGTCGAACCGGTAGACGATCAGCCCTTCGTGGGTGTCGGCCCCGTGCACGGCGGCGTCCCGGTAGCCGTCGATGCCCTCGGCGGTGCCCAGCACCGCGTCGTGCGGGCGCACCGCCCGGTAGACGAACACGCCCAGGGAGAGCAGGACCGCCACCCCCACCCCGGGGAGGACGCCCAGGGCGAGGACGGCGGCGAAGGCGCACACCGCCAGGGCGGCCTCGGCGTCGCCGGCCCGGCGCAGCCGCAGCAGCGAGGCCGCGTCCAGCAGGCTCAGCGAGGCGACGATGATGACCACGCCCAGGGCGGCGGTGGGCAGCGGCCGCAGCAGCGGCATCGCCAGGGCCGCGAGCAGCGCCACGACCGCGGCCGCGGTCACCCCCACGACCTGGGAGGACCCTCCGGTGGAGGCGCCGAGCGCGGTCCGCGAGGCGCTGGAGCCGACCGGGAAGGCCTGGGTGAGGCCGGCCGACAGGTTCGCCGCGCCCAGGGCGGTCAGCTCCCGGTTCGGGTCGACCGGGTAGCCGGAGCGGCGCGCGTAGCCCCGGGAGATCGCGGCGGCGTCGGCGAAGCCGACCAGGGCCAGGCCCAGGGCGGGCACGACCAGGGCGGCCAGGTCCGCCGGGGCCGCCGCGGGCAGGGCGAGCGGGGGCAGGCCGCCGCCGACGGCGCCGACCACGGCCACCCCGAAGGAGTCCAGGTCCAGCAGGGCGGAGGCCGCCGTGGCGGCGGCGACCACGGCCAGTGTGGCGGGCAGCACCGGCGCCCAGCGGCGCAGCGCCAGCGCGAGGACGAGCAGGGCCGCGCTGAGCAGCAGCGTCGGCGGGTGCGTGCGGCCGATGCCGGCGGCCAGCCGCCACAGCGTCGGGAAGAACCCCGAGAAGGCGACCGGGATGCCGAGCACCTTGCCGAGCTGGCCGGCGATGATGATCAGCGCGGTGCCGTTGACGAAGCCGAGCAGCACCGGCTTGGACAGGAAGTCGGCCATGAACCCGAGCCTGAGCAGCCCCGCGGCGACGTAGACCGCCCCCGTCATCAGGGCCAGCGCGGTGGCCAGCGCCGCGTACCGGCCGGTGTCGCCCTGCGCGAGCGGGGCGACGATGCTCAGCGTCAGCGCGGCGAGCACGCTCTCCGGGCCGACCACCAGGTGCCGAGAGGATCCGAGCAGGGCGTAGACGGCCAGGGGCAGCAGGGTGCCGTAGACCCCGGCCATCGGCGGCAGCCCGGCCAGCTCGCTCATGGCCAGGCCGGCCGGGACCGCCACCGCCCCCACGGTCACCCCGGCGACCAGGTCCCGGACCAGCCGCGCCCGGTCGTGCCCGCCGGGCCTGCGCATGCCCGGCGGCAGGAGGCGCCGCCACCGGCCCCCGCCCGCCCCGCTCCCGCCGGGCCGCGGCCCGGCGGCGCCGGCCGGGCTCACTCCCGCCCCTCGGCGCGGTGCGCCTCGCGCAGCGCGGTGTCGACGTCGGGGTAGAGGCCCTCCCGGTCGCCGAGCAGGTCCCGGACCTGGCCGATGTCGCGGGCGACGGCCAGCACCGCCCCCTCCGCGCGCAGCCGCCGGCCCAGTTCGCGGAGCATGCGCACGGCCGTGGCGTCGACGAAGGGGACCGTTTTCGCGTCCAGGACGACCGTGCGGGCGCCGCGCTCCCGGGCCATGGCCAGGATCCGCTCGCGGACGCGGTCGCTGTCGGCGAAGAACAGGCCGCCCTCCACCCGCACCACCAGGGCTCCGGGCGCGGGCTCGTCGGAGGGGGCGCGGGAGAGGTCGGTCCACCGGCCCGTGCGCGGGTCGCGGCCGAGTTCGGCGATGTTGGGCCGGGAGGCCCGGTAGAGCAGGAGCAGCAGCGAGGCGGCGACGCCGAGGAGCAGGCCGCGCAGGGTGCCCAGGACCAGGACGCCGAGCAGGGCGGCCACGGCGGCGATCAGGTCGGCGCGGGCGGCGGGCCCGTAGACCGCGACGAGCCTGCGGGTGGCCATCCCGTACAGGTCGCGGAAGGCGCGGACGTCGATCAGCTCCAGGACGGCGGCGATGACCACCGCCGCCAGCACGGCCTGGGGCAGCTTCTCGAACAGGCCGGTGAGGAAGAGCAGGGTCACCACCGTGAGCAGGGCGGCGGTCAGGCCGGAGACCTGGGAGCGGGCGCCGGCGGCGCCGTTGACGGCGGTCTTGGACAGGCTGCCGTTGACGACCATGCCCGAGCACAGGCCGGCGGCGGCGTTGGCGCCGCCCATCCCGATCAGCTCGCGGTCGGTGTCGACGGTGTCGCCGGTCTCGGCGGCGTAGGTCTTGGCGGCGCCGAGCCCTTCGGCGAAGCCGACCAGCGCGATGCCGGCCGCGCCCGCGGCCAGGTCCGCGTAGGCCCCCAGCGGCACGTCGGGCGGGCCGAGGGCGGGCAGGCCCGCGGGCAGGGCGCCCACGACTCCCACCCCGGCCCGGTCCAGGGAGAGCAGGGCGGTGGCGCCGATGCCGGCCAGCACCACCGCGAGGGAGGCGGGGAAGACCGGCAGCAGCCGTTTGAGCAGCAGCAGGGCGGCCAGGGCGCAGCCGCCGACCGCGAGGGTCGGCCAGTGCGGGTCGGCCGCCGCCGCGGCCAGCCCGGCCAGCTGCGCGAAGAACTCCCCCTCGGCGCCCTCCACCCCGATCAGCTCGGGCAGCTGCCCGGCGATGATGGTCAGGGCGATGCCGACGACGAAGCCCTTGAGCACCGGCTGGGAGATGAAGGCGGCCAGGAAGCCCAGCCGCAGCAGCCCAGCGGCCAGGGCGATCGCGCCGGTGGCCAGGGCCAGCGCGGCGGACAGTGCGGCCGCGCCGGCGCCGGTCGCGGCGGCGCCGCCCACCACGACCGCCGAGAGCGCCGCGGTCGCCGACATCGGCCCCACCACCAGCTGGCGCGAGGAGCCCAGCAGGGCGTACAGGAGCAGCGCGGCCGGGGCCGCGTACAGGCCGACGACCGGCGGGACCCCGGCGATGGCGGCGTAGGCGATGGCCTCGGGGACCAGGACCGCCCACACGGTGGCGCCGGCCAGGACGTCGCCGCGGAGCAGGGCGGGCCGGTAGCCGCGCAGCGTCGGCGGGACGAGGGCGGAGGCCCGGAGGGCGCCCCGGCCGCCGCGGTCCTTGCTCGGTCTCACCCGGGCCGCTCCTTCGGACGGTGGCGGTGGTGGAGGCCCGGCGCCCTGCTCCGGTGGGAGCGGTGCCGGGCCGCCGCGCGAACGCGCCCCGGGCGGGGAGGCGGCGCGGAGTGCGGTGCTCCGGGCCGCGCCCGGCCCCGGGCGGGGGGAGGAGTGGTCAGGAGCGCAGGGCCTCGACCAGCGCCTGCTCGTCGTCCTTGGTGAGGTTGGTCTGGATGACCACCGGGTCGAGGGGTTTGAACGCCTCGACGACCCGGTCCCGGGTGGCGGAGCGGGCGAGGAGGAAGACGGCGGCGCGGCCCTGCTCGAGTTCGGCGCCGATCCGCTTGATCATGTTGTCGTCGATGCCGATGTCGCCGAGCTTTCCGGCGATGGCCCCGGAGGCGGCGCCTGCGGCCAGGCCCAGCAGCGGGTTGAGGAAGAGCAGTCCGATGAGGGTGCCCCAGAGCGCGCCGGAGGCGGCGCCGGCGCCGGTGAGGTTGACGGTCTGGTGGATCCGCGGGCGCCCCTTGGCGTCCTTGTGGACGTAGGCGGCGTCCTCCAGCTGCAGCAGCTCCTGCTGTCCCAGCTCGCCCGCGATGTCCAGGGCCCGTTCGGCGGTCTCGGTGTCGGCGACGCCGAGCACGACCAGGTGCGACATGCGTTTCCTCCTTTACTCGGGTGGGGGCCTGCGGGCCCCGGTTCCGGGGGGTTCCCGAGCTTTTCCCGCCTTAATGCCATGGGCAGGGAAAACACCGGCGTTCCGGGCCTCTGCCGCCGGCGGCGCCGGTGCCGGGGTTCCGGAGGTCCGCTCCGGCCGGCCCCCGCGGCCCACCGGGCGGACGGGGCCCGGTGTTCAGGTCGGGGAGTGATCCGGCTTCCCGTGCGGCCGGGCACAGCCGGCCGGTTCGCCTCCGGAGGCGGCCCGGGCCGCGGTCGCCCGCGCGCCGAGGCGCCGCGCGAGCGGCGCCCGGCCGCAGGCCGGTCGGGGTTCCCCGCCTCCGGGCAGGGGCCTCAGCGCTTGGCCTGCTTCCTGCGGGCCGAGGGGCGCAGCAGCCATCCGATCACCATGCCGGCCGCGACGGCCGCGGCCAGGGTGGCCCACAGCGGGGCCGCCACCGAGATGAGCAGCACCTGGATCTGCGTGGGGTCCCGGTTCTGCAGCACGAAGACGACCACGACGGCCAGGAGTGCCAGCGCCACCCAGGCCCGGGGCGGGATGCTCCGCCCGGGGGCGGTCTTCTTCTCGTGCGCGGTGCCGTCGGCCATCGCGTCCTCCGCTCCCTCGGCCGCGCCGCAGGCCGACGCTGCCCGCCCGCGGTCCCGGTCCCCTCCGCGGCGCCGCCTCCCGCGAGAGTCCCGGTCGGGGCGCCCTTCGCTGACCTCTTCCCCCGCCGGGAGGGGGCCGGGGTAGCGGGAGGGCCAATTCCTCGCCTGGTTTCGACAGCCGCGCCGCCGGTCCCGGGGCGCCCCGGGACCGGCGGGCTTCCCGGGGCCGCTCCCCCGGCGCCGGGGTCAGCCGGCCGCGGCCCCGGCGGTGCGGAGGAGCTCGCCGAGGGTGCCGCGGAAGCCGGGGAGCATGCGCAGCGCCAGCACCCACGCGTCGGGCGAGGAGCCGAGGTGCTCGCGGACCGCGGCGGCCAGCGCCTCCTCCGCGCCCTTGCCGCCGCCCCACATCCACTTCAGCACCGAGACCGCGGACGGGGCGTGCTCGATGACGTCCCCGGGGGCGACGGCGCCCTGCTCGAGCGCGGCGGTCAGCCACTTGGAGAGGTCGATCCCGCCGTCGTAGTGGGCGGGGCGGGAGCGCAGGATCCGCTCCCCCGTCCAGTCCGGCCCGATCCGCAGCCGCGCCATCTCCTCCTTGTCCTCCTCCGGCCGGCCGACGGTGCCCCGGAGCCTGGCGGTGTGCAGCAGCGTCTCCCAGGCCGCGTAGTCGGCGTCGGAGCGCCACACCGCGGCCTCGGCCTCCTTGCGGAAGTCCTCCGGGACGTCGGGGAGCTCGGCCAGTCCGGCCAGGGCCGCGCTGGGCAGCGGGTCCCGCCGGTGCTCGGCCGCGATCTCGGCCCAGTGCCAGGCGTGGGAGTGGCGGAACAGCTCGGCGCCGGGGAAGTGCTGCCCGCGCAGCTCGCGGATCTGCGCACTGGCCGACTCTCCCTCGGCGGCCTGGGCGCGCAGCTCCTCCAGGGCCTTGTCCCGGTCCTCCGCGCCCAGCAGCTCCTCGACGGTCTTGCGCACCTCCTGGCGGAAGACCCTGCTGGTGAAGGCGACCGGCTCGAGGTCCTCCCCGAGCAGGTCGGCGACGGCCTCCGGGCCGCGCCGCTCCCACAGGTTGAGCAGCAGCCGCAGCTGCGGGGCCCGCCCGCGCACCCGGACGTGCCGCAGCAGGTGCCGCTGGAGGGCGGGGTCGGCGCAGTCCACCGGGTCGCGGCCGCTGAACCCGCCCTTGCGCTGCAGCAGCCGCTCCACCAGACCGGGGTCCAGCGGGACCTCGCCGGCGGCGCCGGGGCGGCAGGGGCGGCCGGAGAGCAGCCGCTCGCGCTGGACCGGGGTGGTCCCGGGGCGCAGGAACAGCCGCGCGTTGACCCCGGGGTCGTCCAGCTCCATCAGCCGCCGGACGCCGTCGGCGTCCAGGGTGGGGCGGGAGGCCAGGGCGGTGCGGTAGCGCGGGTCGCCGCCGGCGGCGAGGGCGAACCAGCCGTCCCGGAGCCGGCCGTGCCCGAGCAGGTCGTAGACGGCGCGGTCGTCCAGGTGCGGCAGGAGGGCGGTGCAGACCGGGTCGGCGGCGGCGTCGGCGAGCGCGGTGAACGCCCCGCGGGCCCCGGCGGGGTCGGGCACCCGGTCGCCGGTGGGCGCCGCGCCCGCCCCCGGCCAGGCCCCGCCCGGCTTCGCCCGGGCCGGGGGTTCGGCGGCCAGCAGCTCCGGGACGGTCCCGGTGAACCCGGTCAGCCGGGCGCGGACCGCCCGCCAGCGCTCGACGTCGCCGCCCAGGTGCTCGGCGACCAGGGCGGCCAGCCCTTCGGTGAACTCCTCCCAGGCCGCCCGCCCCTCCGGGTGCTCCGGCGGGCGGCGGGCGGCGGCCAGGACCGCGGCGGCCGGGCGGGCGGTGCACAGCAGCTCGGCGCCGCCGATGCCGCGGCCCAGCCCGCGCCGGCAGAGGGTGAGCAGCACCCGGGCGGCGTCGCGCTTGGGCACACCGACGGCGAGCAGGCCGGCGTCCAGGTGCGCGGCGTGCGCGGCCACCGCCCGCGGCCGCTGGGCGAACAGGGCGTCGCGCACCTGCGCGGGGCAGTCGGCGCGCGCCGCCAGCAGCCCGGCGGCGGTGTCGTCGAAGGGGACCCGGGCGGCGGCCTCGGCGACGGCGGCCCAGTCCAGTCCGGTGCGGAGCTCCAGCTGCTCGGCGCGGTCGGCGAGCGCGGTGTCGTAGAGCTCCTCGATCGCGCCCCGGGTGCCCTCGGCCCGCTCGGCGGCGGCGCGCAGCGGCTCCGGGCCGCCCGCCTCCAGTGTTTTGCGGGCCTCGGCCGCGGCCTCCGGGGAGAGCCGCTCCTCGCCGACGGCGGCCAGCACCTCCTCCAGGGCGGCCGGGCCGCCGTCGTGCTCGTACACGGTGAGCAGGGCGCGCAGCCGCTCGGCGCGGGTCAGCCCGTCGGCGGCGCCCTCCAGGGCGGCGCGCGCCATGCCCGGCAGCGGGCAGGCCACGGCGGCCCGCAGGAGGCGCACGTCCTTCTTGCCGAGCACCTCGTTCAGCTCCCCGCCGGGGGGCCAGTCGGCGGGCCGGGCGGCGGCCAGCACCGCCCGCCGCACGCTCAGCGGCCAGGGGGACCTCCCGTTCCTGCCGTCGGCGGCGACGGCGTGGGGGGAGAGCAGGGGGCGCCCCGCGGCGGCGCGGCCGGTGGCGATCAGCCGGTCGCGCAGGTCCGGCCGGGAGCGGACCATCCGCTCGTTGCGGGCCAGCGCCTCCAGCCACTTCGCGCGGCCGTCGGCCAGGACCGCCTCGAACAGCTCATCGGAGACCGGGAGCCGGGGCAGCAGCGGCTCCACCACGTCGGGGACCGACGCGAGCAGCCGGGGCCAGTCCCCCGGGTCCCCGGCGCTCAGCAGCGGATGGGCGGTCTGGTGTTCCACGCGCATGGGTGGCGCTCTCCTCCTCGGGCCGGTCCACGTCCTCCGGCCGCCCCGGGCGGCCGCCCTCCTCCGGGACGATGATCATGACAGGCGGCGCCGACACCCGCCGTCCGCCCCCTGCCCCGGACCGGATCCGCCGCGACCGATGAGTTCCGCTCCCCGGGGCGGTCGAACCGGGCGACGACGAAACCCCGCGGGAAAGGGCATCCAGGCCATGAAACTGACGACCGTCACGAACGTCTCCGTCGACGGCGTGATCCAGGGGCTCGGCGGCTCGGCGGAGGACCGCCGCGGCGGGTTCGAGCGCGGCGGTTGGGCCCTGCCGCTGTTCGGCGGCGAGGCCGAGGACTTCCTGGGGCGGGTCTACCAGCGCGCCGACGCGTTCCTGTTCGGCCGGCGGACCTATGAGATCTTCGCCGGCTCCTGGGGGCGGATGGCCGACCCGGGCGGCAGCCCCATCGGGGACGCTCTGAACAAGCGGCCCAAGTACGTCGCGTCGACCACGCTCACCGACCCGCAGTGGGCGGGCACCACTGTCCTCTCCGGGGACCTCGCGTCCGCCGTCGGCGCGCTGAAGGCCGAGCCCGCCGGCGAACTGCAGGTGCACGGCAGCGGCGCCCTGGTCCGCCGGCTGCTGGAGGACCGCCTGGTCGACGAGATCACCCTGTTCACCTACCCGGTGATCGTCGGCCAGGGAACGCGCCTGTTCCCGCACGCCGGCCCGGACGCCGCACTCGACCTGGTCGACTCGCGCGCCTTCGCGGGCGGCATCACGATGCAGGTCTACCGCCCTGCCGGACGCCCGCAGTACGCGGCCTCCACCCCCATCCCGGGCACCTGACCCGGGCCCGCGGCCGGTAAGGAGCCGGCCGCGGGCACACGGACGGCGCCGTCGCGGCGGCCCTGCGGGCGCCTTCCCCGCCCGACCCGGGGCACGGAGGGCGCCGCCGCCTGTCGCCCCGCGCCGAGCCGGTCGCGCAGGGTCCGGCCCGGCTCCGGTGCGGGCCGGGTGCTCAGCCGCGGCACGCGTCCTCGGCGGTCATCCCCTCGGGGGCCAGGTCCTCCTCGGTGTAGCCGAACGGCTCGACGATCTCCAGCAGCCTGCCGTCGGCCCGCATCTCCGCCAGCACCCGGTCGACCTCCTCCGCCAGCTCCCGGTCCCGCTCGGCGAAGGCGAACCCGGAGACCGGCGGCTCCGCCTGCCCTTCGGGGAGGAAGCCGCCGGCGACCCGGTAGCCGCTCAGGTCCTCCTCCGCCATCCAGCGGAGCGATGCCGCCCCGCCCCCGATGGCGTCCACCCGGCCGCTCTCCAGCGCCGTCCGGGCATCCGCCATCGACCCGAAGGGGACGATGTTCTCAGCGTCGATCCCGGCCTCGGCCGCGTACTCCTGGCTCGCCGAGGCGTTGAGCACCCCGATCCGCCTCCCCTCCTCGGCGACGGAGGCGTAGTCGGCCAGTGTCCCGCTCTCCTCCTCGGCCGCCAGCACCCCCTCCAGGTTGGCCATGTCGGGGGCGGCGAAGGCCGCCCTAGCGCAGCGCTCCGGGGTGATGTACATGCCGGCGGCGACGGCGTCATGCCTGCCGCTTCTCAAGCCCGGCAGGAGCGCGTCCCAGGCATAGGAGCCGACACGGACCTCCTCGACGCCCAGTTCCGCGAAGACCGCCCTCGCCAGTTCGACGTGGTAGCCCGTCGCCTCCCCCTGCTCGTCGATGTATCCGATGGGCGGTTCGTTGCTGATGGCGATCTCCGCGTATCCCTGCTCGCGCAGCTCCTGCAGCGCGGCGGGGACGCCGTCCCCGGGGCCGCCGGGCGTCGCCCCGGGGCCGCCCTCCCGGTCCGCCGAGGCCGCATCGATCAGCAGGGGCGCCCCCGCGATCGCGAGCGCCCCGCCGACCAGCAGTGCGGCGGCCGCCGCGCCGATCTTCAGCCCCCGCCGCAGGCCCGGCCTCCCCGGCGCGGCGGGGCCCGGCCCGGGGCCGCTGCCCGGACCGGGCGGGGGTGCGACCCCGCCCGGCGGTGCGGATCCCCGGGACGCTGCGAGCGGAGGGGCCTGCGGGGGCGCGCCGCCCGTGGCCGGCGGCGCCGGTGGGCCGCCCGCCGGGCGGGGAGCCCATTCCCGCGCGACCACGGTGGCGACGATCGTCGCGTCGTCCTCCCCGCGGTCCGTTCCGCCGCCCCCGCCCCAGGCGACCTGCCGGAGGAGCCGCTCGGCGGCGGGCCTGTCCGCGGGGTCCCGGGCCAGCGCGCGGCGGACCGGGTCGACCAGTTCGCCGGGGACCCCGGAGAGGTCCGGTTCCTCGTTGAGGACCCGGTACATCAGCGCCTCGGCGCTGCCCCGGCCGTAGGGCGGCCGGCCCGCCGACGCGTAGGCGACCAGTGCGCCCCAGGCGAACACGTCGTCCTCGGGGCCGCTGACGCCTCTGAACCGCTCGGGGCTCATCCAGCCGGGCGAGCCGATGAGCCCGCCGGTCCGGGTGATCCCGGTTTCGTCCAGGGCCCGCGCGATGCCGAAGTCGACGACCTTCGGGCCGTCGGGCGCCAGGATGACGTTGGCCGGTTTGAGGTCGCGGTGCACGATCCCCGCCGCGTGGATCCCGGCGATCGCCTCGGCCATGCCGACCGCGAGCGCCCTGGCCTGCCCGAGCGGCATCGCCCCGCCCCGGCTCACCCGCTGCGCCAGCGTCGGGCCGGGCACGTAGGCGGTCGCGTACCAGGGCTCGGGGTCATCGGCCCCCGCCGCGACGAGGGGTGCGATGCTGCGCGCCCGCACCCGCTCCATCAGCCGGATCTCGCGTCCGAACCGCGCCCGGAACTCCGCGTCCTCGGCGTACTCCGCCCGGACGACCTTGAGCGCCGCCCAGCCCCCGTCCGGCCCGGTGGCCCCGTAGACGACGCCCATCCCGCCGGCGCCGATCCGGCCGTGCACCTGGAACGGCCCGACCCTGCGCCGGTCCTCGGGTCGCAGGTCCGACAGGGCGGGGCGCGGCGGGACGGGGGGACGGCTCATGGAGAGGCGCCTTTCTACCGGCCCAACGGACCGGGTTCCGAGGGGGACCCTCCGTAGCCCAGCAGCGCCGGTGAGCGGCTGTCAAACCTCGCGGGGGTTCCGACCGGCTCAGGACGCCCGCCGCACCCCGCCCGCGGACCGGGCGGCCGGCGGGGAGCGGCGGTGGGCGCTCCCCTGGACGGCCGAGCGCTTCCGGGAAGAGAGGTCCGGCCCCGCTCCGCCGCGGGACCGGGCGTGCGGACGGTGGGCGTCACCGCGGCTCCCGGGTGAGGAAGTGCCGGATGCCGGCCGCCAGGGAGGCCATCTGCTCGCCGGCCTCCAGCCAGGTGGTCACCGATGCGCTCCAGCCGCCGGCGGCCTTCGGCCACGGCCGCAGGGTCCAGGTCAGCCCGACGTATCCCCCGGAGCGGAAGACCGCCGACACCGCCAGGTCCCGGTCGTCGGTCCGCCAGCGCCGTTCGCCGTCCCATCCCCGGTAGTCGGCGGCGAGCCCTTCCAGGAACAAGGCGAGACCGCCGTCGTGGACCCAGGCGACGACCTCGTCGACCCGGGCGGTCAGGCCCGGGGCGCGCAGCTCGACGGCGTAGTGCACGGAGTCCGGGTCGGAGCCGGAGCGGTCGCGGAACGCCACGCCCACGGATGCGTCGTCCTGGCAACGGATGCTCAGGCCGGGCTCGTCGTCGGTGGCGCCGTTCGAGGAGGACATGGGCGGAACACTAGACCGGCACCGCGCGGGCAGGATTCACCGGCCGGCTCTTCACCTCCCCGCCGGTCCCGGCCCTCAGGACGCGGGCCGAGCCGGGGAGCGGCGGGACGCGGCGGTGCGGCGCTACCCTGGACGGCCCAGCGCTTCCGAGGAGAGAGGTCCGGCATCGTGGTCGACGGGCAGGGCGGCGCGGACCGGGTCGAGCGGGCCGCCGTGGGGGAGGCCCCGGCCCACGGCGGGCCGGTCGTGGTCGCGGACTACGACCCGGAGTGGCCCCGGCTCTTCGAGCGGGAGGCGGAGCGGATCAGGGGCGCGCTGGGCGGCCGGGCCCTGCTGGTCGAGCACGCCGGTTCGACGTCGGTCCCCGGGCTGCCGGCCAAGCCGGTCATCGACGTCGTGCTCGAGGTCGCGGACCCCGCCGACGAGCCGTCCTACCTGCCGGCGCTCGAATCCGCCGGGTACGTGCTCCGGTTCCGGGAGCCGGACTGGTTCGCCCACCGCCTCCTCAACGGCCCCGACACCGACGTCAACCTGCACGTCTTCCCGGCCGGCTGCGAGGAGACCGCCCGGATGCTCCGCTTCCGCGACCACCTGCGCACCCACCCGGCCGACCGGGAGCGCTACGCGGCCGCCAAACGGGAACTGGCCCGCCGCACCTGGCGCTACGTCCAGGACTACGCCGACGCCAAGACCGGAATCGTCCAGGAGATCATGCACCGCGCGACCGCGTCCAGCGGCTGAGTCCCGCCCGGGCCTCCCGCTCCCGGGACCGAAGAGAACGCCGGGCCGGTCACCGTCCACCCCCGAAGAACCGGGAGGGCGGGGGTCCCTCCGGTCCTGCGGCCGCGGCGACCGGCGGTGCCGCCCGGAGGGGCGACCGCAGGAGGCGGTGGGCGACGGCGGCGATCCAGCCGAGGCCGATGGCCAGGTTGATCCGCTGCCACAGGCCGTGGAAGGTGCCCGATGCGGCGTCCGGGTCGTACAGGGCGGCCGCGATCGCGAAGGTCACCGGGACCGCGACGGCGGTGGCCGCGCAGTACAGCGCCCAGGGCCGGCCGCCGGGTTCGGCGGCGAACCGGCGGGCCAGCACGCAGGCCAGGGCGGTCAGCGACAGGTAGAACGGCACCGGGTTGGCGTCGTGGACCATGCCGTGCAGCGTGGGTTCCCCGGGGACCTCGGTTCCCGGCGGGTAGCCGGGCTTGGGGTCGGTGGTGAACACGCCGCCGGTGATCAGGCAGAGCCCGAACAGGGCGGCCAGCGCGGGGGCGGCCGCGCCGCCGGGGCCGCCGGCCAGTGCGCGCCGCAGCCCCAGGGCGAAGGCCAGGACCAGGACGCCGGCGGCGATGAAGTTCGCGGTCATCACCCAGCCGTTGATTGAATCTCAGCGATTCTCTCGCTGATTCTTCTTCCTGCTTCATCGACCGCCGCCGGCTCCGAAGAGCGAGGTCTTACGCGGTCTCCACGAGGCGTTTCTCCTCTCCGGGCAACTTCCCGGCGAGCTGTTTCTCAGAGTGCTTGAGCATCGCGTCCAGGAGGTTCCCGGCCGCGTTGGCGTCGCGGTCGCGGACGGTGCCGCACCCGGGGCAGGCCCAGGTGCGGTCGGCCAGGGCCAGGGCGCGGTTGACCCGCTTGCAGTCCCCGCAGGTCTTGGAGGAGGGGAACCAGCGGTCGGCCTTCCACACCGTGGAGCCGTACCAGCCGGCCTTGTACTCCAACTGCCTGATGAACTCGGCGAACCCGGCGTCGGAGACAGCGCGGGACAGCCTGCGGTTCCTGACCATGCCCTTGACGTGCAGGGTCTCCACCGCGACGGCCGACTTGGTTCTCGCCAGCCTCGTGGTGGTCTTGTGCAGGAAGTCCCGCCGCCGATCGGCCACCCGCAGGTGCAGGACAGCGACGCGGCGCCGGGCCTTTTCCCGGTTCCGGGAGCCCTCCGCGCTCCGGGCCAGTCTGCGGCCGGCGCGCTTGAGGGCGCGCTGGGCGGCCTTGAGCGGTCTGGGGGCGCGGACCTCCTCGGTGGTGCCGTCACTGTTGGCGATGACCGCGAAGGTCTTCAGCCCCAGGTCGATCCCGCAGGCGGGGGCACCATCGGGCACCTGGCGGCGTTTGTTGACCTCATCGCGGTCCACCTCGATCTGGAAGGAGACCCACCAGCGCCCGGCCTGCTCACCGACGGTGGCGCCGAGGATCCGAGCGGAGCCGGTGGCCGTCCGGCCGGTCAGCCACGACATGTCCTCGCGCACCGCCACATCCCCGATCGCCGGGAGGCGCACCGTGCGGGCGTCCAGGGGCCTGGCGCGGTCGGCGTCGTAGCGGAACCGGGAGCCGTGCTTGCGCCTGCGCCACCTCGGCCAGCCCACCCGGGCCCCCTTGCGCCTGCCGTCCCGGGAGGCGAAGTAGTTCTTCAGCCCCGCCGCCCGCACCCGGCACGCCTCCTTCGGCACCCGGGAGGACAGCCCGCCCTGGGAGAACCAGGGGTAGCGCTCGGGGTGGGCGGCGCGCCACTCCCTCTCCAGCGCGGGGGCCGACCACGGCACCTTGGTCAGTTCCTCTTCGCGGATTCCGTAGGTCTCCTCGGCTTTGCGCTGGGCGTACTTCTTCTGCACCGTCTCCAGGCAGAAGTTCTCCACCACCCGCGACAGCCCGCAGTGCCGCCCCATGGCGACCGCCTGCTCGCCGGTGGGGGCCAGCTCGAAGCGCACACCCTGCTTGTGGCTCACGTGTCGGCCCCCGCCGCCGTGAGGGCCTTCTCGGCCCGGCCATGGGCCCGCCTGCCGTGCGGGCGGGTGCAGATCGATGCCGCTGCATCGGTCATGTCATACACCGGGTCCTCTTCCGGCTCGCCTTCGCCCATGACCCGCAGGATAGGACCCGGCACTGACAGTAAAGCCTCGATGCACTCCGGGCCGGCTTCGGAGGCGGCCTCGGCCGCGGGCGGCCGGTCTCCAGTAGGGAGGAAGGGAAAGTCCTGCCGGCGTCTTCGACCGCCGGCACGGCCGTCTCGCCTTCTTGTGCCCGCTTTCAGGCGCTCTGGTGGTGAACGCCCTGCATGTGCGCCCGATCGCCGGGCCGCACGCTGAAGATCATGGCAGAGGGGCACTGATCAACGCTGATGAATCGGCCAGCAGAATTCAGCCCCGCTCCCCCAGGGCCAGTTCGCTGCCGAACCGGTGCAGCGGCTCATAGCCGGGGCGCAGCGCCCCTTCCACGAGGACCACCCCGAGGAACAGCACCGGGACGGCCAGGCCGCAGGCGAGCAGGAACCCGGCCGGACGTGAGCGCATCCCCGTCTCCTTATCTTTGATAAGCGGCGTGCCGGAAACACTGCCTTACCATCGATAAGGAGTCAATGGGGGGAGCGTGCGGTGGACCGCCCGACGATCGTGAGCGCGGCGCTGGAGCTGCTGGAGGAGACCGGCCTGGACGGGCTGACCACGCGGCGCCTGGCCGCCCGGCTGCAGGTCAAGTCCCCCGCGCTCTACTGGCACTTCCGCAGCAAGCAGGAGCTGCTGGACGAGATGGCCCGCGCCGTCCAGGAGCGGCAGGACTTCGGGCCCCCGCGCGAGGGCGAGCACTGGCGCGACTGGCTCGCCCGCCGCGCCCGGGAGCGCCGCGAGGTCCTGCTCTCCCACCGCGACGGCGCCCGCCTGGTCGCCGGGACCAGCGCGGGGCCCGAGATCGTCGCCGCCTTCGACCGGGAGCCGGCCGCCCTGGTGGAGCAGGGGTTCACCCCCCTGCAGGCGATGCGCGCGATCACCGCACTGGGCGCGTTCGTGTCCGGCTTCGTCCTGGAGGAGCAGGCGCGCCTCGACCGCGACCGCACCCCCGATCCCGGCCCGGCGGAGGCCGCCCCCGTCCTGGCCGCGGCCATCGGCGAGGGCGGCTCCCCCGACGGCCCCGCCGCCTTCGAGGACGGACTCGCCTACCTCCTGCACGGCATCGGAGCCGCCCTCACCACCGACGCCCCCGGCCGGCCGCCGGAGGGCTGACCGCCGCGGCGGGCCGTCGTCACCCGGATCAGCTGCCTTCTAGGGTGTCCGTGTGACTGACACCCGATGGACCATCCACGGCGAGAAGGTCGTGGACGCCAACCGCCACATCCGCCTGTCCACCGTCGACGTCGAGCTCCCCGACGGCGTGAAGTTCACCCAGTACGTCGCCAGGCTCCCGCCGGCCGCGATGACCCTGCTCGTCGACGAGCGGTGGCGGGTGCTGCTGATGTACCGGCACCGCTTCATCGTGGACCGGTGGGTGTGGGAGCTGCCCGGCGGCTACGTCGACGGCGCCGAGGACATCACCGCCGCGGCCGCCCGCGAGGTCGAGGAGGAGACCGGGTGGCGGCCCGGATCGATGGAGCACCTGGTGACGTTCCAGCCCGCCATCGGGTCGGTGGACCAGCCCCAGATCATCTACCTCGGCCGCGGGCCCGAGCCGACCGGCACCCGCCCCGACATCAACGAGGCCCAGGACGTGGCCTGGTTCGACCTGGACGAGGCGGTGGCGATGATCGGCCGCGGCGAGATCATCGGCGCCTCCACCGTCGTCGCGCTGTACCGGGCTCTCAGCCTGCGGAGCTGAGCGCGGCCGCGCGCTCCCCGAAACCGGCGACCTCGGGCAGGGCGGCGTGCGGGCGCAGGCGGTGGCGCAGGTCCCGCAGGTAGGACACCGCCCGCCTCGACTCCAGCCCTTCCACGAGGTCCAGCGCGCGCTCCCCGATGTCCACGGCCCGGTCCGGTTCGGTCCGGGCGTGGGCCGAGGCCAGGATCAGAAGGTTGAACGCCTTGCCGCGGACGTAGTCGCCGTTCATCTGCAGGGACTGCTCGGCGTAGCGGGCGGTCTGGGCATCCGAGCCGAGCGCGCGGAAGCAGTGCGCGATCTTCGCGCTGAGGTAGGCCCCGTCGAAGTAGGCCAGCCACTCCGGGGTGTCCGCCGGTTCGGCGCCGAACGCCTTCTGTCCGGCGCGCAGTGAGGCCGAGGTGGCCCGCCCGTCGCCGATGCCGGCGTGGCCATGCGCCTCGATCAGGTGGCACTCGGCCAGCAGCGCCGGGTGCCCTGACCGTGCGGCGGCGGCCTGGGCGGCGCGGGCCAGGTCGACGGCCACACCGGCGCGGCCGACGTAGACGGCCTGGTGGCCCATCGCGGCCAGGATCTCCGCCGACAGCGCCGCGTCGCCTGCGGTGCGGGCCATGCGCAGCGCCTGGACGAGGTAGCGCTGGGCGATGCCGTGCGCCTCGGCGTCGTAGGCCATCCACCCGACCATCCGGGTCATCTCCGCGGCGGCGGAGAACAGGTCGCGGCCGACCTCCTCGGTGTAGGTGCCGCGCAGCAGCGGGGCGACGTTGGAGTCGAGGTACTGCACCACCGTGGAGCGGATGCGGCCGCCGCCCACCCGGTTGTCCAGGTCGCGGAAGGCCCGGCTCATCTGCCGGATGGCCTCGATCTCCGGGCGCCCCACCCGTGCGCGCCCGCGGTGCACGGGGACGTCGGCGCCGGGCAGGGTGAGCCAGCGCGCCGCGGTGGCCGGGTAGGCGCCCGGCGAGAACACCGCCCCCACCAGGGCGCGCCGCCGCTCGGTGTCGGAGCGGTACAGGGTCGCCGCGGTGGAGATGCTGTCGGTCCAGGTGAGTGCGAACTCCAGGGCGGCGTCGGCATCGTCTGGACCGAACCCCGCCTCGGCCGGGGTGACTCGGCGGCCCAGCGCCTCGGAGAGCACCGCTGCGACCAGGCGCGGCGCGGGGGCGAGCGGCTGTTCTCCTTCCAGCCAGCGGCGCACGCTGTTGTGGTCATAGCCCAGCCGGGCGCCTCCGTCGCGGCCGAGCGCGACGACCCGGCGCGCCAGCCCTTTGGCCGGCAGCCCGGACTCGTCCAGGAGCTCGGCGAGGCGGGTGTTGGGGCTCTTCGTCCGGCGCGGCACGGCGACCTCCGGTCGTAGGGGGTGGCCGCAGTGTGGCACGGCGCTCACGTCTCCTCCAGCGGTTCGCACGTTCGCGCTCCCCCTGTGCACTCCCCCGCCCGCGGCGCGCGCCTCGCCTCCCCGTGCGCGCCTTCCCCGCCCCCGGTCGGGGGCGGTTTTGTGGGGCGGGACGGAGGCGACGTCGATGGGACACCTGGAGCTGAGGATGATGCTGGAGCAGGCCGCGGCCGAGGCCGAGCCGGCCGCGGACTTCCCCGGGTGGTGCTTCTTCCGGCACCTGCTCGACGGCCCCGGGCGCTGGCGGGGTGTGCGCGCGGGCCGGGCGGTGTCCGCGCCGGGCACCGGCGAGCTGCGCGAGCCGCCGGCCCGCATCGAGCTGGCGGAGGCGGACCGGTGAGCGCGGCGGCCGGCCCCGAGGCCCCCGCCGACGACCTGGTGCGGCTGCAGGGCAGATTCCCCGCCTGGCGGATCTGGCGGACGCACGACGAGCACGGCCGCCATGACGGGTGGATCGCCACGAGGCGCGCCGACGACGAGGTCGAACCGACCGTCGTCGCGGACTCCGCTACCGAGTTGGCCGCCCGGTTGATCCGCCCGGCCAAGCGCGTCGGTCGGGGGCTGACCTGCAGTCAGATCGAGGCCATCGGGCAGCGGCTCGCCGAGGCCGAGAAGCCTCCGGCGGTCTACCCGCCGCCCCCGCCGGAGGCGTGCGGGGCGCGCCTGCCCGGCCACCCCTACCCCTGCGCACGCTCCGCCGGGCACGGCGGGGCGCACGAGTCCGCCGTCGGCGGCACTTGGGCGCCCGAACCTCCGAACCGGCCGCCCCGCAGCTGATATCTCCGTGCCGGCCCCGGGCTTGGTTCCCGGCATGGCCCCCGGCCCGCCCCTGGCGGGGAGGCGCGGGAAGCCGCCCGCCCGGAAGGGCTGCTCCAGGCGGGCGCTGAGGAGGACAGTGCCGACCACACCCGCCCGGGGCGTCCCCGTGTCCCGGGCGGGCCCCTACCGACAAGGAGGAAAAATGGGCGACTTCATGCCCCCGGCCGGTGCGGCCGCGCCCCCGGGAATCTTCGCCTCCCCGGAGCGGGAGATCGTGCAGAGCGCCGAGCAGAGCCACGAGTACAAGAAGAGCTCGGGCTCCTCCGACGGCGCGCACACCTACGACACCATCAAACGCTGACCCCCTGATCCGCTGAACATACGCACGCCCCGGAGCACCCCCATGCTGCGATTGCGGTTGACCCCCTACAGCGAGAGTCCGACCTGGCACTGGTCCGGAGCGTGTTACGGCACCCTCGACCGGCGCAGCAGGATCGAGCCCTTCGGCCATCCGATGGTCGAACACCTGGCCGCCACCGACGGGCACCGGACCATGCTGGTGGTCCGCGAGCGGACCATCGGCCGCCCGGTCTGCGACCCCGCCGTCCGTGATCTCACCCCGAGCGAATACGACCGGGCACGCGACGCCGCCACCGGCTGGCCGGCCGACTTCGTGCTCGTGGAGACCGAGCCCGGCCGGCCGGTGCGCGTCACCGCCGGAGCGGCCCGAACCACACCGCTCTACCTGGCCTCCGACGGCTCCGCGCTACTGGGGTCGTGGGACATGGCCGACCTGCGCGGCCTCACCACCGGGATCAACCCGCGGGAGGCGGCGCGGCTGCTGATCTACCGGCCCCGCTACTCCTCGGAGACGCTGTTCCGGGGCGTGCACCGGCTCACCGAGCGCGCCACCGCTCACTTCGGCGGGGCGCTGTGGATCACCTACCCCGAGCCCGCCCTGCACCGGGTCCCCCGGGAACTGGCACCCGGCGCCGACGTCCTGGATGCGTTCATCACGGCCATGGACACGGCGATGGACCGGCGCCCCTGGGCCGAACCGACCACGCTGTTCCACCTCACCGGCGGATTCGACTCGGGCACCGTGGCCACCCGCGCGGCCGAGCGCCACCCCGGCCTGTTCCCCACCGCCACGCTGCTGGTCGGCGGTCCCGGACGGGAGCAGCAGGTCCGGCGCCGCGCCGAGATGCGCTCCCGGGTGAAGTTCGCCGGCCCCGACATCGTCATCGACGCCATGCGCCGCCTTCCGCTCTCGCCCGGCTGCCCCTGGGTCAGCGGCCTCGTGGTCAACCCCTACGAGGAGCCCCTGCACCGGCCGTTCACCGAGATGGCCCGTGCGGTCGCCGCGGCCGGCGCCCGCACCGTGGTGACCGGTCTGGGCG
Source organism: Nocardiopsis potens DSM 45234 (assembly GCF_000341105.1). GTDB lineage: Bacteria > Actinomycetota > Actinomycetes > Streptosporangiales > Streptosporangiaceae > Nocardiopsis_A > Nocardiopsis_A potens. Next base: position 52,531 of record NZ_ANBB01000067.1, read on the forward strand.
GCGATGAGATGGTCGCCCTCACCCAGGAGGAAGAGCCGCACAAGGGGCTCGGGGAGATCAACGACACCCAGGGCCTGCCCTGGGTCGGGCCGCGCGCCCGCGCCGCCCTGGAGTTCGCCGACGACGGCATCGCGCCCCCGGCGCGGGTCAACTCGATGACGCTGCTGTCGCTGGAGACCACCGCGCCCGTCCTGCTGCGCGAAGGGCTGTGGCCGGTGCACCCCTTCGCCGACCCGGCCATGGTCGGACTCGGCGAGCAGCTCCCGTTCGCCTGGCGCGAGCTGAAGCAGGTGCAGCGGCGGCGCCTGGCCGCGCTGGGGATGAGCGAGGACGTCGTGCACCCGGTCGAGCGGGAGTCCTTCGCCGAGGTCGTCGAGCACTCCCTGACCGCCCACGCCCCGGGGTTGTTCGCCCGTATGCTGGCCGAAGGGTCGGTGCTGTTCGATGAGGGGCTGGTCGACCCGGACGGGCTGCGCTCGGCGGCCGAGCACCTGACCGCGGCGGACTACGGCGAAGAACCCGACGCGAAGCTTCTGGAAGTGCTGAGCCTGCACCTGAGCGCCGAGGCCTTCCTCGGCTGACCGTTGAGAGGACGAGCCCGTGTTCATCATGCGCCCCGCCGCCGGGACTGACGCCGCCGACATCGCATCGATGATCCGCGCGCGCTGCGACTGGATGGAGCGGCGCGGGTTGGAGTCCTGGCGTGAAGCGGTCGACGATCTCGCCGGGCAGGCCGGAAGCGGCTCCATGTGGGTCCTCGAAACCGAGAGGCGCATCGTCGGATGCACCACGGTCATGGCCCAGGCGCCCCCGAAGGACTGGACGCCCGAGGAGGCGGCCGAGCCGAGCCTGTACCTGTTCACGACCGTCACCGACCCTGTCTACCGGGAGCACGGGCCCGGGACGCTGATCGCGCTGTGGGCGGTCGACCGGGCGGCGCGGCAGGGCCGGAAGTGGGTGCGGCGGGGGTGTTTCCACCCTGAGCTGGTGAAGTACTACGCGACCCAGGGCTTCGCCCTGGTCAAGGAACAGGAGCGGAGCGCCGGGCACCTGTACCTGCTCGCGCGCCGCGCCGAGCGCATCGACCTCGGGCGGCTCGGGGTGACGACGGACACCGACTGATCCGGGCGCGACGGCGCTGCTCCGCTCCCGAAAGAGCAAGGGCGCCGGCGGTGGCCGCCGCCTTGCGTCACTTCCCCGCCGTCCCGCCTGGCACCGCGCCGTAGCCGGCATCCGGCCGGCGGGCGGCGGGCCGTCCGAGCGCCGCCTCGTGGTGAGCGCGGCCGCCCTTCGAAGGGACCGCCGCAGGGCCCCGATCACTTCCCCCGCCGGCTCGACGCCTTCCCGGGGGTCGGGCTCGGTCCCGTGCTTCGGGGCCTCCGGGAGCGGGGTCGCCCGCCTCCTGCGCGGTATCGGGGCCCGCCCTCGCCGCCGGCGGACCCGGGCAGCGGTCGGAGGGCCGGCCGGCGCCGAGCTCCGGAGAGGACCAGCCACCCCCAAGACTCACAGTGTTTTCAGGGCGGGCCGGGGCCCGGTTTCGGTATGCGGATTCGGCGTGCGGTTTGCCGGAAAGCGCCGCCTATGGTCATTGTCGTCCGGTGCGTATCCGGATGCCGTACCGCAGACCCGCCTGTCTCGTCCCCCTGGACCTGTGGCTGTGGGCCGCCGCTCTGGCCATGCTCGCGGTCGGTGGAGCGGCGCACGCCTCCGGGGGACCGGTGGCGGGGTTCACCGCCGCGCTGGCGGCGGTCGCGGTCACCTCGGCGGTGATGGGGCGCGCCGTGGACCAGCTGGGCGGGCGGCTGCGCCCCGCGGTGATCGGCACCTTCCAGGCGGTGATCGGCAACGTCCCCGAGCTCATCATCGGCGTCATGGCCCTCCAGCAGGGCCTGTACCTGGTCGTGCAGGCCGCGGTGATCGGCTCCACCCTCAACCTCCTGCTGCTCGGCAACGGGCTGGCGTTCGTGGTGGGCGGCCTGCGGCACCGGACGCTGCCCATCGAGCCGGACCGCACCCAGATCACCCGGGTCGCCCTGGTCATGCTGATCACGATCCTGATGGCGCCGGCCCTGGCGGTGATGCTGCGCACCCCCGCGGGCGAGCACGCCTCGGCCCTCTCCTACGTCTCGGCCGCCGCGCTGCTCCTGGTGTTCGCCATCTCGCTGCCGACCCGGCTGCGCGCCAACGGGGACATGTCGCCTCCGGAACAGCGCTCTCGGGAGACCGAAACCGGGCAGGCCCCGCCGTGGCCGCTCTGGCTGGTGCTGGCGGTGCTGGCCGCCTCCGGCCTGCTGATCGGGGTCGAGGCCGACTGGTTCACCGACTCGCTGGAGCCGGCCGTGGACGCGGTGGGGATGACCACCGCCTTCGTCGGCCTGTTCATCGTCTCCACCGTGGGCAACCTGTCGCAGATCGGCCCGGCGGTCCAGCTGGCCTGGCGCGGCGACGCCGACACCGCGACGGCGATCACCATGGAGGGCTCGCTGCAGGTGGCCCTGCTGCTGGCGCCGCTGCTGACGCTGCTCGCCCCGCTGGTGGGGGCCGGCTCGTTCACCCTGATCTTCCCGCCGATGATGATCGTGGCGACCATCGCCGCCGTCATCCTCGTGGTGTTCGTGACGATCGACGGGAAGGTCAACGCGGTCGAGGGCGCGATGCTGCTCGCCCTGTACGCGGTGCTCGGCTCGCTGTTCTGGTGGGGGTAGCGGCCGGCCCGGAGGCCGCGGGCCGCCCTCTCCTTGTCCTTCCCGGGCCCGCCCGGCGGGCCCCGGGCGCCCTCCGGCGGGCGTCCGGGTGCCCTTCTCCTGATCCTCCGGCCTGCGGGTGGGTAGGGCAGGGAGGAGAGGCCCTCGAAAGGGCGGCCCGCGACCGGGCCGCCGGCGGCGCACCGCCCGGTGCGCGCGAGGCTCCGGGCGGTGCACTCCGTACCTGAGGAGGCACCGATGACGACGCAGACCGACGAGTTCCTCAGACTGCACCCGAACCCGCGCACCGCCGCTCCCGAGGTGCTGTCCCAGTGCCTGCAGCGGCTGGCCGCCTGCGCACAGGCCTGCCAGGCGTGCGCCGACGCCTGCCTGGCCGAGGAGGAGGTGCGGGACCTCGTCCCCTGCATCCGGCTCAACCTGGACTGCGCCGACGTGTGCACCGCGGCCGAGCGGGTGCTGACCCGCCGCACCGCCGCCGACCCCGGACTGCAGGGGCGGATGCTGAGCGTGTGCGCGGATTTCTGCGCCGCGTGCGCGCGCGAGTGCCTGAGCCACGGCGACCGGCACGAGCACTGCCGCCTGTGCAGCGACACCTGCCTGCTCTGCGAGGACGCCTGCCGGAAGGCGCTGGCCTCGCTGTGAGGGCCGAACGGTTCCGAAGCGACGCGAAGGAGGCCGTCATGCCGGGACGCGATGAACTGCCGAGCACTCTCGAACGCTCCCCGGGCAAGGCGCAGGAGACCTGGATCAAGGCGCACGATTCGGCGGTGGACGAATACGGGGAGGGCGAGCGGGCCCACCGGGTGGCCTATGCGGCCCTCAAGCGCTCGTACCAGAAGGTCGGCGACCACTGGGAGGCCAAGGCCCGGCGCGGGCCCTCCGACCGGCGCGCCGCGGACCCGGACGCCAAGAAGCGGCACGGGTCGGCGGGGACCGCCGGCGGGGTCGACGCCAATGCGCCGAAGGACCGCCTCTACCGGCAGGCCCAGCGCCTCGACATCCGCGGGCGGTCCACCATGACCAAGCCCGAGCTGGTGAAGGCGCTGGAGAAGGCGAGCGCGACCAGGACCCGCCGGGCCGGGTCGCGGTAGCGGCGGCACCGGGCCCGCCGTACGGGTCCGAGGGGCGGAGGGGCGGGGGGAGGAGGCGTTTCCTCCTCGGCCGGCCCCGTCCCGGAGGCGGCGCGGAGCGGCGCCTCCGACGGAGGCCCGGCGCCGCCCTGGCGCCCTTGCGGGCGGGCCGGCCGCGTCCTGGAGGGCGCGGGACCGGCCCGCCGGGGCGCTCCCGCGCGGACGGCGCGGCGGGCCGGCGCGGCCCTGACAGGAAAAGGAGCGGGGGAGACGGGAGGCCTCCCCTCCCCGCCGGGCAGGGCGCGGGACGCCTCGGCGGCGATCGGGGCCGGGAGCCTCCGGGGCGGCGCGCCGCGCGCGATCGATCCCGGCGAGACCTGGTCGGTCCGGGCCGGGCCAGGCCCGGTCGGGTCCGGCGGAGCCGGTCGGGTCCAGCGGGGCCGGTCAGGCCGGGTCGGGTCCAGCGGGGCCGGTCAGGTCGAGGCGGTAGCGGAGGGTCACCGCCTTCCGGCCGCTGGGGGCCGTCGTCTCCTCGGCGTCCCCGGTGCGGGTGAAGCCGGCCGCGGCGAGCGTGCGCTGGGAGGCGCGGTTGTCCTCGGCGGTCCGCGCGACGAGGGAGGTCAGCCCCAGCGCCCGGGCGGAGGAGGCGGCCGCGGCGACGGCGCGCACCGCGACGCCGCGGCCGCGCGCGCCGGGGGCGATCCAGAAGCCGACCTCGGCCTGGTGCTCGGTGATGTCGAACAGGACGAGGCTGCCCAGGAAGCCGCCGCCGTCCGCGTCGACGATGGAGAGCACGGCGAGGTCGCCGGAGTCGAGCCCCTTGGGCACCTCCCAGGCGGCGATCCGGCGCACGGTGTCGGGGGTGTACTCGGGCAGCGGGAGGTGGGCGAAGCGCGCCACCTCCGGATCGCGCGTCCCCGCGGCGTACTCCTCGGCGTCCTCGGCGCCGAGCGGCCTGAGCACGATCCCTCGGTGCTCTGTCGGGAAGAGCCCGCGCAGTGCGGTCCGCTCCGCCATGACCCGCCTCCTTAAGTGAACGATGATCGCTTAAGCTACCATGGCGGCGCCGTCGACCATCCGGAGGTTCCGTGTCCTATTGGGTCAGCCCGTCCGCGCGGCAGCGGGAGCGGCGGTTGAGCGCGCCGGGCATCGCGCGCGCGGCCGCCCGCGTCCTCGACCGGGGCGGGGAGGAGGCGCTCTCCGTCCGCAGCGTCGCCGAGGAGCTCGGGACGGCCCCGTCCAGCCTGTACCGGCACGTCCGGACCAAGGACCACCTCATCGACCTCGCCCTCGACGAGGTGCTCGCCCGCGACCTGGACCGGGTCGCCGGCGGCGGGCCGGACGCGCCGGAGCTGCTCGCCCGGTGGTTCGCCCATCTGGCCGAGCACCCGTGGGCGGCCCCGGCGGTGCTGGCGCGCACCCCTCTCGGCCCGACCTACCTGCGGCTGGCCGATGCGCTGTGCCGGGCGATCGGCGAGGCCGGCGTGCCGGAGGAGGAGGTCCTCGCCCGCTCCTACTCGCTCACCGCGCTCGTGGCCGGGCTGGCCATCGCGCACGCCCACCACCGGGACGCCCCGGCGCCGGAGGCCGGCTACCCGGTCGCCCTCGACTCCGCCCCGCACCTGGCCGAGGCGGTCGCCGCCGCCCGCCTGGGCTGGGAGCGCACCGTCCGGGACGGCGCCGCCCGGCTCATCGGCGCGGTGTGACCCCGGGCCCGCTCCCCGGGTGCCTTGAGCCGGGTGTGCGGCCGCCGTCTTCAGGGCAGGCATTCGGATTCGCGGCCCGGCCTTCGCCCGCTCTCCAGGGGATCCGCCGCAAAGAGGGCCGCGAGCGGCGCAGGGCATGGACGGCCCCGAGGATGAAAGACGGACCCGCACCGTTCACGAAGACCGCGGCCGGATCTCCCCCCGGGGCCGGTAGGGGCATCGGGGCGGCCGCCGGTCCAGGAGGTCCTCCGGCCGGGGCCGCGCGTGTGCGGAGGCCTTCGGGCCCCGCCCCGGTGCGGCCGCCTTCCGGGTGCCGGTCCGCGGCCGGGGCGGGAGGGCGGCGCGCCGGTGGCGGCGCCTGCGCCGTTCGGCGTCCCGGTGCGCCCGCGTGCGGGGCTGGGGGTTACTCGTCGACCTTGACGTCGAAGTTCACGTCGCCGCCGTCGACCGAGGTCGTGGTGACGGTCACGCCGAGGGTGTCGCCGCCCGCGGTGAGCTCGCAGCGGACCGAGGAACCGACCTCGGCCGGGAGGTCCTCGGAGCAGGTGAGGTCGTCGGGCGCCTGGCCGACCTGCTCCTCCAGCGCCGCGGCGGCCTGCTCCGCGACCTCGTCCGCGGGGACGGCGCCGGGGCCGCCGATGCTGGCGTTGAACGAGCAGCCTGCGGTGAGGAGCACCGTCAGAGCCCCCAGCCCGACCCCCGCGACCGCCCGCTTCCGGCTCTGGGTTCCCATCCTGTTTCTCCTGATTCATCCGGTGACGTGATTCTTTGTCTGGGACGCGGCCTCCCTCCGCCGGGTTCCCGGTCGACGGCGGCCTCTTCCGGCCGCTTCCCCTTTCGACCGGCCACACCACCACCGCGGCCACCATGGGCGGCGCCGGCGGGCGGAGGGCGTCCGGGCCTCCCCCTGCGGACCCCGGGGCCGTCGGCAGGAGGCCGAGGGGCCGCCGGTCAGGCCCCTGCTCGCCCGCGCAGGCCGGCCAGGAGGGTCTCGACGGCGATGGAGAAGTGCTCCGCCCAGCCGTCGCCGGGGGCCGCCGACAGGGCGGCGAGGGTCGGGTAGCGGTCGGCCCGGTCCTGCAGGTGGGCGTGCATGGCGGCGCGGGCCGCCGCCTCCGCCTCCTGCCCTGCCGCACGCCAGGCGGCCTCGGCCGCGGCGCTGCTGATGACCAGGTTGCCGACGGCGGCCGCGGCCGCGGTCAGCTCCGTCCCGGAGAAGCCGGCCCGGGCCAGGGCGGCGTGCAGCGCCTCCGAGCGGGCCAGGGCCTCCGGCCCCAGCAGCGGCCGGCTGCCGGCCAGGGCGCCGGACCACGGGTGGCGCAGCAGGGCGCCGCGCAGTTCGTGCATGTAGCGGCGGACGTCGTCGGCCCAGTCCTCCCCGGGGGCCTCGGGGAGGAGCAGTTCCCCGAAGACCGCGTCGAGCGCCAGGTCGAGCAGGTCGTCGCGGGTGGCGACGTGCCAGTAGAGGGAGGTGGGGTGGACGTCCAGGGCCCTGGCGAGGCCGCGCAGGCTGAGTTCGCCCGCCCCGCCCCGGTCGAGGGCGGCGACCGCGGCCTCGGCGATCGCCTCGCGGGTCAGGCCGCCCGTTCCGCGGCGGGGCGGGCGTTCGCGCAGCCAGAGCGCGCCGGGCATGGGCGGGGCCGTGTCGGCCTTCTTCGGACTCACGTCCTCCAGTGTAGGACCACCGAGTATAGTCCTACGGTGTAGGACTTTGTGTCGGCCGCCGGCCGCGTCCGGCGTTCCCGGAGAGGAGCACAGGCCATGGTGGAAGAGACCGGGAGCGGGGCGGCGGCCGCGGAACCCGAGGCCCCCGGCCACCCGCGGCGCTGGTGGATCCTCGCCGCGCTCTGCGCGGCGCTGCTGCTCGTCGTGGTGGACAACACGGTGCTCTCGGTGGCGCTGCCGCCGATCGCCGCGGAGTTCCGCGCCGGGACCGCGGTCCTGCAGGCGGTGGTGGACGCCTACGTCGTGGTCTTCGCCGGGCTGCTGGTCGCCGCCGGCGCCGCCTGCGACCGGTACGGCAGGCGGCGCACGGCGGCGGCCGGGCTGGCCCTGTTCGCCGCGGCCTCCGCGGCCGCGGCCCTGGCGCCCTCGGCGGGCTGGCTGGTCGCGGGGCGCGCGCTGATGGGCGTCGGCGCGGCGCTGGTGATGCCGTCGACGCTGGCCGTCCTGGTGCAGGTGTTCCCCTCCGCCGAGCGGCCGAGGGCGTTCGCGGTGTGGACGGCGGTCGCCGCGGTCGCGATGGCCGCCGGGCCGGTGCTCGGCGGGTTCCTCGTGGCGGCCTGGTCGTGGTCGGGGGTGTTCTGGATCAACGTCCCCCTCGCGCTGGGCGCCCTGGCCGCGGTGCTGGCGCTGGTCCCCGAGTCCTCCGACCCGGACGCCGGACCGGTGGACGCCCCGTCCGCGCTGCTGGCCACCCTCGGCATGGGCGGCGCCGTGCTGGCCGTGCTGCTGCTCGGCGAGCCCGATCCGCGCTGGCCGGGGGTGGGCGCGGGGGCCGCGGCCGGCCTGCTGGGGCTGGCCGGCTTCGCCGCCCGGCAGCGCCGCACCCGGCGGCCGCTGGTGGACTTCTCGCTCTACCGGGACCGCCGCTTCGCCGGGGCGAGCGCCGCCGCCGCGCTGCTCACCCTGGGCACCGGGAGCGCCCTGTTCGTGCTGACCCAGTACCTCCAGTTCGTGCTGGGGTTCGACGCGCTGCAGGCCGGGGCCGCGCTCGCCCCGCTGGCCGCGGGCACGGTGGCCGGCTCCGCGGCGGGCGGGCGCGCCCCGGGCCGGATCGGCGCGCGGTGGAGCATCGCGGCGGGGTTCCTCGCGGTGGCGTGCGGGTTCGCCGTCCTGGCCGTGCTCGCCCCGGGCGGCGGCTACCCCCCGGTCGCGGCGGGGCTGGCCGTGCTGGGGCTGGGCACGGGGTTCTCCGGCCCGGCGGTGACCGCGACGGTCCTGGCCGCGGTGCCGCCGCACCGGGCCGGGATGGGCTCGGCGCTCAACGACACCCACCAGCAGCTGGGGATCGCGGTCGGCGTCGCGGTGCTCGGCGGCCTGCTGACCGCCGCCTACCGGGCCGGCCTGCCCGCCGGCGTCCCGGCGGGCGCGGAGGCATCGCCGGCGGCGGCCTTCGCCCACGCCGCGGCCCGCTCGGACGCGGCCCTCGCCGAGGCGGCCGGCGCCGCGTTCACCGCCGCGCAGAGCACCACCATGCTCACCGCGGCCGGGTGCGCGGCGGCGGGAGCGCTGACCGCCGTCCTCGCTCTGCGCCCGAGGCGGTGACCGGGGTGCGGGCCGGGCGGGTCCGCCGCCCCGGTGCGCTCGCGTGCACGCACGCCGGGGCGGCGGCTCCCCGCCGGAGGGGCGGGGTCAGCCCGCGGGCTGCTCGTCGACCTTGACGTCGAAGCCCACGTCGCCGCCGTCGACCGAGGTCGCGGTGACGGTCACGCCGAGGGTGTCGCCGCCCGCGGTGAGCTCGCAGCGGATCGATGCGCCGACTTCGGCGGGGAGGTCCTCGGGGCAGGTGAGGTCGTCGGGCGCCTGGCCGACCTGCTCCTCCAGGACGGTGGCGGCCTGCTGTGCGACCTCGTCGGCGGGGACGGCGCCCGCCCCGCCGCCCGCGTCGGAGGCGCCGCCGCCCTCCTCAGGGGCGCCGCCGCTCTCCTCGGGGGCGCCGTTCTCCCCGGCGCCGCCGCCCTCCGCCGGCCCGGTGTCGCCGCTCTCCACCGGCTCGACGTCGCCGATGCTGAACGAGCACCCGGCGGTGAGCAGCACCGCCAGCGCGCCGAGTCCGACGCCCGCGGCCACCCGGCTCCGGCTCTGGGTTCCCATCCCGTTCTCCTCAATCCATCCGATGGCGTGGTTCCTCGGCCTGGGACGTGGGGGCCCTCTCCCGGGTTCCCGGTGACCGGCAGGTCTTCTCCGCGGCCGTGCGCGGGCTCGCCGCCGCGCCCCCGCTCCGGGCCCGCGGGACCGGGGGCGTGCCGGGTCCGGCGGCGGGCCCCCGGGCGGACCCGTGACGCCGTGTCACTGGTGGGCGCGGCGGGAGGTGAGCAGACTGGGGGCACGCCCCGGCGGCCGGTCCCGGAGTTCCGCGCGCGGGAGCGGCCCGGGCGCAGGGCGGGCCCTGCGCCCGGGCCGCTCCCGTGGTGCAGGGCCCGCGGCGGGGCGGCGCATGCGGCGACCGCGCAGACGCTCCCAGGAAGGACGGGTGTGACCTCCGAGCAGACCGAGAAGACGCAGGGCCGGCTGCGAAAACTCAACCTCGAGATCGTGGCCGGCGCGGTCTCCGCCGTCGGGGCGCTGCTGGTGGCGACCGACGCCGAGTCCTGGTGGGACGCGCTGCTCATGGCCGTCGGCCTGGTGGTGACCCTGGCGGTGATCAGCCGGTGGTCCGCCGGCGGCCTCCCCCGCATCGCGCTCCCCGGGCTGATCGCCACCGCGGCCGTATGGGCCGTCGGGGTGCTGGCGGCCGACGCCTCGACCTCCTCCTACGGCTTCGCCGTGGTGGCCACCGTCACCGTGCTCGAACTGCCGCGCCACCGCCGGGCCGCGATCGCGGGGATCGCCGCCTTCGCCGCCGCCCTGATCGGAGCGAAGCTGGCCCTGGCGCGGGAGGGCACGGTGGAGCTGCTGCTCCAGTACGTCCTGGTCTCGGCGTGCGTGGCCGTGGGCGGAGCGGTCCTGGCGATCCTCGGCTACGCGGTCCAGGACCTCCTGGAAGAGCTGGAGAAGGCCCGGGAGCGGGAGGCGGAGATGGCCGTCATGCGGGAGCGGGTGCGCTTCGCCGGCGACCTGCACGACATCCAGGGCCACACCCTGCACGTGGTGAAACTGAAGGCGACCTTGGCCCAGAGGCTGCTGCGCGCCGACACCGCGCAGGCCGAGCGGGAACTGGAGGAGGTGCGCGCCCTGATCGGCGACACCATCGCCCGGACCAGGGAGCTCGCCTACGCCCAGCGGCGCCTCAACCTCTCCGCGGAGCTGGAGAACGCCAAGAACCTCTTCGAGGCCGCCGGCATCGGCGTGCACGTCGACCGCGGGGCCGGCGCCCCCGCCGGCGAGCTGCTCGGCCAGGTCCTCCGCGAGGCCGCCACCAACATCCTCCGCCACGCCCAGGCCGAACAGGTGTGGATCACCCTCACCGGGGACGGCATCACCGTGGTCAACGACGGCGCCCCGCAGGGCGGCCTCCCCCGGCTCAGCGGGCTCGCCGCCCTCCGGGACCGGGTGGCCGCCGAAGGGGGCGAGCTGGCGGTGGAGCAGCGCGACGGCCTGTTCCGGACCGCCGCGACACTCCCCCGGCGGCGCCCCGGCGCCGCCCCGACCACGCGGAAGGACGACCGATGACCACGGTGGTGCTCGCCGACGACGAGGCCCTGCTCCGCAAGGCCATGGCCGCGCTGCTCCCCATGGAGGGGGACGTCGCCGTGCTGGCCGAGGCCGAGGACGGGCAGGCCGCGGCGCGGGCCGTCCTGGAGCACCGGCCCGACGTGCTCGTCATCGACCTGGAGATGCCCGGCACCGACGGCCTGGGCGCCGTGGCCGAGATCCGCCGCACCCTGCCGGACCAGGTCGTCCTCATGCTCACCCGGCACGCCCGGCCCGGCGTGCTGCGCAGGGCCCTCAAGCTCGGCGTCCAGGGCTTCGTCAGCAAGTCCGCCGACCCCTCGCACATCGCCGAGGTCATCGCCGCCCTGCACGCGGGCCGGCGCTGGATCGACCCCGACGTCTCCGCGCTCGCCCTGATCGACGACTGCCCGCTCACCGACCGCGAGACCGACGTGCTGCGCGAGACCGGCCAGGGCTACTCGGTGGCCGAGATCGCCGCCCGGCTCCACCTGGCGGAGGGGACGGTGCGCAACTACCTCTCCAACGCGATGCAGAAGACCCAGACCAGGTCCCGGCACGAGGCGGCCCGCTACGCCCGCGAGCACGACTGGCTGTAGCGGCCGGGCGCCGCTGCGGGGCGGCCGCGCCGGGAGGTCTCCGGGGGGTCAGGCCGAGGAGTCCTCCCAGCGGCCGGCGGCGGTGCACGGCCGGCCGGGGTGGACAAGCAGGCGGGGGGCGGCCAGGTCCAGGGCGATCACGGCGAGGGTGTCCCACCGCTCGTGGAAGGGGGTCGCGGGGTCGCCGTGGACGCAGACCGGGCCGCCGCCATCGCCGCCGCCGTGGCCGGCGAGGGCGGCGGCGCGGTCGGCCGGGTGCTCGGCGGCGAGCCCGTCGGGGCGGGCGCGGACCTGCTCCAGGCGGGCGCGGGTGGTCGAGTCGTCGGCGGCGCGCTCGCCGCGGGCCAGTTCCGGGTCGAGGAAGTGGTTGGTGTGGGCGAGGCGGCCGTTCCGGGGCGCGATCTCGGCCACTCCCGCCGGGGAGAGCTCCAGGCAGCGCGCGTCGCCGCGCTCGCCGTCGAAGGAGACGACGGTGACCACCGAGGAGGCGGAGTAGCGGGCCGAGCGGGCGATCTCGGCGGCCTCGGCGACGGTGGCCGCCTCGTCGAGGATGCGGCGGGCGGCGATGTGCACGGGCACCCCGGTGCCGGGGCCGTCGGCGGTGTGCTTCAAGGCGTTGAAGTGCACGCCGAGCCCGGCGCCGTTCACGCCGATCTTGCCGGCGATGCCGGCCTCGGTGAAGGTGTGCACGCGGTGTCCCGGCCGCGGCTCCAGGGTCCACAGCAGCATGCCCGGGGCGAGGAATTCGTGCCAGTCCCAGGTCTGCAGGGTGCGCGGGGGCGCGCCGGAGCCGGGCAGCAGGACCGAGGTGGAGCACTCCCCTTCCCCGCCGGCCGCCGCGGCGGCGAGCATTTCGGTGCGGGCGTTGAGGGCGCCGACCCGCCACGGTTCCAGCCCGGCGCCTTCTGCCAGGCCGGCGACCTCCTCGGCCAGGGCGGGCGCCCAGGCCGCGATGGCCTCCAGGGCGCGCTCGCCGCAGGCGCGGACCTGGTCGGGGCGGGCCCCGTTGGCGGCGAACAGCCGGTCGTAGCCGTCGGCGGCGGCGCCGACGGCCGGGGCGAGGGCGGCGCCCAGGGCGCGCCCCCTCTCGGCGGGGGCGGTCTCGGCGGAGGCGTGGCGGAGCAGGCGGCGGGCGGGAGGCATGGCGGCTCCTGTTTCTGCGGTGCGGGCGGGCGCGCCGTTCCGGGCGGCCTCCGGGGCGGGTGCGCCAGGCCCGGGGGCGGTCCCTCCGGGTCGGATTCGTCGGTGGCGGTGGTGAACAGGATGGTGCCGCCGGCGGCGGCGCGGAAGGGCCGGGCGGCCCGGCGCGCGTGCCCGGGGCGGAGCCGGTGCGGCGGCCTCCCGGGCAGGCGCGCCGGCGGCCGGTGTGCGCCGCCTCGTTCCGCGCGCACGCGCAGGAGGTCCCGGCCGCGTCCGGGCCGGACCGGCGGCGGCCGGGTCCCGGCGGGCCCGGGACCCGGAGCCTGAGCGGCCGTTCAGGCGCCCGCGAACTGGGCGGCGTGCAGGCGGGCGTAGGCGCCGCCGGCGGCGAGCAGGTCGCGGTGGGTGCCCTGCTCGACGATGCGGCCGGCCTCCATGACCAGGATGGTGTCGGCGTCGCGGACGGTGGACAGCCGGTGCGCGATGACGAAGCCGGTGCGCCCCCGGCGCAGCGAGGCCATGGCCCGCTGGACGAGCATCTCGGTGCGGGTGTCCACCGAGCTCGTCGCCTCGTCCAGCACCAGGATGGAGGGGTCCACCAGGAACGCGCGGGCGATGGTGACCAGCTGCCGCTCGCCGGCGCTGAGCCCGTCGCCCTCGTCGCCGACCACGGTGTCGTAGCCGTCGGGCAGGGTGCGGATGATGCGGTCGGCGTGGGCCGCCCGGGCCGCGGCGGCGATCTCCTCCCGGGTGGCCTGCGGCCGGCCGTAGGCGATGTTGTCGGCGACGGTCCCGCCGTGCAGCCAGGTGTCCTGGAGCACCATGCCGATCGAGGCGCGCAGCTCGCCGCGGGGCATGCCGGCGATGTCGGCCCCGTCCACGGTGATCCGGCCCGCGTCCGGCTCGTAGAACCGGAGCAGCAGGTTGACCAGGGTGGTCTTGCCCGCCCCGGTGGGGCCCACGATCGCGACCGTGCGGCCCGGTTCCGCGGTCAGCGACAGGTCCTCGAAGAGCGGTTCGTCCCCGTAGCCGAAGGAGACGTCCTCGAAGGCGACCCGGCCGGCGGCCCGGCCCCGGCGGGGGGCGGCCGGTTCGGGGTCGGGGCGCTGCTCCTCGGCGTCCAGCAGCTCGAAGACCCGCTCGGCGGAGGCCAGGGTGGACTGGATCTGCCCGGCGACCGCGGCCAGGGTGGTCACCGGCTGGTTGAACTGCATGACGTACTGCAGGAACGCCTGGATCTCGCCGATGGTCATGGTCCCGGAGGCGACCCGCATCGCGCCGATGACGGCCACCAGCACGTATCCGAGGTTGCCCAGCAGGGTGGTGGCGGGCGCGATGAGGCCGGAGTGGAACTGCGCCTTGACGCCGGCGTCGTGCAGCGCGGCGTTGTGCTCGCGGAAGGCGCGGGCCGACTCGGCGTGCCGGCCGAAGGCGGTGACCAGTTCGTGGCCGGTGTACATCTCCTCGATGTGGCCGTTGAGTTCGCCGGTGGCCGCCCACTGGCGGGTGAAGTGCGGCCGGGCGCGGCGGGCGGCGGCCCGCACCGCCCACAGGGTGAGCGGCACCGTGGCGGCCACCGCCGCGGTCAGCAGCGGCGAGAGCACCAGCATCATCGCCAGCGACCCCAGGAAGATCAGCAGCGAGCCCAGCACCCGGGCGAAGATGCCCTGCATGGTCTGGGCGATGTTGTCGATGTCGTTGGTGACCCGGGACAGCACTTCGCCGCGCGGCCGGGCGTCGAAGTAGTCCAGCGGCAGCCGGGAGAGCTTGGTGTCGGCGTCCTCGCGCAGCCGGTAGGCGAAGCGCTGCACGGCGGTGGCGATCAGCCGCCCCAGGGTGACCTGGCAGGCCCACGCGGCGGTGGCGATCAGCCGCCCCAGGGTGACCTGGCAGGCCCACGCGGCGGCGGCGAGCAGCACCGAGGCCGCCAGGATCCGGGCCGGGGCGGCCAGGTCCCCGGTCCCCTGCCCGGCGGCCAGGAACGCGTCGGTGGTGCGGCCCAGCAGCAGCGGCAGGAGCGCGGTCATGCCGGTGGACAGGGCGGTGAGGGCGACGGCGGCGGACATGGCCCTGCGCTCCGGGTGCAGGCCGCCGAGGAGCCGCCGCGCGGTGGCGGCCGGGCGGGCGGCCCGCTCGCCGGGCCGGACGGGGGTGCTCATCGCTCCTCCTCGGTGGTGTTCTGGGAGTCGACGATCTCGGCGTAGACGGGGCTGGCGGCCAGCAGCTCCTCGTGGGTGCCGACCGCCTCGATGCGCCCGGCCTCCAGCACCGCGATGCGGTCGGCGGTGCGGACGGTGGAGACGCGCTGGGCGACCACGACCCGGGCCGCACCGCCGATCTCGGCGTCCAGCGCGGCGCGCACGGCGGCGTCGGTGGCGGTGTCCAGGGCGGAGAAGGCGTCGTCGAACAGGTAGATGCCGGGGCGGGCGAGCAGCGCCCGGGCGATGGCCAGGCGCTGGCGCTGGCCTCCGGAGACGGTGCTTCCGCCCTGGCCGACGGGGGTGTCCAGGCCCTCGGGCAGGGCCTCGACGAACGCGCGGGCCCGGGCGGTCTCCAGGGCGCGCCACAGTTGGGCGTCGGTGGCGCCGGGGTCGCCGTAGCGCAGGTTGGAGGCGATGGTGCCGGAGAACAGGTGGGCGCGCTGGGGCACCAGGGCGACGGCGGAGGCCAGGGTGCGCCGGTCCAGTCCGCGCACGTCGGCCCCGTCCAGGGCGATGGTGCCGGTGTCGGCCTCCAGCAGCCGGGCGATGAGTTTGACCAGGGTGGTCTTGCCGCTGCCGGTGGCGCCGACGACGGCGGTGGTCTGCCCGGGGCGGGCGATCAGGTCGACGCCGCGCAGCACCGGCTCCTCGGCTCCGGGGTAGCCGAAGGAGACGCCGCGCACGTCCAGCCGGCCCGGGCGCGGTGCGCGGGGCGGGGCGGCGGCCGGTGCGGCGGGGGCGGTGAGGGTGGGCTCGGTGTCGAGGACCTCGGTGATCCGCCCGGCGCTCACCTTGGCGCGGGGCAGCAGGACGAACACGGTCATCGCCATCATCACCGCCATGAGGATCTGGCCCAGGTAGGCGAGGAAGGCCAGCAGCGCGCCGGTCTGCATCTCGCCGCCGATGATCCGCGGCCCGCCGAGGGCGACCACGGCGACCGAGGCCAGGCCGGCGATCAGGGTGACGGTGGCGCCGAAGTAGGCCTGCATCCGGCCCAGCCGGAGGGCGACCTCCATCAGGTCGGTGTTGGCCGCGGCGAACCGGCGGTGCTCGTGGGCGTCGCGGACGAAGGCGCGGATCACCCGGATCCCGGTGATCTGCTCGCGCAGCACCCGGTTGACCTCGTCGATGCGGTCCTGCATCAGCCGGGAGGGGGCGACCATCCGGGCGATGATCAGGCCGACCGCGGCGACCAGCGCCGGGATCGCCGCCAGCAGCACGCCGGAGAGCGGGACGTCCTGGCGGAGCGCGAGCACGATGCCGCCGGCGCCGATGATGGGGGCGGTGAGCATCAGGGTCAGGGCGATGAAGACGAGGTTCTGGATCTGCTGGACGTCGTTGGTGGTGCGGGTGATCAGGGAGGGGGCGCCGAACAGGTCCATCTCGCGGGCGGAGAAGCCCTGGACCCGTTCGAACAGCGCCGCGCGCAGGTCGCGGCCGATCCCCATGGAGACCTTGGCGCCGAGGTAGACCGCGCAGGCGGCGAAGGCGGCCTGGACCAGTGTCGCGGCGAGCATCAGCGCGCCGCGGTCCAGGATGTGTCCGGTGTCCCCGGCGGCGATGCCGCGGTCGACGATGTCGGCGTTGAGGGTGGGCAGGTAGAGCATGCCCAGTGCCTGGACCAGCTGGCAGGCGGTGAGGAGGGCGGTGGGGCCGGCGTAGGGGCGCACCCGCCCGCGCAGCAGCGGGAGGAGCCCGGCCGGCCGGGGAGCCTGGAGGGTCGGCATGCGGCGACCCTAGCAGAGAAACTTACCCCGAGTGTAAATTTATACCAGGGGGAATATTCGCCCTGGTAGAGTCTCCGCCGTGAACGAGCCCCTCGGCCTGCGCGAACGCAAGAAGGACGCCACCCGGCGGCTGCTGGCCCTCACCGCCATCGACCTGTTCGAGGAGCGCGGCTTCGACGCCGTGTCGGTCGCCGAGGTCGCCGAGACCGCCGGGGTGTCCAAGAAGACGGTGTTCAACTACTTCGCCGTCAAGGAGGACCTGGTCCTGGGCTTCGGCAAGCACCACATCGCCGAGCCGGCGGCCGTGGTGCGCGGGCGCGCCCCCGGCACGACCCCGCTGGAGGCGGTCCGCGACCACCTGCTGACCGCACTGGCCGAGCGGCAGCCGATGGCGGGGCTCAGCGACGACCCGCTGGTGCTGCGCATCCGGCGCCTGGTCGAGTCCAGCCCCGCCCTGGCCGTGCGGGAGATGCACTACCAGGAGCAGAGCCGGGAGCTGCTGGCCCGGGCCCTCATCGAGGAGGGCGCCTCGGAGCTGTCCGCCCGCCTGATCGCCGCCCAGTTGCTCTCCGTCCGCCACGTCCTGGCCGGGGAGAACTTCCGCCGCCTCAGCGCCGGCGCGACCCCCGAGGAGCTCTACCCCGAGGCGGTCGCCAACACCGAGCACGCCTTCGCCTGGCTCCGCCGCGGCTTCGGCGACCTGCTCCGCCGCCCCGAGGAGGCGGAGGAACCGGGCAAGGGCTGAGTCCCCCGCGCAACGCCCCGGCTCCGGCTCCGCCCGCGGGCCGCTGCGCGCGCCCGGCGCCGCTCACCCCTGCGGGGCGGGCGTGCGCGGGCCCGAGGCGAGGTAGACGGTGTTGGCCGACTCCCCGCCCTGGAGGGGGTTGGGGAATCGGACCACCTCGGCGCGCGCGGCGGTGAACGCCTCCAGCAGCACCGCGGTGAACTCCTCCTCCGGCGGGTCGTTGGACCACAGCGCGAAGACGCCGCCCCCGCCGAGCATGCGCGCGGTGAAGGCGTGCAGCCCCTCGGGGGTGTAGAAGCCGCCGTGGCCGGGGTCGAGCAGGTGGCGCGGCGAGTGGTCGATGTCCAGGAGCACCGCGTGGAAGGGCCCTCCCCGGCCCGCCCCGAACTCCTCCTCCCCGCGGGCGAGCGCGAAGAAGTCGCCGTGCAGGAGCGTGCAGCGGGGGTCGGCGGCCAGCTCGGCGCCGGCCGGGATCAGCCCCTCCCGGTGCCAGCCGATGACCTCGGCCAGCGCCTCGACCACGGTCAGCGCGCCGACGCGGGGGTCCTCCAGCGCGGTCCGTGCGGTGAACCCGAGCCCCAGGCCGCCGACGGCGACGCGCACCCCCCGGGCGGGGATCCCCGGCTCGGCCAGGGCCAGCCGGGCCATCTCCTCCTCGGCCTCGGTGAACGCGCTCGACATGAGGAACTCCTCGCCGAGCTTGACCTCGTGGACCTCGCGGCCGAGCACGGGGTCCAGCCTGCGGCGGAGGCTGATGTCGCCCATGCGCGTGGAGCGCAGGTCCAGAATCCGGAAACGGGAGTTCATCGCCGTCCTGTCCGTTCTGTTCGTCGTCGAAGGCCCCGCGGCCCGGTTCGCCGGGCCGCCCTCCCCGTCCGCCTCGGCCAGTCGGACTCCTCCGCCCGCTCCCCGCCGACGCCGCCGTCCTTCCCGCAGGCGGGACGGCTCATCCGGCGCGGCATGGCACACTCCCTGACGAACAGTAGGTCCGGCTTCTCGTCGAGGACGACGGAGAACCGACTCTAACGTTAGAGTAGATTCATGGAGGAGGTGCTCCGCATGGGTGCCGAGCGCATGCAGATCGGCGAGGTCGCCGAGCGGACCGGGTTGTCGCTGCGGACCATCCGCTAC
This sequence comes from Nocardiopsis potens DSM 45234, assembly GCF_000341105.1. Classification (GTDB taxonomy): domain Bacteria; phylum Actinomycetota; class Actinomycetes; order Streptosporangiales; family Streptosporangiaceae; genus Nocardiopsis_A; species Nocardiopsis_A potens. Next base: position 70,889 of record NZ_ANBB01000067.1, read on the forward strand.
TACGGCGAGGTGGGCATCGCGCCGCCCTCGGCTCGCTCGCAGGGGGGCTTCCGCCTCTACACCGAGAGCGACGTCGAGCGGCTGCTGCTGGTCAAGCAGATGAAGCCGCTGGAGTTCTCCCTGGAGGACATCCGGGCCCTGATCGACGTCCTGGACCGGCTGGAGGCCGGCGGCGGCGACGAGGAGTCCCGGCGCGCCCTGCTGGAGCGGCTGGAGGGCTTCCGCACCGCGGCCGAGGTGCGCAGCGCGGCGCTGCGCGCGCAGCTGGAGGCCTGCGAGGACTTCACCGCGCGGCTGAGCGGCGTCTCCGCCGAGCACCGCGCAGGCACCTAGAGCACCCCCGGAAAGCACGAGCAGAGGAACGAGAGGCACCCCGAGTGGCGCACGCGGTGACGGACAAGGCCCAGGACCCGGCCGCGGAGGCGGCGGCGGAGGCGGCGCGGCGGCGGACGTTCGCGGTGATCTCCCACCCGGACGCGGGC
>NZ_ANBB01000068.1 GCF_000341105.1 Nocardiopsis potens DSM 45234
CCGTTGGTCTTGACCTTCGCTCTGCGGGGCGCCGCGCCGGACCGACCGGCCGGTCCCCCTCCCCGCCGTCGCCGCCTGCTTGAACCCCCGCTCCGCGAGGCGCCGCGCCCGGACGGGGATCCTCCCGTCCCTCGGCCCTTCCCGGGATCCTCGGTGCAACGGCCGCTTGCCGACGAGGCGCTCTGATGGGGCCGCAACGTCGAGATCATCGCCCTGGGGCGGACCCGCGGACCCGCGGACCCGCGGACCCGCGGGTCCGCGGGTCACATCCTGTCGACGCCGGTCACCTGGAGCACCGCGTGGCCCTCCTCGTCGGAGGCGGTCAGGTCGACCTCGGCGCTGATCCCCCAGTCGCGGTCGCCCGCCGGGTCCTCGAAGACCTGGCGGACCCGCCACAGGGCGTCCTCCGGGACCTCCTCGATCAGCAGCAGCTTGGGGCCGCGGGCGTCGGGGCCGGTGCCGATCGACTCGTGCTCGGCGTAGTACTCCTCCAGCGCCTCCCGCCACTCCTCGGCGTCCCAGCCGCCCTCGCCGTCGAGGCGGCCCAGCTCGGTGTAGCGGCGCAGCGCGGCCAGCTCGACCCGGCGGAACATCTCGTTGCGGACCAGCACCCGGAACGCGCGGGTGTTGGCGGTGACCGGCTTGTGCCGCTCCTCCAGGGCCGACTCCCGCTCCTCGTCCTCCTGCGGGTTGGTCAGCTGCTCCCACTCGTCCAGCAGGCTGGAGTCGACCTGGCGGACCAGCTCGCCGAGCCACTCGATCAGGTCGCGCAGCTCCTCGGTGCGGGCGTCCTCCGGGACGGTCTGGGCGAGCGCCTTGTAGGCGCCGGCCAGGTAGCGCAGCACCAGCCCCTCGGAGCGGGCCAGCTCGTAGAAGCCGACGTACTCGGTGAAGGTCATCGCCCGCTCGTACAGGTCGCGCGCGATCGACTTGGGCCGCAGCGGGTGGTCGCCGACCCACGGGTGCCCGCGCCGGTACACCTGGTAGGCGTGGTCGAGCAGCTCCTCCAGCGGCTTGGGGTACTCGATCTCCTCCAGCCGCTCCATCCGCTCCTCGTACTCGATGCCGTCGGCCTTCATCTCGGCGACGGCCTCCCCGCGGGCCTTGTTCAGCTGCGCGCCGAGGATCTGCCGGGGGTCGTCCAGGGTCGCCTCGACGACGCTGAGCACGTCCAGCGGGTACTCCGGCGACTCCCGGTCCAGCAGCTCGAACGCGGCCAGCGAGAAGGTGGACAGCGGCTGGTTCAGCGCGAAGTCGGGCTGCAGGTCGACGGTGAGCCGGGCGGTGCGGCCGTCCGGACCGGGCTCGGGGATCCGCTCCACGATGCCGCCGTCGATCAGCGACCGGTAGATCGCGATCGCCTCGCTGATCTGCCGCCGCTGCGACGCCCGGTCCTCGTGGTTGTCGGTGAGCAGGTGGCGCATCCCGGCGAAGCAGTCGCCAGGGCGGGCGATGACGCTGAGCAGCATCGCGTTGCTCACCTTGAACCGGGACTTCAGCGGCTCGGGGGAGGCGGCGATCAGCTTCTCGAAGGTGGACTGGTCCCAGCCGACGAAGCCCTCGGGCGCCTTCTTGCGCACCACCTTGCGCCGCTTCTTCGGGTCGTCGCCCGCCTTGGCCAGCGCCTTCTCGTTCTCCACCACGTGCTCGGGGGCCTGGGCGACGACCTTGCCCACGGTGTCGAAGCCGGCCCGCCCGGCCCGCCCGGCGATCTGGTGGAACTCCCGCGCGCCGAGCCGGCGCACCCGGGTGCCGTCGTACTTGCTGAGCGCGGTGAACAGCACCGTGCGGATCGGCACGTTCACCCCCACCCCCAGGGTGTCGGTGCCGCAGATGACCTTGAGCAGCCCGGCCTGGGCCAGCCGCTCCACCAGCCGCCGGTACTTGGGCAGCATGCCCGCGTGGTGCACGCCGATGCCGTGCCGCACGTACCGGGAGAGGTTCCGGCCGAACCGGGTGGTGAACCGGAAGTTCCCGATCTCATTGGCGATCGCGTCCTTCTCCGCCCGGGTGCACATGTTGATGCTGGTCAGCGACTGGGCGCGCTCGACCGCCTGGGCCTGGGTGAAGTGCACGATGTAGATGGGGGCCTCCCGGTTCTCCAGGAGCTCCTCCAGGGTCTCGTGCAGCGGGGTCTTCCGGTAGTCGTAGTAGAGCGGGACCGGGCGCTCCGCGGAGCTGACCACGGAGGTGGTGCGGCCGGTGCGCCGGGTCAGGTCGTCCTCGAACCGGGTGACGTCGCCCAGCGTCGCCGACATCAGCAGGAACTGGGCCTGGGGCAGCTCCAGCAGCGGCACCTGCCAGGCCCAGCCGCGCTCCGGGTCGCCGTAGAAGTGGAACTCGTCCATCACCACGGTGCCGATGTCGGCGTCGGAGCCGTCCCGCAGCGCGATGTTGGCCAGCACCTCGGCGGTGCAGCAGATGATCGGGGCGTCGGCGTTGACGCTGGCGTCGCCGGTCATCATGCCGACGTTCTCGGTGCCGAACATCGCGCACAGGTCGAAGAACTTCTCCGACACCAGGGCCTTGATCGGGGCGGTGTAGAAGGCGCACTCGTCCCGGGCCAGCGCGGCGAACAGCGCCCCCGCCGCCACCAGGCTCTTGCCCGACCCGGTGGGGGTGCTCAGGATGACGTTGCTCCCCGAGACCACCTCGATCAGGGCCTCTTCCTGGTGCGGGTAGAGGGTGAGGCCACGCTCCTCGGCCCAGGAGGCGAAGGCCTCGTAGACGGTGTCGGGCTCGGGCCGGGCCGGAAGAAGATCGATGAGACTCACGCTCTCCATACTGCCCTCTTCAGGACACCTCGCGATCCATTCCGCCGCGGCGCCGGTCCGGGCGGGCGTCCGTCCGGATGTGCCGGCCGGACACCGGCGGCGGGCCGTCCGCGACGGGGACGCGGCCGGACGGCGCGCCCTCCGCGGGCAGCGCGAAGTCCAGCTGGACCAGGCCGTCGCGGGCCATCGGGATCCGGGACGCCCGCGGGGCGTGGCCGGGAGCGGACACCAGCAGGGTGAGTCGGCCCTCCGGCAGGCCGCGGCCGAGGTAGGAGCCGTCGGCGCGGCTCTCCAGTACGGCGATCTGCGTGCCGGAGGGGTCCACCACGCCGACCACGGCGCCGGCGACGGGGGTGCCCGCCTCGTCGGTCACCCGGCCGATCAGGGAGAGCGGGGCGCCGGGGAACCGGTCGGGGTCCCCGGCGGCCGCGGCGGTGCGCCGGCGCGAGCGGTCCCGCCAGGTCGCGGCGGCCAGCAGCGCGGCGCCCAGTGCCAGCCAGCCGCCGAGCACCGCCAGCGCGGGGAGCAGCCCGGCGCCGTCGAAGTAGAGCACGGCGCGGATCGCGTCCAGGGCGCGGCCCATCGGCAGCACCGGGTGCAGCGCCTGGAAGAACTCCGGGACCATCGGCAGCGGGATCGCCCCGCCGCTGGAGGGCATGCTGAGCAGCACGAACAGTGACATCGCCACGCCCGGCAGCCACTTGGTGACGAACGGGGCCAGGCCCAGGCAGGTCCAGGAGACCGCCTGGGTGAGCAGGAAGGCGATCGGGACGACCCGCAGGTCGTGCGGGATCGCGTCGATCGAGACCGCCACCGCGTAGCAGAACGCCGAGGTGAAGGCGCCGAAGCCGAGCACCGCGAGCAGCTTGCCGCCGCGGCGCATGGCCGGCGCGTGCGCGGACAGCATCAGCACCGCGATGTAGCCGGTCAGAGTCCAGGTCAGCACCAGGTAGAACAGCGACATGCCCATCCCGTCGCCGGGGGCGGCGGGTGCGGTGTCGGTGATCTTCAGTTCGGCGCCGTCGTGCGCGGCGACCGGGGTGAAGGCGGCCACCGCGGTCTGCTCCAGGGCGGCGCCGAGCGAGCCGGCCACGACGAGCTCGTGGCCGGCGGGGGAGTAGCCGGCGACGGCGTCGCGGTCGTGCACCGCGCGCTCGGCGTCGTCGACCGGGGTGACGTCGAACCCGCCGGGGGCCGCCTCCTCCAGCGCCACCGAGACGGCGGCCGCGGCCTCGCCGCCCTGGACCGCCACCGGCAGCTCGCGCGGGTGCGGGCTGTGGAACGGCAGCAGGTAGCAGAACATGAAGCCGACGGCGAAGAGCACCGGGAACCACAGCGCGTTGGCCAGGGTCTTCACGGTCTGCAGGGCGGTAGAGGCGGTGTCGGAGGGCGGCACGGTCTCAGCGGGCAAGGCTCACCTCGGGGTTCACGGGGCACGGGGAGGGGACGGCGCAGAACGGGGGATCATCCCACCATAGAGCCGAACCTGCAGTACTGCAAAAATGCAGTAGTGTAATCTTCGGTGGAGCGAGAGGGGCGGCCGATGCCGAAGGACGGCCCGGAGGGCCTGCGCGAACGGAAGAAGCGGATGACCCGCGCGGCGCTGCGCACCGCGGCGGTCCGGCTCTTCTCCGAGCGCGGCCCGGAGGCGGTCACCGTCGAGGAGATCTGCGCCGAGGCGGGCGTCTCCCCGCGCACCTTCTTCAACTACTTCGCCGCCAAGGAGGAGACGCTCCTCCCGTTCACCCGGGACGACTGCGAGCGGTTCGCCCGGGAGGTCGCCGAGCGCCCCGGGCACGAGCGGCCGCAGCAGGCGGTGCGCGCGGTGCTGGAGGCGGCGATCGGCCGCGCGGTCGCCGGGCCCACCTGGAGGGAGGAGGCCGCCCTGCTCCGCCGCCACCCCGCCCTGGCGCACCGCGGCGTCGCGGCCACCCGGTCGCTGCGCCGGGCGCTCACCGAGGGCCTGGCCCGGCGCCTCGGCCCGCAGGCGCCCCGGCTCTACCTGCACGTGGTCGCCTCGGTGTCGGTCGCCGCGATGCAGGCGGCGGTGAACGCCTGGCAGGAGGACCCGGAGGAGGGCGACGTGCTCCGGCTGCTCGGCGAGGCGTTCGACCGGGTGGAGGCCGGGCTGGCCCCGCCGCAGGACTGACCCCGGAGACGCCGAAGGGCGCGCCCCCGGCGGAGGGGACGCGCCCGAGCGGTCGCGGCAGGCTCAGACCAGGCCGAGCTTGCGCACCGCCTCGCGCTCCTCGACCAGCTCCTGGACCGAGGCGTCGATGCGCCCGCGGGAGAACTCGTCGATGTCGAGGCCCTGCACGATCTCCCACTTGCCGTTCTTGGAGACGACCGGGAAGGAGGAGATGAGGCCCTCGGGGACGCCGTAGGAGCCGTCCGACGGGATGGCCGCCGAGGTCCAGTCGCCCTCCGGGGTGCCGTTGACCCAGTCGTGGACGTGGTCGATGGCGGCGTTGGCGGCGGAGGCGGCCGAAGAGGCGCCGCGCGCCTCGATGATCGCCGCGCCGCGCTTGGCGACCGTCGGGATGAAGTCGTTCTCCAGCCAGGACTGGTCGTCCACCGCCTTGGCCCCGGTGGTGCCGTTGACCTCGGCGTGGAAGATGTCCGGGTACTGGGTGGCGGAGTGGTTGCCCCAGATGGTCAGCTTCTTGATGTCGTTGACCGTCACGCCCAGCTTCTTGGCCAGCTGGGTCAGCGCCCGGTTGTGGTCCAGCCGGGTCATCGCGGTGAACCGCTCGGCCGGGACGTCCGGGGCGTGCGCCTGGGCGATGAGCGCGTTGGTGTTGGCCGGGTTGCCGACCACCAGCACGCGGATGTCGTCGGCGGCGCCGGCGTTGATCGCCTCGCCCTGCGGCTTGAAGATCCCGCCGTTGGCCTCCAGCAGGTCGCCGCGCTCCATGCCCTTGGTCCGCGGGCGCGCGCCCACCAGCAGGGCGACGTTGCTCCCCTCGAAGGCCTGCCGGGCGTCGTCGAAGATGTCGATCCCCTGGAGCAGCGGGAACGCGCAGTCGTCGAGCTCCATCGCGGTGCCCTCGGCGGCCTTCACGGCCTGCGGGATCTCCAGCAGGCGGAGCTTGACCGGGGTGTCCGGGCCGAGCAGCTGACCGGAGGCGATACGGAAGAGCAGCGCGTAACCGATCTGCCCGGCGGCACCGGTGACGGTGACATTGACGGGTACTTGGGCCATGACCTTCTTCTTCTCCTGGCTACGTAGGTGCGACCCGCGATGTTACTCCGCGGTTCGCCACGGCACGGCGGCCGCCCCCGGCCGAACCCGCACCCGCGCGCCCACCAGGCGACCCACCGCCCCCACCCTATTGCTCCAGCCCCGGGCCCGCCCCGGGAGCCCCCTTCCCGGCAAGCCGACGGCCGCCAGGGCCGTTCCCTATCGTCCGAGCGGCCGGGTCCGGCCGATCGGGGCGGGTAGGCGGAGGCCGCCCGCCCGAGTACCCTGGTCCTTGGATGAATGCAGAGGGGCCCCGCCGCGCGGCGGGGCCCCTCCTTCATGCCGCGGCTACAGATCGCCGCAGCGGACCTCTTCCAGGAAGGCGCGCCACTCGGTCGTAGGGAACTCCAGGTGGCCGAGCGTCCTGTTCTGCGTATCGCGGACCGCGGCCCCGCCGACGAAGTCGGCGACCTCGACGCAATCGCGGTTGGTGCTGCTGTAGCTGGACTTGCGGAAGTTCAGGTCGGATGAATGCATGTCGGCTCTCTACAGGTCGTTGTACAGGGACTTCATGAGCGTCACCGATTCGGCGGCCGAGAGGGCGGTCACCTGAAGATGGTCGAACACGTGCCGGTATTCGGCCACCTCGTCGGGCTCCTCCAGGAACAGGCCGTCTGTCCGTGCCTCCAAGAACACCAGGGACGAATCGAGCTCGTTCGGGAAATCCAAGATCACGAACGGCCCGGAGATCCCCGGATGGAGCCCTGCCGTGAACGGCAGTACCTGAACGGTGATCCCGTTGTCGGGGTCCTCTGCGGTGTCGATGAGGTGGCGGAGCTGGTCGGCCGCCACATCGTCTGCTGAGGGGAGGCGGCGGATGCACGATTCGTCGATGATCGCCCACACTGTCGGTGTCTGGTCGCCGACCAAGATCTCCTGCCGTGCGAGCCGGGCCTCGACCATGCGCGGCACGTCGCCGGAGGAGGCGTTCAGTCCGGCGCGCACGGACGCGGTGGCGTAGCCCTCGGTCTGCAACAGGCCGGGGATGACGATCGGCTGGTAGGTCGAGATGACCGACGCCTCACCCTCGAAGCCGACCAGTGAGTCACTGCCGAAGACATCGCGGAACTTGGTCCACCACCCGCGCTCCCTGCTCTGGCGAGCCAGGTTGAGGATGGCCTCGCGTTCTTCCTCGTCGTGGACTTCATAGAGGTCGAGGAGCTGTCGGATGTTCCCGACGTCGGGGCGCGTCCACTTGTTGCCCTCCATGTGAGCGAGGCGGCCGCGGCTCCACTCCAGGTCATCGGCGGCCTGCTCGATGGTCTTGCCGCTGGAGTGGCGGTAGGCGCGGAGGGCGGCAGACAGGCGCCGGCGGCGGACTGTGGGGCTGAATCTCCTGGTCATGGCACCTCTTCGCACGGTGGTAGGTCGATCGTACGGCGATCTACGCACAAGGGCATCTTTCGGAAACCTGGGTTCGGATTTCGTTCTCGTGCTTGCAAAGATTGGATTCCTAAGTTCATCATAGAAGGGCATTCATCCACGCCGCTTCCATCCAGCGGCCCATCACCAGGAGTTCGCCATGCGACTCTCGTTCCTGATCGCTGCGGCCGCGCTGCTGCGGCTCATCCCTCCCCCCGCGTCCCGGCGCGGCCGGCACGCCCGCCCGGAAGAAGGCGGCGGGGGCGGGGGCGGCGGCTCGGCGCCGCGCCCCCGCCCCTACGCCGACCAGGCCCCCGACTACAACGCCCTGTGCGACGCCACCGTGCGCCACGCCGCCCGCTGGTCCCTGGCCTACGAACCCGAGACCGCCGCCTGCTATGTCGCCCGCTCCCTCGTCGACGACGGCGTCGTGCTCGCCGCCTCCGAAGTGACCGAACTCGACCGGCTGCTCATCGAGTTCGTCCCGCCGCCCCGCATCCGCCCCTACGCCGTCGACCCGCAGGCCGCCGCCATGGCCCGCGCCTCTGAGCAGCGCCTGCTGGCCCGGATGATCCGAGAGGCGGCAGCGGCATGAACCACCGCGCAGAGGAAGGGCGGGCGGTCCGATGACCTCCGCCGAGAACCGCGCCGTCATCCGCGTCCCGCGCCCGGACGCCGTCCGCGCCGAACCCGCCCCCGAGGCCCGCGCCGTGGCCCTCGTCCTCGCCCCCGAGATCGAGGTGCTGCTCGCCGGCCCGGACGCCGCCGCCTACCTCACCCGGCTCGCTTCGGCCATCGCCACCGCCCGCGGCATGCTCCACCCGCAAAGGGGCGGGCGGTGACGCGGCGACACCCGCCCCCTCAGGAGCCGGTGACGGCGGAGCCCACCCGGTGCGGGGCATGGCTCCCCGGCCACCCGCACTCCTGCGCCCGCACCGCCGGCCACTCCGACGCACACGAGTCTGTCACCGGCCTCACCTGGGAAACCGCAGCGGAAGAGCACCCCGCCCGCCGCACCACCCCGCCGCTCCGGCCGGGTGGCGGGCGGGGCGAGCCACCGCGCACCTGAACCGCCCGCGCGCCGGAAAGGGGAACCCGGCGCCGACCCGGCCGGCACCTGCCTGAGAAGGACGAAGAGGCCGGCCACCGCCCGCCCGGGACGTCTCCACGCCCCGGGCGGGCCCGGGGCCGCCGGGGACGCCGTCGATGAAGGCGGCGTCCTGGCGGGTGCCGGTGCCTCGTCGCCCCAGGCGGTGGAGGCCGGGCGGCGTCAGCGCATTTCCGCGGAGGCGCGGACGGGGAACCTGACCCTGACCCGCAGGTGGTTCCCGAGGATGAACATCACGCGGACCTCGTCGCCGGGTGCGACGGGGCGGAACGGCTCCTCCAGTACGAGGCGGCAGCGGCCCGGCGCCATCGCGAACTCGCCCCCGGCGGGGACGGTGAACGTGTCGAGATCGACCGGCTCGGAGCCCTCGCCGCGGTCCACCGTCCGGCGGACCGCGACCTTCCGGTAGTCGGGGCTCAGGACCTTGACGACCTCGGCGTCCTCGCCGCCGGTGTTCCGGAGCGTGATGTAGCCGGCCGCGGGCAGGGCACCGGGCAGCCACCGGACCCAGAAGCTCCCGTCCACGGGTCCGATGTGCCGGGCGTTCATCCTGGAGGCCCAGAGGCTCTGCGCGGGCGCGCCTTCCGTCGCCACGAACACCTCCCTCACCGGAGGCCCCTTGCCCCCCGCGGCGACCCTATAAAGCAGAGAAGACGGCGACCGGCCCGGCCCAAAGGAGCCGCCCGGCAGGCTCTCCCGGTCGGCCCTCTCGCGTTCCCCGGCCCCCGGGAAGCGGCCCAGAGCCCCGGAACCCGCGTCGGCGGACATGACCGCGGAGAGCCTCCCTTCACGTTCGGTCGTCGGGGGAACCTCCGCTGTGTCACCGTCGTGCTACTGCGCTAGACTCGGCTCCGCTTGTGGATCGCCTACTGTGCAGGCGATTCCCGGGGCGGTAGCTCAGCTGGTCAGAGCAGGGGACTCATAATCCCTGGGTCGCGGGTTCGAGCCCCGCCCGCCCTACCTGCCCTGAACACGGAAAAACGCCGTTGACCTGCTGAGACAGGTCAACGGCGTTCTTGCGCCATGTGCGGCCGACCACGGCCGGATGCGGCCTCATCCGGTCGGCCGTGTCGAATACGTGCTGAAGTTCGGCTGCTGGGCCGCCTCCGCCTCGGGCTGTCCCCGGCCCCTGCCACCATCCGGGCATGACGTTCACGATCCCCGGCTCCCATGCCGAAGTCGGCCTGCTGACCGACTGGGCGCGGAAGAACCGCCCCGCCTCCCTCACCGCCGCGGAAGAGGCCCTGGAAGGGATGCGCGAGGGGCTGCCCGGTGCCCACCACCGGGCCGACGGGTTCCTCCGCTCGATGGAGCACTACTACGCGAAGAACCTGCCGCCGGAGCTCGAACCCTGGTTCTGGGACAGCGTCGTGCAGGGGCTGCTCCTGATGGGCGGCCCCAAGTGCCTGTGGGCCGCGGCCCGTGCCTATGCCAAGGCCAGGCAGGCCGAGGCCGACTACGGGCTGCCCATCGATACGGAGCACCACACCGGGCAGGCCCTCTTCATGGCCCGCCGCGGGGCCCTGCCCGCCAAGGAGGTGCGTGCCTTCCAGAAGTGGATCGCCGAGACCCTTCCTCCGCAGCGCGCCTACCCGGCCCTCCTCGAGCTGATGACCGCCCGCGCCGCCGGGGGCAGCGCCCCGGCGGCCAACGCCCACGGTCTTCTGGCCAAGAGCGCCAAGGCCGCCGGGGTGGGAGCGGAGGAGCAGGCCCGGGCCCTCGCCGGGCTGCTGGCCGCGTCCCGGGGCGCCGACGTCCCGGCGGCCCTGTTCAAGGGCGCGGCCAAGGTGTTCGCCAAGACCCGCCCCTCAACGGAGCACCTCGCCGCGTTCTGGGAGCTGTTCCCGCCTGGCCGATACTCGAAGAACGACGGCGGCGCGTGGCTGCACCTGCTCGACGCCTCCGGGGCGGTCGACGCCCTGGTCCGCGGTGAGATCACCCCCGAGGGCGGGGTGGCGGGCTGGCTGCAGCGGTTCAGCCGGCTGCACAAGCACGTGCGCAGCGGGCAGGGGGTCATGGCGCAGCGGATGCCGGCCGAGCTGTACGGCATCCTCCCCCGCCTGGCCCCGCGGCTGCGGGAGGAGGGGCACCCGATCGACACCTGGTCCTCGGAGGTGTCCTACAGCACGCTCGACGCCGCGTTCCTCGCCGCCTGCCTGGCCGAGGGGGTCCCGGTGCGGATCCCGGCGCGCGGCATGGAGTTCTCCTACCTCGAGGGCCCGCACCTGAGCGCCCTGTTCGCCCACCCGGTGCTGGGGCCGCGCGCGGAGCGGCAGGTCTCCCGCTACCACCGCGACCCGCACGACACGGTGCGCACCGGTGCGCGCAGCGCCGTCGGGCTCTTCCCGGAGGTGCCGGAGCTGGTCCCCATGGTGCGCTCCCGGGCCGAGCGCCTCATCGGCGAGCTCGGCGGCGCCGGCCTGCCCCGGGCCGCCGACAGCCTGCGCACCCTGGACAGCCTGCTGGACGCCGCCGCCGTCGCGGCGCTGGAGGGGATCGAGGACGACCTGGCCGCCGTCGACCCGGCCGGCCCGCTGCTGCGCGCCCTGCGCTCCGGGCTGCCCGAGGAGCTGGGCTGGCCGGCCTTCGACGCGGCCGTCGCCGAACTCGGCGGCCCGGACGCGGTGCTCCGCCTCTGCCCCTCCTGGCCGACCCTCACCCTGGTGGGGCGGGACCGCGCGATCGCCGTGGACCACACCGGGCGCCTGGCCGAGCTCGACCTGCCCCCGGCGGAGGGGACGGAGCAGGGGAGCCCCCCGGTGGTACGCCACCTGGACGGCCGCTTCCTCGTCGCCGGGGTCGGCGGGCGGCCGGGGACGGCGTACTGGTCCGACCGGCCCGATGAGGCCTTCGTGCCGGACCGGGAGCAGGACTGGGAGGTGTTCGACTGGAGCCTGGAGTACTCGGCCTACTCCAGGAGCGAGTGGTCCGGATACCGGTTCCGGCCGAGCCCGCTGCACTACCAGGGCGAGCAGATGACCGACGGCGCCACCGCCTGGTTCGGCGAGCACGGGATCGGCTCTTCCGACTGGTACGCCTGGACCGGGAGCGGCCTTGAGCTGGACCCGAGCCTGCCCGGCTTCTTCGCCGGCGGCCCGGGCGACGGCATGCGCTGGGACGGCAGGAACCTGTCCCTGGTCCGGCTCCCGGAGGGGGTGGACTCGCCGCTCGGCCACGCCGGCGGGCTCTCCGGGTTCCGCATCGCCGCCGCCACCGACCGCCCCGGCCCCTACTCCGACGACTACGTCATCGAGGGGGCCGACGGCCGCCGCGCCCTGCACCACCGCCCGCGCGCGATGGGCGCCCCCTACGCGATCCTGCGCTTCCCCGGCACCGGCACCGACCTCGTCGTCACCCAGGGGCGCGACACCGCCCACGACGAGGAGGCCTGCTGCTACTCGGCGGAGGACGGCACCCTCCAGTGGGAGGTGCTCGCCGCTCCCGCCCTGCGCCGCGAGCGGACCAGGGGAAGTCTGCCGTTCTACCCGCCGGTCGGCTTCTGGCACTTCCTCCGCCCCCGCGACCCGGACTCCTCCCGGGCCCTGCGCGGCGCCGGCCCCGACGAGGCCCGGGCCCTGCTGGAGGCGCACCTGGCCGGCGGTGGGGAAGGCGTGCTCCGCACCCTGGACGAGCGGCTGCCCGGGGTGGCGCACGGACCGGTCCGTACGGGCGTGGTCCGGGCGGTGGCCGCCACCGCCGGACTCCTGCGCGGCCGGGAGGAGCTGGTGCAGCGGGTCCGCGCCGACCGCGCCGGCTGACCCGCGCGGGTCGCCCGGGGATCTTGCGGGGCGGATCCACGAGCCCGGGTCCGGGCACCCGGAGAACACCCTCGACGGGGCGCGGGCCGCCTCCGGCGCCGGGGCGATCCCGGCCCGCGGCGCCGGGGACCGGCCCGGCGCCGCGGGCGCGGCTCAGCCCAGCCGGGCGGTCCAGGAGCGGAGGCGGTCGAGGAAGGTGCGGGCGGTGGGCGGCGGGGCCTCGGCGAGGGCCGCGGCGTGGAAGGCGTGCGGCATGCCCTCGTACAGGTCGACGGAGGCGTCCGTTCCGGCCTCCGCGGCGGAGGCGGCGAGGCGGAGGGTGTCGTCCAGGAAGAGCTCGTCCCCGCCGACCGGGAGGAGCAGCGGGGGCAGCCCGCGCAGGTCGCCGTGGAGCGGCGACTGGGGCGCCCGGTCCGGTGCCGCGCTGGCCAGGTACTGCGGGACGATGTGGCCGAGGGCCGAGGCGGGGAGCAGGTCCCGGCCCTCGTTGGCGGTGATGGACGGGGCGGAACCGGTGAGGTCGTTCAGCCCCGAGGCCGCGACCGCGCCGGCCGGGAGCGGGGTCCCCTCCTCCTTGAGCACCAGCAGCGCCGACAGCACCAGGGTGGCGCCGGCCGACTCCCCGAAGAGGACGATCCGCGGCGCCGGGACCCCCTGGGCGAGCAGGGCGCGGTAGACCGCCGCCACGTCCTGCACCGGGGCGGGGAACGGGTGCTCCGGGGCGAGTCGGTAGCCGGCGCGCAGCGCGGGCCGTCCGGCGGCCCGGGACAGCCGGTGCGCCATCACCCGCTCCAGCGCCGGGTTCTCGTGCTCGAACCCGCCGCCGTGCACGTACAGCAGCACACCGGCGCCGATGCCGGTCCGGTCGGCGTCGATCCAGTCGCAGGGCACGCCCCCGGTCTCCGGGAGCAGCGGCTCGGTGCCGGCGCCGTCCGGCAGCGCCGCGGAGAACAGCGCACCGGAGGTGAGCAGCTCCCGGACGGCGGTGCGCTCCTGCTCGGAGGCGGTGATGCGGGTGGTGGTCGGAAAAGCGGAAATGGCGGAGTTCCTTTCTGAACGGCTCATTCGGTGCAGTGGGAGCGGGTTTTCGGGCATGGCGGTGCGGCGCCGGAAACACCTCGGCCGGACCCCTCGGGAAAGGGGTCGGAAACGGCCGTCGGGAATGCCGGGGGCCGTTTCGGGAAGGAGGGTGCGGCGGCGCGGGCGCCGATGCCGGGAAGAGCGCGAAGTGCGCGATCGCCGACCGCTGCGGCGCCGGGGCGCCGACGGCGGCGTGGAGGAGGATCTAGAGCAGGCCGGGGAAGACCGTCACGGCGGCATCAACTCCTCAGGGTCGGGTACCGCCCGGCCGCTTTCCGGTCACGGAAAGGGGCGGTGCGATACGAGAGAAGATTGAAGCCGCTCTGCGCAATTCTGTCAAGGGAAAGTTCGGGGCGCGGCGGAGATTCCGGCCGGAATGAAACGGCCGGGCCGGTGCGGAGAGGCGGGGGAGCGCCTCTTCCCCGGGCGCGGCGGCGCCCGGGGAAGGACGGGGTGGGGCGGGGGCGGTCAGCGGCCGGCCGGGACCGGGGCGGCGGCCTCAGGGGAGGCGGCGGCGCCGGTGTCGGCGCCGGCCGGGGTGCGCCGCTCCAGGGAGCCGGAGACCAGCGCCAGCACCAGCGCGCTGCCGGCCAGCACGGCGCCCACCCAGTTGGGGGAGGTGTAGCCGAGCCCGGCGGCGATGGTCAGCCCGCCGAGCCAGGCCGCCAGAGCGTTGCCGAGGTTGAAGGCGCCGATGTTCATCGCCGAGGCCATGGTGGGGGCGGCCGAGGCGTGGTCCAGGATGCGCTTCTGCAGCGGCGGGACGGTGGCGAAGCCCAGCGCGCCGACGAGGAAGACCGTCGCGGCGGCCGCGGTCCGGTCGTGCGCGGTCAGGGTGAACAGCGCGAGCACCACGGCCAGCGCGGTGAGCGAGGCGTAGAGCATCGGCATCGGCCGGTGGTCGGCGAAGCGGCCGCCGACCAGGTTGCCGGTGACCATGCCCAGGCCGAACAGGACCATCAGCCAGGTGAGCGCCGAGGCCGGGTAGCCGGCGACCTCGGTCATCATCGGGGCGATGTAGGTGATCGCGGCGAACACGCCGCCGAAGCCCAGCACCGTCATCGCCATCGCCAGCACGACCTGCGGGCTGCGGAACGCGGCCAGCTCGTGCCGGATCCGCACGCCCTGCGGCTTGGGCAGGTCGGGGACGAGCGCGGCGACGCCCACCAGCCCGGCCACGCCCAGGGCGGCGACCGCGACGAAGGTGGTCCGCCAGCCGGCGGTCTGGCCCAGCAGCGTGCCCAGCGGTACGCCGACGACGTTGGCCACGGTCAGGCCGGTGAACATCAGCGAGATGGCGGTGGCCTGCCGCCCGGGGGCCACCAGTGCGGCGGCGATCACCGAGCCGATGCCGAAGAAGGCGCCGTGCGCCAGCGAGGCGACCACCCGGCCGGCCAGCATCAGGCCGAACGCCGGTGCGGCGGCGGAGAGCAGGTTGCCCGCGATGAACAGCACCATCAGCAGCATGAGCATCCGCTTGCGGGAGACCCGGGTCCCCAGGGCGGTCATCACCGGCGCGCCGGCCACGACGCCGAGGGCGTAGCCGGTCACCAGGAGTCCGGCGGTGGGGACCGAGACGCCGTACTCCGCCGCGACTTCGGGCAGCAGCCCCATGATCACGAATTCGGTGGTGCCGATCCCGAAGGCCCCGATGGCGAGGGCCAGGAGCGCGATGGGCATGAGTCGTCCTTAGAAAGATGTCTGCGCTGGTAACAAGCGAAGACAATAGTTGCAGACGCGGTATATATGCAAGCGCTGTACGATGGATCATGTCTTCGTGTGACGGCCGCCCCGCTTCCGGCGGCCGCCGACCGCTGAGGAGGTTCGGATGACCGCCACGGACCCGGCGATGACCGCTCTCGCCCAGGGCTGGTGCGCCCTGTCGCTGCTGCACGGGCGGATCGAGGCCCGCGTCGAGCGCGGCCTGCAGCGGCGGCACGGCATCAGCGTGCGCGAGTTCTCCCTGCTCGACGTGTTGAGCCGGCAGCACGACGGGGAGGGCGGCCACCTGCAGATGAAGCAGGTCGCCGACGCGGTGGTGCTCAGCCCGTCGGCCGCCACCCGGCTGGTCACCCGGCTGGAGGAGCGCGGGCTGCTCACCCGCTACCTGTGCCCCACCGACCGCCGCGGCATCTACACCGACGTCAGCGAGGCCGGGCGCACCCTCCTGGAGGAGGCCCGCCCGACCAGCAACGAGGCCCTCCGCGAAGCCCTCGACGAGGCCAAAGAGGACCCCGAACTGGCCCCGCTGGCCCGCGTCGTGGAGGACCTGCAGGCCGCGCGGACCGGCTGAGCGGACCGCCTCCGGGCGGAACGCCCCCGCTGGTGCTCCTCGCCCGCTCCGGGGACGACCGGTGCGGCGCGGGGGCGCGCCGTCCGGCCGCCTCTCCCGGCCGGTACCGGACGGGAGAGGCCGATCGGACCGCGCCCGGTCAGCCGATCCGCTTGTAGAAGAAGGTGCAGTCCCGCAGCGCACCGCCCGGGTCGGCGGCGTAGTCCGGGACGGTGCCGTAGCCGGTCCAGCCGGCCGAGGCGTACAGCCGGTCGGCGGCGCTGCCGGTCTCGGTGTCCAGGAGCAGCAGGGTCGCCCCGGTCGCCGCGGCGTGCCGCTCGGCGGTCTCCAGCAGCCGCCGGCCCAGCCCCCGCCCGCGCGCGGCCGGGGCGACCATCAGCTTGACCACCTCGGCCCGGTGCGCGCCGTTGGGCTTGGGGCTGCGCGCGAGGGCGACGGTGCCCGCCGTGCCCTGCGGCCCGCGGGCCGCCCACACGGTCAGCGACCCCTCCGCGACGGCGGTGCGCTGCGTCCGCCACCAGGCCAGCGCCTGCCCGCGGTCGAAGGGGGAGCGGAAACCCAGCGAGGCGCCGCCCGCGACGGCCTCGGCGAGCAGGGCGGCCAGCCCGCCGAGCTCGGCGTCGAACTCCTCGGCGGACAGGCGGGTGATGGCGTGCACGGCCGTGCTCCTTCGGGAGGGAGGGGAAGGGGGTGAGGGGCGGTCAGGGCAGGACGACCACGACGGCGTAGCGGGCCGGGCCGGGGCCGGGGCAGCGGAACCGGGACCGCCCCCACAGCCGGAACCGCAGGCAGTCCCCGGCCGAGAGCAGGTGCGGGGTGCCCTCCGCGGTCACCTCCAGCTCCCCCTCCAGGACCCAGATGTGCTGCTCCTGGCCGGGCACCGGCGGGCCGTCGTAGGCGATGTCGGAGCCGGGGAGCAGCGTCCCCTGGGTGACCTCGCCGCGCAGCCCCGCGGCCGGGGGCGAGACCGAGCGGCGGGTGAACCCGGAGGAGGCGTCCCGCCACACCGTCTGGTCCCCGGCCCGCACCACCCGCGGCGGCTCGGACTCGGCCTCGGCGAGCAGCAGGGAGAGCGTCCGCCCGTAGACCGCGCAGAGCCGGTTCAGCACGGCCGCGGTCGGGCTGATCTCCTGCCGCTCCGCCCGGGAGAGCGTCGACCGGCTCACCCCGGAGCGCCGCGCCAGCTCCTCCAGCGACCAGCCGCGCTCGGTGCGCAGCTCGGCCAGGCGCCGGGCCAGGCGGGCGTCGACCCCGTCGGCGCCGTCGGCACCGTCCGCTCCGTTCTCTCTCATAACCGGGAAGATATCCCGAATGCGGGAGGCTGGGGAACGGGGGGGAGGAGTGTGATCCGGGACGCCCCCGGGAAAGCGGAGGCCCCCGGCGGGAGGACGCCCCGCCGGGGGCCGGGAAAGCGGACGGGAGAAGGGTCAGAAATCGTCGGCGGTGTGCGGCAGCGACTCGGTGCGGAGGGCCGCGTCGAGCGCGGCCGCGGCGCCCGGGGTGTGCTCGGTGAGCAGTCCCGCCCGGAGCAGGTCCGCCGCCCGGGTGTCGCCCAGGTAGCAGGAGGCCAGGTCGCGCACGTCCAGGGCCAGGTCGGCCGGGCCCTCGGCCGGGGTGTAGGAGCAGCCGTCCGGGGAGGCCGCCAGCCGGTGCCGCCCCGCGTTGCCGGGGAGGTGCCCGTCGCGCACGTCCAGTACCAGGTCCACCGGGGCGGCCCAGGAGCGGGCCCGCAGGGCGGCGCCGGGGTCGAGCAGGCGGAGCCTGAGCTCGGGGGCGGTGGCGGTCACCCGGACCCGGTCCCGGTCGGCGGCGAAGAGCAGGAGCGGATCGTCGGCCGGGCGGTTCCAGGCCCGCACCTTGTCGGTCAGGTCGATCGAGGCGAGGTAGCGCCAGAGCGCGGCGGCCCCGGCCGGGGTGTCGGCCTCCAGGTCGTCCAGGCGCACTTCGGGGCGCCGGTCCTCGCCGAGGTCCTTGACCCGGTAGAGCGCGTAGCCGGTGATCGGCTCGCCGAGCACCACCACCCGGGGCGGGCCGGCCTCCTCCTCGTCCGGGTCCTTCTCCGGCAGCCACTCCTCGCGCCACCAGGCCTCGGTGCGGGCGATGCGGCCGGGGCGCTCCGCGCGGGTGCGCTCGTAGTACGGCCCGATCAGGGCGGGCGCCTCGGCCGGGTCGACCAGGCGCAGCGGGCCCTCGTCGGGGTCGATGCGCAGCCGCAGCGGGGTCCGCGAGTCGATCTCGATGGTCGTGCCCCGGGTCGCGGTCCCGTAGCCGAACCGGCCGTAGATGACGTCCTCCGAGGCCCACAGGGCGGAGACCGCCCTGCCGTTCTCGGCGGAGCGGCGGTGCAGCTCGCCGAGCATGCCGGAGAGCGCGCCGCGGCGGCGGTGCGTCGGGGCGACGCAGACGAACGAGACGCCGGCGCAGGGCAGGTCGCCGCCGGGGACCGAGAGGTCGAACCGGAAGGCCGCGGCGAGGCCGACGAGGGCGTCCCCGTCGTAGGCGCCGACGCGTTCGCAGCCGAGCAGCAGCCTGCGCTGGTGCCTGTACCGCTCCTCCTCCCTCTTCTCGTGGAAGGCGAGGTAGGCGAGGTCGAGCGCCTCGTCGAGCCGGGATTCTGGGACCTCGTCGAAGCGGAGGCCCGGGTCGTACTCCATGACCTCGGACGGTAGCCCCGGAGCGCGGCAGGGCGCACCTGGTTTTACCGGCGGGGCACCGGTCAGCGGGGCGGGGCGAGGTGCCGGAACCGCCCCGAGGCGTCCCTGCGGTAGCGGGCCCGGGACCCGTCGGGGCAGCGGAGGACGAGGGTGCGCCCCGGCAGGGGCAGGGCCGGGGCGGGGCGGCCGTCCAGCGGGCCGCCGTGCAGCTCGGCGCGGGGGAGCGCCGGCCGCGGGACGGCGTACCGGAGCACGGTCGCGGCGAGCAGGGCGCCGGCGCCGAGCGCCCAGCCGGGCGCACCGGTCCAGACCCAGAGCATGAGCGATCCGGCCACGGCCAGCAGGGCGGCGAAGGCCGCCTTCGCGGTGGACGGGGCCGGCGCGCCCCGGTCGCGGACTCCGGGCATGGTCCGCCCCCTCCTTCACGTTAGCGTACTAATGATTAGGACACTAATTGAATGCGCGGAGAAGGGCTCGGCGGGGTGCGGAAAGCGGGTCAGGCGGTGCCGGGGACGCCGAGGCGCCGCTGCTCGGCGCCGTCCGGGGCGGTGCTGAGCGCGGCGGAGATGAGCCGGTTCAGGGTGGTGTTGAGGGCGAGCAGGTCGGAGACGTCCATGCCGAGCCGCTCCATCATCCGGGAGGGGATGGACTCGGCCTGCTCGCGCAGGGCGCGGCCGGAGGGGGTCAGGCTGATCAGCAGCCGGCGCTCGTCCTCGGCGGCGCGCTCCCTGCGCACCAGGCCGGAGGCCTCCAGGCGCTTCAGCAGCGGGGAGAGGGTGGCCGGCTCCAGCTCCAGCAGGGCGGAGAGCTCCTTGACCGACAGCGGGGCGAACTGCCACAGCGCGAGCATCACCAGGTACTGCGGGTGGGTCAGGCCCAGCGGCTCCAGCACCGGCCGGTAGAGGGCGATCACGCTGCGGGACGCCACCGACAGGGCGAAGCAGACCTGGTGCTCCAAGGCCAGCGGGTCCTCGATCTCGGGAGTGCCCTCGCTCATTTCGGCCCCCTCGATGCGCGGTTCCGGAACGGTGTGCCACGATCCTACTGGTTCATAGTGCACTAACCATTCGTGCACTAATCGAATCTGCGGGCCGGTCCGGTCCGCATCCGCGAACGCACCGAGGAGGGGATCCCCCTGTCCACCGAGGCCCTGCCGCGAGCCGACTCGCGGCCGACGACGACCGCGGCCCCCGGCAGGCGGCCCGGGAGCCGGCTGGTCGGGCTCCTGACCACCACCGACCACAAGGTCATCGGCTACATGTACCTGGTGACCGCGATGGCCTTCTTCCTCATCGGCGGGGCCATGGCGCTGCTGATCAGGGCCGAGCTGTTCTACCCGGGGCAGCAGGTGATGTCGTACGAGCAGTTCAACCAGATGTTCACCATGCACGGCACGATCATGCTGTTCGCGTTCGCCACGCCCCTGTTCTCCGGGTTCGGCAACGTGCTGATGCCGCTGCAGATCGGCGCGCCCGACGTGGCGTTCCCGCGGATGAACCTGCTCTCCTACTACCTGTACCTGTTCGGCAGCCTCATCGTGCTGGCGGGCTTCCTGACCCCGGGCGGCGCGGCGAGCTTCGGCTGGTTCGCCTACACCCCGCTCTCCGACGCGGTCCGCTCCCCGGGCCTCGGCGGCGACCTGTGGATCCTCGGCCTGGTCATCACCGGGCTCTCCACCATCCTGGGCGCGGTCAACTTCATCACCACCGGGCTGTGCATGCGCGCCCCCGGCATGACCATGTTCCGCACCCCGCTGTTCACCTGGAACATCATCCTGACCAGCACGCTCGTCCTGGTGGCGTTCCCGCCGCTGGCGGCGGCGCTGATCGCGCTGGGCGCCGACCGGATGGTCGGGACGCACGTGTTCGACTCCGCGCACGGCGGCGCCGTCCTCTGGCAGCACCTGTTCTGGTTCTTCGGCCACCCGGAGGTCTACATCATCGCGCTGCCGTTCTTCGGCATCGTCACCGAGATCCTGCCGGTCTTCAGCCGCAAGCCGGTCTTCGGCTACAAGAGCCTGATCGGGGCCACCATCGCGATCACGGGGCTGTCCGTGACGGTCTGGGCGCACCACATGTTCGCCACCGGGGCGGTCCTGCTGCCGTTCTTCTCCTTCATGACGTTCCTGATCGCCGTCCCGACCGGGGTGAAGTTCTTCAACTGGATCGGCACCATGTGGGGCGGCCGGATCGTGCTGGCCACGCCGATGCTGTTCGCCATCGGGTTCCTGGTGACCTTCCTGTTCGGCGGCCTGACCGGGGTGGTCCTCGCGTCACCGCCGATCGACTTCCACGTCACCGACTCCTACTTCGTGGTGGCCCACTTCCACTACGTCCTCTTCGGCACCGTGGTCTTCGCGATGTTCGCCGGGTTCTACTTCTGGTGGCCCAAGTTCACCGGCAAGATGCTCGACGAGCGGCTCGGCAGGCTGCACTTCTGGGGCCTGTTCCTCGGGTTCCACATGACGTTCCTGGTGCAGCACTGGCTGGGCGCCGCGGGCTTCCCGTGCCGCTACGCCGACTACCTGCCCACCGACGGGTTCACCGAGCTCAACCAGATCTCCTCCATCGGCGCCTTCATCCTGGGCATCTCCACGCTGGTGTTCTTCTGGAACATGTGGGTCACCCACCGCAAGGGAGAAAAGGTCGAGGTCGACGATCCGTGGGGCTACGGCTGCTCGCTGGAGTGGGCGACGTCCTGCCCGCCGCCGCGGCACAACTTCACCTCGCTGCCGCGGATCCGCTCCGAGCGGCCGGCCTTCGACCTGAACCACCCGCACGCGGCGGACGCCTAGCACCCGGGGCGCGGGCCCTCCGCGCCCCGCTTCCGGGGAACGCGCGCGCCGCCCCTCCGGGCGACCGTAGTGTTGAGGGTGTGACGGATGCCCGGAACGGGCCGAGACCGGAGGGGCCGACCTTGACCGAGAACACCCCGGACGCGGAGGCGCTCTCCGGAGCGGTGTCAGCGGCCGACGTGGAGAAGGCGGCGGAGCGGTTCGCCGGGGTGATTCCGCCCACCCCGCTGCAGAGCGGTGAGCGGCTCTCCGAGCGGTACGGCCTGAACGTGCTGCTCAAGCGGGAGGACCTGAACAAGGTCCGCTCCTACAAGGGGCGCGGGGCGCTCAACCTGGTCCGGTCGCTCGACCCGGAGCAGCGCCGGCGCGGGGTGGTCTGCGCCAGCGCCGGCAACCACGCCCAGGGCGTCGCGTTCGCCTGCGCCTCCATCGGCGCCGAGGCCCGGGTGTACCTGCCGCGGACCACGCCCAGGCAGAAGCGCGACCGGGTGGCCCGGCTGGGCGGCGCGGCGGTGGAGGTCGTCATGGTCGGCGAGACCTACGACGACGCCGCGGCCGCGGCCCGCTCGGACGCCGAGGCCACGGGGCGGACGCTGGTCCCCGCCTTCGACGACCCGCGCACCATCGCCGGCCAGGGCACCGTCGTCAAGGAGGCGGTGGAGCAGCTGGGCCGCGCCCCCGACGCGGTGATCGTCCCGGTCGGCGGCGGCGGGCTGCTCGCCGGTACCATCGCCTGGCTCCGGGAGAACCACCCCGGGGTGCGGGTGATCGGCGCCGAGCCGGCCGGCGCCGCGAGCATGGCGCGCGCACTGGAGGCCGGGTACCCGGTCGAGCTGGAGCACATCGACCCGTTCGTGGACGGCGCCGCGGTGCGCAAGGTGGGCCGCTACACCCACGCGATCGCCGCCGCCGGGCGGCCGCGCATGGTCGCTGTCCCCGAGGGGCGGCTCTGCACCGAGATGCTCGACCTCTACCAGGTCGACGGGATCATCAGCGAGCCCGCGGGGGCGCTGGCCACCGCGGCGCTCGACACCGACCACGGCCTGCCCGAGGGCGCGACCGCGGTCTGCGTGGTCTCCGGCGGCAACAACGATGTGAGCCGCTACGCCGAGATCGTCGAGCGCTCGCTCATCCACGAGGGCCGCAAGCACTACTTCCTGGTCGAGTTCCCCCAGGAGCCGGGGGCGCTCCGCCGCTTCCTGGACGACGTGCTCGGGCCGGACGACGACATCACCCGGTTCGAGTACGTCAAGCGGAACAACCGGGAGACCGGCCCGGCCCTGGTCGGCATCGAGCTCGGCGCGCCGGAGAACCTCCAGCCCATCCTGAAGCGGATGGAGGCGGCCCCGCACCGGATCCAGCCGGTCTCCCCGGACAGCCCGCTCTTCGCCTTCCTGGTCTGACCCGGCCCCGGACCGGGTCGGACCAGGGCCGGCCCGGGTCGGGAAGGCCGACCCGGGCCGGGGCCGGGTTCAGGCCCGGCCGCCGGCCCCGGCGGCCCGGTCGAACCGGGCCGAGGGCTCCGCGGCGAGCAGCCTCCGCAGCTCGCCCTTTGCGACCCGCTCCGAGGCCGTCATCGGCAGCCCGGACCGGAAGGTCCAGTACCGCGGCACCTTGAAGTAGGCGAGCCGCTCGGCGCAGAACCCGGCCAGCTCCTCGGGCGGGCACGCGCTCCCGCGCGGCACCACCACGGCGTGCACCTCCTCGCCGCGCAGCCCGTCCGGCTCGGCCAGCACCGCGGCGGCCTCGACCGCCGGGTGCAGCTCCAGGACCCGCTCCACCTCCGCGGCGGCGATGTTCTCGCCGCTGCGCCGGATCATGTCCTTGGTCCGGCCGGCGTGGTAGAGCCGCCCCTCGGCGTCCATCCGGGCCAGGTCGCCGGTGCGGAACCAGCCGCCGCGGAACGCCCGCTCGGTCGCCTCGGGATCCCGGAAGTACCCGTGCATCAGCCCGGTCCCGCGGATCGCCAGCTCGCCGACCTCCCCGCGGGGCAGCGGCGCCCCGTCGGCGCCGAGGACCGCCGCCTCGCGCCCGGGGACGGCCCGGCCGAGGCAGCCGGTGCCGACGCAGGCGTCGTGGTCCTCCGGCCCCATCCGGATGTCGCCGCCGGTCTCGGTCATGCCGAAGGCCTCGAACCAGGGGGCGCCCCACCGCCGCTCCAGGGCGGCGTGCAGGTCGGCCGGGATGGCCGAGGCGCTGACCGCCCGGACCCGGTGCGCCCGGTCGTCCGGCGAGGCCGGCATCTCCAGCAGCAGCCTGGGCATCATCCCCAGGCAGTAGAACCAGGTCACCCCGTACTCGCGCACCTTCGACCAGAAGGATGTGGGGTGGAACCGGTCCAGCACCACCAGCCGCGCCCCGGAGGCCAGGCCCAGTGCGACGTTCCACTGCGGGTCGACGTAGTGGAACGGCTGCGCGGTCAGCACCGTGTCGTCCGCGCCGATGTCCGGGAACCCCTCGACCAGGCCGGCGGCGAGCGAGGCCCAGTACCGGTGCGGCAGCAGGCAGCCCTTCGGGGCGCCGGTGGTGCCCGAGGTGTACTGCACGTTGGCGACGGTCTCGGAGACCGGGGGGACGGGGGCGGTGAACCGGGCCGGGGGCGGGGCGAACGCGTCCAGGTCGACGATCAGCTCCAGTGAGGTCGACTCGCGGATCCGCTCCAGCAGCCCGGT
Organism: Nocardiopsis potens DSM 45234; assembly: GCF_000341105.1. GTDB lineage: Bacteria > Actinomycetota > Actinomycetes > Streptosporangiales > Streptosporangiaceae > Nocardiopsis_A > Nocardiopsis_A potens. The sequence goes on from NZ_ANBB01000068.1 coordinate 23,737, forward strand.
GCACCCGCCCGAGGCCAGTGCGATCCGCGCGCCGGAGTGCGCGAGGACGTGCGCGGCGTCGTGGTCGCGGTAGCGGTCGTTGACCGGGACCGCGACCGCGCCGAGCTTGCCCGCGGCGAGCCAGGCGAGCGGGAACTCGGGCCGGTTGCCGGTCATCAGGGCGACCCGGTCGCCGGGCCGGGCGCCGGCCTCGGCGAGGAAGGCGGCGAACGCGTCGGTGAGCCGGTCGACTTCGGCGAAGGTGAGGTCGCGGCCGGTCTCGTCGAAGGTCCAGGCGGTCCGGTCGGGCCAGCGGCGCGCCGCCCTGCGCACCAGGTCGGCCAGGGAGAGTTCGGCCAGGGGCGGCTCGGCGGCGCTCACCGGGCGTCCCGGGCCCGGCTGGCGCCGACCGGGTCGGCGAAGAGCGCGGCGGGCCGCTCGGTCCGGAGCGCGTGCCGCACCTCCAGCTCCAGCGCGGCCTCCACGCCCTGCTCGGTCCCGGCGGTCAGGGCCTCCTTGGCCAGGGCGGTGGCGGCGCGCGGCTGGCCGGCCAGCCGCGCGGCCCGCTCCAGGGCCGCGTCCATCAGCGCCCCGGCCGGGACGACGGTGTTGACCAGGCCGATCCGGTGCGCCTCGGCGGCGTCCACCGGTTCGCCGAGCAGCACCAGCTCCTTGGCCTTGAGCGGGCCGACCAGGAGGGGGAGCAGCCGGGAGGCCGCGTTGGTGATGCTGAGCCCCAGCCCCGCCTCGGGGAAGCGGAACCGGGCGTCCTCGGCGGCGATCACCAGGTCGCAGCAGAGCGCGAGCTCGACCCCGATGCCGACGGCGTGGCCGTGCACGGCGGCGATCACCGGGGCGGGGCAGGCGCGGATCCGCCGGGTGAGATCCTGGGTGCGCTCCAGCCGCGCGGGCAGCTCCGCCGGGTCGGCGGCGGGCTCCTTCAGGTCGTGGCCGGCGCAGAACGCCCGGCCGCGGCCGGCCAGCACCACCGCGCCGGCGTGCGCCCGGGCGACCCGGTCGAACGCCTCGCCCAGCTCCTCGACGAGCGCGCCGTCGACCGCGTTCAGGCACTCCGGGCGGTTCAGCCGGATGACGCCGACCCCGCCCTCGACCTCGCACTCGACCGACGGCGGCCGCCCGCCGCCGGACCGCGTTTCGGACACCTGGAGCCTCCCGGAGGACGTGCCGAGCGACGGCCGACGCCGTCACTATCGATCGATTGATCGACTGCGGTAACGCTAAGCACCCCGCCCCGCCCGCGTCAACAGCCCGGGGCCGGCCCCGGTGGGCGTCGGGCTTCTCCCGGCGGGGCCCGCCCAGGGCGGGGGGAGGGGCCTCCGCCGGTCCGGGGCGCCCCGGCGGAGGGTCAGCCGGGGTGCGGGGCGCGGGCGCGCAGGGACGGGAGGCGGATCTGCCAGATCTCCTCGACCAGGGCGGGGATACCGGAGGTGTCCGGTGCGGCGGACGCCCCGCCGGCGGGGGCGCCGAGCATCTGCAGCACCAGGACGGCGTGGGCCGCCGAGACCGCGTCCAGGTCCAGCGGGCCCGAAGGGGAGTACCACTTGGCCACGCCCGAGCACATCTCCAGCGCCGCCATCCGGGCCAGCCGGCGGTCCGGGACCGAGAAGGCGCCCCGGTCGCAGCCGTCGGCGATGGCGTCCCGCCAGAACTCCTCGTACCGGTCGCGCAGGCGCACCATCTCGGTCCGGTGCCCGGGGGCGAGGGCGCCGATCTCGTTGTCCACCACGGTGGTCTCGTCCCGGTGCAGTGCGTGCGTGAGCACGTGCACGTGGACGAGGCGGGTGATGACCGCCTCCGGCCCGCCCCCCTCGCCGGCCACCCGCTCGGCCGCCCGGATCAGCCGGTCCAGGCAGGTGCGCATGACCGAGAAGAGCAGGTCCTCCTTGGTGCCCATGTAGTGGTAGAGGGTCGCCGAGGTCAGCCCGGCGCCCTCGGCGAGCTCCCGGATGCCGGTCCCGTGGAACCCCTGCGCGGCGAACAGGCGGACGGCCGCCTCCCAGACCCGCCGCTGGGTGCCGTCCCCGGAACGGCCTCGTGCGCTCATCGTGCCCTGCCTCCGTCTCCCGGCCGGTCGGACGGCCGCCTCCCGATCGATCACCCGATCGCCCTGACTCCTGGAGACGGTACCGGCAGCGGCGGGCCCGGCCGCGCGATTCCGGCCCGGACCCCCTTGACCGCCCGAATCGCGCCGGTCTACCGTGCATGCACTTTCTCGATCGATCGATCGAGCGATGAGGAGGCGGTATGAGCGACGAATCGGCGCCCGTCCGGCAGGCCCGGCCCCCCGCCGGCCCGGAAGAGGGGACCGCCTCCCGGCGGGGCCTGCGCCCGGGGCTCGGCGACCGGCAGATGAGCATGATCGCGATCGGCGGGGTGATCGGCGCCGGCCTGTTCGTCGGGACCGGCAGCGTGGTGCACACGGCGGGGCCGGCGGCGCTGCTCGCCTACGCCGCCTCGGGGCTCCTGGTCATCATGGTCATGCGGATGCTGGCCGAGCTCTCCGTCGCCTCCCCGAGCACCGGCTCGTTCGCCGGCTACGCCTCGCGCGAGTTCGGCGGCTGGATGGGCATGGCCATCGGCTGGCTCTACACCTACGCGTGGTGGGTCACCGTCGGCGTGGAGGCGGTCATCGGCGGCGGACTGGTGCACGGGCTGCTGCCCTCGGTCCCCGCCTGGGCGGCGGCGCTGCTGTTCATGCTGGTGCTCACCGCCTCCAACCTGGCCGCGGTGCGCGCCTTCGGCGAGCTGGAGTACTGGTTCGCGCTGATCAAGGTGGCCGCGATCGTGCTGTTCATCGGGCTCGGCCTGGCCGCGATCGCCGGACTGCTGCCCGGGGTCCCCGCGCCCGGCACCGGCAACCTCCTCGGCCAGGGCGGGTTCGCCCCCAACGGCTGGTACGCGCTGCTCCCCGCCGCCCTCGTGGCGACCTTCGCCTTCAACGGCGCCGAAGTGGTCACCATCGCGGCCGGCGAGGCCCGCCGCCCGGCCGAGGCGGTGCGCCGCGCCATCCGCTCCACGGTCGTCCGCATCCTGGTCTTCTACATCGGCTCCGTCGCGGTCATCGTCACCCTGCTGCCGCACGGAGAGGCCGGCATCGACGAGAGCCCCTACTCCGCCGTCCTGGGCCGGCTGGGCATCCCGAACGCGGACCTGATCATGGACCTGGTGGTGCTGGTCGCCGTGCTCTCCTGCCTGAACGCCGGCATCTACACCTCCTCCCGGATGGCCTACGCGCTGGCCGCCCGCGGCGAGGCGCCGCGCCTGCTCGGCCGGTCCAACGCGGCCGGGGTCCCGGTCCCCGCGGTGCTCGCCTCCGGCCTGGCCGGGCTCCTCACCGCCTGCGCGAACTACTTCTTCAGCACCGACGCCGTCTTCGACTTCCTGGTCGCCTCCAGCGGCTCGGTGATCGTGCTGCTCTACCTCTGCATCGCCGCCACCCAGATCCGCGCCCGCGGCCGGGCCGAGCGCGAGGGCCGCCGCCTCACCGTGCGCATGTGGGGCCACCCCTACCTGCCGTGGGCGGTGATCGCCGTGCTGGCCGGGCTCTTCGCCCTGCTCGCCCTCGACCCGGAGACCCGCCGCTCGCTGCTGCTGACCCTGGTGGTCGCGGCGGTCGCGGTGACCGCCGGGCTGATCCGGCAGCGCAGGCGCCGGGACACACCGGCCGACTCCGGCCTGAGCGGCCCGCCCCGGGGCGGAACACCGTAGGGTGCAGTCGTGACCGACGCGTTGCGGCCGCTGGACGGGGCGCACTGGCCCGGAGGGCTCCGGCCCTACCAGCGCACGGCGGTGCGGCGCGTCGCCGAGCGCTGGGACGCCGGGCGGCGCCGCACCTGGGTGGTGCTGCCGCCCGGCGCGGGCAAGACCCTGGTCGGCCTGGAGGCCGCGCGCGAGCTGGGCCGGCGCACCGTGGTGTTCGCACCCAACACCGCGATCCAGGGCCAGTGGACCGCGCACTGGCGCGCCTTCGAACGGCCCGACGGGTGCACCGCCGGGACCCGGCGCGACCTGCGCGACCCCGTCACCGTGCTCACCTACCAGTCACTGGCGGTGTTCGACCCCGACGCCGAGACCGACGAGGACGGCCGCCCCCGCGCCTCGCCCCGGGAGCGGCTGCACGGCAACGGCGCCGCCCTGGTCGCGGCGCTGCACCGGGCGGGCCCGATCACGGTGCTGCTGGACGAGTGCCACCACCTTCTCCAGGTGTGGGGCCGCCTCCTCGACGAGGTGCTGGCGGAGCTGGACGACGCCTACGTGATCGGGCTGACCGGCACCCCCGCGGCGAGCCTCACCGCCGCCGAGGCCCGGCTGGTGGACCGCCTGTTCGGCCCGCCGGTGGTCGGCGCCTCCATCCCGGCGCTGGTCCGCGACGGCCACCTCGCCCCGTTCGCCGAACTCGCCTACCTCACCGCGCCGACCCGGCTGGAGCGGGACCACCTCGCCGAGCAGGGCACCCGGTTCGCCGAGATGTGCACCGACCTGCTCGCCCCCGGGTTCGCCGACACCGACTTCCTGCCCTGGGTGGACGCCAGGTTCGGCGAGCGGGCCACCGCGGACGGCGAACGGCTGCCCTGGCCGCGGCTGGCCGCCCAGGAGCCCGAACTCACCGACGCGGTGCTCCGGCTGCACCACGCCGGGCTGTGCGCCCTGCCCGAAGGCGCCCGGATGCTGGAGCGCCACCGGCACCCGCCGCGTGCCGAGGACTGGACCGCGCTGATCGGCGACTACGCGCGCAACCGGCTGGACGGCGGCTCGGCGCGGGACCGCGCCGCGCGCGAGCGCATCCGGGCCGCGCTGCCCTCGGTCGGCTACCACCTGACCGCGCGCGGCGTCCGGGCCGGCGCCTCACCGGCCGACCGGGTCCTCGCCCGCAGCGCCGCCAAGTCCTACGCCACGGTGGAGATCCTCTCCGCCGAGAGCGCCTCGATCGGCGCGAGGCTGCGCGCCCTGGTCCTGTGCGACCACGAGCGGGCCGCGGCGCGCCCGCCCGCCCGGCTCCGCGGCGTGCTCGCCGACGACGCCGGATCGGCCCGGCTCCAGCTGGAGCTGCTGGCCGCCGACGCGCGCACCGAGGGCCTGTCCCCGATGCTGGTCACCGGCCGCACCGTGGCGGCCGCGCCGGGCACCGCCGCCGACTTCATCGCCTTCGCCGCGCGCGAGCGCCCCGACCTGGACCTGCGGGCCGTGCCGAGCGGCCCGCTCCACCAGGTCGAGGGCGGCTGGAGCTCCCGGATCTGGGTCGCCCTGGCCACCCGGTTCTTCGAGGCCGGCCGCTGCCAGGTGCTGGTGGGCACCCGCGCGCTGCTCGGCGAGGGCTGGGACGCGCGCGGCGTCAACACCGTCGTCGACCTGACCACCGCGACCACCTCCACCGCGGTGGTGCAGAGCCGGGGCCGCGCGCTGCGGCTGGACCCGGCGTGGCCGGAGAAGACCGCGAACACCTGGACCGTGGTCTGCAGCACCGACGGGCACCCGCGCGGCTCCGCCGACTGGAACCGCTTCGTCCGCAAGCACGAGGGGTACCTGGGCGTCGACGCCGAGGGCGAGGTGATGAGCGGCGTCGCCCACGTCGACCCGGCGTTCTCCCCGTTCGAACCGCCGCCGGAGGAGGAGCTGGACGCGGTCAACGCCCGGATGCTGGCCCGGGCCGAGCGGCGGGACGAGACCCGCCGCCGCTGGAGCCTGGGCGCCTCCTACCGGGACGAGCTCCTGCCCACGCTGCGGGTGCGCGCCGCCCGAGGCCGGGCCGCCGCCCCGGCCGGCGACGTTCCACCGCCGGAGCCCCCGACAGCACTGCCGGCGGCCGCGGGCGCGATTCCCGGCCCCGGCGCCCCGCCCGCCTCGAGCCTTGTGCCGCTGGCCACGCTCCCCACTCGGGCCGCGGCCCTGCTCGTCGCCGTGCCCGCCCCGCTCGCCGCTCTGCTCGCGCCCGTGTTCGCCGTCCTACCCGCCCCGCTCGCCGCTCTGCTCGCGCTCCTGCTCGACCTGCTCGTCTGCCTCGGTGTGATCCTCACCTTCTTCGGGGCGCCGCTCCTGGTGGTCGTGGCCTTCGTGGCGCTTCCCTGGTGGGCGCTGATCGGGCTGTTCGCCCTGCCCCCGACCCTGCTCATGATCGTGGAGGGGCGCCGGGAGCAGGCCCGGGTGCGCGGCGTGGTGCGGATGCAGGAGATCGCGGCGGAGCCGGTGGACACCGCGCGCTACGCGTCCGCGGTCGCCGACGGCCTGCGCGCGGCGGGCCGCTCCGAGGCGGGCGCCGAGGCCGTCAGGATCCGGGTGGACGCAGACGGGGTGTACCGCTACACGCTGACCGGGGCCGGGGCGACGGCGGCGGAGGAGTTCGCCACCGCCCTGGACGAGGTCCTGGCACCGCTGGTGGGCACCCCCCGCTACCTCATCCCGAGGTACCTGCCGGACGCCCCGGCGAACGGTCGCGACGCCCGCGCACGGGCCCGCGCCCAGCTGGCCGGCCGCCCCCGCGCCAACCGCGCCGCCTACCACGCGGTCCCCGGCGTCTTCGGCCGGAACAAGGAGGCGGTCCGCGCCTTCACCGGGGCCTGGAACACCTGGGTCTCCGCCGGCGAGGCGGTCTACGCCGCGAGCGCTGCGGGCCGCGAGATCCTCGCCGAGCACTACGGCACCGACCCGACCGGGACCGCCACCGCCCGCCGGATGTCCTGGTCCTGACCAGGGGACCGGCCGGAGAGGCCCGGCCTCGGGGAGGGGTCGGCCTGCCGGGGGCTGCCGGGTATGCGGCCGACTCGGCGCGGCGACGATGACGGCGGAGGAGGGGAGACGGCCAGGCCTCTCACCAGGGCACGGCGCCTCACGGGGCGGGGGTTCAAGCTGGCGGCGACGGCGGGAGGGGGACCGGCTGGTCGGTTGGGCGCGGCGCCTCGCGGGGCGGGGGTTCAGGCGGGCGGCGACGGCGGCGGTGGGGGCGGGGCGGAGGCGGTCGCCCGGGTGTCGGGCCCCACGGGGCGGGGGTTCAGGCGGGCGGCGACGGCGGCGGTGGGGACCGGCCGGTCGGTCGGTCGGGTACGGCACCCCGCAGAGCGAAGGTCAAGACGCGCGGCGACGGCGAAGGCAGGGCCGGGGCCGGGCACCCCAGCCGCGCGCGGCACCTCGCGGAGCGAAGGTTCAAGCTCGCGGCGACGGCGGCGGGTGGGGACCGGCTGGTCGGTCGGGGGTGGCAGAGCAGGGAGGGGCGGCCGGGGCGGGCAGAGGGAGCGGGTTCGCCGTGTCCGCGTCGCCCGGGGCGTCGGGGCCGGCCGCCGCTGAAACCGCTACCCCTCTCTGAACTGGGCGAATACGCAGGGGGATGGTGGGGTGGGGTGCCCTGCGCACCGCGAGAGCACCCCGGTGATTCCTGGGCGCGCATCCTGGGCCGGATCGGGCCCCGGGAGGCCCGGTTCGCCCTGATCGGGCCGGTGACGGAGGGTTCGAGCCGCCCGCAAGACCGGGATGCAGGGGGCCGGAACCCGGGGAGAGGCGGAGCGGGGGTGGGATGTCGCTTTTGTTCTCTCGGGGAGCCCCGTTTGGCCACTCTGGGTGATCGGTGAGAGGGTGGTGGGGGCTTGGGGGCTTACTACTCGCTGGTAGATGTAATCGGGGTGCTGCGGAGGTGCGCAGGGCGCCCCCGCTCCTGTCCGTTCCTCGCCGCAAACCCGGCATAGGGGATAAGGTCGCCCCCTGGCGGGAGCACGTGCCGGGCCTGGCCGGTGAACGCGGCGCCCGGCTCCCTCCCACCCTCGCCGCCTGCTTGAACCTTCGCTCCGCGAGGCGCCGCGCTCGGGTGAGGCGCCCGGCCCTGCCCCTACCTTCACCGTCGCTGCCCGTCTTGACCTTCGCTCTGCGGGACGCCGCGCCTGATCGACCGGCCGGTCCCCGAGCGCTGCCTTCGCTGCCTGCTTGAACCTTCGCTCCGCGAGGTGCCGCGCTCGGCTGAGGCGCCCGGCCCTGCTCCTACCGGCGCCGTCGCTGCCCGTCTTGACCTTCGCTCCGTGGGGCGCCGCGTTCGGGGGATGTCGGTGCCCCGGCCCTTTCTCGGCCGTTGTCGCGGAGGTGCCTCGATGGCCTTCGCTGGTTTTTCGGCGCGCGGGTGCGGGAGCGGATCGGCTGATCTCGGGCGAAAGCGCTTCGGGGGTGGGCCGCGCGGCTGCGGATCGGGCACAATCGCGGCCATGAGCGACCTGCGCATGCTCGACCCCCTCTACCAGCCTGCGGAAGAGACCGCGGAGGGCTGGTGCACCCGCGTCCATCCGGGGAACACCCCGCAGGGCGGCCGGGACGCGCTGGCCCACCACTTCCTCAAGGAGGAGGCCGCGGCCGGCGGCGACCCGGAGCGCGCGCGGGAGTTCGCCGACGCCGCCAACCTGATGGACTGGGAGAAGCACGACGAGGTGACGGTGCTCGGCCACCGGTACAGGATCGTGCGGATCGAGCGCTACGTCCTGTTCACCGGGGACGAACCGGAACCGCCCGGCCCCGCCGACGCGGATCCGCCGCGCGGCCCGGTCGGCCTCGGCGCCGACTCCGACCCCGCCCCGCGCGCCGCCGGACTCAAGGAGGAGATCGCCGGCGTGGTCCCCGCGGGCGGCCCGATCCCGCCCGAGGTCACCGAGGACGCCCTGGTCGGCAGCATGGCCTACCCCGACCTGGTGACCATGCCGCCCGACTTCCAGCTGCTCTCCAAGGGGCGCGGCGACCCGGGCTGGCGCCCGATGGGCCAGGAGCACGCCACGCTGGAGGAGGCCCGGGACGCCCTCCGCCGGTTCTTCGAGAACATGGTCCGCGAGGACGAGGAGGGCTCCTCGCTCCGCCCCGGGGTGGGCGACGCCTGCCGCAGGGAGCTGCGCCGCTGGTCGGAGGAGGACGGCCCGATCGACGCCGCCGACGTGCTGGAGCACCGCTTCCGGGTGGCGCGGGTGCTGCGCGTGGTCCGGGTGGGCTTCGACGGACCGGAACCGCCCCGGGCCAGCGACCCCGACCCCGAGCTCCCGCCCGCTGTCCTGCACCTGGAGGCGGCCGAGGCCGGCGAGCTCTCCCCGGACGACGCACCGGTCCCGCCCCGCCCCGGTCCGGAGGCGCGGCGCTTCCTCCCCGGCGACTCGCCCTAGGTGCACCGCCCCCGGCGGGGAGGCCCGTCCCGGGGGCGGTGGCCTGGCGCCGCCGGTGCCCGGAGCCGGTGTCCGCACCTGCGGCGCGGCTCCGCCGGGAGCGGAGGGCGGTCCGCGCGCCGGGCCGCCCCGAGGGCTCCGAACCCGCCCCCCAAGGCCTTGCGAGTCCCGGGGAGAGGGGCCCCGCCCCCGGTGAACTCGCCCCGGAATGCCCCGGAACGGGGCGAAATCCCTGGTCTGTGCCATCGGAGGGGGCGCGGCGTTGCTAGCATGAGCGCGCCCCGGAGACGGGGCGGCAGACGATGGAAGAGGCGGAGGAGGCGGGCGTGGCACGGATGCGGCCGTTCACCGGAATGGCGGCGGTGCTCCTGGCCGCGCTGATCGCGATGGCCGTGCCCGGCGCGCCGGCGGCCCTCGCCGACGGGCCCGGCGAGGCCCGGACCCCGGCGGCCTTCTTCGCCGAGCGGCTCGCCGAGGACCGGCCGGGGAGCGCGGTCTACGTCAGCGACGCCTTGGCGGGCGCCTACGACACCGAGGCCCTCGACGCCGAGCTGCACGGCGTGTTCGACCCGCTGGACGTCCCCTACTACGTGGTGGCCGCCCCGCCCGCGCACTCCTACGCCGAGACCGGCGCCCCGGTGTCGGCGCTGATGGACCGGGTGGGCGAGGACGGCGTCTACGTGCTGATCTCCCCCGGCACCGCCATGGTGGAGGCCGCCGCCAAGGGCGTGGACCTCCCCGCCGAGGAGGCCGCGCGGCAGCTCCTCTACAGCACCGACCTCGGCTCCGACCCGAGCATCGACGACACCGCCCGGGCCTTCGCCGAGGCGCTGACCGACCCCGCCGTCGCGGAGCGGGGCGCCGACACCGGCGCGTCCCCGCCCGACGACGGGGAGCCGTGGGACTTCCTCCCCTCGGACCTGAACCCGGGCCGGGAGACGCCCGCCGCCAATCTGGGCCTGCTCTGCGGGATGCTGGGCAGCGCCGCGGGGATCCTCCTCCTGGCCGCGGTGGTGCGCCGGTCCCTCCGGGACGGCGGGCCCTCCGCCGGGAAGAGCGGCGGGAACGGGAAGAAGGGCGGGGCGGCGCGGCGGCCGCTTCCGCTCCGGGCGGCCTGGGTGCTCGCCGGCGCGCCGCTGATGGTCCTCGCCGCGCTGGCCGCCGCGGCGCTGCCGGTCGCCGGCGGCGCGGCGCTGACCGTCGCGGTCGGGAACGACATGGACGCCTACGAGGCCGAGCAGGCCGAGCAGGCCGCCGGTTCGGGCGGGGTGCGCCGGAGCGAGGACGAGTCGTTCCGGCCCGAACCGCCCTACGTCCGGGACACCGTCCGGGTGGAGCGGATCGCCGCCGGCCTGGAGGAGAGCCGGTTCTACCTCGACCCGCTGGCCTCCTCCGCGCTGCCCCCGGAGGAGGCGGAGGAGCTGGCCGAGCGGGCCGCCGGAGCGGACGTCCCGGTCCGGGTGGCGGTCGTCGCGATGGACGGCGCCGACGAGTCCGGCGGCGACCCGGAGATCCTGGCGCACGCCCTGCACTCGGTGCTCGGCGATGACGCGGTCTACATCGTCGCCGCCGCCGGCCAGAGCGGCTACGGGGTGACCGCCGTCCCGTTCGGCGCCGGCCCCTCCGAGTACGACATCCGCGAGGGGATGAGCCGGGAGCAGGAGAAGGAGGACCCCGGCACCGCGCAGGTGATCGGCGCCGCCCTCAGCACCGTCGAGCAGGGCGACCCGGACGGCTGGAAGACCTACCCGGTCCCCGAGCCGTACCTGCCCGAACCGCCCGAGCCGGCGGACCGCCCCTACCTCGGCGACTATTTCGGCGGCGAGGGGGTGATCCCCGGGTCGGCCGTCATGGGGCCGCTGCTCGCCGCGGCGCTCGGCGCCGCCTGGTGGGCGCTGAGGCGCTTCGGGCCCCTGCTGCCGCTCCGCCTCCCGATGCCCGGCACCGCTGGGTCGGCGGCCCGGGCCGGGGCCGACCTGGGCGACCCGGACGCCCCGCGCCGCCCCGGCCGGTCCGCGCTGAACCGGATGTTCGACCGGGAGTGCGCGGAGCTCAAGCAGGCGGTCGAAGAGGCCGGCGAGGGGCACCGCCGCTACCCCGAGGCGATGTCGGCGCTGGACGCCGCGCTGCTGCTCGCCGACGAGGAGCACGACGAACTCGACCTGGTCGGCCTGGTGGTGCTGCTGCGCACCGCCCGCGGCCGGCTGCGCGGCCTCGCCTCGGCCGACCGGCCGGTGTGCGGAATCAACCCGCTGCACGGTCCGGCCCAGGGCAGGAGAGGGGGCCGCGACGGGCGGCTCTCGGCCTTCTGCCCCGCCTGCGCCGCTCTCACCTCGGCCGAGCGGGCCGAGCGGGTGCTGCTGGTCCGGGCCGGCGGGCGCGCGGTGCCGCACACCGAAGTGGACCGGTTCTGGACCGCGACCGGCTACGGTGCGGACGGCACCGACCTCGCCGGCGAGGTCCGGGCCCGGCTGGGGGTGCGGTGAGCGGCGGACGGAACACGGACCGGGCGCCGGTACGGCGCGGAACGACGGGGAACACGGGAGGCGGAACGGTGCTCGGCAGGACTGGAAACGGCCCGGCGGCCGCGGGGCGGCGGGCCGCGCGCGCGGCGGCGCTGCTGCTCGGCGCGGCCGCACTGCTCGGTGCGGCCCCGGCGGCGGCCGACGCGGCGGCCGACACGGACGGCGGCGCGGCCCCCGGCGGCGCGGCCGAGATCGCCGAGGCGCTGCAGGAGTCGCCGGTCCTGGTGGACCCCGCCTACGCCTCGGCGCTGCCCGAGGAGAAGGCCGGCGCCATCGCGGAGAGCATCGAGGAGAGCGGCGAGCCGCTGTTCGTGGTCGTGCTGCCCGTCGCCAAGGGCGACCGGTGGCAGGGCGAGGTCGACAACCTCCTCGAAGCGGTGCACGACCGGTCCGGCCTGTCCGAGGCGCACTACATCGCCTTCGGCGGGCAGTCGGTGGAGGGCGCGGACTACCCGGCGGACAGCGCCTACGAGGAGGGCGGCGTCAACGCCTCCCTCGCGGCCCTGGCCCCCTCCTACGAGAGCGACTTCGAGGGCACCCCCGGCGAGGAGATCGAGCGCGCGGTGGAGATCGCCCTCTCCGGGGAGGCGGAGCGGCTCTACGAGGACGCCAAGGCGGGCTACGAGGAGCGCAACGGCGGCCTGTTCGACACGTCGGGGCCGCTCACCTGGCCGATCCTGCTGGCCTGGGCGGCCGGAGCGGCGGCGCTGATCGCCGGGGCGGTGCTGCTGCTGGTCCGGGTGCGGCGCAGGGCCGCGCGGACCAGGCACGCGGTCCGGGCCGCCCCGCTCACCGCCTTCGACAACGCCGACGCGGCCCGGCTCGACGAGCTGTCCGAGCGGGTCGGCGCGGAGATCGTGGCGGTCGGCGAGCGGCTGAGCCGCGCCGAGACCGGCGGCCGCGGCGGCGCGGAGGCCACCGAGGCGCTGCAGGGCGCGCTCAACGCGCACACCGCGGCGGGCAAGGCGCACGACGCCGCCCGGGACGGCGAGGCGGACCTCGCCGACGAGGTCGGTGCGCTGGTCCTGCTCGACGTCGCCGAGTACCGGATGGCGCGGGCGGCGGCGCTGGCCGCGGGCCGGCGGCCGCCCCGGGAGCGGCGGCACTGCTACGCCAACCCGCTGCACGGCACCTCCACCGCCGACACGGAGTGGCGGCCGGTGGGCAGCCGGCGCTCCGCCACCGTGCCGCTCTGCTCCGACTGCGCCCGCGCGGTGCGCCGCAGGGCCGCACCCAAGGCGCTGGTGGTCCGGCACGGCGGCGCGGACCTCCCGTACTACACGGTTCCGGCGGAGGAGAGCGTCTGGTCGGCCACCGGCTTCGGCGCGCTCCGCTCCGACCTGGTGGACCGGATCCTCCGCGGCGACCTGCGCACCCCGGACCGGGAGCCCCGCGGCTGACCCCGGAGCGGGGCCGCCGGGGCGGCGGGGGAGGCTGGGATGCGGTAGAAACGCCCCATGAACTCCTCCTCCACCGCCGACGGCCGCGCCGACCACCCGCTGCGCGGCGAAGTCCGCGAGATCGCGACCAGGGCCGGCGCCACCAGCCTGGAGTACGCCCCCGAGCCCGACGGGCGGGCCGACACCGGCGAGGTCGTCTGGACCTGGGTGCCCTACGAGGAGAACGACGGCCGGGGCAAGGACCGCCCGCTGCTGGTCGTCGGCCGCAAGGGCACCCGGCTGCACGCTCTGATGCTCTCCTCCCAGGAGCCCGACCCGCACGAGGAGCACGACTGGCTCGAACTCGGCGAGGGCCCCTGGGACTCCGGCGGCCGCACCTCCTACCTCTGCCTGGACCGGCTCTTCGAGATGGAGGAGGACGACATCCGCCGGGAGGGCGCGGTCCTCGACGGCCGCCGCTTCGCCGAGGTCGCCGCGGTCCTCCGTCGCCGCTACGGCTGGCGCTGACCCCGCCTCGGGAAGAGGGGCCGCCGGGCGGGGCGCACGTGCCGCCCGGCGGCCCCTCTCCCCGCCGACCCGGCCCCTCGCCTCCGGCAGCGGGCGCGGTGCCGGGATCGGCGCCCTGGGCGGGCTTCCGCCGTGGGCGGCCCCGGCGGCCCGCCCCGGAAGGCCCGGGGCGCGCAGGCGCCGTCCGGCGGCCTCCGCAGTCGGAGCGCCCGCCGGGGCCGGGCCGCCCGGTGCGCCCGTCCGGCGCCCGCCGTCCGCGCCCCGGAGCCGGAGGACGCGGACGGGCCCCGCTCCGAGCGGGCGGACCGGGTCCGAGGTGCGCCGGCCGGTGCGGTCAGGCGGCGGGCAGGGCGGCGGCCTCCGCGATGAGTTCGGCGGAGCGGAGGCGGGACGCCGGGTCGCCGGCCTGGAAGGCGATGATGAGCTCGTCGGCCCGGGCGTGCGCGGCGAAGTCGTTGAGGTAGGCGACGACCTCCTTGGGGTCGCCGACCGCGGAGTAGGTGGCCATCTGCTGCACGTGCCGGCCGGCGGGCGACTCCAGCGCGGCGTCGGCCTCCTCCGGGCTGAGCGTGCGGCCCCGGGCCAGCAGCTGGGCGGCCATCCGGCGGCGGGCCAGGTGCGCCTGGCGCCGGGCCTCCTCGGAGGTGTCGGCGGCGGTGGCGTTCACCCCGGCGATCACGTACGGCTCGGCCAGCTGCTCGGAGGGGGAGAACTCGGCGCGGTAGACCGCGACGGCCTCCTCCAGCGCGGCCGGGGCGAAGTGCGAGGCGAACGCGTACGGCAGGCCCAGCGCCGCGGCGAGCTTCGCGCCGAACAGCGAGGAGCCGAGGATGTACAGCGGGACGTCGGTGCCCTTGCCCGGGGTGGCCTCCACGCCGGGAACCACCGACCGGCCGGAGAGGTAGCCCCGCAGTTCCAGCACGTCGTCGGGGAAGGCGTCGGCCGCGGACGGGTCGCGGCGCAGCGCCCGCACCGTGTTCTGGTCGCTGCCGGGCGCGCGGCCCAGGCCCAGGTCGATCCGGCCGGGGTGCAGCGTCTCCAGGGTTCCGAACTGCTCGGCGACGGTCAGCGGGGCGTGATTGGGCAGCATCACGCCGCCCGCGCCGACCCGGATCCGCTCGGTGTGCGCGGCGATGTGCGCGATGAGCACGGCGGTGGCCGAGGATGCGATGGTCGCCATGTTGTGGTGCTCGGCGTACCAGACCCGGCGGTAGCCCAGCCGGTCGGCGGCCTGCGCCAGTTCCAGGCTGGCCTGCAGGCTCTCCCGGGCGGTTCCCCCCTCCGGGATGTGCGCGAGGTCGAGGACGGACAGCGTGGGGGCGGAACCGGGCGCGGACAAGGTCGGCGGCCTTTCGTGACGGGGTCTCGGGGCGCGGCCGCGGGAGGGTCGCCCTTCGCTCAACCGCGCCGCTCCGCCCGTTATTTCTGATCCGTCCCCGCCGCACCCGCCCCGCCGCGCCCCGCCGCAGGCCGGAGCGGGCGGCGGGAGGGCGGCGCGGCGCGCCCGCCCCGGGCCCGGAAAGCCCCGCCGCGGGGCCGTTTTCGTGTCGGACGCCCGGAATCCACCCCGGGGACGGGGGCGGAGGTGACAATGAGGCCCGTGTCTCTCGGAGAGGACGGTCACATGGCCCGCACATCCCCCGGAACGTTCACGAGACGGCTGATGCTGTACTCCGCGGCGCTCGCCCTGGTCACCGCGGTCGGCGTGCTGGGGCCGCCGCCCCGGGAGGCGGCGGCCGAACCGGCCCCGCCGGGCGGCGTCGCCCGGTTCTACGACAACGAGGGCATCTCCGACGACGGCGAACCGGACGGGGCGGACCTGGACGGGGACGGGCGCAGCCTGTCCGCCCAGGCGCTGGCCGCCGCCGGCTGGGGCCCCGGGGACGCCGTCGTCCTGCACGGCACCGAGCTGCGGATGCCCGACACCCGCCCGGGCGAACCGGACAACGCGGTCGCCGACGGGCAGCGGGTGCGGCTGCGCGGCGCGGTCCGGGCCGTCACCTTTCTGGCCGCGGCCACCGGCGGCGACGCCACCGGCACCGGGCGGATCATCTACCGGGACGGCTCCGAGGAGTACAGCGTCACCACCCCCGACTGGGAGACCGGCCCCCTGGCGACCAAGGCGGTGGCGCTGCCCTACGCAAACACCCCGGACGGGCCGGCCGGGGAGCAGGTGCGGCTGTACGCCGTCACCGTGCCGGTCGACCCGGACCGCAGGCCCACCGGCATCGAGCTGCCGGAGATCGGGGGCGGCGCCCGGATGCACGTCTTCGACCTCGGCGTGCGCAGGGAGCAGCGGGACTGGACCGGGACCTGGTCGGCCTCGGCCTCCGGCTACGCCGAGGTGGGCCCCTGGGAGGACCAGACCCTGCGGCTGGCGGTGCGGACCGGCGCCGGCGGTCCGGACACCCGGCTCCACCTGGACAACGTCTTCGCCGCGGCACCGGTCGAGATCGGCGCGGTCACGGTCGCGCTGCGGGACGAGGGGGCCGCGGCCGCGCAGCGGCCGGTCCCGGTGGAGTTCGGCGGGGAGCGGTCCGCGGTCATCCCGGCCGGGGGCAGGCTGACCAGCGACCCGATCGGCCTCGCGCTGTCGGACGCCGCCGAACTGCTGGTCAGCATCCACCTGCCGGGGCGGGTGGAGGCGGCGCCGGTGCACACCGCGGCCACCGGGACCAGCTACGCGGGCGAACCGGGGACCGATCTGAGCGGGGAGGCGGACGGCTCCGGCTTCACCCGGACCTTCGAGAGCTGGCCGTTCCTCGCCGGGATCGACACGGCCGGCGGGACCGGCTCGGTGGTCGCGCTGGGCGACTCGATCACCGACGGCGTCGGCTCCACCCCCGGGGCGGACCGCCGCTGGCCGGACGTGCTCACCGACCGGCTCCTGGACCAGGACCGGGTGCCCCGCTACGGGGTGCTCAACCAGGGCATCTCGGCCAACCAGGTGCTGGCCGACCGGTACGGCGGCGACGGGGTGAGCAGCGACACCGGCGGGGTGAGCGCGCTGAACCGGCTGGACCGGGACGTGTTCGCGCAGACCGGGGCCCGGACGGTGGTGGTGTTCCAGGGGATCAACGACGTCCGCTGGGGGGCTGGCGCGGACGAGCTCGCGGACGGCCTGCGCACCATCGCCGAGCGCTCCCGCGCGCACGGGCTGCGGGTGGTGGCGGCGACCATCGCGCCCTGCGGCGGCTACCCGGACTGCACGGCGGACGTGGACGCCCGCCGCACCGAGGTGAACGCCTTCATCCGGGAGAACTCCGGCCCGGGCGGCCTGTTCGACGCGGTGCTCGACTTCGACGAGGTGCTCCGCGACCCCGAGGACCCGTCCCGGCTGCTGCCCGAGTACGACTCCGGCGACCACCTGCACCCGGGCGACGCGGGCCTGCGCGCGATCGCGCACTCGGTCGACCTGCGCCTGCTGGTCCCCGAGGAGTCCTAGCCCGCCGGCGGGGGAGGGGCGGGCAGGGGAGCCCGGCCGCCGCCCCTCCCCGTTGATCTTGGTGCTGCGGGCCCATCAGAGCGCTCTGATGGGCCCGCAGCACCAAGAACATCGCCCGGGGAGCGGGACCCCGGGCGGGCGTTCCGGCTCAGGCGAAGTTCTTCATGATGGAGCCGAGGAAGCGCGCGGTCTCGGAGGCCGGGGCGGCGTCCACGCACAGCCGGTCCATCACCACCATGTACTTGTCCGTCTCCTCCGGCTTGTCCAGGTAGACGGCGCTGGCGAGCTGCTCCAGGTAGACCACGTCGGGCAGCTCGGCCCCGGTGAAGCGGAGGATGCTGAACGGGCCCCGGCGGCCGCGTGCCCGCCCTTGGCGAACGGCACGATCTGCAGCGTGACGTTGGGCAGCGTGGCCATGTCGATGAGGTGCTCGATCTGGCGCCGCATGGCGCCGGTCCCGCCGAGCGGGCGGTGCAGCGCGGCCTCGTCCACCACGGCCCACAGCTTGGGCGCGCCGGGCTCGGTCAGCCGGCGCTGCCGCTTCATCCGCAGCGCCACCCGGCGCTCGATCTCGTCCCCGGGGGCGTCGCCGTGGCCCAGCATGACCACCGCGCGGGCGTACTCCTCGGTCTGCAGCAGGCCGGGCACGAACTGCAGCTCGTAGCTGCGGATGATGGAGGCGGCCTCCTCCAGGCCGACGTAGACCTCGAACCAGCTCGGCAGGACGTCGCTGTACTTGTGCCACCAGCCGGGGTTGTTGGCCTGCCGGGCCAGGGCGACCAGGCTCTCCCGCTCCTCGGGGTCGGTCACCCCGTAGAGGGTGAGCAGGTCGGCCACGTCGCGCTCCTTGAAGCTGACCTGGCCGAGCTCCAGCCGGCTGATCTTGGCGTGCGAGGCGCGGATCTCGTATCCGGCGTCCTCGCGCGAGATGCCCTTCTCCGTGCGCAGGCGGCGCAGCTGGGTGCCGAGGAGGATCCTCAGGACCGTGGGGCCGCCGCGGGGCGGGGAGAGGACGTTCGCGGTGGGGACCGCTTCCGTGCGCGCTAATTGCATGTGCCCTCCGGGGGGTGCGGTTCGCGCGGGGTCGGTGGAACAGGATAGGGGGAAACCGAGCCCGGGGCTCCCGGACCGCGTTCCTTCTCACCATGCGGACCGGGTTCTCACACCTCGGAGGCAACGGTAACCCCCGGGCGGGCGCCCGACAACACCCTGGGACGATATCTGCACGGAGCACCTGCACGGGGCGCATGCACGGGAATGTGTCTGAAATGTGCCGAAAACCCGGTCTGGACGGGAGAAGAAGGACGCCGCCCTCCCCGGCGGAGGAGGGCGGCGCCCGGTCCTGGGGGCCCGCAGCGCGAACGGGGAACGCTGCGGGCGGGGGTCAGAGCGCGCTGTCGAGGGGCGTGGCGAGGTCGTCGAAGTCGCCGCGCTTGGCGCCCTGGACGAAGGCGGAGATCTCGGCGGGGGTGTAGACGAGCGCGGGCCCGCTCGGGTGTCGGGAGTTGCGTACCGCGATCTCGCCACCGGGCAGCCGGGCCAGCTCGACGCAGTTCCCGCTGGGGTTGCTCAGCGAGCTCTTGCGCCACACGGCGCCCGCGATCCGGTCGGCGGGGGCGCCGTTGCCGACCTGGGCGGACTGACTCATGCGTTCCTCCTTCGTCGCTCTCCGGGCGGACCGGGCCGCCCGGGGTGCTGCCGCGAGTATTGCATGCACGTGCATTCGTGTTTGCACCGGTGCTTGCGTCGGTAAGCACAATAATCTTCGCTAAACGCTCGAAATCAGTGCGCCGGTGACGATTCAGACAGTGACCGGTGCGCCTCTGTCGGTGTCCCGGCGGAGGTCACGGCGGCGGAGCGGGTCCGGGGCCGGTGCGGCCCGGCCGGCGGCGCCGCGGGCGGCCGCCGCGGCGGCGGCCGGCCGATAGATCCGATGAACCTGCAGTTCGCGACCTATTTGTGAAATGGTGCGCGGCGGGGCAACGGTGACCCGAGGGGAGAACGGCGGGCAGGGGGCACGTTTCAATAACAAAGAGGTGCGGGGGCGACACTTTGCCCGAGCCTCACTAGACTGCGGTGTGCACGTGCATCCGTGCTTACACTCGTAAGCGACGGCGAACCGGTCGAAACCCGGCCGGAGGGCGTTGGACGTGCGGAAACCCCGCGGACGGCGCGAGCCGGCCGAGACCAAGCCATCCAGCAGCCCAGCGGTACGAGGGATGACATGACGGCCTACCCCGCACACTCCGGCCCCGGCGACCTGTCCGCGGTCCCCTTCTTCGCGCCGCGGTCCTACCTCCGCGCGAACCCCGCACCCGCCCCCTGGGACTGGACCGGACTCTCCGCCGCCCCGCTCCCCGCCGGAGACCTCTTCGTGAACGCGGCCACCGCCGTCCAAGGGCTCGCGTTCAACGCAGCCTCGGTCAAGGCCGCCCGCGACTTCACCACCCGGGTGCTCCGGGAGTGGGAGCTGGAACCGCTCCGCTCCGACACCCTGCTCGTCGTCTCCGAACTGGTCACCAACGCCTGCCGGCACGCAGTCCCCGGCGCGGGCGCGCTGTCCGACTGGTCCATCCAGTTCGGCCTGGTCCGGCACGAGTCGCGGCTGGCGTGCCTGGTCTTCGACCCCAGCACCGAGGAGCCGGTCCGGGTCGACCCGGACGAGCGCGCCGAGGGCGGCCGCGGCCTGGCGCTCATCGAGGCGTTCAGCTCCGACTGGGGCTGGCGGGCGCTGCGCGGCCAGGGCAAGGTCGTCTGGGCCTCCTTCGACACCGCGGCCTGAGCACGCCCGGACGCTCGCGGCCCCTATCGCACGCCGTTCCTGAGAGGGCCGGTCCTCCGCACCGTCCACGGGGGACCGGTCCTCTCACGAGCGGCGTCCCGGCACCGCGACCCGGATGAAGATTTCTTCATCGGCGTTTCATCTTCACTTGAAACCGGTCCGGGATGCTCTTCCCATGAGACCGCTGCACCGATTCGCCCTGATCGGGGTGGTCTGCGCCGTCCTGGCGGTGGCCGCCGCCATGGCCTGGAGCGCGGGCCGCACGGCTCCCGACTCGCGCCCGCCCGGCGAGGTGGTCGTCGGGGAGTCGCCGGAACCCCCCTCCGCCTCCTCCACCACCGGGCCGGGGGAGGGCGGCGACGAGGGCGTCGTCGACCCGCCGCCCGCGGTCTCCGGCGACGGCTCGGAACCCCCGCCCCCCGAGTCCTCGCGCTCCCCGGGACCCCCGGGGTCCCAGGAGACCCCCGCCCCGCCGCAGCCCCTGCCCGGGGGCGATGACGACCTCGACGATGATGATGACGATGACGATGACTGACGGCCCGGACCGCGGCCCCAGACCGGTGATCGGGCCGACCGCGCCGCTCGCCGAGGACCTGGTCACCACCGACCCGCAGGGCACCGGCACCGACGGCGCCCGGCCGCGGCTCCGCCTCCCCGCCAGAGTGCGGATCATGCTCTGGGTCGCCTCGCTGACCGCCGCCGTGCTCCTGCTCGTCGTGCTGGTCACCTGGCAGTCGCTGCTCGGCGGCATGAACGGGCGGGTGGACGCCGCCCTCGACCAGGAGATCGAGGAGTTCGAGGAGTACGCCCGGGTGGGCATCGACCCCGAGACCGGGCGGAGCTTCACGCACACCGAGGCGCTGATGCGCACCTACCTCACCCACCAGCAGCCCGACGACTCCGAGATCCTCTTCGGCCACGTCGACGAGGCCCCCGGCGCGCAGGTGCCCACCGGCCGGGTCCGGCAGGGCCCGGAACCGGTCCACGACGTCTCCGCCGACGGCGCGCTGCTCCGGGAGATCCTCGACGACTCCGCGGCCCGCGGCTCGGTGAACACCCCCGAGGGGGAGATGCACTGGGAGAAGCTGCGGGTCAGGGCACCGGCCGGCAGCGGCAACCCGGACGGCTGGTTCGTGGTCGGCTACTTCACCGCCGCCGACCTGGCCGAGCTGGGCGCCACCACGCGCACCGTGGGGCTGGTCGGCGCGGTCGGCCTGCTGCTCACCGGCACCGCGGCCTGGTGGGTCTCCGGGCGGATCCTCGCCCCGGTCCGGCTGGTCCGCCAGGCCGCCGCGGAGATCTCCGAGGAGGACCTCACCCGCCGCATCGACGTGCCCGGCAACGACGACGTCGCCGCGCTGGCCGAGCAGTTCAACGGCATGCTCGACCGCCTGCACGACGCCTTCGACGTGCAGCGCCGGTTCATCGACGACGCCGGGCACGAGCTGCGCACCCCGATCACCATCGTCCGCGGCCACCTGGAGCTGATGGGCGACGACCCCGAGGAGCGCCGCGAGGTGGTCCGGCTGGTCACCGACGAACTGGACCGGATGGCCCGGATCGTGGAGGACCTGCTCCTGCTGGCCAAGGCCGAGCGGCCGGACTTCCTGCACTACGAGCGGGTCTCGGTGGAGGAGCTCACCATCGACATCGACGCCAAGGTGCGCGCACTGGGCGACCGGGAGTGGCGCCTGGAGGAGATCGGCGAGGGCCCGATCCGGGCCGACCCGCAGCGGGTCACCCAGGCCATGGTGCAGCTCGCCGCCAACGCCGTCCGCTACACCCCGCCCGGCTCGATGATCTCGATCGGCTCCCGCGTCTCCGGCGACGGCGAGCAGGCGTCGTTCTGGGTGCGCGACACCGGACCCGGCATCGCCCCCGCCGACCAGGAGCGCATCTTCGCCCGGTTCGCCCGCGGCACCTCCGCCGGCGGCGACCGCGCCGGGGCCGGCCTGGGCCTGGCCATCGTCCGCGCCATCGTGGACGCGCACCACGGATCGGTGCACCTGCGCTCGGCGCCCGGCGAGGGCGCCTCCTTCACCCTGACCTTTCCGACCGGCGCGAGGAGTGACCGCCCGTGACCCGCATCCTCATCGCAGAGGACGAGGAGCGCATCGCCTCCTTCGTCCGCAAGGGCCTGACCGCCAACGGCTTCGCCACCACCGTGGTGGGCACCGCCCGGGAGGCCGTCGAGTACGCGCTGACCGGCGACTACGACCTGATGGTGCTCGACCTGGGGCTCCCCGACGACGACGGGTTCGCCGTGCTGCGCAAGGTCCGCGACAGCGGCTCCCCGCTCCCGGTGGTGGTGCTCACCGCCCGCGACGGGGTGCGGGACACCGTCACCGGGCTGGAGATCGGCGCCGACGACTACATGACCAAGCCGTTCCGGTTCGAGGAGCTGCTGGCCCGGGTCCGGCTCCGGATGCGCGGCGAGCGCACCGGCGAGGCCACCGTCCTCGCGCACGGCGACCTCTCCCTGGACCTGCGCACCCGGCGGGCCACCGCCGGGCGGGAGACCGTCGACCTCACCGCCCGCGAGTTCGCCCTGCTCGAACTGCTGATGCGCCACCGCGGCCAGGTCCTCTCCCGGCAGCAGATGCTCTCCCAGGTGTGGGGGTACGACTACGACCCCGGGTCCAACGTGGTCGACGTCTTCATCCGGGCGCTGCGCAAGAAGGTCGGCGCCGGCCGGATCCAGACCGTGCGCGGCATGGGCTACCGGCTCGCCGACTGAGCCGGGCCGCGCCGGGGTACCTATCCCACCGGGCCCGGAGGCCGGAACGGCGAAGGGAGCGGCATGGCGGCGCTGAAGGCGGGGATCCTCTCCACCCCGGGGCAGCGGCGGGCGGCGGTCGTCCCGGCGGGGGTCGGGGCGCTGCGCGACGCGGGCCTGGAGGTCCTGGTCGAGACCGGGGCCGGCGCGGGCGCCCGGTTCCGCGACGACGACTACACCGCGGCCGGCGCGCGGGTCCTCCCCGCCGAGCAGGTGCGCGGCACCGCCGACCTGTGGCTCTGCCTCACCCGCCCGGAGGCCGCCGTGCTGCGCGGCCTCCGCGCCGGCCAGGCGGTCGCCGGCATGCTGCGCCCGATGCAGGCCCCCGGGCTCATGCGCGAACTGGCCGAGCGCGGCGCGACCCTGGTCAGCCTGGACGGCCTGCCCCGCACGCTGAGCCGCGCCCAGCCGATGGACGCGCTCACCTCGCAGGCCAGCGTGGCCGGGTACAAGGCGGTGATCACCGCCGCCGCGGCCTACGACCGCTACCTGCCGCTGCTGATGACCGCGGCCGGGGTGGCCCGCCCGGCGCAGGTCCTGGTCCTGGGGGCCGGCGTCGCCGGGCTGCAGGCCATCGCCACCGCGCACCGCCTCGGCGCGGTCGTCACCGGCTACGACGTCCGCCCCGAGGCGCGCGAGGAGATCGCCTCGGTGGGCGCCTCCGTGCTGGAGGCCGACGCCCCCGCCGGGGCCGGCGAGGGCGGGTACGCCCGCGCCCTCACCGCCGGCGAGCAGCGGGCCCAGGGCGGCGCGCTGGCCGCCGCCGCCGGCCGGTTCGACATCGTGGTGTGCACCGCCCAGGTCCCCGCCGGGCCCCCGCCGCTGCTGCTCGACGCCGCCGCCCTGGACCGGCTGCGCCCCGGCGCGGTGGTGGTCGACCTGGCGGCCGGCCCGGACGGCGGCAACACCGAGCTGAGCGTGCCCGGCCGGACCGTGGAGACCCCGGGCGGCGCGCTGGTCATCGGCGCCGCGGAGCTGGCCGACACGGTCCCCAGGGCCGCCTCCGAGGCCTACTCGCGCAACATCTCGGCGCTCCTGGCCCACCTGCTGGACGGCGGCCGGCTGGCGGTCGGCCCGGACGACGCCCCCGGCGACGAGATCCGCGCCGGCGTGGTCGTCGCGCACGGCGGCCGGCTGCTCCGCCCCGACGTGGCCGCGGCGGCCGGCGCCGACCCGGCGTCCTCCCCGGTCCGGTAGACCGCCGATGGGAGCGGAGAGGCGCGAGCAGGGCACCCCGCCCGCCCTTCCCCCGACGGACGCGGCACCGCGGGGGCACCGGGGGACCCCCGCCCGGCACCGGTACCGCCGCCGGGGGAGGCCGCCCCCGGAGGCCGGGCGCGCCGGCCCGCGGCCGCCGGCCGGGGAGCGCGATCCCCGCCGGCGGCGCGGGCCCGCCGCACCGGGCCCGCCCGCTCCTCCCGACCCAGCCGAGACCGACAGCCGCAGGGAGTGCCCATGACGCCCGACGCGATCGGCGACCTCACCGTCTTCGTCCTGAGCCTGCTGGTGGGCTTCGAGGTGATCAGCAGGGTGCCGGCCACCCTGCACACGCCGCTGATGTCGGCGGCCAACGCGGTGCACGGGGTGGTGCTGGTCGGCGCCATCGCGATCGGTACCACCGCGCACACCCCGTTCGGCTACGCGCTGGCCTTCCTGGCCTGCGCCTTCGCCGCGATGAACGTGGTCGGCGGGTACGCGGTCACCGACCGGATGCTGCACATGTTCCGCTCCCCGGCGGGCCGGCGGTGAGCCCCGCGGAGAGCGCCGTCGCGGTGGTCTACCTCGCGGCGGCCGCCTGCTTCGTGGTCGGCCTGCACCTGATGAACGCCCCGGCCACCGCGCGCCGGGGCAACACGCTGTCCGGCGCGGGCATGGCCGCGGCGGTCGCCGCCACCCTGGTGCTCGCCGCGGTCTCCGGGGAGGCCTCCCCGATCGCGTGGGCGGTGATCGCCGCGGGGACGTCGCTGGGCGCCGCCGCCGGCCTGTACGCCGCACTGAACGTGCGGATGACCGCGATGCCGCAGCTGGTCAGCCTCTTCAACGCGGTGGGCGGCGGCGCGGCGGCGCTGATCGGCGGCTACGAGTACCTCCGCCTGGCGGAGGAGGGGCGGCCCGGCGCCGCGGTCACCGCGCTGGTCGCGCTGGACGCGGTGATCGGCGCGGTCGCCTTCTCCGGGTCGCTGGTCGCCGCCGGCAAGCTGCACGGGCTGGTCGCCGGGCACCCGGTGGTGTTCCGCGGCCGGGGCGCCCTCGACGCGCTGCTGGTGCTGGCCGCGGCCGGCGGCTGCGCGGCACTGGTCGCCGGGGCCGGCGGGGCCTGGCCGCTGGCCGCCGCGGTCGCCGCCGCGCTGGCGCTCGGCGTGGTCGGCGTGCTCGCCATCGGCGGCGCCGACATGCCGGTGGTGGTGTCGCTGCTCAACGCCTGCACCGGGATCGCGGTGGCGATGGCCGGCTTCGTGGTCGGCAACGCGATGATGGTCATCGCCGGGGCGCTGGTCGGCGCCTCCGGTGCGATCCTGACCAAGCTGATGGCGGACGCGATGAACCGGCCGCTCCGCGCCATCCTGGTCGGCGGGTACGGCACCGGGGACGAGGACGCGGGCGGCGGGCCCGCCCGGCAGGGCGTCGCCACCGTCACCGCCGACGACGCGGCGATCCGGCTGGCCTACGCCTCCCGGGTGATCATGGTGCCGGGCTACGGGCTGGCCGCCGCCCAGGCCCAGCACGAGCTGCGCGAGCTCGCCGAGCGGCTGGAGGCGGGCGGCGTCCGGGTGGACTACGCGGTGCACCCGGTCGCCGGGCGGATGCCCGGCCACATGAACGTGCTGCTGGCCGAGGCCAAGGTCCCCTACCCGCAGATGAAGGAGATGGAGGAGGTCAACCCCGAGTTCGCCCGGGCCGACGTGGCGCTGGTGGTGGGGGCCAACGACGTGACCAACCCGGCCGCGCGCCGCCCCGGCAACGCGGTCTCCGGGATGCCGATCCTGGACGTGGACAAGGCGGAGACGGTGATCGTGATCAAGCGCTCCCTGGGGCACGGCTACGCCGGCATCGACAACGAGCTCTACACCGACCCGCGGACCCGGATGTTCCTCGGCGACGCCAAGCAGGCGCTGGCCGAGCTCACCGCGGCGGTGAAGGCACTGGCCGCCTGAGACCGCGGCAAGGCGATGACCGGGGCCCGGCCAGAGCGTTCCGGCAGGGCCCCGGCGCCGCGGTCATCGGGGGCCGGCGGGCGGGCCGAGCATCCGGCGCACCACCAGGTCGACGTAGGCCTCGGCGAGCACGTGCTCGGGCGGCGCGCCGGGCGACCCGAGCCAGCTGGAGGCCGAGTCCAGCACCGCGAGCACCCGCCGGGCGGCCCCGGCCGCGGCGGCCCGCGCGGGCAGCCCCGCGGGGGCGCCGGGGAGTCCGAGGGACCCCTCGGCCAGGCCCTGGGCGATCACCGTGCGGACCCGCTCCCGGTACCGGCCCAGGGCGGCGGAGAGCTCACGGTCGCCGCTCTGGGCCGGCACCGGGGCGGTGCCGCGCAGCCGCCGCCACGCGGTCTGCTCGGCGCAGTGCCGCACGTGGCGGCGGACGATCGCGCCGAGCACCAGGTCGGCGCGGCGGGGCAGCGGACCGGGCGCGCCGCCGCCGGCCTCGGCGTCGGCGCCGTCGGCCAGCGCCCGGGCGGAGCGCAGTGCGAGCAGGCGGACGGGGTCGTCCGGTTCGGCGAGGCGTTCAGGGGAGGGAGACAGTTCGGCCGTCATCGAGAGGATTCACCGACGTGCGCCGACCCGGGGGACGGCGCGGGCTTGAGGGGGCGGCCCCGCGTCGGGACCGCCCACCAGCCTAGCCCGCACGGGGGCGGGAATCCGGGGAATTCGCGAAAAAGCCCCGCTCGTCCCCGTTCCCTACGGGACCGCCGCCCGGGACGGCCCTCCCGGCGGCGCTCCGCGGCGGCCCGGCGCCCGGACCGGTCCGGGCGCCGGGCCGCGGGGCAGGCCCGCGCCGACCGGCCCGCCCGGGAGGGCAGCCGCTGTGCCGGCCGCGGGGGCGGTCCGCGCCGACCGGGGCGCCCGCGGCCCCCACCGTCCCCGGCACGGGCTCGGCCTGGCCGCGGCCCTCGGCGGTGAGCTTGGCCAGCTCCGCGATCTCCTCGGTGACCAGCGCGTCCACCCCCATCCCGATGAACCGGGCCATCTCCGCGAAGTCGTTGACGGTCCAGGCGGCCACCCCGTGGCCGCTCCGGTGCGCCTCGGCGATCAGGTCCCGGGTGATCAGGTCGGCCCGGTAGCGGAGGAACCGGGGGTGCAGGCCGTGCCGGAGGTCGCCGGGCGGGGCCTCCTCCTGCTCCCGGTCGAGCACGGTGCCGGCGCCGGGCCGCCGGGCCGCGAGCGCCTGCAGCGCCTCGGCCGGGCCGCTGTAGAGCATGTGCTCGGTGAAGGAGTGCTCGGCGGCCACCGCGTCGGCGGCCAGCGCCGCCTCGGCCGAGGCCACATCGGCCAGCAGCGGCACCACGCGCGGCCGGGCGGTCTCGGCGAGGGCCTCCATCAGGGTGGGGATGCGCTGCCCGCCCTCGCTGGTGACCGCCGCGATCTCGGCCAGGGTGAGCTCCCGCACCGGCCGGTGCAGGCCCCAGCTCCGTTCGGCGGCCTCCTCCCGGATGAGCACCACGTGGTCGTCCGCGGTGAGCCGGAGGTCGACCGCGATCGCGTCGGCCCCCTTGTCGATGGCGGATCTGAGCGCGGGGATGGTGTTCTCCCGGAACCGGGGTGTGTCGCCTCGGAGGGCGATCGCCAGAGTCATGAAACCTCTCCGTTGCGGGACGGATCGACGACCTCACTACCGGGGGGTTCGGGACCAAGGTTGCCACCCCGGGACGTCCTATGTGGGGAAGACGGCAAAAACGTCGAAAAGAACGCGTTCCCGCTGGCCGGAACCGGACCCGTGGGGGGATGCGAGGCGATTCACCCGTGGGGGATCGCGGTGTCCGCCGGGGAGCTGGGAAACTGGTGGTGCAGCCCGAACGTTCATCACAGCAGTGCACATCCGTCCCGGCCGGCGGCACAGCCGCGGTCCGCGCACCGGGCACGACCACGAAGGCGAAAAAGGCGAAAGATGATCCCCGACCAGCGTCGCGAGCACATCCTCAAACTCCTGCAGGAACGCCATGTGCTGAGCATCAACGAGCTCACATCGCTGCTGTCGGTCTCGCACATGACGGTGCGCCGGGACATCCAGGCGCTGGAGAACGACGGCAAGGTGCTGTCGGTCACCGGCGGCGTGCGCCTGGCGGCGCGGCTGAAGAGCGAGCCCTCCTACCTGGCCAAGGCGCAGCTGGAGGTGCCCGCCAAGCGGGCCATCAGCCGGGCGGCCGCGGCCCTGGTGCGGGAGAACTTCACCATCTTCCTGGACGCGGGGACCACCACCCTGCAGATGGTGCCGATGCTCACCGACAAGGCGGGCCTGACGGTGATCACCAACGACTTCAACGTCGTCGGCCACCTGATGGAGTATCCCAACATCGAGCTGATCCACACCGGGGGCGTGGTCTCGCACACCGACCACTCGTCGGTCGGCCAGTTCACCGCGGACTTCCTCGGCCGGGTCAACGTCGACCTCGCGTTCATCGCGAGCAGCTCCTGGGACGTGGACCGCGGCTCCACCACGCCCTCGGAGGCCAAGGTGGTCGCCAAGCAGCAGCTGCTGAGGATCGCCTCCAAGAGCGTGCTCACCGTGGACAGCACCAAGTACGGCAAGTTCGGCACGTTCCGGGTGGCCCGGCTGGAGGAGTTCGACGCGATCATCACCGACGACCGGCTGCCCCAGTCGGCGGTGGAGGACATGCGGAGCAGGGACGTCCGGCTGCAGCTGGTGCGGCCGGAGTAGAGGAGCGGGAGCGGTGGCGGCCGCCGGAGCGCCCCGGGCGCCCGGCGGTCTCAGTCGCCGTCGTCGCCGATCTCGGCGGGGGCGAACAGCTCCAGCTGTATTCCGTCGGGGTCGCTGAAGGCCAGCACCGAGCCGTCCGGGCCGTGCACGATCGGCGCGTGGTCCACGTCCAGCTCGGTCAGCCGCTCCTCCCACAGCTCCAGCTCGGCCACGGAGGCGGCCTGGAAGGCGATGTGGTCGGCACCGGCGTGCCGCGGGTCGAACAGCGAGTTGAAGTGGTCCTCGTGCTGGGTGAGGAAGAGGACCATGCCGCAGGCGCTGCGGCACTCCGTGGTCAGCATCCGCTTGCCGTCCTTGGTCCGGACGGCCTTGAACCCGAGGACGGTCCGGTAGAAGTCGAGGCTCTCGCGGATGTCGCGCACCGACAGGGTGATGTGCGCGATCCCGGTCACCTGGGGCACGGGCACCTCTCTTCGGCGCGGGGGCGTCCGACGCATCCGGGGTGGGAACAACGTAAGCACGTCGAACGACACTACGCCGCTCCCGAGCGTGCTTCGTCCCTGTTAACGGCGCTTTAACGCCCCCGGGCCGGCGACGTGGGACACACCCCGCCGCCGGCCCCCGGGGACCCCTGTCAGACCGCGCCGGCCGGGGCCGGAGAGCCCTGCCCGGCCGCCCGGTACCAGCGGGACCGGACCACCCCGGCGGCGACGGCCAGAGCGGTCGCCGACGCGCCGAGGCTGAGCAGGAAGGCGCCGTGGAAGCCGAACTCCTCGGCCAGCCTCCCGGCCGCCATCGACCCCAGCGACTGGCCGACGATCAGGCTGCTCAGGATGACGGTCATCGCCTGCCCCAGCCGGGCGGCCGGAGCGGCCCGCTCGGCCAGCCCGAACAGCGAGACGATGTGCGGGCCGATGCCGCAGCCCAGCGCGAGCATGGCCAGGGCCAGGCCGACCGGGCCGGGGGCGAGCAGCAGCGGCACCGAGCAGACCGTCATCATCAGTGCGGCGGCGCGGAGCCGGAGCGGGAGCGGCACCGAGGCCGGCACCGAGGCCATCAGCAGCCCGGAGAGCGCGCTGCTGACGCCCATCACCGCGTACATCAGGCCGGCCATGTCGCCGTGCCCGGCCTCCTGGGTGAACGCGGTGACCCCGGTGGAGGTCGCGCCGAAGAACAGGCCCTGGCAGAACATCGGGACGGTGAGGACCAGCAGGCCGATCCGGGCCAGCGACTCCTTCGCCGCCCCGCCGGGCGCGCCGGGGAGCGCGGTGGGGTGCAGGGCGAACGCGGAGCCGAAGACGCCGATCAGGAACGCGGCGCCGAGCACCGCGATGCCCGGGTCGGCGGCCACGGCGAGCAGCCCGACCAGGGCCGGGCCGACCACGAAGCCGGTCTCGTCCAGGACGCCCTCCACCGAGAGCGCGGCGGCCACCGAGCGCTCCCGGTCGTGCTCGCGCCGGTTGGCCAGGGCGATCCAGCGGGACCGGGCCAGCGGGCCGATCTGCGGCATGCACAGCCCGGCCAGCGCGGCGGAGGCGACCAGCAGCGGCAGCGGGGCGCCGGAGTAGACCGCGGCGACCATGGCGGCGATCAGCGCGGCGTCCAGGACCGAGGTCGCCAGCACCACCGGGCGCTGGCCGAGCCGGTCGGCGAACCGGGCGATGACCGGGCCGCCGAGCGCCTCGCCGAGGGCGATCGCGCCGGAGACCAGGCCGCCCGCGGCGACGCTGCCGGTCTCCGCGGTGACCAGGGTGAGGGTGCCGATGAGCACCATCGAGACCGGGAGGCGGGCGAGGAAGGAGACGATCAGCTGCGGGGCTCCGGCGATCGCATGCATGCGGCGCAGGGTTCCCAACGGGGACATGGGGCTCCTCTTCGGAACGTCGGACCGGTGCGCTGACGGGCGCGGCGGCCGACGCGGAAGAGCCGCGTGTGCCGCTCTCGCCGCCTCCGGGGACGGGGCGACGGGCGCGGGGATTGACGATAGAAGTCGGTAAAGATCCCATCGTCAGCTGAATGACGACTTAAAGATACTACTTTCGGTACTTCTGTCGAGGCGCGGAGAGAGCGCCCGCAGTGTGATCTAAGTTCTGCTTACCAGTGGGTTGAGAAGTAATCAGTTGTGCTTCAGTCGCTCGGGTGGCAGGGTGGGCGCATGGGCAACGACACCACCCCCCTGCACGTCGCCACCGTCTTCCAGGGCGGCGAGAAGTCCGCCCCCACCGGGGGCAACCTGCTCGGCGTCTTCTTCGACGCCCCCGGCCTCGGCGCGGAGCTGCGCCAGAAGATCGCCGCCGACCTCGGCTTCTCCGAGACGGTCTTCGTCGAGGACCCGGAGACCGCCCGGCTGCACATCCACACGCCCGGGGTCGAGCTCCCGTTCGCCGGGCACCCGCTCATCGGCACCTCCTGGCTGCTGGAGCGGCGCGGGGCGCGCCCCGCCGCGCTGCTGCCGCCGGCCGGCCCGGTGCCCACCTGGACCGAGGGCGACCTCACCTGGATCCGCGCCGACCCCGCGACCGCGCCGGAGTTCACCAGCGTGCAGCTGGGCTCGGCGGCCGAGGTGGACGCGGCCGAAGGGCGCCCCGGGGCCGACCTGCACGTGTGGGCCTGGGAGGACGAGGAGCGCGGCCTGGCCCGGGTCCGGGTCTTCCCCCGGCTGATGGGCATCGAGGAGGACGAGGCGACCGGCGCGGCCGCGGTCCGCCTGGGGGAGCGGCTCCGCCGCCCGGTCAGCATCCGCCAGGGCGTCGGCTCGCGGATCGAGGTGCGTCCCGGCCCGGACGGCACGGTCGAGGTCGGCGGCCGCTCGGCGCTGGTGGAGACCAGGGACTACCGGATTCCCGCACTGTGATTCCCGCGACGTGACCGCCCGGCCCTAACCTCGGGGGAGGGGCGCCCGCCCGGGCGCCCCGACCCGGGGAGGGGCGGGCGATGTCGGCGACGCGGTTGCTGGTGCTGGGCGTGGTGCGGTCCTGGGGCCGGGCCCACGGCTACCAGGTCCGGCGCGAGCTGCTCTCCTGGGGCGTGGAGCAGTGGGCCAGCGTCAAGCCCGGCTCGATCTACCACGCCCTGCGCCAGCTGCTGAAGACCGGCGCGCTGCGCACCGCGGGCGTGGAGGAGAGCGGCGAGGGCCCGGAGCGGACGCTCTTCGAGGTCACCGAGGCCGGCGAGGACGAGTTCCGCAGGCTGGTCGCCCGGGCGCTCTCCGACGGCGGGGCCAAGCCCGAGGTCTTCGGCGCCGGCCTGGTCTTCATGACCTGCCTGCCGCGCGAGCAGGTCGTGCCGCTGCTGGAGCACCGGCTCCACGAGCTGGAGGCCGAGCTGCGCAGCAGCGAGTCGCTGCTCGCCCCCGAGGTGCTGGGGTACAAGCCCGCGCACGTGGCCGAGCTGTTCCAGTGGTGGGCGCGCTCGGCCGAGGCCTCGGTCCGGTTCAACCGGGAGCTGCTGGACCGGGTCCGCGGCGGCGCCTACACCATGGCGGGCGAGCCGGGGGCGGCCTTCGGCGAGCCCCCGGCCGGCGGCCCTCCGGCCGGGGAGCCCGAGCGGGCCTGACCCCGCTCTCCGCGCTCTCCCCGCGTTGATCTCGGCGCCGCGGGGGAGGGGCCGTCATCGCTTCGGCCGCTTTTCCGGGCCGAGGTATTCAAATTTGACTACCGGGGTGCGGCGGGGTCAAGCTGAACCCGTCCGAAGCACCGCCCGCCCCTTCGACGGGATGAGAGAACCGTGATCCACACCCGGAACCTGACCCGCGAGTTCCGCACCGGCGGAGGCACCGTCCAGGCCGTCAAGGGCCTGGACATCGACGTCGGGGCCGGCGAGCTGGTCTCCTTCCTCGGCCCCAACGGCGCCGGGAAGTCCACCTGCCTGCGCATGCTCACCACACTGCTGCTGCCCACCTCCGGCAGCGCCACCGTGGCCGGCCGCGACGTGGTCGCCGACCCGGACGGGGTGCGCGCCGCGATCGGCTACGTCGGCCAGGGCCACGGCTCCGGCGGCGACCAGCGGGTCCGCGACGAGCTGGCCGCCCAGGGCCGCTTCTACGGCCTGACCAAGGCCGAGGCGCGCACCCGCGCCGCGGAACTGCTCGAAATGCTGGAGCTGGACGCCGCGGCCGACCGCCCCGCCGCCCGGCTCTCCGGCGGCCAGCGGCGCCGCCTGGACATCGCGATGGGCCTGATCCACCGCCCGCGGCTGCTCTTCCTGGACGAGCCCAGCACCGGCCTGGACCCGCACAGCCGGGCCAACCTCTGGGAGCACATCCTGCGGCTCCGCGCCGAGCAGGGCACCACCGTCTTCATGACCACCCACTACCTGGACGAGGCCGACGCCATGGCCGAGCGGGTCGTGGTGATCGACGACGGCCGGGTCATCGCCGACGGGACCGCCGACGAGCTCAAGGGGAAGGTCTCCGGCGACCTGGTCGCCTTCGGCGTCGCCGACCCCGGGGAGGCCGAGCGCGCGGCGGCCGCCGCCCGGCCGCTGGCCGGCGCCGACGGGGTGCAGGCCGACGGCACCGAGCTGCGGATGCGCGTCACCCGGGGCGAAGAGGCCCTCCCCGGCCTGCTCCGCGCCCTGGACCGGGCCGGCGTCGGGCTCACCACCGTGCGGGTCCAGCGCCCCACCCTGGACGACGTCTTCCTCACCCTCACCGGGCGCAGCCTGCGCGAGGGGGACGGATGAGCACCGCCGCCGCCCGCACCGGGCCGCCCGGCACCGCCCCCGCCCCCGACCCGCGCCGACCCCCGGGCGCCCCGATCCCCGCGGGCCGCCGGCCTCCCCGGCGCCCGCCCCTACCCGAGGAGTTCTCCGTGAAGGTCCTCAAGGACACCGGCATCATGTTCCAGCGGCAGATGGCGCCGACCCTGCGCAACCCGCTGTTCTTCCTGGTGTTCGGCATGATGCAGCCGGTGCTCTACCTGGTGCTGTTCGGGCCGCTGCTGTCCGGCATGCCCGGGCCGCTCGGAGCCGACCCGATGCGCTGGTTCGTCCCCGGCATGCTCTGCATGCTCGCCGTCTTCGGCACCGCCTACGCCGGCTTCGGCCTGCTCCCCGAGATGCAGGAGGGGGTGCACGAGCGGCTGCTGGCCGCCCCGGTCAGCCGGACCGCCCTGCTGCTCGGCCGGGTGCTGCGCGACGTCGCCGTGCTGATCGCCCAGGCGCTGGTCGTCATCGCCGGCGCCGCCGCCTTCGGCGTGCGGCCGTCCGTCCCCGGCGCACTGGCCGGCCTGCTCCTGCTGGCCGTGCTCGGCGTCGGCCTGGGCACCCTCTCCTACCTGCTCGCCATGGTGCTCAAGGCGCCGTTCAAGTTCTCCGGCGCGCTGCAGGCCGTCATCATGCCGCTGATCCTGCTCTCCGGGGTGATGCTGCCGATGGACCTGGCACCGGGCTGGCTGTACGCGCTCTCCCGGATCAACCCGGTCAGCCACGTGGTCGACGCCGAGCGCGCGCTGTTCGGCGGCGGGTTCGCCGCCGCCGAGGTCGGCCTGGGCGCCGCGGTCGCGGCCGGGACGGCCGTCCTCGCCCTGGCCCTGGGAGTCAGGTCGATGCACCGACTCAACGCCTGACCCGCCGCCCGGGCGCGGCGGCGGCCGGGGCAGACTGGTCCCATGGAGCATGCGGACCTCCGCCGCGCATGGCGGGCCCTGGCCGGGACCGGCGGGCGGGCCGAGGCGGTCGGCGCGGAACTGCTCGCCCGGTGGGGCGAGCCGCACCGGCACTACCACGGCCCGGACCACCTGCGGGCGGTGCTGGCCGGGGTGGACGCGCTGGCCGCCGAGGCCGCCGACGCCGACCTGGTGCGCTTCGCCGCCTGGTTCCACGACGCGGTGTACGACGGGGTGCCCGGCCGGGACGAGGAGCGCAGCGCGGCCCTGGCCGAGCGGCTGGTGCCGGAGTGCGGCCGCTCTGCGGGGTTCGCCGCCGGGGTCGCCCGGCTGGTCCGGGCCACCGCCGGGCACCGGCCGGACTCCGGCGACGCCGACGCCGAAGTGCTCTGCGACGCCGACCTGGCCGTGCTCGGCCGGGACCCGGAGGGCTACCGGGACTACGCCGCCGCGGTGCGCCGGGACTACGCCCACGTGGGGGAGGCGGACTTCCGCGCGGGGCGGGCGGCCGTGCTGCGCGGCCTACTCGCCGCCGACCCGCTGTTCCGCACCGCCGGGGGGCGGGCCCGCTGGGAGGCGGCCGCCCGGCGCAACCTCGCCGCCGAACTCGCCGCGCTGGACGGCGAGCCGCCCCCGCTTGCGCCGCCGCAGGCCTGAGGCGGTCAGCCGCGCGACCAGCTCCCTGCTGCTCACCGGGGCCGCGCCCAGCCGCACCGCCCGGTCGTACAGGGTCTCCGGGACGTCGTAGTGGTCCCGCTCGAAGGCGCGCGGCGGCACGCCCAGCTCGCGGGCGAAGGCGTGCAGCTCCTCCAGGGAGGCGTCGCCGGCCAGGTGGGAGAAGAGCAGCCCGCGCGGGCCGGGCCAGGCGGGCGGGTCGATCAGTACGGTCACGGATCCGACTGTAGAACGTCGCCCGCTGCGGCCCGTCCCGAGGCGATGATCGCGACGCTGCGAGGGCGGAGCGCTCCCCCCCCGCAACGTCGAGATCATCGGGGGTCAGGCGGGGGCCGGCCGGCCGCGGCGCACCGCCCCGGCCAGGACCAGCGGCACCGAGACCGCCGCCATCACCGCCGCCGCGGTGTGCAGCCCGGCGTCGTCCGCGCCGTCGGCGAAGACCGAACCGACGACCACCGCCGCGGTGATCGAACCGAAGAAGCGGAAGGTCTGGAAGAGCCCGGAGACCACGCCGATCCGGTCGTCCGGCGCCGCCCGGTACATCGCCGACTGCAGGCCCAGGTTGTTGAAGGCGTTGGGCAGCCCGAGCAGCGCGGTCAGCGCCGCCAGCGCCCACACCGGGGTGTCCGCGCCCACCAGCAGCAGCGACCCCGAGCCGCAGAGCAGCAGGGTGCTCCCGGCCAGCAGCACCGGGCGCTCGCCGAACCGCCGCAGCCCGCGGGCGACCAGCGGCAGCAGCAGCGCGCTGACCCCGGTCAGCGGCAGCATCACCAGGCCCGCCGCGGCCGGGTCCAGCCCGCGGCCGCCCTGCAGCCACTGCGGCACCCCGATGAAGGACAGGTAGAACACCACGGCGACCGCGGTGTTCTGCGCGAAGACCAGCGGCAGCCGGCGGTCGGCGGCCATCGCGCGCAGGTCCAGGAAGGGCGTGCCGGTGCGGGTCTCGCGGAGCACCAGCAGCGCCCCGGCGGCCGCCGCGATGCCCAGCAGGACCCGGCTCGGGCCGTCGGAGAGCCCCAGCAGGAAGGCGACCAGGCAGCCGGCGGCCGCGGCGTAGGCGGCGATCCCCGGCAGGTCGAGGTCGGCCAGGGCGCCGCGGACCGAGGCCGGGGCGCGCGGCGGCACCGGCGGCAGCAGCACCAGGGCGAGCACCATGCCGAGGACCGTCACCGGCACGTTCACCAGCCAGATCGCCTGCCAGCCCCAGGCCTGCACCAGCAGGCCGCCCAGCACCGGGCCGAACGCGGCGGCCGACGAGTTGGCGGCGCCCACCAGCGCCATCGCGCCCTGCGGCGGGCCGCCGGGCAGCGCCGCGCGGAACACCGCCATCGCGGCGGGGAAGGCGACCGAGGTGCCCGCGGCCAGCAGCACCCGGGCCGCGACCAGCCAGCCGATGTCCGGCGCCAGCGGGGCGAGCGCGGAGGTCGCGCAGACCAGGGCCAGGCCGGAGACGAACACCCGGCGCGCCCCGAACCGGTCGGCCAGCCGGCCCATCAGCGGCATGCACACCGTCGCGGCCAGATAGAACGCCGAGATCAGCCAGGAGGCGGCGGCCAGGCCCACCCCGTAGTCCCGCTCGATGGGCACCAGCGCCAGCACGATCATCGACGAGTTCAGCGCGTTGAGCAGGGTTCCGGGGACGACGGCCGCCACCAGCCGTCCGGGGGCCGGGCCGGGGCCCGGGCCGCCGGGAGCGCCGCCGCTCGTGTCGATCGCCTCCTCGGTTCCTGGGGGCGGCCGGGCGGCCGCCGAGTGGCGACTATGCCACCCGGCCGCGCCGGGCGGAGCGGTGGCCCCCGCCCCCCGCCCGCCGCCCGGGCCGGGGCCGGGTGAAGCCGGGGCGGAGGCGCATCCCCGGTCCGGGGCGCGGCGGGCCGGGCGCCGCGGGGCGGAGAGAGCGGAGAACGCACTGGTCGCGGCGGCGAAGGGGACGGGCGGGTCCGAAGTGCCGCAAAATGTTCAGCGGTGCTACGGTCAGGCCCGTAGTTTCACTTCACTCCGCATCATCGGAAAGAGTCCCCGACATGCCAAAAGCCAACCGCGAGCAGTGGGGCAGCCGGACAGGCTTCCTGCTGGCGGCGATCGGGTCCGCCATCGGATTGGGGAACATCTGGCGCTTCCCCTACGTGGCCTATGAGAACGGCGGCGGCGCGTTCATCGTGCCCTACCTGGTCGCCCTCCTGACGGCGGGGATCCCGCTGCTCATCCTGGAGTACGCGATCGGGCACCGCTTCCGAGCATCGCCGCCGGTGGCGATGCGCCGACTGGCCAAACCCGCCGAGGCCCTCGGCTGGTGGCAGGTGGCCATCCCGTTCGTCGTCGGCGTCTACTACGCGGTCATCATCGCCTGGGCGGTGCGCTACGCCGGATTCTCCCTCGGGCAGCAGTGGGGCGCCGACCCGGACGGCTTCTTCTTCGGCGAGTTCCTGCGGGTGGCCGACGGCCCGGGCGCCCCGGGCGGCTACAACGCCGACGTGGCCCTGCCGCTGATCGCGGTCTGGATCGTGGTGCTGGTGCTGCTGGCCATGGGCGTGCGGCGCGGCATCGAGCGCGCCAACAAGGTGTTCATCCCGCTGCTGGTGGTGCTGTTCGGGGTGCTGGTGGTGCAGGCGCTGCTCCTGGAGGGCGCCTCCACCGGCCTGGACGCGCTGTTCACCCCGGACTGGTCGGCCATCACCGACGGCTCGGTGTGGGTGGCGGCCTACGGGCAGATCTTCTTCTCGCTGTCCATCGGCTTCGGCATCATGGTCACCTACGCCTCCTACCTGCGCCGCAGGGTCGACCTGAGCGGTTCGGCGCTGGTCGCCGGGTTCGCCAACAGCTCCTTCGAGCTGCTCGCCGGCATCGGCGTGTTCGCCGCGCTGGGCTTCATGGCGGTGCAGAGCGGGGTGGCCGTGGACGAGGTGGCGACCTCCGGCATCGGCCTGGCGTTCGTCGCCTTCCCGCAGATCATCTCCACCCTGCCGGTCGGCGCGAACCTGTTCGGCCTGCTGTTCTTCGGCTCGCTGGTGATCGCGGGCATCAGCTCGCTGCTCAGCATCGTGCAGGTGGTCGTCTCCGCGGTGCAGGACCGCACCGGGATGGGCCGGGTCCCCGCGGTGCTCTCCGTGGGCGGGGCCACCGCGCTGGTGTCCATCGCGGTCTTCCCCACCGACCAGGGCCTGTTCGTCCTGGACGCGGTGGACCACTTCATCAACGCCTACGGCATCGCGCTGGCCGGCCTGGTCATGGTGGTCGTCGTCGCCTGGGCGCTGCGCCGCCTGCCCGAGATGCAGCGGCACGTCGAGTCGATCTCCTCGGTGCCGCTGCGCATCTGGTGGATGGTGGCGCTGGGCGCGATCACCCCGCTGGTGCTGGGCTGGATGATGATCGACGGCCTGATCACCGAGCTGACCGTGCCCTACGAGGACTACCCGCAGTGGTTCCTGAACGCGGCCGGCTGGGGCGTCGCCGGCGGAGCGCTGCTGGTGGGGATCGTCCTCGCCGTGCTGTTCCGCAACCGCGAGGTGACCAGCGTCGACGAGGACCTGGAAGAAGAGGAGCGCAACGGCGCGAAGGCCGCCGGCGCGGAGGAGGGAGGAAGCTGATGTCCACCGGAGCCGTCGTGATGATGGGCGTTTCCATGGTGATCCTGTGGGGCGGGCTGATCGCCTCCGCGCTGTGGCTGCGCGCCCACCCCGACCCTGAGGACCAGGGCGGGGCCCAGGGCTGACCCGCGCATCCTCCCCCGGAGCGCCTCACGGGAGCGCCCCGACCGGTCCGCCGGTCGGGGCGCTCCGGCGTTCCGGGCCCTCCGCGGGTCAGCCGCCCGGCGCCTGGACCGCCCGCCACGGGATGGGGCTGGACAGCACCATCGTGCTGGACGGCCGGCCGTGCTCGGCCAGCCGGTCGATCAGCTCCTCGAAGTGGGCCATCGAGCGGACCGCGATGAACAGCACGCAGCAGGTGTCGCCGGTGACCCGGTGCAGCTGGAGGATCTCCGGGCGGGCCATGGCGGCCTCGTCGCGGAGCAGGCAGCGCGCGCCGAAGCACTCCATCCGCACCAGCGCGGTCACCGGGAGCCCGGCCGCGGCCGGGTCCACCCGGGCGTGGTGGCCGGTGATCACGCCGCGCTCGGACAGCCGCCGCACCCGCTCGGCGACGGCCGGCGCGGACCGGCCCACCCGGCGGGCCAGCTCGTTGTAGGAGAGCCGGCCGTCGGCCTGGAGCTCGCTGAGGATACGCCGGTCGACTCGGTCCAGCATGGCCTTCCGATCGTGAGGTCCTTCGCGGTTCCCCCATTATGAACGCCAAGTCGGACACGGCGTACGAAAGCCACCGGCCATTCTCCCGGGGAGCGATCTGCTGCAAGCTGTAAGCCCAGGTCGAACCGGTCGAGAATGGAGAGGTGGGCACGATGGCGTCCCAGAGCACGGCGGTACCGGGCGGTCCCCGGGGTGCACAGGAGGACGGGCGCCCCCGGCTCGACTTCGAGGGCGGCACCCCCTACGCGGAGTACGCGGCCATCGACACCCTGCTCGACCTGCGGCGGCCGCGCACCGACGAGCCGGCCGAGACCGACTTCATCGTCGCCACCCAGGTGATGGAGCTCCTGTTCGACCTGCTCGCCGAGCACTGGGTGCGGGCCCGCGACGCCCTGGAGGGCGACGACGTCCCGGCCGCCCTGGCCGAGCTGCGCAAGGGCGCCCGGGTGCAGGACGTGCTGGTCTCCTCCTGGGACCTGCTCGCCGACCTGACCCCCACCGAGTTCGGCCGGTTCCGGTCCTCCTTCGGCGAGGCGTCCGGGTTCCAGTCGCACACCTACCGCCGGCTGGAGTTCCTGATCGGGAACAAGTCCGCGGCGATGCTCCGGCCCTACCAGGACGCCCCGCGCGCCCGCGCCGAACTGGAGCGGGCCCTGGCCGAGCCGGGCCTGTACGACGCGGCGCTGCGGCTGCTCGCCCGCCGCGGCCTGCCGGTCCCCGCCGGGGCGGTGGAGCGCGACTGGACCCGCCCCTACCGGCCCGACCCCGGGGTGGAGCGCGCCTGGGGCGAGGTCTACGCCGACGACACCCCCGGAAACGAGCTGTTCGCCCTGGCGGAGGCGCTGCTGGACACCGCCGAGCGGGTGACCCGGTGGCGCTGGCGGCACCTGTCCGCGGTCAAGCGGTCGCTGGGCCCCAAGCCGGGCAGCGGCGGCTCCGACGGGGTGCGCTGGCTGGCCGGCAACGCCGCCCGCGACGTCTTCCCCGAACTGTGGTCGCTGCGCGCGGCCCTGTGACCGCACCGGGGTAGGACACCGGGGAGCCCCGGACCGCAGCACCGAGGAACAAGAGGAGAGCAGTGACCCAGATCAGCCGCGAGGCCTGCCGCAAGCTGGACGCCGCCGACCCGCTGGCCCCCTTCCGCGAGGAGTTCCTCCTCCCCGAGGGCATCGTCTACCTCGACGGCAACTCCCTGGGCGCGCTGCCCAGGGCCACCCCCGACCGGGTCGCCGACACGGTGCGGCGGGAGTGGGGCCGCGACCTCATCGCCAGCTGGAACAAGGCCGGCTGGTGGGACAAGCCGCGCACGCTGGGCGCCAAGGTGGCCCCGCTGGTCGGCGCCGCCGCCGACGAGGTGGTGGTGGGCGACGGGACCTCGGCCAACATCTTCAAGGCGCTGATCGCGGCGGTGCGGCTGAACCCCGGCCGCCGGGTGCTGCTCGGCGAGGCCGGCAACTTCCCCACCGACCTGTACGTCACCCAGGGCGCGGCCGAGCTGACCGGGACCGAGGAGCGCAGGGTCCCGGCCGAACCCGCCGCGCTGGAGGAGGCGCTGGCCGCCGGGGACGTCGCGGCCGTGCTGCTCAGCCACGTGGACTACCGCACCGGCGAGCTCCGCGACATGGCCGCGCTCACCGGGCTGGCGCACCGGTACGGCGCGCTGATCGTGTGGGACCTGTGCCACAGCGCCGGCGCGGTCCCGGTGGAGCTCTCCGCCTGCGGCGCCGACTTCGCGGTGGGCTGCACCTACAAGTACCTCAACGGCGGGCCGGGGGCGCCGGCCTTCAGCTACGTCGCCCGCCGGCACCACGAGGCGGCCCGGCAGCCGATCACCGGCTGGCACGGGCACGCCCGCCCGTTCGACTTCACCGGGGACTACGAGCCCGCCGCGGGCGCCTCGCGCTTCCTCAGCGGCTCGCAGCCGCTGGTCGCCGACGCGGCCCTGGAGGCCTCGCTGGACCTGTGGGGCCGGGTCGACCTGGCGCGGGTGCGGGAGAAGAGCCTGGCCCTCACCGAGCTGTTCATCGGGATCGCCGCCCCCGGCGGCACCGGGCCGGACGGGCTGCGCCTGGTCACCCCGATCGAGCCGGAGCGGCGAGGCAGCCAGGTCGCGCTCTCCCACCCCGAGGGCTACCCGATCGTGCAGGCGCTGATCGCCCGCGGGGTGGTCGGCGACTTCCGCGCGCCCGACGTGCTGCGCTTCGGGTTCACCCCGCTCTACCTCGGCTACGAGGAGGTCTTCGACGCCGCGACCGCGCTGGTCGAGGTGGTCGAGTCGGGGGAGTGGCGGGACCCGAGGTTCGCCGAGCGCGGCCAGGTGACCTGAGCCGGCCGGAGGGGCCGGAGAGAGCGAGCGGCGGGGGCGGACCGGATCGGGTCCGCCCCCGCCGCCCTCGTGTGCGCAGGGGCCGGTCGGCGGGGCCGGCCGACGGGGGTTGAGACCGGGGCGGCGTGGTGGTGTGACGAGTACCGCTTTTTTGCCTTCACTAGAGGTGAAAGCCGCTGCGGGGCACCGGGAGCCGGATCGGATGCGGGGTGATGGGGAGGGCTTGACCTGCCGCTTTGTCCCCCTTCGCTTCGCATTTTACTTTTCCATGGGTTACAGTCCTTCGTGATCGGTTCGTGACCTGGGTGTTGCGGGCCGGTGTCCCGCCCGGGCGCAGACCGCGCCCGGACAGTCGAGGCCCTGATCATCTGCGGGGGCCGGAGCGAGGCGGCAGAGGCCGCGAGGACCGCTCCGAGCGGCGCCGAGAACGGTGCCGGACCCGCACACTCCCGAACCGCCCGCCGAGGGTGCGCCCCGGCGGCATGCCCGAATCCGCCATGCCCTGATCCCGCCATGCCCGGAATCGCCGCGCCCGGTCTCGACCGACCCGCCAACGACCTGGTTGATTGCACATGAGTTCTGACAGCCCGATCCAGTACGGCGAAGTCAAAGCGTCCTACTTCTGGGACGACGGTTCCGGCATCAACGGCGACACCGGTGCCCCCGCGAGCGGCGAGCCCATGCAGAAGGGCCTGGCCGCCAGCCCCAGCTGGCCGCTGGGCACCAAGGGCTACGTCGTCTACGACGGCAAGAAGGCCGACTTCTTCATCGGCGACCGCGGCCCCGGCGACCCCGCCGAGAACTGCAACGTCCTGC
The DNA here is from genome assembly GCF_000341105.1 of Nocardiopsis potens DSM 45234. Classification (GTDB taxonomy): domain Bacteria; phylum Actinomycetota; class Actinomycetes; order Streptosporangiales; family Streptosporangiaceae; genus Nocardiopsis_A; species Nocardiopsis_A potens. The sequence continues at coordinate 65,829 of NZ_ANBB01000068.1, forward strand.
TCGACCTGGACGGCAAGACCTTCGCCGAGCTCACCGGTGAGAGCTGGAACGACTCCTCCTACACCGTCTCCGGCGGCAACGGTCACATCGACGTCGAGTACGTCATCACCGAGTGGGGCGACGGCGCCGGCAACGAGGGCGCCCCGCACCCGATGAGCAAGTCCGCCACCTGCGACAGCGCCGTCTCCCCCGTTCCGGACCGCTTCAAGCCCGAATCCGAGAAGGAGAAGGAGGAGAAGAAGGAGCAGGAGCGCAAGGAGAAGGAGAAGAAGGAGCAGGAGAAGAAGGAGGCGGCCGAGAAGAAGGAGCAGGAGCAGAAGGCCGCCGAGAAGAAGGAGGACCAGGCCCTCGCCGGAAGCGGCGGCCAGGGCGGCCCGTCCGCCGGCACCGAGGCCTCCACCGCGGCGAACAGCGTGTCCGGCTTCGACCTGGCCGGCGCCGACCTGCCGATGGCCGCCGGCGCGCTCACCCTCGCCCTGCTCCCCGCCGTCCTGATCACCCTGTTCCTCGCGGCCCGCCGCCCCGTCGACTACGCCGCGGCCGCCGCCGAAGGCGAGAGCGGCCCGCTGGCCCGGCTGGGCGACCGGTTCGCCGAGGTGCGCGACTCCCTGGTCCGCCGCGGCGCCGAGCGCGGCCGGCACCGCGCCTGACCCGGAGGGCGCCCGCCCTCCGCAGAGCCCCCGCGACCCCCCGCCCCCCACCACCCCCCGATCCCCCCGATGACGCGGTCCCCGCCCCTTCCCTCCGGGGCGGGGGCCGCGTCCTTTCCATGTCCGGACCCCAGGCCCCCCGCGCCGACCGGGCGATGATCTTGACGTTCCGGGCCCATCAATCCGCGTCGATGGGCCCGGAACGTCAAGATCATCGGAAAGGGGGGCGCGAAAGACGCCCAACCCAGGTGCGGCGCCCCGCAGAGCGGAGGTTCAGGCCGGCGGCGAGGGCGGGAAGGGGGGCGTGCCGGCTGGTCGGTCGGGCGCGGCGCCCCGCAGAGCGAAGGTCCGAACCGGCGGCGACGGCAGAGGCAGG
>NZ_ANBB01000069.1 GCF_000341105.1 Nocardiopsis potens DSM 45234
GATCGAGCGCGAGCACCCCGACATGGTGATGGAACCGCTCCTGGCCGGCGGCGTCGACCCGGGCGACTAGCCGCGCCGGGGTCGCCGGCTCGGGGAAGAGCGCCTTCCGGGAGCCCCGGGCCGCCCGGGCCCCGTCCGCCCGCCGACCTCCGATGATCCCACCCTTCGCGGCCACCCCCGGGCGGCGCGCGGCGGCAGTGGCGAGGGGCGGGCGGCCCCCGGGAGTGTGAGGGCCCTCTCAGTCCCGCAGCGCCGAAACGACCCTTACGTAACTGTAGAGTTTGAACCGCACTGAGCCGCATGTTCCGTGTGCGGCCGGATGCGAACTTCTCCCCGTTCGTCCCACCCGCCCGGCAGACCGGGGCCGGATCCGCGGCAGCGCCGCCGCGCGGACGGGGCCGGGGCCTCATCGCGCCCCGGCGCAGCGCCGCCCGAGCGGCCCTGCCCACCGCAGACCTCTGTTCGACGCAACCGGGCCCCTGCACGGCCTCTGACCGAGATCGGAACCATGACCTTCCTGACGACGCTCGCGCGCCGACGCCCCGCGCTGCCCCCGCTGCGGGTGCTGCGCACCGAAGTACTGGCCGGCCTGGTGGTCGCGCTCGCGCTGATCCCCGAGGCGATCTCCTTCTCCATCATCGCCGGGGTCGACCCGGCCGTGGGGCTGTACGCCTCCTTCACCATGGCCGTGGTGATCTCGATCGTGGGCGGCCGCCGCGCGATGATCTCGGCGGCCACCGGTGCGATCGCGCTGGTCGTTGCGCCGCTGTCGATCAACCACGGCCTGGGGTACCTGGTCGCCGCGGTGATCCTGGGCGGCGTCCTCCAGGTCGTGCTGGGCGCCCTGGGGGTGGCCCGGCTGATGCGGTTCGTGCCCCGCTCGGTCATGGTCGGCTTCGTCAACGCCCTGGCCATCCTGATCTTCATGGCCCAGGTCCCCGAGCTGGTCGACGTGCCCTGGATCGTCTACCCGCTGCTCGCCCTGGGCCTGGCGATCATCGTCGCCTTCCCCCGGCTCACCAAGGCCGTCCCCGCGCCGCTGGTGTCCATCATCGCGCTGACCGCGCTGACCCTGGGCGCCGGGCTGGCGGTGCCCACCGTCGGCGACAAGGGCGCGCTGCCCTCCTCGCTGCCGGTCCCCGGCATCCCCGACGTGCCGCTCACCCTGGACACCCTCACCCTCATCGCCCCCTACGCGCTGGCCTTCGCCCTGGTGGGGCTGATGGAGTCGCTGATGACGGCCAAGCTGGTCGACGACATCACCGACACCCACTCCGACAAGACCCGCGAGTCCATCGGCCAGGGCATCGCCAACATCGTCACCGGCCTCTTCGGCGGCATGGGCGGCTGCGCGATGATCGGCCAGACCATGATCAACGTCAAGGTCTCCGGCGCGCGCACCCGCATCTCCACCTTCCTGGCCGGGGTGTTCCTGATGGTGCTGTGCATCGCCTTCGGCCCGTGGGTCTCCCAGATCCCGATGGCCGCCCTGGTCGCGGTGATGATCATCGTGGCGGTCTCCACCTTCGACTGGCACTCGGTGGCCCCGGCCACGCTCAAGCGGATGCCGGTGGGCGAGACCCTGGTCATGGCGGTCACCGTGGTCGCGGTGGTGGCCACCCACAACCTGGCCATCGGCGTGGTCACCGGCTCCCTGGTCGCCTTCGTCGCCTTCGCCCGGCGGGTGGCCCACCTGGTCGACGTCTCCTCCATGCCCGACCCCGACGGCGGCCAGGTGGTCTACGTGGTCAAGGGCGAGCTGTTCTTCGCCTCCAGCAACGACCTCGTCTACCGGTTCGACTACGCCGGCGACCCCGAGCACGTGGTCATCGACCTGACCCGCGCCCACATCTGGGACGCCTCGACGGTGGCGGCGCTGGACGCCATCACCACCAAGTACGCGGCCAAGCAGAAGACGGTGGAGATCATCGGGCTCAACGAGTACAGCGCCGCGATGCACGGCCGGCTCAGCGGCGAGCTCGCCGGCAGCCACTGACCCTCGACGGAGGCGAGGCGCCCGCCCGGGACCGAGACGGCGGTCCCCGGGCGGGCGCCTTCGCGTTCGGCGCCCCTCCCGGCACATTCTCCCCTCACGTAAGAGTAGAGTTGCCTCCGTGAGGGGGCCGGAGCCGCTCCTCGCCGCGTACCCTGCCGGCCCTCTCCCCGGTGCCGCGCCCCGCTCGGACCGTCCTTCCGAGGGGCACGGCGCCGGGCCCGCCCGCTCCGCCGGCCGCACCGCGGCCCCGGCGCACCGGCCTCACCTGGGGGCGGTCGGGTTGCCGTCCCGGTCGCGCTCGGAGACCAGGTGGGCGCTCAGGCGCTCCCTGAGCCACAGTTCCGGACGGGAGGGCAGGCGGGAGCGCGGGTAGACCAGGTCCACCCCCACCAGCCAGTCGGTGTGCGGGTAGGCCTCGAGCTGGAGCTCCACGAACTCCCCGCGGGCCAGCTCCTCCAGCACGCACTGGCGCGGCACCGTCGCCCAGCCCAGGCCCGCCCGGGTCAGCTCGACCAGCGGCTCGTAGCCGAAGACCTCCCAGGTCTGCGCGGCCTGCAGGTACTCGGTGGTCGGCTGCACGTCGGCCTGGTCGGAGTGGACGAGGCGGCGGTGCTCCCTGAGGTCGGCGAAGCCCACCCGCTCCCGGGCCGCCAGCGGGTGGTCGCGGTGCACCACGTGCAGCAGGATCAGCTTGCCCAGCTGGCGGAAGTCCAGCGAGCGGTCGTAGCCGGGGGCGGCGAAGCCCACGCCGAGGGCGGCCTCGCCCCGGCGCACCTGCTCGTCGATCCGCATCCCGACCGGGCTGTGCACCATCAGGTTGACGTAGGGGTAGTGCTCGGCGAAGTCCCGGAGCGGCTCGGAGAGCAGCCGCATGTGCACGCCGGCCGCCAGCGTCAGCGAAGGGGCCTGCTCCAGGGCCAGCGCGTCCGCGTGGCGCTCGAAGCCGCGGGCGCGGTCGACCACCGTCCGCGCCTCCAGGGCCAGCCGGCGCCCCGCCTCGGTCAGCCGCGGCACCCGCGTCGAGCGGTCGAAGAGGTCGGCGCCCACGTCGACCTCCAGCTGGGCGATGGCCGCCGACAGCGTGGACTGCGACTTGCCCAGGCGTCGGGCGGCGGCGGAGAACGAGCCCGCCTCGCAGGCGACCACGAACGCCTCCAGCCGGTCCAGCGTGATGCGCACACCCGCCCCTTCCATCGATTCGATCGATGGTAACCGGCTTCGTGCATCAGCGGTCCCGCACTTAGCATCGGCGGTCATCCGGCTCCGGACCCCCGGCGGCGCGCCGGGGAGGGCGGCCGCCGGGAAGACCTGGGAGGTCCCATGCCCGTCCCCCGCCTCCGACGCCCCCGCGCCGCCGCGGCGCCCGGCCCCGTCGACCAGCGCCTGCCGCTCGGCCGCTCGGCGACGCTCGGGCTCCAGCACGTGCTGGTCATGTACGCGGGAGTGGTCGCCGTACCGCTCATCCTGGCCGAGACCCTCGGCCTGGACCGGTCCCAGACCGTCGCGCTGGTCAACGCCAACCTCATCGTCGGCGGGGTCGGCACCCTCGTCCAGGCACTGGGGCTGTGGCGGTTCGGCGCCCGCTTCCCCATCGTGCAGGGCGCCTCCTTCATCGGCCTGGCGCCCGCCCTGCTCATCGGCGAGCGCTACGGGCTGCCGTCGGTGTTCGGCGCGGTCATCGCGGCCGGCGCGCTCACCGTCGTCCTCGCCCCGGTCTTCTCCCGGCTGCTGCGGTTCTTCCCGCCGGTGGTGATCGGCAGCCTGGTGACGATCGTGGGGATCTCGCTGATGCCGGCCGCGGCGGGCTGGCTCGGCGGCGGGGAGGGGAGCGAGGACTTCGGCGCCCCGGTCCACCTCCTGCTGGGGCTGCTCACCGTCGCGACGACCATCGCCGTGCACGTCCTCGGCCGGGGCCTGTGGAGCAGCCTGAGCGTCCTGGCCGGCCTGGCCGTCGGCACCTGCGCCGCGTTCCTCACCGGGACCACCGACTTCGGCGGCGTCTCCGAGGCGCCCTGGGTCGGGCTGGCCGCGCCGCTGTCCTTCGGCGCGCCCCGCTTCGAGGTCGTGCCGGTCCTGATGATGTCCCTGGCGATGCTGGTCATCCTCGCCGAGACCACCGGGAACATGCTCGCGATCGGGCACATCGTGGGCGTGCGGGTCGACCGGCGCCGGCTCGCCGACGCGTTCCGCGCCGACGGCCTCGCCTCGATGCTCGGAGGCCTCTACAACGGCTTCCCGCTCAACGCGTTCAGCCAGAACACCGGGCTGCTGGCCATGACGAGGGTGCGCAGCCGGTTCACGGTCGCGGCGGGCGGGCTGATCATGATCGCCTTCGGCCTGCTGCCCAAGATCGGCGCCGTCGTCTCGGCCATCCCGCCGGCGGTCCTGGGCGGCGGCGCGATCGTCATGTTCGGCATGACGACGGCGGCCGGCGTCCAGGAGCTCGCCCGGGTCCGCTACGCCGGCACGAACAACGCCCTGGTGGTGGCCGTCTCGCTGAGCGTGGGCGTGCTCCCCATGGCCTCGCCCGAGCTCTTCGGGCGCGTGCACGGGCCGCTCGGCCTCGTGCTGGAGAGCGGCATCTTCCTCGGCGCGATCACCGCGGTGCTGCTCAACGCGCTGCTGCACCGGCCGGCCCGCGAAGAGGAGCGCGGCGGCCCCGAGTCCTCCGCCCCCGAACCCCCGGCCGACGGCGGCCGGGACGACGAAAGGAACCACATGGCCGACACCGCCGCCCCGACGGCCGGCACCCCCACCGACCAGGACATCGAGCTGCTGCGGCGGGCCTTCGCCCTCGCCCGCGAGGCCGCGGGACGCGGCCGCCACCCGTTCGGCGCCCTGGTCGCCGCCGCGGACGGCACCGTGATCGCGGCCCGCGGCAACAACTCCATGCCGCCCGAAGGGGACCCCACCCGGCACGCCGAGCTGTGCGCGGCGGCGGCCGCCGCGCAGGCCGTGCCGCTGGAGCGGCTGGCCGGCGCCACCCTGTACAGCAGCGCCGAGCCGTGCGCGATGTGCACCGGCGCCCTGTACTGGACCGGGATCGGGCGCCTGGTCTACGGGCTGTCCGAGCGCCGGCTGCTCGAATTCACCGGCGACGCCGCCGAGAACCCCACGCTCGACCTGCCCTGCAGGGAGGTCCTCGCCCGGGGCCAGCGCCGGGTGGAGGTCATCGGCCCCCTGCTCGAAGACGAGGCCGCCCTCCCCCACCGGGGATTCTGGCGCTGACCGGGCCGGGCCCGCCGCCCGGCGGGCCCGGCCGGTCCCCCGCCTCCGCCGCACGCGGACCGGTCCGCGTGCGGCGGACTCCCCTCCAGCCCGCATGGGGTGCTCGCACGTGAACCGGCCAGGCGGGCCGCCCTCCCACGGCCGGGCCTGCCCAGGTTCATCGCACCTCTGGACGGAGCGGAGCCCGAACGGCGCCTACCCGCCCCTTCCCCGCCCTTCCGGCACCGCTTCCGCTGCTTGTCCCGGGCGTGCAGGGACTCTGCGGTCGAAGGCGCCCTTCTCGCCCCGCTGCTTGACCAGCCTCCCCCAGCGCTCTTTGCGTCCGAACCGGGCCGCGATCTCCTTTCCGCTGGGCAGGGCCCCGCCCTCGCCCCGGTTGTCCAGCGCCCACCGCCACGCCCGCACCTGTACCGGGGACGGCGTCCGTTCGCCCCCGGCGCGCAGCCCCTCCTCTCCCCCGCCCTGCGCTGCTCCTTCGACCAGGCGGTGCGCGCTGTGGAGCCGGAGCTGAGCGCCATGGCCGGCATGCCGCCCGGTGGGCTGTGCGCCGGTGCGCTCACCCGGTGGGTGCTGGGCCTGCCGGGTGATCAGGCCGACGGTTTCTGGCGGCGGCTGGTGGCCCGGGCCCGCGGCGGCGATCCGGCGTGGACGGTCATCGCCGCCGGGCTGGCCCTGCCGGGCCTGCGGGGCGCCCGGGCCCGGCGCCCTCGCACGTGACGATGCACATCGGCGAAGGCCGGATGGTCAACGCGCCGAGCAGCGGCCAGACCGTGCGCACCGAACCCGTCGAGAGCGGCGCCTACAGTTCCAGGTTCATGGGCGCGGTCCGGCCGGGAGGATAGGAGCCCCGCGCCTGCCTCCGGCCGCCTCGGCGGCATCCGGCACCGGCCGCTCTGCCCGGCCTTCCGAGGGCTTGCGGCCGAAGGGTCCGTCCGGGTCCGCCCGGTCAGCGGTGCCGGTCGTCGGCCCAGCGACCGGTGAAAAGGGTCTCGGCGGGCGGACCGCCGGGCAGGGGGCTGCCGGGGGGTCGCAGCCCGTCCAGGACGATCGCTATGGTCCGCTGCCGCGCCTCGACGGCGGCGGGGAGCAGATCGGTGCGGCCCTGCCTGCGGAGCTGTTCGATCATGGGGGCGGCGGTGAGCTGCTCCAGCAGCACCCAGATGTCGGTCGCGGTCACGTCCGGGCGCAGCACGCCGGCGGCGGTGGCCCGTTCCACCAGGCCGGCCAGCTGCCGATCGGCGCGGCGGTGCTTCTCCCACATGGCGGGGGTGACCTCGACGGCTCCGGCGATCGGGGCGAGCGAGCCCCGGTCGGCCTCCAGGGAGGCGGTGATGAACGCGGTCAGCGCCTCCCACGGGTCGTCGCACGCCGCGGCCTGCTCGAGGGTGTCGGTCCACTGGTCGAGTGAGAGTTCGGCCAGGCGCTGGAACAGCTCCTCCTTGGTGCGGTAGCGGCGGTAGAGGCTGCCGATCCCGACCCCGGCGCGCGCGGCGATCGCCGCCACCGAGGCGTGGGCCCCGTCCTCGGCGAGCACCTCGCGGGCGGCGCGCAGCAGTTCCCGGTCGTTGCGCTCGGCCTCGGCCTGCCGGGGGGCCCGGCGGCGGCGTGCGGTGTCCATGGTCACATCCTACTCCATTGCGGAGCGATTCGCTCCGCTATAGCGTTCCCTCCAATCGGATCAAATCGCTCCGTTTCAAGGGGGCGTGCTGCCCAAGGACCGCGATGCCGCTCCAGCGGCCCGACGCACCCACCGGCACCGCCCCGCCCTCCCCAGGCCTCGGCCTGAACGTCCACCTTCGCCCTGCGGAGGCCGACCGCCTCCGCACCGCCCCGAACCCCGTCCAGGGCACAACATCTAAGGAGTCGTCATGACCGGAACCAAGACCATCCTGGTCACCGGAGCGACCGGCAACCAGGGCGGTGCGGCGACCCGAGCACTGCTGCGGCGCGGATGGGCGGTGCGCGCGCTGGTCCGCGATCCCGGCGCTCTCGCCGCCCGCGAACTGCAGGACCTCGGCGCCGCACTCGCCACCGGGGACCTGGACGACGCCCCGTCCCTGCACCGGGCGGTGGAGGGCGCCTACGGAGTGTTCAGCGTCCAGCCCCTGGCCTCCGAACCGGAGGCCCTCGCCGCCGAGGTCCGCCGGGGCAAGGCGGTCGCCGACGCCGCGCTCGACGCGGGCGTCGAGCACCTGGTCTACAGCTCGGTCGGCGGCGCCGAACGCCGGACCGGCATCGACCACTTCGAGAGCAAGGCCGAGATCGAACGGCACATCCTGGGCCTCGGCCTGCCCGCCACGATCCTGCGCCCGGTGTTCTTCATGGACAACCTCCTGCACTATGCCGGCGCGCAGGGCGAGCGCGTCATGGAGCTGCCCGTCCTGCCCGACCGGCCGATGCAGATGATCGCCGCCGCCGACATCGGGCGCATCGCCGCCACCGCCTTCGACGAACCGGCCGAGTTCGCCGGCGCCCGGCTGGAGATCGCCGGGGACGAACTGCCGTTCACCCGTGTCGCCGAGATCTACCAGCGCGTCACCGGCGTCCCGACCCGCCTGGTCCCCCTGCCCATCGAAGAGCGCATGTTCGAGTGGTTCGCCGAGGACGGGTACCGGGCCGACCTGCCGGCGCTCCGCGAGCGCTTCCCCGGCCTGCTGACCTTCGAGCGCTTCCTGAGCCGTCAGGCCTCCACCGCCGCCCCGTAGCACCCACCCCCTTCCACCCGCATGTCACAGGGGGCCGGTCCGGATCGTCCCGGGTCTTGACCACCGATTCGGACCGGCCCCCGCCCAACACCAGGAGCCGAACATGAACGAGCAGACCTCCCATCAGAAGATCGCGCTGATCAGCGGAGCCAACAAGGGGATCGGCCTCGCGACCGCCGCGCGGCTCGCCGCGCTGGGCATGACGGTCCTGGTCGGCGCCCGCGACCGGCGGCGCGGACAGGAGGCCGCCGCGGCGCTGCGCGCCTCGGGAGGCGACGCGCACGCGGTCGTTCTGGACGTCACCGACCAGGCCGCCGTCCGCGCGGCCGCCGCCCGGATCGAGAAGGACTTCGGCCGCCTCGACGTGCTGGTCAACAACGCCGGGATCACCGGCTCCGGACAGGTCGCCCCCGCGGAGGCCACCGACCAGGTCCCCAGCACCGTCGGCCTCGACACGGTGCGGGCCGCGTTCGAGACCAACGTGTTCGGGGTGGTCGCGGTGACCAACGCGATGCTGCCGCTGCTGCGGCGGTCACCGGCACCGCGCATCGTCAACGTCAGCAGCCATTCCGCGTCGCTGACCCTCACCGGCGACCCGGACGGGCCCTTCGCGGACCTGCTGCCGTCGGCCGCCTACAACCCGTCCAAGTCCGCGCTGAACGCGCTGACCGTGCAGTACGCCAACGAGCTGCGCAAGGACGGCATCCTGGTCAACGCCGCCGCACCCGGCTACGTCGACACCGATATCAACGACCACACCGGGTTCCTCACTCCCGCCCAGGGCGCCGCGGTCGTGGTACGGCTGGCCACGCTCGACACCGGCGGCCCGACCGCCGGGTTCTTCGCCGAGGACGGGCCTGTGCCCTGGTGAGGGGCCCTCCGCGAGGGCGGGCGGCGCAGGGCCGCCCCTCGACGCACCGGTCTCGTGAGACCCGCCTGCCCGCTTCGGGGCCTGGACTCGCGCAGACCGCCGTCTGCAAGGCCCCTCGCAGACCGGGATGGCCGCGTGAGGGGTTCCCCAGGAGCGGCCGGACGGATCCGACGCCGGAGGAGACCGCCGAGGCCGGTCCCCCGGCCCTATCCGCCCCGCCCCCGAGGTGATCCCGCCGACCGGCGGGATCAGCCCGGTCATCGCCGACGCTTCCGGGGCGGTGTCCCATCGAACCACCGCGGCCGACGCAGGCGGGTGCACCGGACGGATCCGTCCGACGCCGCTGCGGCGATCGCGGCGCCCCGCATCGCGGCGGCCGGCGGAGCGGTGCCCGGGGCCGAACGACCCCTGCCGCGGCGTCGCGGCGGTCCCCCGTTCAGGGGACCAGCACGGTCTTCCCTGTCGTCGCACGCGCCTCGATCGCCCGGTGGGCTTCGGCCGCCTCGGCCAACCGGTAGGTCTGGCCGATGACGGGACGCAGCCGGCCCGCCGCGGCTTGGGCGAGCGCCTCCTCGGCCAGGGCGCGGATCTCGGAGGGGCTCGGTGCCCCGTCGTCGGCGATGACGGTCACCTGCCCGTTCGGCCGGGTCCACTCACCGGAGGCCATGCCGTAGATGCTGACCCGTCCCCCGGCGCGCACGGCCGAAAGGCCGCAGGTCCCGATCCGGCCGCCGACCCCGTCGAACAGCACGTCGACGCCCGCGCCTTCGGTGATCTCGACGACCGTACGCTCCCACCCGGCCCGGGCGTAATCGACGTAGGCGACCGCCCCCAGCGAAGTCACCAACTCCCGTTTGGCGGAGCCCCGGGCCGCGCCGATCACCTTGGCGCCCGAACCGGCCGCCAGCTGCACCAGCAGACTGCCGACACCGCCTCCCGCCGCTTCGACCAGCACCCATTCACCGGGGCCGACCTGCGCCCGCCGGTGCAGCAGGACCGCGGTGCGGCCGTCGGCCAGCAGCGCCACCGCATCCTGCAGCGGCACTCCTTCCGGAACCGGGATGGCATCGCAGGCCCTCGCGACAGCGAGCTCGGCATAACCACCGGTTCCCCCGGTCGTGGTCACCACGGTCGTCCCCAGCAGTTCCCGATCGGCGGACGAGCCGACGGCGACGACCTCCCCTCCGACCCCGTTGCCCAAGACGCGAGGGCCGGGCTCCGACCGCTTGCCCGCCGGCCCCCGTCCAGCGCGCACCTGGGTCTCGACGAACGTGATCCCGGCGCATTCAACGGCCACCAGCACCTGCCCGGGCTCCGGCACCGGGTCCGGAAGTTCACGGACGGCGAGCACCTCCGGCCCGCCGAACCGCTCCATCACCACAGCGCGCATGCATCCCCCTCAAGCCAATCGGAGCGGAACACTCCGGTAAGCCACACGCTACAGCGGAGCGATTCGCTCCGTAAAGGGTTCTCCGCCCCCTCACCGAAAGCGGCAGCACCGTGGCGTGTGCATCGGCGAAGGCCGGAACAGGGGAACGGTGCCGGTGGTGGGCGACTCCACCGTCGGCGAGACCCGCGCCCTGCACCGCGCCCTGACCGCGGTGGCCGGGCAGCGGTGGCTGCTCGCCCCGCCTCCCGGCACCGACCTGGGCGCCTTGGCCGAGCGCATCGGCGCCTCCGAAGAGTTCGCCGCGGCCGGGGCGGTGGTGTGGCCGGACGACGCCGGCCGGCCCGTGCGCGCCCTCCTCTCCCCGGCGCCCGGGGCGTGGTCACCACCCCCCGGCCCGGATGTGACCGGCGTGCCGGCGATGTACCCCGGCCACCGGCGCCGTCACCGCTCCTCGGCTTTGAAGCACCCGGCTCCAAAACCGAGGAGCGATCTTTGTGCAGATTCGCGGGCGACGGCCTGACCGCCCACCACTACGGTGCCACTGCCGGCGAAAACACCACCCCGGAGAACTCGTGAACCTGCTCATCACCGGCATCACCACCCGGTCCTCCATCGCCTACGCCGTCGCCGAGGAGGCGATGAAACAGGGCCACCAGGTCGTCCTGTCCAATCCGCCGGGGCGGCAGCCGTCGATCCTGGAGCGCATCGCCAGGCGCCTGCCCGCCGAGCCGGTCGACATCCTGGGCCTGGACGTCACCGACCCCGACCAGATCACCGCGGCCGCCGAAGCCGTCGCCGACCACTGGGACCACGTGGACGGGCTGCTGCACTCCATCGCCTACGCCCCCGCAACCGCGCTGGGCGGCGGCTTCCTCGACACCTCCTGGGAGGACGCGGCCACCGCGATCCACATCTCCGGCTACTCCCTCAAGGCGCTGGCCGTCGGGTTCCGCGGCCTGCTGGCCGCAGCGCCCGACGGCGCCGGCATCGTGAGCCTCACCTTCGACGCCTCCCGGGCCTGGCCGGTCTATGACTGGATGGGCTCGGCCAAGGCGGTCCTGGAGAACTCCACCAAGTACCTGGCCCGCGACCTCGGCGGCGACGGCATCCGGGTCAACACGGTCTCGGCCGGCCCGATCAAGTCCCTGGCCGGCGGATCGATCCCCGGCTTCGACCGGATCGCCGACCGGTGGGCGGAATCCGCCCCGGCAGGGTGGGACACCACCGATGCGACCGTGGTCGCCGGGCCCGCCCTGTTCCTGATGAGCCCTGCCGCGCGCGCCATCACCGGCACCACCCTGCACGTCGACGGCGGATACCACGCCATGGGCGCACCGATCACCGCCGGCTGAGCGGACGTCCGCAGGTCTCGCAGAGCGGTTCCGGCGGGAACACCGAGGGCGTTCTCCTCCCCCGCCCCCGGCCCGGATGAACAGCGGCGCACCTCCGGGCCGGACACCCTCACCTTGTCGTTCATGCACCGGCGCCGGGTCGGGCCGGATCCGCGCTTCCGCTTCGTTCCGGGGCTCTTCGATCTACTGGAACAGGTCGCGGGCGCGGGTGCAGGCGTCGATCGCCTCCCGAACCGGCTCGCCTCCTGCAACGCGTTGCCGAGGTCGCCCCGCTCCAACGCTTCGCTGTGGGCGCCCCCGGCCGGTCGGGCCGGCTCGGCGGGCGGCAGGCCCCGGCCTTCGGTCGGGCGGCCTGCCGCGACCGCAACACCGTCGAGCGGGCCATCGACCTGCTCAAGCGGAACCGGGCGGTGGCCGTTCGCCACGACGGGCGCGCCGCGGTCCACGGCGGGACGGTCGGCTCGCCTCGATCCGGATCCGGCTGCGCGACCTGCCCTGTTCGAGAACAGCGCCTAGATCGTTGATGGGAAACGTGTGTCCTGGTCAGTGGTCGTAGGCGGTCAGCGACCGCTTGACCGGGGCTCCGATCAGCCAGTTGTGCCAGATCGCGGCGTTCAAGGCCATGACCCGCTGGCAGGTGCGCGCCCACAGCCCCTCGGTGGTGCGCGCCTGGTGGCGCTCCAGCCCGAGCTGGTTCTTCAGCGTCCAGATCACCGCCTCGATGCGCTGGCGCAACCAGCCCGGGAACCGTCCGTCATCGTCCTCGCCCTTCAGCGCGGGGCGCACCAGGGCGAACCCCGCTGCTGCGGCGGCCGCCTCGATGCCGGCCCCGGCGAAGCCCTTGTCGCACACGATCGGGCACGGCCCCGGGGCGCACCGCCGTACGTGGAGCAGGTGCAGGGCCTGCTTGCGCTCGTCCAGCTCCTTGGGGTGGGCCAGGGAGAACGCCGTCACGGCCCCTTCGGCGGTGGTGATGAGCATGAGCTTGGCGCCCCAGTAGAAGGAGTGGTGGGAGGCGTCGCGGCCGTAGCCGGCGAGCTCACCGAGCCCGGAGCGGTTGACGGTGGTCCGGGAGGCCCCGCAACGGACGGGTGTGCCGTCCATCAGGCGCAGCCGCTCGTGCCAGGTGGGAAGGGCCCGGGCCAGGTGCATGGCCGCGGCTTGCAGGGCCGGGGCGGCATCGCGCAGGCGGCGGTTGTACTCGGACTGGCCGGGCAGGCGGGGGAACAGGTGGCCGATCCGGGAGGGGGCGGCGCGCATCCAGTGGCGCTCGGAATCGCATCCCAGCAGCACCTGGGCTGCGGCGACGCACACGAGTTCGGCGTCGGTGAGCAGGCGGGGCCGGCCCGTTCGGCGGGGCTGTTCGCGCGAGGGCAGGACGTGGTCGTCCAGGTGGACGTAGAGTGCGGTCAGAAGGGCGTCCAGGTTCGTGTTCACAGCTTGAGCATGGGCGCCCTTCGTCGTGCCCGCAGGCCGTTCAGCGGTTTCCCATCAACGATCTAGGCGTAATGGTCATGGACGTTGTTGACACTGCTGTGGCCTTGAACATGGCGAAGACCTCCTGTGCGGTGGGAGCTGTCTAGGAACTCACCGCACGGAGGCCTTCATGGCCCACCGTAATGCCCGACTGACCGTCTTCGGTAGGAGGCTGCTGGTCGAACGCGCCCGTTCAGGCCGCCCCCTCGCCCATGTCGCGGCCGAGACGGGGGTCTCACGGACCACGGCCCACAAATGGATGCGCCGGTGGCCGATCTCGGCGCGACCGGCAAGCTCACCCGCGCCTACCGGCCCCAGACCAACGGCAAGGTCGAGCGCTTCAACCGCACCCTGCTCGACGAATGGGCCTACCTGCGGCCCTACGGCTCAAACGACGAACGGACAGCCGCCCTGGCAGACTTCCTCCACACCTACGACCACCACCGCTGCCACACCGCACTCGACGGCGGCCCGCCCATCACCCGCGCCAACAACCCTGCAGGCCAATACAGCTAGGGGGTGCTCGGGGCCGAGTCCGCCTCTTCGGGTGGGGGAGCGTCGACGATGGCGGGGAGCAGCCCCGGGAACCGGTCCTCGACTTCGCTCCAGCGGACCCGGCTCAGCCGGGAGGTGCCTTGCAGCCGCGTCGCCACCAGGCCGCTGTCCCGCAGGGTGCGCAGGTGGTGGGAGATCGTCGAGCGGTTGACCGGAAGGTCCAGCGAGCCGCACGACCCCTCCCCCCGCTCGACGAGCATGCGGACGATCTGCAGGCGCACCGGGTCGGCGAGCGCCTGGAGCAGGACACCGATGTCCAGGGTCCGCAGGTCGGGGTGGGGCAGCCAGGCGGACTCACTGTGCGTACCGGGGCGAGGCGTCATGAGTTCCATTACACCGCACCGATTGTTACGATGCCAATCGCAAACGTCGATGGCCATCGAAATTGTTGACGGCCGTCGGAACATCAGGGCCCTGGACCCGGGCCCGACCGGCTCCGGCCTCCTCGCTTCGCGGAGCCGCTCACCCCCTGCCCCGAGGAGTACGCATGTGTGGCATCGCCGGCTGGGTGGACTTCCACCGAGACGTGCGCACCGAGACCCCGGTGCTCGACCGGATGACCGAGACGATGGCCTGCCGCGGGCCGGACGACGCCGGTACGTGGGCCGACGCCCGCGCGGCGCTCGGCCACCGGCGGCTGTCCGTCATCGACCTCGAAGGCGGCCGCCAGCCGATGGCCGCGGACGAGGACGGCCGCCCCCTCGCCTGCCTGACCTACAGCGGAGAGGTCTACAACTTCCGAGAGCTCCGCACCGAACTGGCCGCGCGCGGGCACCGGTTCCGCACCCGCAGCGACACCGAGGTCGTCCTCCGCGGCCACCTGGAATGGGGCGAGGGCCTCGTCGACCGCCTGAACGGGATGTTCGCCTACGCGCTCTGGGACGCCCGCCGGCAGGAGCTGCTCCTGGTCCGCGACCGGATGGGCGTCAAACCCCTGTACTACTTCCCGCTGAGCGGCGGGATCGTGTTCGGTTCCGAGCCCAAGGCCCTGCTCGCCCATCCGGAGGTCCCGCGCCGGATCGACGCGGACGGCATGCGCGAGGTCCTGGAGATGGTGAAGACGCCGGAGCAGGCGGTCTTCGCCGGCATGCGCGAAGTGCGTCCCGGGCAGATCGTCCGCGTCCGGCGGGAGGGCCTCGCCCGGCGCACCTACTGGGCCCTGGAGGCGCGCGAGCACACCGACGACCTGCGGACCACAATCGCGACGGTGCGCTCGCTCCTGGAGGACATCGTCGACCGGCAGCTCGTCGCCGATGTACCGGTGTGCTCGCTGCTCTCCGGCGGACTGGACTCCTCCGCGATCACGGCCCTGGCCGCCGGGCGCCTCGGCTCCGAGCCCGTCCGCTCGTTCTCGGTCGACTTCGCCGACCACGGCACGGGCTTCCGCAAGGACGCGATCCACGGCTCCCCGGACACCCCCTTCGCCCGCGACCTGGTACGGCACGTCGGCTCCGAGCACAGCGAGATCATCCTGGACAGCGGAGAGCTCGCCGACCCGGAGCTGCGCGCCGCGGTGCTCCGGGCCGCGGACCTGCCCCCGACCTACTGGGGCGACATGTGGCCGTCGCTGTACCGGCTGTTCCAGGAGATCAGGAAGGAGTCCACGGTCGCCCTCTCCGGGGAGTCGGCCGACGAGGTCTTCGGCGGGTACCCCTGGTTCCACACCCCGGAGGCCCTGAAGGCCGACACCTTCCCCTGGCTCGCCTCGCCCACCAGGGCACTGTTCGACGGAAAGGGCCTGTTCTCCCCGTCCCTGCTGGAGAAGCTCGACATGGCCGGCTTCCTCCGCGACAGCCACGCGCAGGCGATGGCGGAGGCGCCGGTGCTGCCCGGGGACGGCGAGCAGGAGCGCCTGATGCGCCGCCTCACCCACCTCAACCTGACCCGGTTCAACCAGGCGCTCCTGGACCGGAAGGACCGGATGAGCATGGCGGTGGGCCTGGAGGTGCGGGTGCCCTTCTGCGACCACCGCCTGGTGGAGTACGCCTACAACGTCCCCTGGGAGATGAAGTCCTTCGACGGGCGGGAGAAGAGCCTGCTCCGCGCGGCGGTGTCGGACCTGCTCCCGGAGTCGATCCTGAACCGCGTGAAGAGCCCCTACCCCACCACCCAGGACCCCGGCTACGAAGGCGCCCTGCGGGCGGAGGCCGCGGCGGTGCTGGCGGATCCGGACTCGCCGGTGCTCCCCCTGCTGGACGCCTCCGCGGTACGGGCGCTGCTGGACACTCCCCTGGGCGACACCAGCCGCAAGTACGACCGGATGAACCTGGAGACGGTGCTCGGGCTGAACGGCTGGCTCTCGGCCTACTCGGTCTCCATCGACCTCTGATCCCGGCGGCCGGGCCCTTCCTCCCCGGCCTCCGCCCGGATCCGGGGCTCCGCCGGGGGCCGCCCGCTTCCCGCCGCATCCGCACGCTCACCCCTTGACACAGAACGGAACCGATCGGTACCGTTCCTGTTGATCGAAAACGGTACCGATCGGTTCCGTTTCAGGGCGCGCGGGCCGGCGGACGAGAGCGGCCCCCTCGGGGCTCCGCATCGAACGCCTGACGACCGACACCGCCGGCCGGCAGGGCCGGCCGGGGAAAGGAACGGATAGCGAATGCTCGGAGACCGATCCGCTGCGGATTCAGCGGCCCACGCGCGGCCGCGGTGGAGCGTCCTGATACTGGCGTTCGGCACCTTCGCCATCGGCACCTGCGAATTCGTGCTCGCCGGCCTGCTCCCCCAGCTCTCCGCCTCACTCGACGTCACGGTCCCCACGGCCGGGCAGGTCGTCACCGTGTTCGCGCTGACCTGCGCGGTGCTGGCCCCGGTCCTGGCCACCGCGACCGCCGGCCTCCCCCGGCGGCGGGTGCTGCTCGCCGCGGCCGCCGTCTACCTCGCCGGCAACGTCGGCACCGCGCTCGCCCCCGACTTCACCGTGCTCCTCCTCGCCCAGATGGTGGCGGCGGCGGGGGCCGGCCTGTTCATCCCGACCGCCTCGGTGACCGCATCGGCCCTGGTCGCCCCGGAATGGCGCGGGCGCGCCATCGCCCTCGTCACCACCGGCCTGACCGCCGCGACGGCCCTCGGAGCCCCCATCGGCACCGTCCTGGGCGGAATGCTCGGCTGGCGCAGCGCGGTGCTCTTCGTCGCCGCCCTGGCCCTGCTCGCGATGGCGGGGCTGGCCGTGCTGGTGCCCAAGAACGTGAACGCCCCCGCCCCCGAGACGCTGCGCGCCCGGCTCACCCCGCTGGCCGACCGCCGGGTGGTGATGATCCTGGTGACCACCCTGCTCGCGTTCACCGCCGTCTACATCCCCTACACCTACATCTCGGCCGTGTTCGCCCCGGCCACCGGCGGCGACAGCGTCCGCCTCGCCGTCCTGATGTCGCTGGTCGGCATCGTCGGCACGCTCGCCAACTACGCCGCGGGCTCGCTGGCCGACCGCGTCGGCAGCCGGCGCGTCGTGGCGGGCGCCCTGGTCTGGCTGGCCGCCACCCTGCTCCTCATCCCGCTGGCGACCACGCTGTACCCCGCGGCCGTGCTCATGGTGGTCCTCTACGGCTTCGCCGCATTCGCGATCACCGCGCCGCAGCAGCACCGCCTCATCACCCTGAAGCCCGAGTCCGCGTCCGTCCTGATCTCCCTGAACGCCGCGATCCTCTACCTCGGCATCACGATGTCGGGCGTGCTCGGCGGTGCCGGGATCGTGCTGGTCGGGGCCGGGAAGCTGACCCTCATCGCGGCCGGCATCGCCCTCGCCGCCCTGCTCATGTCCGAACTCGCCCACGCCGTCTCCCGGCGCGGTCCGGCCCGGGCGGGCGACGAGGGCGGCGGAGAGGCCCTCGAGCAGCCGGAAGCCCCTGCCCCCGGCCCCCGGCCCGTATAAGCGGGCCCGGCCGGGCCGGCCGGGCCCGCCGGCCCCGCAGAGCGGAAATGCGTGTGGCCCCCGATCCGCGGATCGGGGGCCACACGCATTTCCGCATTCCTTCCATACGGACCCGAAATGCGTTTCCTCAACTGCTTTCCTCTCAATGAACAGCGGACCACACCCCTTCGAACTCACCGCGAAAACTCACGCTCGATAACACGTGAGAAAGACTCGCATTCCCGAGTCAGAGAATCCTTGAATCGTCAATAGAATGACCCGATCCGGCCCCGGAACCACGAAAAGTGACCAGGCGAAAATCCGACTCCCCTCACCCTTGACCTCGTTTTTTGATCATCTTCGACCTGACCTCCGCATAGCCGACCCACACCCCTGATACTCCACATCACCAAAAGATCATTTTTCGTTACCGACAGTGATCATCTCTGGTCGAAGGGCCCTTTACTTCCCCTGTACGGTCGCGTAAAAAGAACACGGCTGCGCGGGACATCGCACGCCGAGGTTTGCTCGAACGCAAACCCGCGAGAGCCGTCCCGCCCCGGTCGATCGAAGATCGAATACCACCCGCGCGAAGCAGGGAGCGTCTGCCATGGTGAGCAGGTTGATCGATGAGAGCGAGCGGCTGAAGACCATCCTGGACCGCCTGAACGAGAAGTCCATCGAGGACTACTACAACCCGTACCGGGTATTCGAATGGCCCGACGAGCTTCCCGCCGAAATGTGGTGGATGACTCCCGAGCTGACCACGACATACGGAACCCCCATTGCCGACGAGCTGCCGGCCGAACGACTCCACGCCCTCTCCCGCCACGAAAGCGTCAACTTCTACAGCCTCAACGTCCACGGAATCCGCGAGCTGCTCATCGAGGTCACGAAGCGAATCCACACCGCGGACTTCCGGACCCCGTCGGAATTCTTCCACCACTTCATCGGCGAAGAGAACGAACACATGTGGTTCTTCGCCGAGTTCTGCCTCCGCTATGGCGGAAAGATATACACGCAGCCCCGCGGCGGCGCGGAGACCATTCCTCCGAACAACGCCGAGAGTCTTCTCGTATTCTGCAGGATATTGATCTTCGAGGAACTCGTCGACCATTTCAACTCCAAAATGGCCCTGGATCGGAACCTGCACGAAACGATCCGGCAGGTCAACCGGATCCACCACCAGGACGAGTCACGCCACATCGCCTTCGGTCGGGAACTCGTCTCCGTCCTCTTCGAGGACTTCAGGAAGACCGCGACCGAAGAAGAGATCACCCAGGTCAGCGACTACCTGAAACGGTACATGAGTTTCAGCTTCGAGTCGCTGTACAGTCCCCAGGTGTACCGCGACGCCGGAATCGAGAACCCGCTCGAATTCCGGCGCCGGCTGCTGAACGATCCCAGAAGGAAAGAGTTCGAGCAGCAGGTGTTCCGGAAGACCTTCTCCTTCCTGACCAAGACCGGGCTCCTCGGCGACCGCGACCTGTCCGCATTTTCAGCGAGCAACTGAAGATCCCGGAGCGATCATGGCGAACAGAATATCCAGCGGACTTGCGATCTTCGATCCCGACCACACGGAACTGATCCGAGAACTGGACGCGACTTTCACCGGATGGGCGCTCGAAGCGGGGGCGGAGCAGATATCGGTCCCCCCGGTCTACCCGGTCGAGGACCTGGAGAAGTTCGACGTCTACGACAATTTCCCGCACCTGGCCCTGGTCGCCGGCCCGCTCGCGGACCCGGAGCGGAGCAGGCCCGAAGGGCACCGGCTCCCCTCCGACCGGCTGGCCGGGGCGCACCTGGGCCTGCCCACCGCCGCCTGCTTCGGCGCCTACCTCTACTTCGAGGACCGGCGGATCCCCTCCTCGACCCTGGTCACCCTGGTCAACCGCTGCTTCCGCAACGAGGAGTACTTCGACGGGCTGCGCAGGCTGCTCGGCTTCCAGATGCGGGAGGTGGTCCCGCTCGGCGACTCCGAACACGTCTCCCGGATCCTTGCGGCGTTCACCGGGCGCATCGCCGCGTTCCTCGACGCCCTGGACCTGGAGGCCCGCTCCGCGGCCGCGACCGACCCCTTCTTCGACCGGGAGGGCGGGCGCGCCGTGATGCAGCGGCTCCAGGAGGTCAAGCGGGAGTTCATCGTCGACGACCTGGCCATCGCCTCGGTCAACGTCCACCGGAACTTCTTCGGAGAGCGGTGCGGGATCACCACCGGCGACGGCGCGAACGCCTTCACCGGCTGCGTCGCCTTCGGGCTCGAACGCTGGGCGAGCGTGCTCCTCACCCGGTACGGCAACGCGGAGAAGGCGGCCGAGGCGGTCCGGTCCGCCTCCCCGGGACCGGAGTGACCCCGGTGCCGAGCAGAGTGGGGGTGGACCTCGTCCCGCTGGCCCGGGTCCGGCGGATGCTGGACGGCGGCGGAAGGACCGCCCTGGAGCGCATGGTGCGCCCGGACGAACTCGACGAATGCCGGCGCGGAGGGCTGATCGACGTGTCCGCGCTGGCCGGGCGCCTCGCCGCCAAGGAAGCCGTTTTCAAGCTCTTCCTCCGGGAGGACACCGTCCTTCCCTGGACCCTGATCAGGATCTCGGCGCCGCAACGCTCCTGGCCCGAGGTCGAGTTGGAGGGGGCCGCCCGCGACCATGCCCGCGATGCGGGGATCGACGGCCCCATCTCCGTGAGCATCACGCACGACGGCGACTACGCGATCGCGGTCGCCGCGGCGGTCGCCGCTCCGGCCGGAGAAGGCCCGCGGCGGCAGCCGATCGCCTAGCCCTTCTTCCCCTCGCCCGCCCGCGCCCCGGCCGGCGCGGCCGAGAGCCGCGGGCGGCGCACGTGCGCCGCCCTGCCCCCCGCCCCTAGGAGGAACGTCATGCCCGAAACTCCGACCACGGCGTTCGACGAGGTCACCGCCTGGATTCTGGCGAAGAACCCGGAGCGCGAGAGCGTGGGCGCCGACGAGGACCTGGTCGAGAACCGCCTCGTCGACTCCCTCTCCTTCGTCGAGTTCATCTTCACCATCGAGCAGGCCGCCGACACCGAGATCCCGATGGACACCCTCGACCTCGACGACCTGCGGACCCTGAACAGCATCAGGAAGGCCTTCTTCGACGGCCGCACCCCCGTGACCGGCTGAGGACCACAGCGAAGGACGGACATGGAAGAGATCTCGTACACCGCGCAGTGGACGGCCGCCGCGCGGGCGCTCGAATCCGAGCGCCCGTCGGGCCGCCTGATCACGGACGAATACGCGCGCCGCCTCGCCGCCCCCCGCGGGTTCGAGCTGCTGGAGCGGTACAAGGGTGCGGGGGTGGCGGAGTTCATCGCCGTCCGGACCCGCTACATGGACGACTCGATCACCCGGGCACTGGCCGGCGGCGGCATCCGCCAGGTCGCCATGGTCGCCAGCGGCATGGACACGCGCTCCTACCGGCTGGACTGGCCGGAGGGGACCGTGGTCTACGAAATCGACCACGGCGCGCTGCTGGAGGAGAAGCGGCGGCGGCTGCGCGGCTTCGCCCCCGAGCCGGCGGTGCGGACCGTTCCCGTTCCCGCCGACCTCGCAGAGGACTGGCGCACACCGCTGGCCGGGGCCGGGTTCGACGCCTCCCTGCCGACCCTGTGGGTGGCGGAGGGCCTGCTGTTCTTCCTCGAGGAGAAGCAGGCGGCCGACCTGCTGTCGGACCTGGCCCGGGCATCGGCGCCCGGATCCCTGCTGGCCACCGACATGACGAGCGCGTCGCTGCTGAAGCACCCGATGACCCAGCCGTTCCTCGCCGCCCTCGCGGGCGACGGCACGCCGTGGCTGTTCGGGACCGACGACCCCGCCGGGTTCCTGGCCCGCTGCGGCTGGACGCTGCGCGACCTCAAGCAGCCCGGGGAGCCCGGCGCGGGGGAAGGGCGCTGGCCCTACCCGCCTCCGCCCCGGGACGCCCGGGGGGCACCGCGGAACTGGCTGGTCGGCGCCGCCCTGGCGGCGTCCGCTCCGGGCGGGCAGGAGGTTCCGCGGTGACCGGGACCGCCACGCTCGAGCGGATCGAGTCCGGCCTGCCCTCCTCCCGGGTGAAGATCGACGACCTGGCCGGGCGGCTGGGCCTGCGGGCCACCGAGATCGGCGTCTTCCGCAAGATCTACGGACTGGACGAGCTGCGCTACGAACCGGGCGGCGGCCTGCTCGACCTCGTCCTGCCGCCCGCCCGCCGCGCCCTGGAGGCACTGCCCGAGGGCCGGCGCGTCGACTACGTCGTCTTCGCGCACACCATGCAGATGCTCACCCCGCCCGGCCTCGACGCCGCACCGCTCATCCGCGACGCGCTCGGGCTGCACGGCGCCGAGGCCTTCGCCGTCAACCAGCAGGCCTGTGTGAGCAGCATGGGCGCGATCGACATCACCGCCGAGCTGATGCGCGCCGACCGCGGCCGGCGCGCCCCCGGCGGCTACGGCCTCATGGTCACCGGCGAACGCGCCTACTCCCCCCGGATCCAGCTCATCCCGCACAGCGCCATCATGGCCGAGGCCGCCGCGGCCTGCCTGTTCACCCTGGACGGGCCCGGCGACCCGGTGCTGTCCTACGTCGACCGGGTGCACGGGGAGTTCGCCGACGGCCTGCTGATGACCGACGACCGGATCAAGCGGTTCGGGGCCGTGTACGCGCCGGAACTGGCCGACGTGATCCGCGAGGCGGTGGCCGAAGCGGGCCTGGAACCGGCCGAAGTCGACCTGGTCATCCCGCACAACGTCAACACGATCTCCTGGCGGCACGTGATCAAGGAGCTCGAGATCCCGCCCGAGCAGGTGTTCCTGGACAACGTCCCCCGGCTGAGCCACTGCTACTCCTCGGACGTCTTCGTCAACTACACGACACTGCGCGACGCGGGGCGCCTGAAGGCCGGCCGCCCCTACGTGCTGGCCTCCGTCGGCCTCGGCGCCACCTTCGGCGCCATGGTGATCAGGCGGTCCGGAACGGAGGCGGCATGAGCGGCGCCGCCACGTCCACCGCCGCACTCAAGGAAGCCCTCGTCGGCGACCGCGAGGCGGAGTTCGTCTGGCTCTGCAACTTCGAAGCGGAGCACGAATGGGCACAGGGCTTCCCCGGGCTGCCCGCCGCGCAGGGCGCCGCCGCCGCGCCCGTCGTGCAGCGCATGGAGCAGCTCGGCTCCCTGCTGTCCGACCCCGGGGACCACCTCCTCCTCGGGGCCCCGCTGGACCCCGGCCACCGCCGCCACCTCGAGGAGGCCGGGCTCACCCCCGCGCAGGAGATCCTCGTCGACGGCGCGGACACCGCCCGGGCGGTGCTCGGCTCCCCCTCGGTACTGCGGCGGCTGCGCGAACTGGCCGACCGGGGCGCCCACCTGATGCCGATGGGGATGTCCCGGAGCATCGCGGAGATCGCCGCGGCGACCGGCCTCAAACCCGCCGCCCCGGACGCCGCCACCGCCCGGCGGGTGAACAGCAAGATCTACAGCAGGGCGGTGGTCGACGAGCTCGGGCTGCGGGCCGTCCCGGGCCGCAGCTGCACCACCGCGGACGGACTCCGGTCGGCGCTGCTCTCCGACACGGCCGAGGACCCGCCGGTCATCGTCAAGGACGCCTACGGGGTGTCCGGCAAGGGCCTGCTGGTCGTCGACTCCCGGAAGCGGGCCGAGGGCCTGGTGCGGATGGTGGAGCGCAGGGCCGCCCGCACCGGCGATCCGGCCGTGCACGTCGTCGTCGAGCGGTTCCTCCCCAAGCGGTTCGACCTCAACTACCAGTTCACCATCGACCGCGCCGGGCGCACCCGGCTGGACTTCGTCAAGCAGGCGCTCACCTCCGGCGGCGTCCACCAGGGGCACCTGGTCCCGGCCGGGCTGAGCTGCGCGCACATCGAGGAGATCGGCCGCGCCGCCGAGCTGCTCGGCGGCCGGCTGCACGCCGACGGCTTCTTCGGCGCCGTGGGGGTCGACGCGCTGCTCGGCGAGGACGGCCTGCTGTACCCGGTGCTGGAGATCAACGCCCGGTTGAACATGTCGAGCTACCAGAGCCGGGTGATGGAGCGCTTCCACCGCCCCGGCTCCATGGCACTGGCCAAGCACTACACGCTGCGTCCGCGCCGCCCCGTCGGCTTCGCCGAGCTGACGGAGGCCCTGGACGGCCTGGCCGTCCCGCCGGCGGACGGCCGCGGCGCGCTCATCGCCTGCTTCGGGACGCTCAACGCCCACGGCCCGGAGCAGGGCGGATCCGCCCGCCCCGCCGAGGGGCGCCTGTACACGGTCCTGTTCGCCCCGGACGGCGGGCGGCTCGCAGAGCTGGACCGGCGCTTCGCCGAGCGGCTCGGCCGACTCACCGACCAGGAGGCCGCCCGATGACCCGTGCGGACACGCCCCGCGAGGGCACCGCGGAAGACACCCCCGCCGCAGAGGAATGGCGGGTCCAGGGCGTCCCGGCGAGCGAGCTCGCCCGGGCGTTCGGCACCCCTCTGTTCGTCTACGACGCGAACGCGCTGGAGGCGGTCTACAACGGCCTCCGCGAGCGCCTCGACCCCGCGATCGACATCCTCTATTCGCTGAAGGCCAACCCGAACGTGAGCGTCTGCTCCTACCTCGCCTCACTGGGGGCGGGTGCGGAGGTCTCCTCAGCGGTGGAGCTGCGCACCGCCCTGTGGGCCGGCGTCCCCCCGGAGCGCATCGTCTACCTCGGCCCCGGCAAGACCCGGCGCGAACTGGAGGAGTGCGTACGGGCCGGAGTGGGCGCCGTGGTCTGCGAGTCCCTGGAGGAGCTCCGCGAACTCGACCGGATCGCCGCCGGGTCCGGCGACCGGGAGGTGCCCGTGCTGCTGCGGGTCAACCCGGAGTTCCACACCAAGGGCTCGGGGCTGGCGATGGGCGGCAAGCCCCGGCAGTTCGGCATCGACGCAGGGGCCCTGCGCACCGCCGGAGGACCGATCGCCGGGCTGCGCCGCGCCCGCGTGCAGGGGTTCCACGTCTACATGGGCACCCGGTTCCTCGACGCCGAGGACATCGTGCACAACACCGAGCAGATCCTCGGCACCGCGGCCGAACTGGCCGAGGTCCTGGGCATCGAGCTGAAGGCGGTGGACTTCGGCGGCGGGTTCGGCGTCGCCTACTTCGACAATGAGACCGATCCGGACCCCGACACGCTCGCGTCGGGGATCAACCGGGCCGCCCGGGGCTTCCTCCGGGACCACCCGGGCTGCCGGCTGATCAACGAGCTGGGCCGCTACCTGACCGCGACATGCGGCGTCTACATGGTGCGGGCGCTCTACGTGAAGGAGTCCATGGGGGAGCGGTTCGTGGTGGCCGACGGAGGCACCAACCACCACATGGCCGCCGTCGGCATCGGCAGCTTCGTCAAGCGCAACTTCCCCATGCGGATGCTGAGCCCCCGGCGCCCCGGCGAGACCGGCACGTACACCGTCACCGGCCCCCTCTGCACGCCCAACGACGTCCTGGGCAGGCGCGTCGTGCTGCCTCCCGTCGCCCCCGGGGACCTGCTCGGGGTCGAGCGCTCGGGGGCCTACGGGCCGAGCGCCTCGCCGGGGCTCTTCCTGAGCCACGGCTTCCCCGGCGAGGTCCTGGTGCACGACGGCACCCCCCACCTGGTCCGTCTCCCCGACCGCGGGGACGACCTGCTCGCCCGGCAGCGGCTGGTCGACTTCACCGCCGGGGAGGAGCGGACCGCGGGCCCGGCGGGGAGGGCCTCCGGCGGCTGAGCCGGGCGGCCGCTCCCCCGCGCCGCCCGGAGGCGGAGGCGCATCCGCCGCATCCCACACCGACGAACACCGGAACCCCGGTTCCGGACACCCACCACCCTGAGGAGTCGCACATGACCCGCGAGGAGATCACCGCCGCCATCACCGACGCTCTCGGCACGGTCCTGGAGCGCGAGGTGCCGGAGGCCACCGAGGAGACCCGGCTCTTCGATGAGCTGCATCTGGACTCCACGTCCGTGCTCGAACTGCTGATGGCCCTCGAGGACGCCACCGGGATCGAGGTGGACCCGGAGGACATCGACATGGACGACTTCGCCACGGTGGGCACGCTCGCGTCCTACCTGGAGTCGCGGGGCCCCGCCCGATCCGCCGCCGAGCACGCGTGAGGTGATGGAGGTGCCCTCGCTGACGTCCGCCTGCGCGGTGGTCTCCCCGGAGGGGGAGACCGCCCCGGGCGTCGATGAACTGACCGACTTCTACCGCGACCTCGCCGCACCGTTCGGCACCGCCGTCGACGCGGAGCGGGTCCGCGCCGGGACCCGCGTCTCGCACCGGGACCTCGCCGACCGGCTGGCCTCGGTGCGGCCCCCCGGCCCCGCACCGGGGCTGATCGTCCTCACCCACGCCCTGCCCGACCTGCACCCGTTCACGGCCGTCGCCCCCCGTCTCGACGCCCTGCTGGGCGGCGGCGCCACCGCCTTCGGGATCTCGCAGCAGGGGCTGTCCGGACCGTTCACGGCGCTGCGCCTGGTCGACCGATTCCAGCGGTCGGGGCGGTGCACGGCCGCCGCCGTGGCGGTGCTGGAGCAGTCGACGATGCCCTCCCCCCATCCGCACGCGCCGGCGGAGGGGCTCGTCGACTCGGGGGTGCTCCTGGAGTTCGGCACCGGCGGCGGGCCGGTGCTCAGCGCCGTCGAGGAGTTCGCGCCGTCGGAGCGGCCCGGTCCGCGGGCGGCCGCGCTCGCCGCCGGGTCCCCGGAGGGGACGCTGCTCGTGCTCGGCCCCGGGGTCGACGGCGACGAGGTCGACGACGGGGGCGGAGCCGCCGACCGGGTGCGCGCCCGGGCGGACACCCACTGCACCGGGATCTGGCTCGCCCTGGCGGAGAACCTGCGCACCTGGGCTGAGGAGTACCGCACGGTGCTGCTGTGCGACAGGGACCCCGGGTCGGGGCGCGGCCATCTCGCCGTGTTCCGCTCCTCCCCCGGGGACTGAGCGCCGGTGGTCCGGATCGGCGTCGACGTCCTGGGCGTCGGAGAGCTGAACGGCCTGCTCCGGCGCGACTGGTTCCGCCGCTACGCCTACTCCGGGGCGGAGCTGGCCGAGGCCCGCAGGCACGGCGCCGAACGCGCCCGCGAGTTCCTCGCCGGCCGGTTCGCCTGCAAGGAGTCGGTGGCGAAGGTGCTCGGCTGCGGGTTCGCCGGAGGGGTGCGCCCCTGCCATGTGTCCGTCCTGCGCGGCCGCTCGGGGGCTCCGGAGGTCCGGTTGACCGGGCCCGCCGCCGAGCGCGCCGCCGCGCTGGGGCTCAGCGGGGTCCAGGTGTCCATCGCGCACAAGGGCGGGCTGGTGGTGGCGGTCGCGCTGGGAATCGCCGGCGGCGCCCCTCCGGGGCCGCCCTTGCCCGCGTCCGGCCTGCGCGCGCCGGCCGCGGAGGCCGCGGAGGCCGCCCTGCTCGCGCAGGCCCGGGCGGCGCCGCCCGGGCCCGGAACCGACCACGACGACGAGAGGAGAGCGACATGAGCGACATGGCGGAGGTTCCCGCCCAGCGGCCGGACCTCTGGGTCCGGTGCCTGAAACCGGAGGCGGAACCGCGGGCCCGGGTCCTGTTCTGCCCGCACGCCGGCGCGTCCGCCGACGCGTTCACCGCGCTGGCCCGGCGGCTGGCGCCCGGTGTCGAAGGGCTGGCGGCCCAGTACCCGGGGCGGCGCGACC
The DNA here is from genome assembly GCF_000341105.1 of Nocardiopsis potens DSM 45234. GTDB lineage: Bacteria > Actinomycetota > Actinomycetes > Streptosporangiales > Streptosporangiaceae > Nocardiopsis_A > Nocardiopsis_A potens. The sequence goes on from NZ_ANBB01000069.1 coordinate 27,070, forward strand.
GGAAGGGGGAGCCGGCCGCGGGCGACGTCCGGGAGATCGCCGCCGCGCTCGCCGCCGCGCGGCCGCGGGCGGGCCGGCGGCCGCTGATCGTGTTCGGGCACAGCCTGGGGGCGGCCGTGGCCTTCGAGACGGCCCTGGGGCTGAGCGGCGCCGGCGGGCTCACCCGGCTGGTGGTGTCCGGTCGGCCCGCCCCCGCCGACGGCCTGGGGCTCCCCCCGCCCGCCGGCGATGACGACATCGTCGCCGAGCTGCGCAGAACCGGCGCCGTCCCGCAGCGGCTGCTGGACCGCCCCGCGTTCCGCGAGTCGATCCTGTCGGTGCTCCGGCACGACTTCCGCGCCAACGCGACCTACCGGTGCCCGCCGGACGCGCAGGTCCCCGTGCCCATCACCTTCCTGCTCTCCTCCGACGACCCCTACGTCGACGGCGAGCGCGCCGAGAGGTGGGCGAAGCACACCGCATCGGAGTTCCGCGTCGCGGCCTTTCCCGGGGGGCACGGCTTCCTGTTCGACCGTCCTGAGGCCGTCCTGGAAGAGGTCCAGGCGGACCTGTAGCCGGATCCGCGGCCGGGCCCGCCCGGGGTCGGGGCGCGCCCCGGCTCAGCCGACGGGGTCGGCCGTCCCCCGGCCGCCGCGCGTGCCGAGGGTCCTGCGCAATGCCGCCACCTCGGATTCCAGCGCCGCCTTGTCGCTGCGCAGGGACCTGATCTCGGTCAGGAGGGGTTCCAGGTCGGCGCGGGTGAACCGCTGCGGGATGTGCTGGGCGCAGTTCCAGCTGTAGGCCTCGACCCTGACGACCACCAGCCGCTCGACCCGGCCGTCGGTCCTCCGGGCGCACACCCGCTCCGCCAGCCCGGGCTCCTCGTCCAGGGAGCGGACCGCGGCGCGCCCGAACACCTTGAGCCGGGTCTGCGCCGGATAGTCCATGAAGAACAGCGAGGCGCGGTCGTTGGCGCGCAGGTTGCCGTTGGAGATGTACTGGCGGTTGCCGCGCACGTCGGCGTAGGCCAGGGTGCTCTCGTCGACGACGTGGACGAACCCGGGGGGACCGCCGCGGAACTGCACGTAGGGCCAGCCCGTTTCGCCGGCCGTGGCGAAGTAGAAGCCGTCCCGCTCGGCGATGAACGCGGCCTCGTGCGGCCCGAGGGGGTCGGGCTCCTCGGCTCCGAAGGCCAATCGGCCCGCCGCTCTGCGGCTGCCCTCCTCTTCCTGGACTTCGCGCACCGCTTCGGTGAACGCGATCTGCGCGTAGCGCCTCATTCCGGCCCGTCCCTCCTTTCTCCAGTGCGGCCCGCTCCGGCACCCGAGCGGGCCGGCGCCGCCGGGGCCTCCGGCCCGTCGCCGGGCGGCCGTTCCATCAGCCCCCGCGCGATCTCCTTGGAGTCCCGGGCCGGGGAGGGGTCCCGCTCGCGCAGCGCGGTCACCGTGGCCCCGTCCATGAGCATCATGAACCGCTGCGCCATCGCCTCGTGCCCGTCGACGCCGGCCTCCTTCAGCAGGCCGCTCAGGAAGGCGATCACCAGGTGCTTGTGCCGGACCGCGACCTGGTAGGCCCGGGATTCCGGGTCCGCCACCTCCACCATCGCGTTAATGGAGGCGCAGCCGCGGAACTCCGGCGCCGCGAACTGCGCGCCGAGCGCGTCGAAGACCGCGAGCGGATCTCCGGACTGCGCCCGCACCGCCTCTTCGAGCGCGTCCCGCCAGCGGCGGTCGTACCGTTCGATGATCTCTACGACGAGATCGTCCTTGCTGGTGAAGTGGCGGTAGAAGGAGGCCCGGCCGATCCCTGAGGCGGACAGCAGCCGGTCCACGCCGACCGCGTGGATCCCATCGCTGTAGAAGAGCTTCTCCGCGGCGGCGATCAGGCGTTCGCGAGCGTGCGTCGGCATGGCCCCACCCTAACAGCGCGAACACTGAAACGGAACCGGTCGGTACCATTCTTCGGGGGTGCTCCCCCGCGGTTCCACCGGTCACCCGGCGGGCGCCTCCGGCGCCGGCCGGGATCGGACGCGGCCACCGGCACGAGGCCGATCGGACGAGGACGGCCACTGGGCGCCCTGCGCCCGGCCTCCCGGTTCCGCTCCGCCCCGCGGCCTCGGGGCCGCGCAGGGCGGACCCCGCCCCGGCCCGGCTGATTCCCATGTGCTGTGTATTCTTCTTGCCGTGTTCGGCCGGATCGCGAGAGTGCTGCGGCAGCCCTGGGCAAGAGGGCTGCCGCCGGTGGTGCTGGCCGGCGCCTTCCTCTTCCTCTTCCTCTGCCATGTCGAGAGCACTCCGGTCCTGCCCGAGCAGGGGGCGGCCACCGTCGCGGAGGCGGTGGTGGCCGGCGGGGATCATGGGCACCTCGGAGACGCCCACTGCGACGACGGCGGGCTGGTGGGGGCCGACCAGCGGACCGGTGCGGTCAAGCCGGCCATGGCGGTGGTCCTCGGGCTGCTGCCGCTCTCGATGGTGTGGTCGGGCCCGCCGCCGGGCGGCGAGCGGGTGCGCTTCCTCCGCCGGAGCCGGGTCCCCCTGTCCGGGGCGCGGCTGCTGCTCTCCCTCTGCGTGATCCGGGTCTAGACGGGCCCGGCCGGCGCGTTCGCGGCGGCGGGGCAGGACCCCGCCGCCGTCCACCGGTGGCGCGGGGCGCCCGCCCTGCGCCCGGGAACGCCCGGCCCCATCGCGCCTTCCGCGGCCCCGGCACGGCCGAATCCTCGGCCGTGCCGTTCGCCGGGCCGATCTCCCTATGCGAATCCGGGGGCGGGTGCGCCGTTCGCGTGCTCGCCGCGGGGTCCGCTGCGCGGGGTCGGACGCCCGGCGGCCGGCCGGGCCGCGGGGGCGCGCTCCCCCCGTCTGATCCGAGCAGCAAGGAGCGGAACCCTCCATGACCGATGGCAAGAACACCGGAAAGCACGTCCTCGCGGGTCTCAGCGTCCTCGCCGCGGGGGGCCTGCTGCTTCCCGCCGGCACCGCCCACGCCGAGCCCGAGCCGACCGAGGAGGAGGTCGAGGCCGAGATCGAGGAACTCACCGAGGAGTCGAGCGGCCTGGTGCAGGAGTACAACCAGGCGGAAGAGGACCTCGAAGCCGCCGAGGAGCGCATCGACGCACTGGACGAGCAGGTCGGAGACGAGGAGGAGCGCTACGAGGGGCTGCGGGACGAGGTGTCCGGCTTCGCGTCGGCCGCCTACAAGTCCAGCGACCCCGCCTCCCCCGGCATCGTCCTCAGCGTCGAGCGGCCCGAGGACGTCCTGGAGCAGTCCGCCGACATGTCCTACCTGTCGGAGAACCAGAGGGCGCGGCTCGACGACTTCACCGACTCCAGTGCGCGCCTCATCGCCCTCAAGCAGGAGGCCGAGGACGCGCGCGACGAGGCGAAGGAGACCCGGGACGCCCTCAAGGAGCAGAAGGAGGAGGTCGAGGAGAAGCTCGCCGAGCAGGAGGAGCTGCTCGCCGGGTTCGAGGGCGAGAACCCGGTCGCCGGGACGGCCGCGGAGGGCGGTGCCGGCGGATACTCCGGCTCGGCCTCCGGCAGCGCCCGCGCGGCTCTGGACTTCGCCTACGGCAAGATCGGCACCCCCTACCTCTGGGGCGGCACCGGCCCCGACGGCTACGACTGCTCCGGCCTGATGCAGGCCGCCTGGGGGTCCGCCGGGGTCGGCATCCCCCGCACCACCTATGCCCAGTTCGAGATGGCGAACAAGGTCTCCCAGGAGGACCTCCGGCCCGGCGACATCATGTTCTTCTTCGACGACCTGGGCCACAACGGCATGTACGCCGGCGACGGCAAGATGGTCCACGCCCCCAGCAGCGGGAAGACCGTCTCCGTGGTCGACCTCGCCGACTACTGGGACCAGCACTTCGTCGGCGCGGTCCGACCCTGATCCGTCCCGGCATGAGAAGCGGGCGGGGGGCGGCCGGCCGTGCCGCCCCCCGCCCTACGGCTCGGACGGTGCGCATGTAGGCGCACCGCCCGGCCGCGAGGATCGGCCGGCCGAGGGGGCCGCCCGCCCTTCGGTGAGCTGCTCGTCCGGCCGGGCGGTCGCCGGGAAGCGGCCGCGGTGGCCGCCCCCCGCCCGCACGGCCGCCGGCGCGGCGCCGGGCCGATCGCGCGGGAGGGGGCGTTCCCGGCCGCCGTGCTCGCCGAGGGGACTGTGCAGAAATCGTGCAGGTTCCGTGCAATGCCCGATGACACTCGTCTCCATCGCCGGAACCCGGCCGACCGAGGCCGCCGGCCGCGCGACGAGAGGAGGACGGCATGGACAACGATGACCCGGGATTCGACCTGGAGGTGGAGGACCAGGACGCCGAGATGACCCCGGACGGCAACATGGATCCTCGCCACTGCTCCGGGTGCACGCTGGGGTGCGACGTCACCCACTGCAGGCATGACTAGAGACCGCAGTGTTGGGCTCCGCCGAGGACGGCGGCGGGGCCCTGAACGGTATCCGTGCCGGGAGACTCGGAAGGAGGCCGAACCGTGAGTGCGCGACGTCCGCTCAGCGACCTCGTCTCCCCCTTCGGGGTGCTCTCCTCGGTCCGCGAGCGCGGCTTCTGGGGGCCCGCCGACCTGGCCGGCTTCGTCAGCGACGCCGGAGATCCGCCGCCGTCGGAAACGGACGCCCCGGTCCTGGGCGGTGGACGGTCGTCGGGGTCGGCCGAGCTCGCCAGGCTCAAGGCGATCGCCGAGGGCGCCGAACGGTACGCCGCCGCCGACATCCTCGGCGAGGAGCGGATCAGCGCGTCCGGCAGCGAGGTCCGGGGCGATCCCGCCTTCCTCGAGCCGTGGCGGTTCCCTCAATGCTCGGCGGCGGAATACGCCGATCCGCGCTGCCCCCTCAGGCCGTTCGACCCGGAGGCGCCCATCCGCTGGGTACGCGGGACCGACCTCCACTCGGGGCTCGACACCTGGGTCCCCGCGGCGATGGCCACGTACCGGTTGGCGCACAAGACCCCTTCAGAGCGGTTCGCCTACCCCGTCTCCACCGGATACGCCGTGCACACCGACCCGGTCGAAGCGGTGCTCCGCGGGCTGCTCGAAGTGGTCGAGCGCGACGGCGTCGGCCTGACCTGGTTGCAGCGCATGCCCTTGCCGCCGGCGGACGACTCCGCCCGCTCGCCCTCGGTCACCGGGCTCCTGGAGTGGCTGGAGCGGCGGTTCGTCTCGGCGCACCTGTTCGACGCGACCTCGGACCTCGGCGTCCCCGCGGTCTACTGCCTGCTCTCATCGGCGCACGACCCGCTCTGCGCGCGGATCGTCGGGGCCTCCGCCGAACGGGACACGGCCCGGGCCGCGGAGAAGGCGCTGCAGGAGGCCGTGTCGGTCATGGCCATAGTGCGGGCGCGCGGAGGGGACGTCGAGAGGATCGAGGACTTCCGCGGAATCGAGGACGGAGCGGTCTACATGGGCCGGCAGAGCCGGCGCAGGGCCTTCGACTTCCTCCTCGACGGAGCCGGGGAGCGCCCCCGCCGGGCCCGCGCGCCTCTGCCCTCCTCCCCCGGCGCCGCCCTCCGGACCGTGGTGGACGGGCTCCACGGGATCGGGGCGCGGGCGGTCCGCGTCGACCGGACCCCGAAAGAACTCGAATCGGTCGGGCTGACGTGCGTCAACGTCGTCGTCCCCGACCTGCAGCCCATGAGCCTCGACCCGTTCGCGCAGTTCAAGGCCCATCGCCGCCTGTTCGAAGCGCCGCGGCGAATGGGATACGAGGCACACGACGAGAAAGGGCTCAACCCGTGGCCGCAGCCGTTCGCATGACGGAGCACCGGCTCGTTCCGGTCGATGAGTTCGGGGCCGCGGTGGCCCGCCGCCTCCTCACCCACCGGCGCGCGGCCCTGGTCGACCCCGACGCCCTCAGGGCACCGATCGCACGCCCGCATCCGGGGCTGCTCGTGGTGGCCGGCTCCGCTCGGCGCACCGAGCTGACCGCGATCAACGACCTGGCCGCGGCCGAGGACGTGCCGTGGCTTCCGGTGGTGCTCCGGCAGACGAGGATCGACATCGGCCCGGTGATCGGCCCGGGGTCGGAGGCGTGCTACCGCTGCATGCAGGCCCGCGTGCGCCAGCACGACCCGCACCGGCGCACGACCGAGGAGGTCGATGCCTCGGCGACCCGGCGGACCGCGTTCCTCCCCGCCCATGTCCGGCAGGCGGCCGGGATCGCCACCAGGCTCACCGCCGCCCGGCCCCGCACCCCGCACCGGGCGCCGGTGCTCTCCTTCGGGCTGCACGGCGCCGCACCGGTCACCGCCCACCCGGTCATGGGCGTCCACGGCTGCCCCGGGTGCGGGCTGCGGCCCTCGGCGGCACCGGAACAGTGGAGGAACCCGTGAGCCCGCACACGGACCGCGCCGCACCGCGGGCGCCCCGCTTGAGCGGCGGCGCCGACATCGTCCGGACCGACGACCGGGTCATCATCGCCTCCGGCTCCCGGCGCACGGTGCTCAAGGGCGCCGCGGCCCAGGCCGCCGCCTCGAGGCTGCTGCCGCTGCTCGACGGGACGCGCACGGTGGACGAGCTCGCGGCCCGCTCCGGCATGGGGCGACGGAGCGTCGAGACCGTGCTCCGCCTGCTCGACGACCGGATGCTGCTGGAGACCGACCCCGGCCCGCCGCCGCCCGCCGCGCTCCCGGCCGAGGCGGCGGCCTTCTACGCGGCCAACCGGCACCGGCTGGGAGCCCACGACGGCTTCGGATCGCTGATGCGCGCCCTTCGCCGCGGCGAAGTGCTCCTGGTCGGGCCGGACGCCCTCACCGCCCCGCTGAGGAGGCTCCTGGAGCAGAGCGGTGTGCGGGCGGAACGGCACCGCGGAGCCCGCGGACGGAGCGGGTCCGACCGCGAGGCTGCGCTGCTCGTCGACATCGACGCCGACCCGTCCCACTCCCCCGGAACCGCGCGCGGGCTCGCCGCCGACCTGTCGGTGCCGCTGCTCCGCATCGGGTTCGCGGCCTCCCGGATCGAGATCGGGCCCTACGTCACGGCGGACTCCCCGAACTGCCCCCGGTGCCTGGCCCGCAGCCGGAGGGAGGCCGGATGGGAGGCACCGGCCCCTTCCGCCCTCGACCCCGCCACCGCGGACCTCGTCTGCGGGTTCGCCGCCCACGAGATCACGGCGTTCCTGACCCGGTCGGCCGATGCGCTCGGCCGCTACGAGATGCGCCACATCGACCTGGAGTCGTGGAGCGGCGGCGCCCACGTGGTCACCCCCTACCTCGACTGCCCTGAGTGCCGGGCCGAGCCGTGCCCGGACTGGACCGGGGCCGATGCGGCCGTGGACGCCTACGAGCTGGCCTGCTCGCTCCCCCCGGCGCCGATGTCCCCCGTCCAAGCCGAATCGGTGCAGCGCAGAAGGCAGGTCGAAGGCCTCCGGGACACCCGGGAACCGCACGCCACGCACCCGCGTATCGCGCTCGCCCAGAGCGGGGCGCCCGCAGGCCGGCGTGCCGGGGACCCGGCCGGGGGGAGCCCGCGGCCCGGCCCGGACACGGTGGGCGTCCTGCTGAACCGGACCGTCGGCTTCCGGCGGTCCGGCGGCCCCGGAGACCGGTCGCGCTGGGCGCCCTCGGGCGGCGACCTCGGATCGGTCGAGGCTTACGCACTGCTCCCGGACGGCGTTCCCGGGCTGCCCGGGAACCTCTTCAAGTACATGGACCGGTCGCACGAGCTGCTGGCCGCCGCGCCCTTCCCGGTCGACCTCGGCGGCATGGTCGGGTTCGACCGGGAGGTGCCCGCCCGCCCCTGCCTGGTGATGCTGGTCAGCGATCACCACCGCATCGCCGTGAAGTACGGCGACTTCGCCCTCAGGCTCGCCCGGCTGGACGCCGGCTGCGCGGCCGTGCAGCTCCGCGTCGCCGCCCACGCCCTCGGACTGGCCGTCGAATACGCCTCGGGCTGGGAGCCCGAGCTCGACGACACCGTCCTCCTGGAAGGGGCGGGCCGAAGCATCGCAGCCGTGGCGGCCCTGGTGCCGGCGGGAGGAGGCGGGCATGCCGATGTTCACCCGTGAGGCGGTGCGGGCCGATGTCGAGTCGCTGCTCCGCTCCGGTCACCGGCGGCGGTCCGGCCTCGCCGCCCCGCCGCGGCCGGACGCTTCGGCGGAGCGGTGGGCCGAGGCGCTGCGCGACCGCCGCTCCCACCGCGAATACGACGACCGGCCCGTTCCCCGGGACCTGCTCGGCCGGGTCGTCGCGTCGGCCGTGCGCTCCTGCGGCGAGGATCCGGGCCGCGGCGACGGCCTGGAGCTGTACCTCGCCGTGAACGAAGGCGGCCGGTCCGCCGCGATCAGCGAGTACGGGACGGGAACGGCGCTGGGATCGGCGCGCGCGTGCGCCGATGCGGCACGGATCCTCGCACGCGATTACACGCCGGCGCCGGTCACCGTGCTGATCGCCGGCGGGCCGGTCCCGAACGCGGCCGAGCACTACGGCGGCCTGCTGGTGCGGGCCGGGGCCCTGGGGTACGCGTGCTGGCTGTCGGGGCGGGCCGCCGGACTCGAAGGCTGCGCCTTCGGGCGCACCGGCCCCGAGGTCGACAGGCTGCTCCGGTGCGCCGGGCGCGGATCGCGGCACCTGTTCACGGTGACCTTGGGGTTCGCTCCCGAGCCGAGGGCCGGTGGCCGGTGAGCGGCGGGAGGCCCGCGGCCCGCCGGCCGCGGGGCGCCCTGTTCGTGCTGAAGAGGATGGCGCCGCGCTTCCGGGGCCACCGCTGGCACGTGCTCGGCTTGGCGGTGCTGGTCCTGCTGAACGTGGGACTCGGCGTCGCCGCCCCCCTGCTGCTGCTCCAGATCGTCGACCGGGCGCTTCCGCAGCGGGACGCGGTGCTCCTCGCGTGGCTGTGCGGGGGACTGGTCGGCGCCGGCCTGCTCGCCGGCGTCGTCTCCTGCCTTCAGGCGGTTCTGAGCGCATGGATCGGGCAGCAGGTGCTGGCGCGGCTCCGCCGCGACGTCTACGACGCCGTCGCGCCGCAGCCGCCGGCCTTCTTCGGCCGCGGGCACGCCGAGATCCAATCCCGGATGGTCAGCGACATCGGGAGCATCGAACGCCTCATCACGTCCACGGCGCAGACGTTCCTCACGGCGGCCGCGACCCTGGTCGGGTTCTTCACGATCATGCTGTTCCTGAGCCGGCCTCTGGCGCTGGTCTCGCTCGCCTCCGCCTTCCTGCTGAGCCTGTTGAACAACCGGTTCGCCGTCAGGCGCCGAGACCTGTCCCGGCGGCGCCAGGAGTCCTTGGCGGCCATGACGAAGCACCTGGGCGAGGACATGTCGGCCCCGGGGCGCATCCTGGCCAGGACGATGCTCCAGGAGGGCGCCCAGCGGTCGAGGTTCACGGCCTGCTGCGACACCCTGCGGCAGGTCTCGGTCCGGCAGGCCGCCGTGGGCGCGGTGGCCACGGGCACGATCGCGGCGGCGTTCGCCTGCGTCCCGCCCCTGATCTACTGGATCGGGGGAACGTACTTCCCGGAGCTGACGATCGGCACGATCCTGGTGCTGGTGATCATGCAGATGCGGCTGTCGGATCCGATCCGGTCGCTGCTGAAGATCAGCGGAAGCCTCCAGGTGTCCGCGGCCGTTTTCGAGCGGGTCTTCGACCACCTCGACCTCCCCCGGCACGAACCCGGCGGCGGACGGGCCGCGGCGCCTCCCGGCCCTGCGCCGTCCGTGGAGGTCCGGGTGGAGTCGCACGCCTACCCGGGGAGGGGGCTTCCGGTGGTCGCGGACGTCGATCTGCGGATCGAGCCCGGCGGGTCGGCGGCGCTGACCGGTCCGAGCGGATCGGGCAAGTCCACTCTCGGCCTGATCGCCGCGGGCCTCATCCCTCCCGGCAGCGGCGAGGTCGGCATCGACGGCGTGCCCTGCCCGCCGGAGGCCCTGCGCCGGATCGCCACCCTGGTACCGCAGGAACCCGTCCTGTTCGACCGCTCGCTGCGGGAGAACCTCGCCTTCGGCGCCCCCGGGGCATCGGACGCCGACATCGAGCGGGCGGTGCGCTCCGTCGGCCTCGGACACCTCGTCGACTCGCTCGAACTGGGCCTCGACACGCCCGTGGGAGACGGCGGGCGCGCTCTGTCCGGCGGGGAGCGCCAGCGCCTGGCGCTCGCCCGCGCGCTCCTGGACGACTGCCGGGTGCTGGTCGTCGACGAGCCGACGAGCTCGCTCGACGCGGCGACCGCCGCGCAAGTGCTGGAGGCGCTGCACAGGGCCGCCGCCGGCAGGACGCTCCTGCTCATCACCCACCGGGAGAGCGAGGCGGACTCGTGCGACCGGGTCTTTTCGCTGGAGGGGAGGGCGGCGGCCCCCGGTGCGCGCGGGGCCTGCTCGGGCGGGCCCGCGGAATGAGCCCTCATCCGAGTCCGGCGAGTTTGGCGCGGATGCGGTCGGCCAGGTATTCGCGGGTGTCCTCCGCCATCGCCAGCGCCTCCTGCCACGCCTCGCGGGCGAGGGCGTCATCGCCGAGCGCATGCAGCGTCTCGCCCAGGTGCTCCAGCGACGAGACCCGGTTGGAGCGGAAGCCGATGCGCCGGCTCACCTCGGCGGCCCGCCGGAAGGCGTCCGCGGCCTCGCGGCCGCGGCCCTGGAGCCGCAGCACGTGCCCGATGGTGTCGATCACGGACGCCTCGGTGGAGTGCGCGCCGATCTCCTCGCTCAGCGACAGGGACTCCCGGCACCGCTCCATGGCCTCGTCGAGGCGGCCCAGTTCGGCGTGGAGCCAGCCCATCGCGTTGAGGGCGTCGGCCCGGCCGTGGTCGTCCCCGATCTCCTCGAACAGCCTGTGCGCGTCCTCTGCGTGCTTCAGCGCCTCCTCATGCCTGCCGACCTCGTTGAGGACCACCGCGCCCCGGTAGCCGATACGGGCCATCCGCCACTGGTCGCGTCCGGGATCGCACAGCTCCGCGGCCCGTTCCAGGTGCCGCTGCGCGGCGTCGAAGTCGCCCGAGGAGAACAGGAACGCGGCGGTGTCGGTCTCGGCGTCGATCCCGTACTCGCGGAGGGCCGAGCGCCGCGCGGCCCTCGCCACCCGGCGCTGGAGGGCCAGGCCGATGTCCCACCGGGCGAGCCGCTGGAGCGGAGCGGTCAGAGCCCACCCCAGGGCCGCCGCGTAGGCGTCCATGCCGTCCTCCTCGGCGCGCTCCGCCAGGGCCGTGAGGGCCGGCAGCTCCGTGCGCACCCAGTCCAGCGCCTCGTCGGGCCCGTCGAGCGGTGCGGGCGGCGCGTCCCGGTCGGGCGCCGGCGCCGGGGGCGGGCGCCGGGGCGGATCGAGCAGCGCCGAGGCCTTCAGCGCCGTTCCCAGGCAGTGGTCGAGGAGGCGCCGGACCGCGGCGGCGCGGTCGGATTCGCCGTCCACGGCCTCGGTCTTCTCCAGCGCGTAGGCGGCCAGCAGGTCATGGGCGGCGTATCGGCCGGGCGAGGGCTCGGCCACCAGGTGCACGGCGGCCAGTTCGCGCAGGAGCGCCCGGGCGCGGCGCAGCGGCAGCGCGCTCATGCTCGCCGCGGCCTCCGCCGAGAGGCTCGGGCCGGGGTGCAGGCCCATCAGCCGGAACAGCCGCGCCGCCTCGGGGGTCAGCTCCCGGTAGGACCAGGACAGGACGGTCCGGACGTCGCCGCCGGGGTCGTCGGAGCCGAACTCCTCCAGCGGGTCCTCCTGCAGGCGGTCGGCGAAGACGCCCAGCGGGAAGCGCGGCTCGGTCGCGGCCCGGGCCGCGACCATCGCCAAGGCCAGCGGCAGGCCTCCGCAGGCGGCGGCGATCCGCTCGGCGGCCTCCCGCCCGTCCGCGACGCGGCGGTCGCCGAGCCTGGAGTTCAGCAGTTCCCTCGACTCATCGCGGTCGAACACCTCCAGCCGGACCTGCATCGCACCGCGGCGTGCGGCGAGATCGGGCATCGAGCGGCGGCTGGTGACCACGACCGCGCTCGCCGGCGTCCCCGGCAGCAGGGGCAGCACCTGAGCGGTGTCGACCGCGTTGTCCAGGACCACCAGCACCCGCCGTTCGGCGATCAGGGTGCGGTACATCGCTTCGCGGGCGCCCGGGTCCACCGGCACGGCCTGCGCGTGGACGCCGAAGGCGATCAGGAAGCGGTGCAGCGCCTCGGCGGGGTCGAGCGGTGCACCGCAGGGCCCGAACCCGAGCAGGTCGACGTAGAGCTGCCCGTCGGGGAAGCGGTGCCTGGCGCGGTGGGCCCATGCGAGCGCGAGGAAGGACTTGCCGACGCCCGCGGCCCCTGACAGCGCCGCGATCCTGGGCGCCTCCGGCGCCCGGTCGAGCAGCCGGTCGAGTTCGGCCATGGCCGTGTCGCGGCCGCAGCGCCGCCCCGCTTCGGCGGGGAGCTGCGCCGGAGCGGTGTTCGCGGCCGCCCTGGCGGTCCGCGCCTCCCCGGCCAGGATGCGCTGCTGCGCCTCGCGCAGGACGGGGTCGGGGTCGAGTCCGAGTTCGTCGGCCAGCCGGGTGCGGACCCGGTCGTAGACCTCCAGAGCCTCGGGGCCGCGCCCTTCCCCGTGCAGCGCGGCCATGAGCTGAGCCGCGGCGGACTGCCGGTAGGGGTCGGCGTCGAGCAGCCGCCGGGCCCGGATGGCGACCGGCCCCGTGACCCCGGCGGCGAGCTCGGCGTCGTTGAGCGCCTCGACGGCCGCGCGGCGCTGCTCGTTCAGCCGTGCCGCGGCGGCCTCGAACCAGTTCCCGCCGAGATCGGCGAATGCCGGGCCGCGCCAGTGGCCCAGTGCTTCGTGGAGGTGTTCGGCGGCGCCGAGCGGGTCGCCCGGCCGCGCCGCCCGCGCCCTTTCGACGCCGCGCAGGAAGTGGTGGAGGTCGGTCTCCTCGGTGCGGAGGCGGTATCCGAGGCCGGAGCGCTCGATCGGGTCGCCGCCGAGGTCGGACAGGAACCGGCGCAGGCGGGCGACGGTGTTCTGCGCTTGGCGGAGGACCGTGGCCGGCGGGTCGTCCTCCCAGAGGACGTCCACGAAACGCCGCGCCGGCACCCAGCGCCCGGCTTCGAACACCAGCAGGGCGAGCGCCTTGGCCTGCTTGCCTCCTGCGGGGCGCACGTGCCGTCCCCGGTGCTCCGCCCCCACTGTCCCCAGGATGAGGAACCGCATGGTCCTCCATGTGTCTTCGGGCCAAGGCGTTCAGCCGGATCGTACTCGAAAACGGAAGTCCGGCACGGGTCCGATGCCCAGGGCGGCGCCGGCCTCGCGCACCCCGCGGTGCGCGCTTCAGAGGGCGGGCTCATGGACGCCCCCTCCTCCGGGAGGCCGACCGCGGACGCACCCCTCGGTGACCACCCGAAAAGGTGTGAAAACGATAACCATTGCACTATCCTGTCGGCATCCCCGCCCCACCCCCTGCAAGGAGGACCCCATGGCCGCACGGCAGCGGAGACCGGAGCGCCCCCTGCGCCTGGGCACCGTCCAGGAGACACTGCTGATCCCGCTCTACGGACGCGCCGTGGAGAGCCGCAAGCCCGAACCGGTACTGCGCGATCCCGCGGCCGAGGCGATGGTGGCCGCGATCGACTACGACTTCGCCCGCTTCGACGGCGGGGCGAGCCTGACCGGCTCGGTGCTGCGCACCGGCCTCATCGACCACTGGGTGCGCGCCTTCCTGGCCGACTCCCCGGACTCGACGGTGGTGGAGATCGGCACCGGGCTCAACACCCGCTACGAGCGCACCGACAACGGCCGCGCCCGCTGGTTCGAACTCGACCTGCCCGACGCCATCGAGCTGCGGCGGACCTTCTTCGCCGACACCCCGCGCCGCTCCATGCTCGCCGCGTCGGTGCTGGACGACGGCTGGACCGCCGCGCCGCTGGCCGCGGGCGGCCCCTACTTCCTGGCCGCCGAGGCGGTGCTGCCCTTCCTGCCCGAAGAGGACGCGCGCCGCGCCTTCGACCTGCTCGCCGACCGCTTCCCCGGCGCCCTGCTCGCCCTCGACACCGCCGGCCCCGGCATGGTCGACACCCAGGACGGCCATGACGCGCTCGGCAAGGTGGCGGCGCGGATGCGCTGGAACTGCCCGGACCCCGGGGTGCTGGAGGACTGGCGCCCGGGCAGCCGCCTGCTCGCCTCGCACACCTTCACCACCCTGCCCGCCGAGGTGCACGACGGGCTGCCGGCGGAGCACCGGGAGATGATCGCCGCCCTGAAGGAGCAGCGGCTGCCGCAGGTCGAGGACTACCGGCTCAACCTGGTCCGGCTGGCCTGAACCGCCACCGCCCGCCGAGGGCGGCGCCGCACGGGTGCCGATGGAGCACGCCGAGGTCGACCGCGACGCCCTCGACACGGCGGTCCAGGACTTCGGCGACCGCGTCCCTTCCGCCCGAGGAGGGCCGCCGGCACCGCCCCCGGGGAGCCCGCCCGTCGTCGGGCCGCTCGCGGTCATCGGGCCCCGGCGCTCACGGGCGGCCGTTCCCGGCCCCGGCGACGAGCGCGAGGAGGGCGTCGGCCGCAGGGCCGGAGGAGGCCGGGTTCTGGCCGGTGACGAGCAGGCCGTCGGTGAGGACGTAGGGCCGCCAGTCGCCGGTCTTGGAGTAGTCGCCGCCGAGCCGCTTCAGCTCGTCCTCGACGAGGAAGGGGACGACTCCGGTCAGGCCGACGGCGGCCTCCTCGCCGTTGGTGAAGCCGGTGACCTTCCGGCCCCGGACCAGGGGCGCGCCGTCGGGAGCGGTGGCGTGGCGCAGGGCGCCGGGGGCGTGGCAGACCAGGGCGATCGGCCTGCCCGCGCGCAGGACGGCCTCGATGAGCCGGACGGAGGCGGGGTCTTCGGCCAGGTCCCACAGCGGGCCGTGACCGCCCGGGTAGAAGACGGCGTCGAAGTCGCCGGCGGCGACGGAGTCGAGGCGCTCGGTGCGGGCGAGAGCGGCCAGCGCTTCCGGGTCGGCCTCGAAGCGGCGGGTCTCATCGGTCTGGAAGCCGGGTTCGCTGCTCTCGGGGTCCAGCGGCGGCCTGCCCCCCTCGGGGGAGGCGAGCACGACATCGGCGCCGGCGTCCTTGAACCGGTGTAGTAGGGGGCGGCGAGCTCCTCCAGCCAGAATCCGGTCTTGCGGCCGGTGGTGCCGAGTTCGTCGTGCGAGGTGAGAACGGTGAGGACCTTCACGGCGCGGACTCCTTGAGAATAGACCGGTCGTCTTGTTCGGTGCGCGAGGAACGCCCGGCGTCCGGGCGCGTCCTTGCGGTCGGGTCGGGTTCTACAGGTGCAGCAGCCGGCGGGTGAGCGCCGTCGTGGTGTCGAAGGGGCCCGTGTCGCGGTTGATCTTGACGAGGAGGCTCGCCCCGAGCCACATGTCGTACAGGGCCTGCGCGGTCTCGCGGGCGGTGCCGTCGACCGCGAGCGACCCGTCCTCCAGGCCCGCGGTGATCGTCCGCTCCAGCCGGTCGACCATGGCGGCGGTGCCCTCCTTCAGGGCCAGCCGCATCGACTCCGACAGGTCGGAGACCTCCGCGCCGAGCTTGACCGTCAGGCATCTGCCCTGGCAGTCGTCGGCGCCCTGCATCTCGCGCCAGTACTCCCAGTAGTTCATCAGGCGCTGCGCCGCGCTCAGCCCGGGCTCGGCGAGGATGCGGTCCATGTCCGCCAGGTAGTCGGTGTAGTAGGCCCGCATCAGCGCCTCGCCGAAGGCGTCCTTCGACCCGAAGAAGTGGTAGAAGGAGCCCTTCGGGACCCCGGCGGCGGTGAGGATCTCGTTGATGCCCACCGCCGCGAACCCCTTGCGGGGGAGGATCTGCTGGGCGGCCCTGAGGATGCTGCCGCGGGTGTCGCCCTGTGTTGCCGTCATGTGCGGCACCCTAGCATCCATTAGACCAGTCGTCTATAAGTGGCGACGGAGCCGCCCGGCATCGCGCGGTACGCGCTCATCGGCCGAGGAAGCCCAGGAGGACCTCGTTGACCTCGGCGGTGTGGGTGGTGAGCAGCCCGTGCGGCGCGCCGTCGATCTCGACGTACTCGGCGGCGGGCAGGGCCTTGGCGAAGCGGCGCCCGGTGGCATCGACGGGCAGGGTGCGGTCGGCCGTGCCGTGCACGATCAGGGAGGGGACGTCGATCCGGGGGATGTCCGCCCGGAAGTCGGTGGGCCAGGTCAGCGGGGCGGCGGCCGAGGCGATCGGGCCCGCGCCGGCCGCCGTGTTCCAGGCGTTGCGCACGGCCTCCTCGCTCACCCGGGTGCCCAGGTTCTCGTCGAGGTTGAAGAAGTCGGCGTAGAAGCCGGTGAAGAAGGCGTAGCGGTCCTTCCGCACCGACTCGGAGATCTCCTCGAAGAAGGAGGGCGGGGCGGCCCCCTCGGGGTTGTCCTCGGTGATCGCCAGGTACGGCTCCAGCGACGCGAGGAACGCGGCCTTGGCGACCCGGCCGGAGCCGTAGGAGGACAGGTAGCGGGCGACCTCGCCGGTGCCCATCGAGAAGCCGACCAGGATCGCGTCGCGCAGGTCGAGGGTCTCCATGACGGTGTTCAGGTCGGCGGCGAACGTGTCGTAGTCGTAGCCCGTGGAGGGCCGGCCGGACTTGCCGAAGCCGCGCCGGTCGTAGGTGATGACCCGGTGGCCGGCGTCCAGCAGGGCCGGGATCTGCCCCTCCCAGGAGTTCCCGTCCAGGGGGTAGCCGTGGATGAGGACGACCGGCCGCCCCGCCCCCTTGTCCTCGTAGTGCAGTTCGATGTCGGTGCCGTTCTCCGTGCCGACCTTGATCCGTCCCATGATGTCCGCCCTTTCCGGGAGTTCGGTTTCCGCTGCGTTCACAAGCGACTATACGACCGGTCTACTCATCGCACAACCCTGCCGGCGCGGACGATTCGCGAGGGACCGCGCGCCGCGGCGGCAGGGCGCCCGGCGCGGCCGCACGCCTTTCGGGGCGACGGCCCTCGACCCCCATTCCAACCGGTTATGGATACAGGTATTGGACGCGGCACCGAGCGGCCGAGAAGGATGAAGGCAGTGAACCGGGAGCAGATCACCGCGAGCAAGGGAGATTCCATGTCCGCCCTCCATGCGATCGTCACCGCCGTCACGATCGCGGCCAATGCCGGGATCGCCATCGCCGACTTCGCGAAGGCGAGGTTCGTCCTCGCGAACTCGGCCGAGGTGGGCGTGCCCCGGTCCTGGCTTCCGCTGCTGGGAACGCTGAAGGCCGCGGGGGCCGCCGGGCTCGCGCTCGGACTCCTGGGCTTCCGGTTCGTCGGCATCGCCGCCGCGACCGGACTCGTCCTCTTCTTCCTCGGCGCCCTCGCCGCCCACTTCCGCGCCCGCGTGTTCCACAACATCGCCTTCCCCGGCGCCTACCTGGCCCTTGCCGCCGCCTCCCTCGTCCTCGCCGCCGCGCACTGAGCGCCGCGATCCCGGGCGCTCCCCCGGCACCCTCCCGGGGCGGTGCGCACCGCCCCGGGAGGCCGCGCACGGCCTGCACGATCCATTCACCCCGAGATCCATGAAAAGGCCACAAAAAGCCATTTTTCCGCAATGAGACCCCGAGTGATTCGAGTTGGCGAACCGAAAGGAGGCGAAGGCGGTTTCAGCAACCCAAAACCAGACCCGTATTCCAGTGTCGGGTTTTCCCCGACCTTGCCGGGGCAATTCAGACATGAGTCCTCGCCCATTCGCGTCCACACCGGAGGAAGCGACCGGTGCCCTCTTTTCGCGGTGGGCTCTGGTGGAGGTGACAGATGGACCTCATGGACACCGCCTACGACAGCGCGGACACCCTTCCCGCCGACTCCCCCGCACCCTTCGACGTCCCCGACGGCGGCTCGACCGTCGCCGTGCGCGGGCAGCTGCTGTGGTTCCGCGACGACCCCTTCCTCGTGCCCGTCGAGCACGCCATGCGCTATGAGAAGGACGGCCTCCTCGTCTGCGCGGGCGGAAAGATCCGGTACTGCGGCCCCTACGGGGACGCCGAAGGGCACCTGACCGCGGACGCCGTCCTCGTCGACCACCGGGACAAGATCATCACCCCCGGATTCGTCGACGCCCACGTGCACTACACCCAGACCGCGATGATCGGCGCCTACGGCGAGAAGCTGATCGAATGGCTGAAGAAGCACGTCTACCCCGAGGAGATGAAGTTCTCCGACCGGTCCTACGCCGCCGAGATCGCCCACCTCTTCTGCGATGAACTGCTGCGCAGCGGAACCACCACCGCACTGGTCTTCTGCACCACCCACCCGCAATCGGTCGACGTGCTCTTCGACGAGGCCGACCGGCGCGGAATGCGGATCGCCGCCGGGAAAGTCCTCATGGACCGCAACGCCCCCGAAGCACTGCTCGACACCTCCGTCGAGCGGGCCTATGAGCAGTCGCGGGAGCTGATCGAGCGCCGGCACCGCGCCCCGGGCACCCGCGGCGTCTACGCGGTCACCCCCCGGTTCGCCCTGGCCTGCACCCGGGAGATGCTGCAGGCCGCTGGCGACCTGTGGACCAGCGCCGAAGGCCTGCTCATGCACACCCACGTGTCGGAGAACCCCGACGAGGTCTACCAGGTGCGCGGGCTGTTCCCGGAGCGCTCGGGCTACCTGGACGTCTACCGCCACTACGGCCTGCTGGGCCCCCGCGCGGTGCTGGCGCACGGGGTCCACCTGACCGCCGAGGAGCTGGACACCTGCAGCGGCACCGGCGCGGCCATCGCGCACTGCCCCACCTCCAACCTGTTCCTGGGCAGCGGCCTCTTCCGGCTCCGCGACGCCAAGAACCCGGGGCGGCCGGTCAAGGTGGCGCTGGGCACCGACGTGGGCGGCGGCACCGCCTTCTCCCCGCTGAGCACGATGAACGAGGCCTACAAGGTGGCGGCGCTGGGGAACCACCCCCTCGACGCGGCGCGGATGTTCTACCTGGCCACCAAGGGCGGCGCCACCGCCCTGGGCATGGACGGCCTGATCGGTTCGCTGGAGGCCGGCCACGAGGCCGACTTCACCGTCCTCGACCCGAAGGCCACTCCCCTGCTGGCCCGGCGCACCGAGAACGGCACCGGCATCGTCGACGTGCTGTTCGCCCTGGCGATCCTGGGCGGCGACCAGGCCGTCGCGGAGACCTACGTGGCGGGGCGGCGGGCCTACCGGCGCGACACCGGGCCGGCCCCCCGGCCCAAGCGGACCCGCACCCTCGCCTGGAGCCGCTACGACTGGGAGAGCGACACCTGGCTGCCCGACCGGCCGACGCCGGCCATCGGCTGGCGCGCCCCGGCGATCGACGCCTATGCGGGCGCCCTGCACTGCGTCTACAACTCCGGCTCGGACGTGCTCCACTGGACGACCTTCGACGGGACGGAGTGGAGCGCACCCGCGGACCTGGGGTTCAAGGCCGGCCCCACCCCGGGCGTGGCGGCCTACGGCGCCAAGCTGTACTGCGGCTTCGTCCACGACGCGCGCCTCCGGATGACGGCCTACGACGGCGAGGCGGGCGAATGGGGCTCCCCGCAGCGGATCACCGCCGCGCCGGAGACCGGGTTCCCGCCGGCGCTGGCCGCCTACCACGGGCTGCTCCACGTGTTCCTGCGCGACCGCAGGACCGAGGGCCGCATCCACTGGGCCTCCTACGACGCCGAGCAGGACCGGTGGAGCGAGTGGCGGCCGCTCTGGCACGTCGCCTCCTTCGACCCGGTCGCCGCGGCCCCGTTCGCCGGAAGGCTGTACGTGATGTACTCCCCCGGCCGGGAGGGCGGCGAGGAGCAGGACCTGAAGTGGACCTCCTACGACTCCGAGACCGGCACCTGGGACGGGCACCGGGTCCTGGCCGGCACCGCCGGAACGGCCCGGCCCTCGCTCACGCCCTACAACGGGCTGCTGTACGCCTGCGGCAACCAGTGGGTCGGCAGCGAGCTGCACGCCTGGACCGCCAGGCTGGGTCCGGACGTCCCGGAGTGGAGCACCCCGCAGCGGAACACCCGGATCCACCCGTACTCGGGGTACGGCTTGAGCATGGCCGCCTACAACGGGCTGCTCTACACGGCCTACTTCACGGCCTGAACCGCCGGTGGGGGGCGGCCGCGGCGACACGGGCCCCGCCGCGGCCCCGCACGGCCCGGCCGGGCGCGCGGAGGCGCGGCCCCTACGGCCCCGGCGCCGGCCGGGGCAGGTCCAGGGCTCGGGCGAGGGCGGCGGTGACGGGGCCGGCCTGGTCGGGAAGGCGCCCGGCGGCCCAGGCGGCGGCCGAGTCGAGGAAGCCGGCCAGGTCCCGCTCCGCGCCGGCGAGCAGGCGGCGCAGCTCGGTGACGGGCAGTTCGATCACCGGGCCGCCCTCCTGGTCGGCGTCGGCGGTCAGCCGGGCGGTCTCGCCGACGCGTTCGGCCAGGGGCGAGGGGTCGTGGCCGAAGCCGGCCCGGCCCTCGCCGTCGGTGACCTCGTACCAGTCGCGCCGCTCGTCCAGCCCGCTGCAGCAGCCGGGGACCAGGACCGCGCCGGTGGCGGTGTCCTGCACTCTGAGCCCGCCGGAGGCGAAGAGGTCGCCCATGGTGAGCAGGCCGTGCAGGAACCCCTGGAGCGGGTCGCCCGGGCGCGGCGGCCGGCCGTCGACCTCGGGGGCGGGGTCGATGTCGTTGCAGGCCGCGATGGCCATCACCGCCGTGCCGACCTCATCCGGGGCGAGCCCCCCGCTCAACGGCAAGAGGCTCCACGCCTCGACCCCGGCCACCGGCCACAGGTCGAAGCCCTCGACCGGGTAGACCTCCAGAACGGGCTGCACGACGATCATGGGAGGATTCTGCCCTACCTCGGCGGGCCGGGAACGGCGGCCGGGGCATGGACGGCATGAACGGCGTCCAATGAACGGCGGCCCCTTCGGCCGGCGCGGTTTCCCGGGATTTCCGCACGGGAAGCGCGCCGATAATCAAGGGCTTCGGCGTCGAGGCCCGGATACACCATTTGGGGGAGACATATCCCCCGGCTTCATTGTCTACGCCTCCGTCGTCGGCCTTCTCCTCCTGCTTCTGGGGTGCAGCGTACTGCTGAACTTCGACAGGGTCGCAGGAATCGGCCGCCCAGGAGGCCCGAAGAGCAGGGAGGAGGCCTACGGGGAATGGGAGTACATGCGGCTCCGCTATATCACCGGGGGAGCGTTCACTCTTTTCGGCGCCCTTGTCCTGGCCTCGTGCGTCGAGGAGGCCGCGATCATCCTCATGCGATGAAGGCCCGGGCGGCGGCGGGGCAGGCCCGTTCGAAGGCCGCAGGGCCGGGGCGTTCCCGGGGCGGGCCGGCCGGCGAAACCCTTCTGGCCGCCGGCAATGCCTACTCCTCCCGGCGCGACCAGGGCCGCCTGCGGCGGTGCGGCATCCGGGCGACGTCGTCGGTGGCGCCGGGGCGGAACCGGCCGGGTCTGCGCACGGGAGCGGGCCGCCCGGCCGCTCCCGGCCCGTATAGCAGGATGGCCTCATGGCCCATGTCGCGCTTTTCCACTCCGTTCTCGGTCTGCGCACCGCTGAGACCCGCGCCGCCGAGCGGCTGCGTCGCGCCGGGCACGAGGTCACCGTGCCGGATCTGTTCGGCGGCGCCACCGCCTCCACCCTGGAGGAGGGGTTCCGGCTGCTCGAACGGATCGGTTGGGAGACGGTGGTGAAGCGCGCGCGGCGGTCCCTTGAAGGCGTGCCGGAGCAGACCGTACTCGCCGGTGTCTCCATGGGTACCGGCGTCGTGGCCGATCTCTTGCCCGAGCGCCCCGCCACCGCGGGCGTTCTCCTCCTGCACGCCGCCGCGGACCTCTCCGCCGGCCTCCGCCCCGGTCTGCGGGTTCAGCTGCACGCCGCCGACCCGGATGAATTCGCACCGCCCGGGCGGGTCGCCGCTCTGCGCCGGGCGGCGCAGGAGGCCGGCGCCGATGCGGAGGTCTTCCGCTACCCGGGCGTCGGCCACTTCTACATCGACGATGAGCTCCCCGACCACGACCCGGCGGCGGCCGAGCTGACCTGGCGCAGAGTGCTGGCCTTCCTCGATCTGCCCGGCACCGCCTCGAAGGCGCAGGCCGCACCCGCTCGATGACGGCGGCGGGGGCGGCCGCCCCGTAGCGGGCGGTCGCGCCCCTGTCCCGACCGGCTCCTGAGCGATGGGGCCCGCTCCGGTGGCGCCGGCGGCCCGGGGCGGACCCCGGCCGGTTCAGGCCGGTGCGGCCTCCAGCAGCGAGAAGCCGTCCGGCGCCGCGGGCAGCGGGTGCACGGTCATCGTGAAGCCCGCCGAGGTCAGCAGCGCGCGGTACTCCGGCTCGGTCCGGAAGCGCCCGCCGAGGTTGACGACGGAGGCGACGTCGTCGAGGTAGACGTTCGGCGGCATCGTCCCGTCCACGGCGGCGGGCAGCATCTGCTCCACCAGCAGCAGGCGCCCCTGGTCGGTGGTCATGCTCTTGCGGCAGTTGGCCAGGATCGCGGCCACCCGCTCGTCCTCCGGCCAGTTGAAGACGACGCTCTTGCACAGGTAGAGGTCCCCGCGCGGGAGGGATTCGAAGAAGTCGCCGGTCCGGATCTCGCAGCGGTCGGCGACGCCGGCCTCGGCCAGCACCCGGGGCGCGTGCCCCACCCCGTCCTCGCGGTCGAGCAGGATGCCGCGCAGGTGGGGGTGGGCGGCCAGGACTGCCGCGATGAACGGCCCGCTGCCGCCGCCGATGTCCACCACCGTTGAGAACGGGCCGAAGTCGTAGCCGTCCACGATGAGCGGAGCGATCGAGCGGGTGTGCTCGATCATCAACCGGTCGACGGTTTCCCGGAATTCCGGGTTCTCGTACCAGTAGGCCTCGCCGGTGTTCCCCGTGCCGGAGGCGAACTCGCTCGCCTTCCTGCCGGTGCGGACGGCCTGGTCCAGCGCGGGCCAGGAGCCCCAGGTCCACTCGTCGAGCAGGTAGCCGGCCAGCTCGTGCACCGAGCCGGGCGCGCCCGGCAGCAGCAGCCGCCCGCGCGGGGCGAGCCGGAAGGCGCCCGGCCGCTCCTCGGTGAGGACCTCGAGTGCGGCCAGCGCCCGCAGCACCCGGGTCAGCGTCGGCCCGTGGGTCGAGGTGGTGCGGGCCAGCTCGTCGGCGGTCACCGTCGAGTCGCCGATCGCCTCCGGCAGGCGCAGTTTCAGCGCGGCGCCGAGCAGGAACGTGGACGTGTGGCCGTTGAGCATCCGGATCAGCTCGGCGTCTTGCCAGGGTCCTTCGACCATCGGGGCTCTCCGTATCCATCGGTGGGTTCGAATTCGGCCGGTCGTGTGAAGGGGGTCGGGTGAGGGCCGGCCGGCGCTCCGGTGATGCCGGCCGCGGTGAAAGCGGCCGCGCCGAAGACGCCGGCGCGCCGCCGCACCGCCGCTGCCGGTTCGAAGCCCCGGCTCCGCGTCCGCACGACCCGACACCCGGTGAAATTAAGGCTTGCCTTACCTCACTTGCCATCTTGAGTCTTCAAGGCGACTTGATGTCAAATGGGCGCATGAGCGATCAACACGGCGTCTCGATCGGGCAGGCGGCCGCCCTCTACGGCGTGGCCCCGTCGACCTTGAGGTGGTGGGAGTCCCAGCGGGTCCTTCCCGAGCCGCCGCGGGCCGGCGGGCGGCGGGTCTACACCGAGGCGGAGCTGCGCCGCGTCGGCCTCGCCTACCTGTGCCGCGTCACCGGGGCGATGCCCCTGGAGCAGGCGTCCGTCGTCACCTCGGGCAGTCGGAACGCCCACTGGCAGCGCACCGTGAAGCGCCACGCCGAGGTGCTCGAGGAGAAGATCAGGGAGCTGCGGAGCGCCCGCGAGTACCTGATGCACCTGCTGGAGTGCCCGGGCGACGACATCGTCGAGGAATGCCCGTGGCTCGACGGCGAGCTCAGGGACCGCACGCCCCGCGGGCGCCTCCCCGAACAGGGCCTGGTCGACGCGGCGCAGTCGGCCCCCCGCCACGGCCCGCTCCCCGGAGGCCGTGACGGAACCGGTGATCCATGTGACGGAACCTCTGCGGCCCCGAGCCGCTGCATCGTCTGCGCGGACGCCTTCTCGCAGCCACCCACGGGCCGGCGCCGCCGGTACTGCTCACGCGCATGCCGGCAGCGGCACTACCGGAAGAACGCACGCCCGCAGCCGGCATAGCCGCACCGCAGCGCGAACGGCCCTCGCCGTGGCCCTGTCTCCTAAGAGCTCATCTCATTTGGTGAGTCTGCGGAAGCAGATCAACGTGCAGGCGATGCCGGCGAACG
>NZ_ANBB01000070.1 GCF_000341105.1 Nocardiopsis potens DSM 45234
GAGGGAAAGAGCAACAGCCCTGGGCTCAACAAGGTGGGCGCGGGGCCGGGGACCTTGGGGAGAGAGCGGTGGCCCTGGGCTCGGCAGGGTGGGGGCGGGGCCGGGTCAGTGCCGGTCCGGGCCGGACGGAGCGTCCCCTTCGGGGCCCGCGGCCTGATCTGCGGCCTGCTCCGCCCCCCGGGCCTCTTCGGCGGGGGTCTCGGCGGGCTCGGGCGCGGCGCTCTCGCTCTCGCCGCCGTCCTCGCCCCCGCTTCCGGCCGGGCCGCGGGACGCGGCCGCCCGGCGGCGCCGGAGGAGCAGGCCGGTCAGCGGGACCGCGGGGCGGATCCCGCGGCGGTGCCGCCACCAGGCGACCGGGGCGAGCAGCACGGCGGCCACCGCGGCGAACGGCAGCAGCCAGCCCAGCGCCACCGAGAGCGCCTGGGCCAGGCCGACCAGCGCGCGCCAGCCGTAGGCCAGCCCGCCGGTGAAGCCGAGCGAGTCGCCGGGCTCCTCGGCGACCCGGCTCTCCGGGACGGACAGGGACAGCTCGATCGTGCTGTAGGAGGTCCGGTTCTCCAGCGACGCCCGCCGGGCCTGGAGCGCCTCCAGGTCGGCCTGGCGGGTGGAGATCTCCCCCTCGACGGCGAGCACCTCGTCCACGCCCTCCGCGTCCTCCAGCAGGTCGCGCAGTCGGTCCAGGGAGGCCTCCGCCGACTCCACCCGGCTCTCCACGTCGGCGACCTCCTCGGTGACGTCGAGGACCTCCTGCTCCAGGCTGAGGCGGGTGCCCAGCCCGGCCAGCTCCTCCAGTGCCTTCTCGTAGCGCTTCTCGGGGACCCGCAGCACGAGGGTGCCGGACGGCGCCCCGCCGTCCTGCATGCTCTCCCGCTCCACGTAGCCGTCCCGGTCGGCGATCAGCTCCTTGGCCTCCTCGGCGGCGTCCGCGACGTCCTCGGTCTCCACGGACAGCGCCGCGGTGTGCACCTGCTCCCGCGGGGCCGCGTCGACGTCGGTCCCGGTGCCTCCGGTGTCCCCGGAGCCCTGCTCGGCGCCGCCCTCCGCGCCCTCCTCCCGAGGGGCGTCCGCGGGGGCCTCCGCGGCCCGGCCGCCGGCCCCGCCGCCTTCGGGGGCGGTGTCCAGCGAGGCCTGATCGGCGCCCCCGCCGCATCCGGCGAGCAGCAGCAGGGCCAGCACGGCGGCCGGTGCGGCGGCGGCGCGCACCGCGTTCCGCGGGGCGGCAGGGGAGACGGCGGGGAAGACGGCGGGGTAGACGGCGGTCCGGTTGCCCTCAGCGCTCATGCCGGCTTGGACGTGGCCGGGATCACCCCCGGTTGCCGGAGCGGGGTCACATGTCGGTCACGCCGCCCGGAACCGGCCGGGACGTGCGGGAACGTGAGGAACGAGATGCCCGGGTCGGGCGCGGCCCCGCCGGAGCATCTGGAAAGCTGGCGGATATGCAGAGCACACCCCATGTCGCGGTCGTCGGCGCCGGCCTGTCCGGGCTCACCGCGGCCTACCGGCTCGCCGAGCGGGGGGCGGCCGTCACCGTGCTGGAGGCCGGCCCGGACCTCGGCGGCAAGCTGCACGTCTCCGAGGTCGCCGGGGTGCCGGTGGACGCCGGCGCCGAATCGGTGCTGGCCCGCCGCCCCGAGGCGCTCCGGCTCTTCTCCGAGCTCGGCCTGGACGACCGGGTCGTGCACCCCGCGCCGGGGCCGGCCCGGATCTACAGCCGGGGCCGGCTGCGCCCGCTGCCCGAGGGCCACGTCATGGGGGTCCCCGGCGACCCGGTCGCGCTGGCCCGCAGCGGCGTGCTGTCCTGGGCGGGCACCCTGCGCGCCGCCCTCGACCTGGTCTGGCCGCGCACCCCGGTCCGCGGCGACGTCCCGGTCGCCCGCTACATCGGGGTGCGGATGGGCGCCGAGGTGGTGGACCGGCTGGTCGAGCCGATGCTCGGCGGGGTGTACGCCGGCCGCACCGAGCGCCTCTCGCTGGACGAGGCGATGCCGCAGATCGCCCCGATCGCGCGCGGCGAGCGCTCGCTGATGCGCGGAGTGCGCGCGCTCAAGCGGCGCCAGGCCGCGGCCGCGGGGTCCGGCCCGCCCGCCCCCGTCTTCGCCACCCTCCGCGGCGGCCTGGGCGTGCTGATCGACGCGCTGGCCGAGCGGAGCGGGGCCGAGGTGCGCACGCTCAGCCCGGTCACCGCCCTGGCCCCGGAGGACGGCGGCGGGTGGGCGCTGGAGGTCACCGCGCCCGGCGCGGCCGAGCCCGAGCGGCTGCAGGCCGACGCCGTGGTGCTGGCCTGCCCGGCCCCCGCCGCCGCGCGGCTGCTGCGCCCGGTGGCCGGGCCCGCCGCCGGCGAACTGGACGGCATCGGCTACGCCGGGATGGCCATCGTCACGCTGGCCTTCCGCGCCGGGGACCTGCCGGTCCGCCCGGAGGGCAGCGGCTTCCTGGTCTCCCCCCGGGAGGGGCTGACCATCAAGGCCGCCACCTTCAGCAGCGTGAAGTGGCCCTGGCTCGCCGAGGAGCTGCGCGCCGCGCACCCCGGCGAGGAACGGGTGGTGGTGCGCTGCTCCATCGGCCGGGCCGGGGAGGAGCGGGCGCTGCGCCGCTCCGACGAGGAGCTGGCCGCCGCGGCCCTCGCCGACCTGGCGACGGTGTGCGGCGGACCGGTCGGCGCCCCGCTGGAGAGGCGGGTCACCCGCTGGGAGGCCGGCCTCCCGCAGTACGACACCGGGCACGGGGCGCGCGTCGCCCGCGCCCGGAAGGCCCTGGCGGCCCACCCGTCGCTGGCGCTGTGCGGCGCCGCCTACGACGGCGTGGGGATCCCGGCGTGCATCGCCGGGGCGACCCGGGCGGTGGAAGGGCTCGCGGTGGAGCCGGCGGCCGGCGGCCGCCCGGGCACCGCGCGATGACCCCCGCGCCGCGCGGCCGGAGGCGGCCGCGCGGGCACGGTGAGCAGGACGCGCCGCGACGAGGCGGCGCGAGGACGACAAGGAGCCGAACGTGAGCACCGGTAGCAGCACAGAGCAGGCCGCGCGGCAGAGCGACCCCGAGGACCTGAACAAGCTCATCCGCTACACCATGTGGTCGGTCTTCAAGGCCGGGGACCTGTCCGGGCTGGACCGGGCCGCCGCCGGGACCGAGCTGGCGGCGCTGATCGAGGACGCCGAGAAGAAGGGCGTCACCACCCGGGGCAGCTACGACGTGCAGGGCTTCCGGGCCGACGCGGACCTGATGTTCTGGTGGGTCGCCGAGACCTCCGAGCAGCTCCAGGAGGTCTACGCGGCGTTCCGCCGGACCGCCCTGGGCCGGCTCTGCGAGCCGGTCTGGTCGGTCATGGCCCTGCACCGCCCGGCCGAGTTCAACCGCGGCCACGTGCCGGCCTTCCTGGCCGGCGAGGAGCCGCGGGACCACGTCTGCGTCTACCCCTTCGTCCGCTCCTACGAGTGGTACCTGCTCCCGGACGAGGAGCGGCGCGCGATGCTGGCCGAGCACGGCCGGATGGCCGCCCCCTACCCCGACGTGCGGGCCAACACCGTCTCCACCTTCGCGCTCAGCGACTACGAGTGGATGCTCGCCTTCGAGGCCGACGAGCTGCACCGCATCGTCGACCTCATGCGCCACCTGCGCGCCGCCGAGGCGCGCCGGCACACCCGGCTGGAGGTGCCGTTCTACACCGGCCGCCGGAAGAGCGCGGCCGAGCTGGTCGAAGCGCTGGCCTGACCGCCCCCGACGCGAAGGGGCGCCCGCGGACCCGATCCGCGGGCGCCCCTTCGCGCATTCCGGCCCTGCCCGGGCTCAGCCCTCCCGGGGGGCGGGCAGCTGCTCCTCGGAGCCGCCGCGGCCGCCCTGCCGGCGCGTGGCGAACACGTAGAACGGGATCGCCAGGATCAGCACCAGCACCAGGCTCGACCCGGAGTACAGCAGGGTGTCGCCGGCCGGGGCGTTCATCGCCCAGGCGGCCAGGCAGCCCACGCTGCCCAGGATCCAGGCCAGCACGGCGAAGGCGATCCGGCCGCGCGGCTTGGGGTAGACGATCCGGCTCACCATCAGCCAGGCCACGAAGAACACCGCGGCGGTGCCGAGCAGCACCGGCGGGTTCAGCAGCACGATGGTGATCACCGCCATCGCGCCGAACGGGCTGGGCAGCCCGGTGAACGACGTGGTCCCGGGCGTCTCGCAGGAGAACCGGGCCAGCCGCACCACGACCGCGAGCAGCACCGCGGCGGCCGCGGCGATCGGCAGCGGGCCGCCGTCGGCGGCGAAGGTGCCCCAGGCGACCACGAAGAACGCCGGGGCGAAGCCGAAGCTGATCACGTCGGCCAGGTTGTCCAGCTCGGCGCCCATCCCGCTGCCGCCCAGCTTGCGGGCGACCCGGCCGTCGAACAGGTCGCAGGCGGCGGCCGCGAGCAGCAGCACCACCGCGGTCGCGACCGCGCCCCGGTCCAGCGGGCCCGGGGTGCCCGCGGAGACCTGCGCCGCCTGGGCCGAGGCCAGCTGCCAGACCGCCATGAACCCGCACAGGGCGTTGCCCAGCGTCAGGTAGTCGGCGACGGCCAGGCGGACGCGGGGGGCGTCCTGGTCCTCCGCCGCCGGCGCGGCCCCGGAGAGGGCGGCCGCGCTAGTCGCGGTCAAGGCGAGTTTCTCCGGCTCGGACCTTCTGCCCGACCTCCACCGCCGGGGCGATACCGGGCGGGAGGTAGACATCGACGCGGGACCCGAAGCGGATGAGGCCGATCCTCTGTCCCTTCTCCGCCTTCTGCCCCTCAGCGAGATACGGGACGATACGCCGGACCATCGCGCCGGCGATTTGGACGACCGTGATCTCACCGATCTCGGTTTCGAAGGTCCAGATGACGCGTTCATTACGCTCGCTGTCCTTGTCGAATGCGGGGCGGAAGCCTCCGGAGCGGTGCTCGCGCCGGACGACGGTCCCCGCCGTAGGGGCACGGTTGACGTGCACGTTCAGGGGGTTCATGAAGACGGCGATCCGGGTCCGGCCGTCCGCCTGGGTGTCGATGCTCTGCACCACCCCGTCGGCGGAGGAGACCACCCTGCCGTCCGCGGGGACCCGCTCGGGGTCGCGGAAGAACCAGGCCATCCCGGCCGCCAGGCCGACGGTGGGGACGGCGATCGCCTTGCCGGCCCGGGATCGGCGTGCGGCCAGGAGCGCGGCGCCGGCGGCCGCGCACGCGGGCACCAGCCAGGGCGCGGAGCCCTTGGCCATGCGCACGCCGAGGAGG
Organism: Nocardiopsis potens DSM 45234; assembly: GCF_000341105.1. Taxonomy (GTDB): domain Bacteria; phylum Actinomycetota; class Actinomycetes; order Streptosporangiales; family Streptosporangiaceae; genus Nocardiopsis_A; species Nocardiopsis_A potens. The sequence goes on from NZ_ANBB01000070.1 coordinate 5,229, forward strand.
GGGGCGCTCGATCGAGCGGGATGGGAGTGGTCGGTCATGTGGTGCTTTCGTCGTGGAGCCTGGCGTCCGCTCCCGGGGAGCAAGGGGGCGGGCACATGCGTGGGCCCGTCGCTGGACGGGAGGGCGGCCGGAGGCGGACCCGCACGGCCGGCCGCCGGAACCCATGAAGGAGGATGCTATTGCACTGAGTCGTCCGTCTCCAGCGTGAGAGCCACCGAGTTGATGCAGTAACGGTCATCGGTGGGGGTGTCGTAGCCCTCACCGTGGAACACGTGGCCGAGGTGGGAATCGCATCGTGCGCAGCGCACCTCCGTACGTATGATGCCAAGCGAGCCGTCCTCGTGCAGTGTCACGGCGGCGCTGTCCGAAGGATCATAGAAACTCGGCCAGCCGCAGTGCGACTCGAACTTCTCGGTGGAGCGGAACAGCTCGGCGCCGCAGGCCCGGCAGCGGTAGACGCCGGCGGTGCGGGTGGACACGTACTCGCCGGTCCAGGCGCGCTCGGTGGCGCCCTGGCGCAGTACCGCGTACGCCTCCGGGCCGAGCTCGGCCAGCCACTCCTCCTCGGTCCTGCCTGCGGCCCCGGTGACCGGCCGCGATGAATCGTCCATGGTGACGACGCTACCCGTTCGCATCCGTCCGTGCTCGCCGGGTAGGGGCGGGACTTGTCCGAGAACGGCCGCTCTTTCCCTGGTTTCAGCCGCTCCGGCCATGTTCGCACCGGATCGCCCAGGGTAGGGAGAAAAGAGGGTCTCACCGGGCACGGTTTCGACCAGGCGGGAGCGTTCGGCCATGCTCGTCTCGCGGCAAAGAGGGGTCTACCAGGAGCACGGCGGGGTCTACCGGGGAGGGGCCGCCCGGCCATGGGCGGCGGGGGCGGCCGCCGCGCGGACGCTGAGGACGCGGAGCGGCGAGGTCGCGGGCGAGCTCAGGATGGCCGGGGCGCTGGCCGCGGCGCACGCAGGGGCGGCGCTCTACCGCATCCGCCCGGTCCGGTGGAGCGACCGCGCGCTGGCGGCGGGGCTCTGCGCGACCGGGGTGCTGGGGCTGGCCGCCGCGGGGCTGATCGGGGCCGCGCTGGCGCACTGGGCCGATTCCGACCCCGGCGACCTGCTGCCCGCCGCGGCGGGCGCGGTCATCATCGGCCTGCTCCTGATGGTCCTGGTATTCCTGGTCTTCGCGGAGCGGGACCGGGACACCCGGTCCGGCCCGGAGCGCTGAGCGGGGCCGCGCCGGACGGGCGCGTCCGGCGCCCGCGGGCCGGGGCCGTCCTCCCCGGCCCGCGCGCGGCTCCCCGCCCCGCGGGGCGGCGGACCCGTGGAGCTCTCTGGAGAGGCTCCCCTCCGCCCATCACGTCACGGAAGCGCGGCGGAGTCAATCTCCCGGCCGGTGAGGACCGGGTTGCGGCGGGGGCAGGCGTCCCGGGCCGCCGAGCGCCTCCCTCCGCGATGATCTTGACGTTGCGGGGGTATCAGAGCGCTCTGATACCCCCGCAACGTCAAGATCATCGGGGGCCACCCGGTGGCGGGTTCAGGCCTCGAAGTCGTACTGCAGCACGTAGGCCGAGCCGTCCAGGGTCATCTCGTTGAGCTCGACCGGGGCGTGCTCCGAGGTCAGCGCGGTGCGCAGCACGTCCAGCACCGGGGTGCCGGCGGTCAGCCGCAGCGCCTTCGCCTCGGCCGGGGTGGGCATCCGCACCCGGATCTCCTCGGTGAAGTGCGCCGGCGCGCGGCCCAGCTCGGCCAGGCGCGCGTAGATCCCCCCGGGGCCGGTGTCCACCCGGGTGATCGCGGTCTCCCGGACCAGGTCGAGCGGGAGGTAGGAGGAGGCCAGCTGGAGCGGCCGCCCGTCCAGCCGGTACCGGCGCCGGCGGCGGAGCACCACCGTCCCCTCGGCGACCTCCAGCGCCCGCGCCACGTGCGCCTCGGCGGCGACCTCGTCGACCCGCACGTCGTCGATCTCGAACGAGCGCTCGGCGGCGTCGGCCTGCCAGATCGCCCGCCCGGAGCCCCACAGCTCTCTGGACAGTCTGCGCGGGCCGTGTCTGCGCAGCGGCCGGAAGGCGCGCACGTACACGCCCGAGCCGCGGATGGGGACCAGGATCCCCTCGTTGATCAGGACCGAGAGCGCCTGGCGGGCGGTGGCGCGGGCGACCCCGTACCGCTTCATCAGGTCGTTCTCGCCGGGGACCCGATCGCCGTCGGAGAGCCGCCCGGAGGAGATGGCGGCCCGCAGCTCCTCGGCGATCTCGCGGTATACCGGAGGGGACTCGTTATCGGACGTCGGCACGGTTGTCATCCTCTCGCCCGGACTGCGTGGCGCCGCGGATCGCGGTGGGGGTCGGCTGGGGGTCGGCCATGGTCTTCATACCCTCGCTCCCCCCGGTACTCCGCGCCCGGAGGGATTCGGCGGGGCTCATCGAGACGACCCCACACAGCCGATATCTCCACCCGTGCCGGGGTTCATGCGTGATCGGCGGACAGCCGAAACCGGCCACCCCGGCGGGAACCCCGCGGGACCCCCGCGGGGCGGCCGGTCCGTTCTGCACGAGGGGGCGCCTCAGGCCCGGGTGTAGCGGGCGAAGAGCGCCCCCTCGGACTCCAGCAGGTGCTCCAGCCGGAGCGGGGCGGTGTGCGAGGGCGCGTCGCCGGCCACGATCCGGGAGGCGGCCGGGCCCAGCAGGTGCGGGCTGGTGGTCAGGCAGAGCTCGTCCAGCAGCCCCGCCGAGGCGAACTCCGCGAGCAGGTGCGGGCCGCCCTCGGTGAGCACCCGGTTCAGCCCGCGCGCGGCCAGCGCCTGCAGCACCGCCACCGGGCTGACCGACTCCGCGCCGGCGATGATCACCTCGGCGCCGGCCCGCTTCGCCGCGCGGAGCCGGTCCGGCGGCGCGGAGTCGGTGGTGAACACGATGGTGGGGGCGTCCTCCGGGGCGGAGCCCAGCAGGTCGGGGTGGAGGTCCAGGGTGCGCGTCACCACCGCCACCGACGGGGTCGCCGGCCGCCCCTCGCGCAGCCCGGCCCAGACCTCGCGGGGCCGCACCGGGCGGTAGCCCTCGATCCGGGCGGTGGCGGCGCCGGCCAGCACCACGTCGGACAGCCCGCGCAGCACCCCCATGACGGCGCGGTCCGCGGCGGAGCTGAGCTCGGCGGTGCGCCCGGAGGGCCCCCACGCCCCGCCGTCGGCGCTGGACACCATGTTGCAGCGGAGCCAGGGCCGGTCGAGTCCGGCGGGGTAGGCGTAGCGGGCGGCGAGGTCGACCTCGGCGCCGGGGTCGGGCAGCAGGGCGCGGAAGCGCGGGACGGAATCCATGGCTGCGAGGTTAGACCCGGCCGGGCGCCCCGTGCGAGACGCGGCGCAGCAGGGTGAGCGCGCGGTCGATCACCGGGACCCTGCCCTCGGCCGGCACGAACGGCCGGTCGGAGACGTCGGGGTCGGCGGTGTCCAGCACGGTCTCCCAGGCGATGCCGAACTCCTTGCCGGGGACGCGGAAGTCGATCGGCGCCGGGCCGGCGTTGAGCAGCAGCAGGAAGGAGTCGTCGCGGACCGGGCGGCCGTGCGGGTCGGGCTCGGTGATCGCGTCGCCGTTGAGGAAGACGCCCAGCCCCTGCACTCTGGCGTGCCAGTCGCCGTCGCCCATCCGCGCCCCGTCCGGGCGGAGCCAGGCGATGTCGGGCAGCGCGCCCGCGCCGGGCCTGCCGCCCTGGAAGAACCGGCGGCGGCGGAACACCGGGTGCTCCCGGCGGAGCCGGGCCAGCCCGCGCACGTAGTCGAGCAGGTCCTCCTCCTCGGCGGCCCGCTTCCAGTCCATCCAGGAGATCTCGTTGTCCTGGCAGTAGGCGTTGTTGTTGCCGCCCTGGGTGCGGCCGATCTCGTCGCCGTGCGAGAGCATCACCACGCCCTGGGAGCAGAACAGCGTCGCCAGCAGGTTGCGCACCTGGCGGCGGCGGAGCGCCAGCACCTCGACCCGCTCGGTGGGCCCCTCCACGCCGTGGTTGGCCGACCGGTTGTCGTCGGTGCCGTCCCGGTTGTCCTCGCCGTTGTCCTCGTTGTGCTTGCGCTCGTAGGAGACCAGGTCGGCCATTGTGAAGCCGTCGTGGCAGGTGACGAAGTTGATCGAGGCGACCGGGCGGCGCCCGTCGTCCTGGTAGAGGTCGCTGGAGCCGGCCAGCCGGGAGGCGAGCTCGGGGACCACCGGCCGGCCCCGCCAGAAGTCGCGCACGGTGTCCCGGTACTTGCCGTTCCACTCGGTCCACAGCGGCGGGAAGTTGCCCACCTGGTAGCCGCCGGGGCCGACGTCCCACGGCTCGGCGATCAGCTTGGTCTGGGAGATCACCGGGTCCTGCTGGACGATGTCGAAGAAGGTGCTGAGCCGGTCCACGTCGTGGAACTCCCGGGCCAGCGCCGAGGCCAGGTCGAAGCGGAAGCCGTCGACGTGCATCTCCATCACCCAGTAGCGCAGCGAGTCCATGATGAGCTGCAGCGAGTGCGGGTGGCGCACGTTGAGGCTGTTGCCGCAGCCGGTGTAGTCGACGTAGAACCGCGGGTCCTCGTCGGCCACCCGGTAGTAGCTGAGGTTGTCGATGCCGCGCAGGGAGAGGGTGGGGCCCATGTGGTCGCCCTCGGCGGTGTGGTTGTAGACCACGTCCAGCAGCACCTCGATGCCGGCCCCGTGCAGGGCCTTGACCATGGCCTTGAACTCCTGCACCTGCTGGCCGCGCGAGCCGTTGGCCGCGTACCCGCTGTGCGGCGCCAGGTAGGCCAGGGTGTTGTAGCCCCAGTAGTTGGTCAGCCCGCGGGCGACGAGGGCGTGCTCCGGCACGAAGTGGTGCACCGGCATCAGCTCCACCGCGGTGACCCCCAGCGAGGCCAGGTACTCCACCATCACCGGGTGCGCCAGGCCGGCGTAGGTGCCCCGCTGGTGCTCGGGGACGCCGGGGTGGCGCATGGTCAGCCCGCGCAGGTGCGCCTCGTAGATGACCGTCTCGTGGTAGGGCACCCGGGGGCGGTTCTCGTTGCCCCAGTCGAAGAACGGGCTGACCACCACGCACTTGGGCACGTAGCGGGCGCTGTCCCTGGTGTTCCGCCGGCCCGGGTCGTCGAAGTGGTAGGAGAACAGCGACTCGTGCCAGGTGACCGTGCCGTCGATGGCCTTGGCGTAGGGGTCGACGAGCAGCTTGGCCGGGTTGCAGCGCAGGCCGCGCTCGGGCGCGTAGGGGCCGCGCACCCGGTAGCCGTAGCGCTGCCCCGGGCCGATCCCGGGCAGGTAGCCGTGCCACACGAAGCCGTCGGCCTCGGTGAGCGGGACCGCGGTCTCCTCCCCGGCGTCGTCGAACAGGCAGAGCACCACCGCCTCTGCGGCCTCGGAGAAGAGTGAGAAGTTGGTCCCGGTGCCGTCGTAGGTGGCGCCGAGGGGGTAGGGGGTTCCTGGCCAGACTTCCACCATGGGTCGCCGTCTCCGCTCCGGGGTCGCTGCCTCGCCGGTGGGACGGCGGTGCCGCCCGTGGCCCTGCCACCGGTATTGTGCCCGCTTCCGCACCGGATTCCGCGGAACCGGTGCGCGGCGGGGGCGGATTCCCCTCCCGCCGGGGGTACAAAACCAAACCGAGTGGATATACCGGACCGAAACGACCCTGTGGTCGGCAGAGCCGAGGGAGGACCGGTATGGCGCCGTCGGAGACCGGAGGGCCCGCCCGGCCCACACGCAGGCAGCTGGCCTCGGCCCGCTGCTACGACCGCCTGATGCGCAGGGCCGACCCGTACTGGGAGGGGCCGGTCCGCCGCCGGCTGCTCGGCGGGCTCACCGGCCGGGTGCTCGACCTCGGCGCCGGAACCGGGAAGTCCCTGCCCGACCTGGCCGGCGCCGGGCACGTCACCGCGGTCGAACCCGCCCCGGGGCGCCGCGCCCTGCTCGCCGAGCGGGCCCGGCGGGCCCCGGTCCCGGTGGAGGTGGCCGACGCCGACGCCGAGCGGCTGCCCTACCCGGACGCCTCCTTCGACGCGGTCTGCTGCGTCCTGATGCTCTGCTCGGTGGGCGACCAGGCCCGGGCGCTCGCCGAGATCCGCCGGGTCCTGGCGCCCGGCGGCACCCTCGCCTTCATCGAGCACGTCCGGGAGGAGGAACCCGGGGCGCGCGCCCTGCTGCAGCGCGCGGTGGCCCCGCCGCAGCGCGCCCTGCTCGGCTGCGACCTGCGCCGCCGCACCGAGGAGGCGATCGGCGCGGCGGGCTTCGCCTTCGAGGAGATCGAACGGCACCGCCCGTTCGGCCCGCTGGTCCCGTCCCAGCCCATCATCACCGGCCGCGCATCGGCCCCCCGCTGACACCGCCGGGGAGCCCCTGGCCGGGACCCGGGAGAGGACCCGGCCCCGCCTCGCCCGGCCCGCCGGCGCCGCTGAGAGGCCGGCCGGGCCGCCGGCGCGGCCCGGCCGGTCATCGCCGGCCGGGCGCCGGGCCTTCCCGTCGGCGCCGGCGGGGAGTCCCCGGGGTCACCCGCGCGGGCGGGCCCGGTCCAGGATCGCCTCGGTGTCGGTGCCGCGCGGCAGGGTGCCGAACACGTCGCCGCGCCCCTCGCCCAGCCGGGAGGCGGCGAACGCCTCGGCCACCGGCGCCGGGGCGGACCGCAGCAGCAGCGACGCCTGCAGACTCACCGCCAGCAGCCGGACCAGCTCCCGGGCGCGGAACTCGGCGTCGGAGAGGTCGGACAGCTCGGCGCCGATCCGCTTCAGCGCCGCGTCCAGGTGCGGGTCGGCCCCCTCGGCCAGGCGGATCTCGGCCAGGAGCGCCTCCGTGCTCTCCGGGCTCCTGGCCATCGCGCGCAGCACGTCCAGCGCGGCGACGTTGCCCGAGCCCTCCCAGATGGAGTTGAGCGGCGACTCGCGGAACAGCCGGGGCATCCCGGACTCCTCCACGTAGCCGTTGCCGCCCAGGCACTCCAGCGCCTCGGCGGCGTGCGCCGGGGCCCGCTTGGTCACCCAGAACTTGCCGACCGCCACCGCCAGCCGGCGGAACGCGGCCTCGCCGGCGTCGCCGCGCACGCTCCGGTCGGCGGCGCCGGCCAGCCGGGTCATCAGCGTGGTCGCCGCCTCCGACTCCAGCGCCAGGTCGGCCAGGACGTTGCGCATCAGCGGCTGGTCGATCAGCGCCTTGCCGAAGGCCCGGCGCTCGCTCGCGTGGTGCACCGCCTGCAGCAGCCCGGCCCGCATCCCGGCGGCCGACCCGATCACGCAGTCCAGCCGGGTGCCGTTGACCATCTCGATGATGGTGCGCACCCCCTTGCCGGGCTCGCCCACCCGCCAGGCGAACGCCTCCTCGTACTCGATCTCGGACGAGGCGTTGGACCGGTTGCCCAGCTTGTCCTTGAGCCGCTGCAGCCGCAGCCGGTTGCGCGAGCCGTCGTCCAGCACCCGCGGCACCAGGAAGCAGGTCAGCCCCTCCGACGCCTGGGCCAGGGTGAGGAACAGGTCGCCCATCGGCGCCGAGGTGAACCACTTGTGCCCGGTCAGCCGGTAGGTGCCGTCGGCGGCGGGCACCGCCCGGGTGGTGTTGGCCCGCACATCGGAGCCGCCCTGCTTCTCGGTCATCGACATCCCGGCCAGCAGCCCCTGCTTGGTGCCGGGGGCGCGCAGGCCGAAGTCGTAGCTGCGCGCGGTGAGCAGCGGCTCGAACCGGGCGGACAGCTCGGGGGAGTGCCGCAGCGCCGGGACGGCGGCGTAGGTCATCGAGACCGGGCAGCCGTGCCCGCCCTCCACCTGCGACCAGACGAAGAACTTCGCGGCCCGCGCCACGTGCGCGCCGGGCCGCTCGTCGGCCCACGGTGCGGCGTGCAGCCCGTGGCCGACGGCGGTGTCCATCAGCACGTGCCAGGCCGGGTGGAAGTCCACCTCGTCGATCCGGTTGCCGTACCGGTCGTGCGTGCGCAGCTCGGGCTCGTTGGCGTTGGCCTGCTCGCCCCAGGCCCGCGCCCGCGCCGTCCCGGCGAGCCGCCCCAGCTCGTGCAGCTCTCCGGCGGCCCAGCCGGCCCCCTCCCGCTCCAGCCCCGCGGTGAGCGCGTCGTCCGCCGCGACGTCGTAGTCCTCCAGCGGGCTCGCCTGGTTGAACACTTCATGGGTGGCGGGCATGGGGGCGCCGTCCCTTCCGAATCCCGTTCGGTACCGATCGGCGCCAGCCTATCCCGCCGCCCCCGGCCGCACCGATACGGGGAGCGCCCCGGGCCCGGCGGAACCGCTCAGCCCCCGTACCGGGGCAGCCCCTCGGTCTCGATCTCGACGTCCTTCAACGGGGCGGGCAGCACCACGGTGTCGCCGAACTTCATCCGACTGATCGCCTGGTATGCACCCTCGCGAGGGTTCGAGTGGAGAACGATCGAACCGTCCCGGGGGTCGACCAGAAGGAAAAGGGGGATCTCCATCCCCGCGTAGACCTGAGGCTTCAGCTTGATGTCCGTTTCGGCATTACTTCGGGAGACCACTTCCATCACGAAACAGAACGCCTCGGGGTGGATGAGCCAGTGGTCCTCCGCCGCCTCGACGGGCATCACCGCGAGATCAGGAGTCACGTAATCCGCGTTCTGCCCGTGTTCGCCGATGGAGACGACCTGATAGCACTCCAGATCATCTGGAAGTCGGGTGACGAGCTGACGGTGGACTCGACTGACCACAGTGCCGTGCAGCGCGGAAGGGGTAGGGGACACGACGATGCTTCCTCCGAGGATCTCCACCCGATAACCGTCGGGGAGCATCTCGGCCGTCTTCTCGGCGACCGTGCGCAGCGAAGGCTCTTCCGTGCGATTGGAAAAGGCCTCGACTGATTCGAGCCGCTCGGCTGCTGCCACGGACATGGGTTCTGCTCCTCCTTGAGACTCCGCCATCGTAGGGAACAGCCCCTCTCCATGTCCGGGAAATCACCAGGATTCCAGGACTCAGCGTAGTCACCGGAGGGGCCGGTCTCCAGCCTCGCCGCCGTGCCGCCTGGACCGGTGCGGCCGCCGCCCCGGGGTGGGGGCGGCGGCCGCGTGGTCGGTGGTCAGCGGGCGGGGAGGCGGGGGAAGGACGGTTCGGTGCGCAGGGCCTCGGTGTAGCGGTGCAGGGCCAGGGCGGCCGTCTCCGGGAGGTCGCCGAGCGGTTCGGAGACCGCGGCGGCGCCCTCGGACAGGGCCTGGTCGCGGACCCGGTCGGAGAAGAGGCCGGGGGCGAGCAGGTAGGTGGCGACGGCGACCCGCGGGGCGCCGCCGGCGCGCAGCCGGGCGACGGCCTGCGCCGGGGCGGGCGAGGCCATCGAGGCGAACGCCGGGACCACCGAGCGCCACGGGCCGCGGGCGGCCAGCCGCTCGGCGGCCCGGGCCACCACCGCGTTGGCCGCCGGGTCGCTGGAGCCGGCCGAGGCCAGCACCAGCGAGGTGTCCGGGGACGCCCGCACCCCCGTCTCGTGCAGCCGCCGCTCCACCGCGTCCAGCAGCCACGGGTGCGGGCCCAGCGTGGACGCGTAGCGGATGCGCAGCCACGGGACGGCCGCGCTCACCCGCTCCAGCAGCCGGGGCAGGTCCACCCGGCTGTGGTAGGCGGCGGTGAGCAGCGCGGGCAGTACCACCGCCTCGCCCGCCCCGTCCGCGGCCAGGCGGGTCAGTGCCGCCTCCGCGCCGGGCTCGGCGTGGTCCAGGTAGGCGGTGCGGACGTCCAGGTCCGGGCGGAGCGCCCGGACCCGCTCGAAGATCCGCTCGACCGCCTCGGAGGAGCGCGGGTCGGCGCTGCCGTGCGCCACCGCGAGCAGCGGCGCCGGCCGGTGCGCGGAGCGCGTCGGGTCGCCGGCGCTCACAGGTGGATCCCGCACTCGGTCTTGCCCAGCCCCGCCCAGCGGCCGCTGCGCGGGTCGGCGCCCGGCTCGACGCGGCTGGTGCAGGGGGCGCAGCCGATCGAGGGGTAGCCGTCGTACTGGAGCGGGTTGACGATGACGCCGTTCTCCGCCATGTAGGCGTCCACGTCCTCCTGGGTCCAGCCGGCGATCGGGTTGACCTTGACCATCCGCCGGCGCCGGTCCCACTGGACGGTGCCGATGCCGCGCCGGGTCGACGCGTCGTCCCGGCGCAGCCCGCTGAGCCAGGCGTCGTAGGGCTCCAGCGCCTCCTTCAGCGGCTCCACCTTGCGCAGGTGGCAGCAGATGGACGGGTTCCGGCCGTGCAGCCGCGGCCCCAGGTCGCGGTCCTGCTCGGCCACGGTGCGCCGGGGCTCCACGTTGATCAGGTTGATCGGGTACATCGCCGCGACCGCGTCGCGGGTGCCGATGGTCTCGGCGAAGTGGTAGCCGGTGTCCAGGAAGATCACGTCGATGCCCGGCACGGTCCTGGAGACCAGGTCGACCATGAGGGCGTCGGCCATCGAGGAGGTCATGCAGAGCCGGTCGCCGAAGGTCTCCGCGGCCCAGGCGATGACCTCCCGGGCCGGGGCCCCCTCCAGTTCGCGGGCGGCGCGCTCGGCCAGGGCGCGCCGCTCCTCGTCCTCGGCGGCGGTCCGCCCGCCGTCGGTGCGGGTGTCGGTGGCGTTCATCGGTTCCCATCCGTCCCGGTCGGGCCCGCGCCGCCGCCGGCGACGGCGGCGCTGCGCAGCCCGACGAACTTGACCCGGAAGACGCGGGCGCAGGAGTGGCAGGCCCAGGCGTAGCCCGCGCCCTTCTCCGCGTCCCCCTCGTGCGGCACGAGGTCCTCGTCGCCGCAGTACGGGCAGTAGTGGGGCGCTGCCCTCTCGCTCATCGGCGGTCCCCTTCCCGTTCCGGTGCGCTCACTTCAGGTCCGCGTCGTCGGCGCGGGCGGCCCACACCGCGAAGGGCTCGCCCTCCTCCCGCTTCTCCAGGAAGCGGCGGAGCACCCGCTCGATGTAGTCGGGGAGCTCGTCGGCGGTGGTCTTCAGGCCGCGCACCTTGCGGCCGAACGCGGCGTTGAGGCCCATGGCGCCGCCCAGGTGCACCTGGTAGCCCTCGACCTGGCGCCCGTCGCCGTCGGTGACCAGCTGGCCCTTGAGGCCGATGTCGGCGACCTGGATCCGGGCGCAGGAGTTGGGGCAGCCGTTGATGTTGACGCTGACCGGCTCGGGGAAGTCGGGCAGCCGCTTCTCCAGCTCGTCGATGAGCGAGGCGCCGCGCGCCTTGGTCTCCACGATGGCCAGCTTGCAGAACTCGATGCCGGTGCAGGCCATGGTCTGGCGGCGGAACACGCTCGGCCGGACCTGCAGGTCCTCGGCCTCCAGCGCGGCCGTGATGCCCTCGGTCCGGGACTCCTCGACGTCCAGCACGACCAGCTTCTGGTCGGCGGTGGTGCGGATCCGGTCCGAGCCGTGCGCCTCGGCGATGTCGGCGATCCGGGCCAGCTTGGTGCCGGAGACCCGGCCCACCCGGGGGGCGAAGCCGACGTAGTACCGGCCGTCGCGCTGCCGGTGCACGCCGACGTGGTCGCGGCGGACCCCGGGGTCGAGCACCGGCTCCGGGCCGTCGGGCAGCCGGTAGCCGAGGTACTCCTGCTCCAGCACCTCGCGGAACCGCTCCGCGCCCCAGTCCTTGATCAGGAACTTGATCCGGGCGCGGTGCCGCAGCCGCCGGTAGCCGTAGTCGCGGAAGATCGCGCACACCCCGGCCCACACCTCGGAGACCCGCTCCGGGGCGATGAAGGCCCCCAGCCGCTGGGCGAACATCGGGTTGGTGGAGAGGCCGCCGCCGACGTACAGGTCGTAGCCGGGGGCGCCGTCCGGGCCGACCACCCCGGCGAAGGCGACGTCGTTGATCTCGTGGTTGACGCAGTGCACCGAGCAGCCGGAGACCGAGGTCTTGAACTTGCGCGGCAGGTTGGAGAAGAGCGGGCTGCCGATGTGCTCGTCGTAGATCCGCCGGATCTGCGGGGAGGCGTCGATGACCTCGTCCTCGGCGATCCCGGCGAGCGGGCAGCCGAGGATGACCCGCGGGGTGTCGCCGCAGGCCTCGGTGGTGGACAGGCCCACCGCCTCCAGCTTCTCCCAGATGGCCGGGACGTCCTCGATCCGGACCCAGTGCAGCTGCACGTTCTGCCGGTCGGTGATGTCGGCGGTGTCGCGGCCGTAGGCGGTGGAGATCTCCGCGATGGCGCGCAGCTGGGCGACGGTGAGCTGGCCGCCGTCGATGCGGATCCGCAGCATGAAGTAGCGGTCGTCGAGCTCCTCGGGCTCCAGCACCGCGGTCTTGCCGCCGTCGATGCCCGGGGCGCGCTGGGTGTACAGCCCGAACCAGCGGAACCGGCCCCGCAGGTCGGCGGGGTCGATCGAGTCGAAGCCGGCCTTGGAGTAGATGTCGATGATGCGCTGCCGGACGTTGAGCCCGTCGTCGTTCTTCTTGTTCTCCTCGTTCTTGTTGAGCGGCTCCCGGTAGCCGAGGGCCCACTGGCCCTCGCCCCGGCGCGGGCGGGGGCGGGACGTCGTCGTGGAAGGAGGCATTGCTGGGGATCCTCCGTGCGGATCGCGGGGCCGGGAGGCGGCCGCCGCGCACCACGTTCCGGCTCCGCCGCCCGGCACGCCGTCGTGATCCGGGCAGGGGGCTGTTCGGCCGGTTCGGGGTGGGTGACGTCGGCGCCGCCCGGGCCCCAGTGAGAACTGGGCGGGATCATCGGGCGCGGGGTCTGCGGTAACCCGGCGCGCTGCGGCGGAGTCAGCCGACGTGGCGACAGATGGCGCTGCTGACCCGGAGCAGGTCCACGTGCCGGCGCACGTAGAGCATGGGGTCGATCGCAGCCATCATGCTGAAGACGATCGCACGGAGGGCGACCGGCTGTCCAGGCCCGGCCGGCGGGCGGGGGCAGTGAAGCGGGTCACGTCGGCCGCTCATCCGGTTCCGGGCAGGTCACGTTCGGCTATGCGGAGCGACACGAAAAGGCGTCACCGGTCGGGCGGGAGCGGTGCGCACGGCGGGCCGCCCGTAACGTTGGTGGACGTGAGGGGCTTCGTGGACAGATGGCGCACCGCCGCCGAGGGGTGGATCCGCCGCAATCCGGCCCCGGGCCGCCCGGTGCTGCTGGTCGCGCGGACCGCCCGGTCGGTGGCCCGGACCCGCATCGTCGGGCTGGCCGCCGAGTCCGCCTTCTTCTCGCTGCTCTCCCTGCCCGCCCTGCTGCTCGGTCTGATCGGCACGCTCGGCCACTTCAGCGGGGTGTTCGGCGAGCAGACCGTGCAGCGGATCCGCGCCCGGATCCTGGAGCTGTCCGCCGACGCGCTCACCCAGCACACGGTGGACACCCTGGTCGCCCCGCTGGTCGACGACTTCCTCCGCGGCGCCCAGGGCGGCGTGCTCTCGCTGACCTTCCTGGTCTCGCTCTGGTCGGGCTCGCGGGCGCTGAACGTGTTCATCGAGGCCGTCACCATCGCCTACGGCCTGGACGGGCTGCGCGGCTACATCCGCCAGCGCCTCCTGGCCCTCCTGTCCTACCTGGGCGCCCTGGTCTTCGCGCTGGCCGTGCTGCCGCTGATGGTGGTCGGCCCGGACATGGTGCACCGGCTCCTCCCGGCGACGGTGGGCCGGCTCGGCGCCGCCTACTGGCCTGCGGTCGCCGGGATGACGGTCCTGGCCGTGGCCGCGCTGTACCTGGTGGCCGTGCCGGCGCGGGTCGCGGTCTGGCGGCACCTGCCCGGCGCGGTGCTGGCCACCGCGATCCTGCTGCTCGGATCGGTGGTGCTGCGGATCTACTTCGGCGCCTCCTTCGGCCAGGTCACCATCTACGGGTCGCTGGCGGCGCCGATCGCGGTGGTGGCCTGGCTGTGGGTGATGGCGCTGGCGGTGCTCATCGGGTCGGCGCTCAACGCCGAGATCGACCTGATGTGGCCCACCCAGCGCACCGCGGAGGCCCGGGCCGAGCTCGCGGCGCGCCGCTTCGACCGGGCCACCCGCCAGGTCGAGCGGCACGAGCAGGCCCTCCAGGTCGCCCAGGAGCGCGGAGGCGAGGACGGCGGCTCCGAGCCGGGCGGCCCCACCGCGGTCGGCCGGCTGCTGCGCAGGTTCGGCGAGAACGGTGGCCGCGAGGACCGGGGCCCGGACGCGGCGGACGGCGGCGGCCGCGCGCCCGGCGCGGCGGAGGCGCCGGACCCGGAGCCGACCGGAGGGCCGTCCGCGGAGTCCTCCTCCCCCGGGGAGGACGGGGCGGCGGAGGGCGCCCGCACCGCAGGGGAGGCCGACGCGCCCGCGGACCGGCCGGAGAACCGGCCGGCCGGCGAGGACGCCCCGCCGGCAGGGGGCGAGGAGCCGCCCGGACCGCCCCCAGGAGGCCCCGGCGGGGAGCGGGCGGAGGAGCCGGGCCCCGCCCGGGGGCAGGGCGGCGGCCCCGCGGCCGAGGAATCGGCCCCGGAGCAGAGTGGCCGCCCCGGGGCGGAGGCGCGCGGGCGGGACCGGTCCGCGCCCGGCGGGACCGGGCCCCCGCAGAACTGACGCCGCCCCGCCTTCCGGCATCCTGGAACCGAGGGGAGCGCACGCCCTTCCGCGCCCGCCCCGGCGGGCCCGTCCGGGCACGGCGCGGACCCCGCGCACGGCCACGGGTCCTCTCCGAGCACGACACCAGTCCTTCCGGACACGATCACGAGTCCTTCGGGACACGACGAAAAGGCAGGTCGAAGCAGAGCCATGTCCCGTTCTCCCCGGCGCCCCTCCGCACGCGGCCCCCGCGACCGCCGCAGGACCGGCGCCTACATCACCATCGTCGCGGCCCTCGCGATCGTCGCCTTCGTGGTACTGGTGATCGACCACGGCCTGACCGGGGCGCTGCGGGTGCTCACCGGGCAGGACCCGGAGGGCGGCCAGGGCACCGCCGGCCCCGGCACCTCCGCCGACGCCGAGCAGGCGGAGCGGCTGCTGGCCGAGGTGCCGGTCGAGGACCCGCGCCCGCGCGGCGACTACGAGCGGGACGAGTTCGGCTCCTCCTGGGTGGACACCGACGGCAACGGCTGCTCCACCCGGAACGACATCCTCTCCCGCGACCTGGACCGGGTGCGGGCCGCCGACGACTGCAAGGTCACCGAGGGCGTGCTGGACGACCCCTACACCGGGGAGCGGCTGGAGTTCACCTCCGAGGACCCGCAGGCGGTGCAGATCGACCACGTGGTGCCGCTCTCGCTGGCCTGGCGGATGGGCGCCTCGGAGTGGGACCGCGACACCCGGGTCGAGTTCGCCAACGACCCGGACAACCTGCTGGCCTCGGACGGCCCGGCGAACATGTCCAAGGGCGACGCCGGGCCGGGGGAGTGGCAGCCCTACGAGGGCTTCCGGTGCGAGTACGCGGTGGCTTACGTCGAGGTGGTGCACCGCTACGGGCTGGCGGTCTCCGCCGAGGACCGGGAGGGCCTCGACGCCATGCTCGCCACCTGCTCCTGACCTCCCTCCGCCCCTCCCCGATGATCTTGACGCTGGGGTGAAGGTTCAAACCGGCGGCGACGGCACCGGTGGGGGCGGGGGGCGGGTGGTCGCCCGGGTGCAGCGCCTCACGGGGTCGGGGTTAAAGCCGGTGGCGAGGGCGGGAGGGGGTGCCTGCCGGTCGGTCGGGTGCGGCGTCTCGCGGAGCGAAGGTCAAGGCGGGCGGCGACGGCGGCAGTAGGCACCGGCCGACCGGTCGGGTGCGGCGTCTCGCGGAGCGAAGGTCAAGGCGGGCGGCGACGGCGGCAGTAGGCACCGGCCGACCGGTCGGGTGCGGCGTCTCGCGGGGCGAAGGTCAAGCGGGCGGCGACGGCGCCGGTGGGGGCGGGGGCGGGTGGTCGCCCGGGTGCGGCGCCCCACGGGGTCGGGCTTAAAGCCGGCGGCGAGGGCGGGAGGGCGTGCCTGCCGGTCGGTCGGGTGCGGCGTCTCGCGGAGCGAAGGTCAAGGCGGGCGGCGACGGCGGCAGTGGGCACCGGCCGGGCGGTCTGGCGCGGCGCCCCGCAGAGCGGGGGCCCAAGCAGGCGGCGAGGGCGGGAGGGCGTGCCTGCCGGTCGGTCGGGTGCGGCGTCTCGCGGAGCGAAGGTCAAGGCGGGCGGCGACGGCGGCAGTGGGCACCGGCCGGTCGGTCTGGCGCGGCGCCCCGCAGAGCGGGGGTCCAAGCAGGCGGCGAGGGCGGGAGGGGCAGAGCGGCCGCGTTCACCGGCCCGGCCCGCGCGTGCTCCCGGCGAGGGGAGGCGGCGCCCCGGCGGCGCGGGCCGACCCGCGCCGCTCGAGTCCGCCAGGGGGCCTTATCCCTGTATGCCCGGTTTGCGGCGAGGAACAGGCGAGTGTGGGAGCGCCCTGCGCACCGCGAGAGCACCCCGATTACATCTACCAGCGAGTAGTAAGCCTCGAAGCCCCCGCCACCCCCTCTCCGGTTACTCAGAGTGGCCAAGGTGGGGCCTCTCGGCAGGGCAAAAGCGGCATCTCGCCCCCGCACTGCCCCTGCCCGGGTTCCGGCCCCCTGCATCTCGGTCTTGCGGGCGGCTCGAACCCTCCATCACCGGCCCGGCCGGGGCGATTCGGGCCCTCAGAGGGCCGATCCGGACCGGGATGCGCGCCCGGGAATCACCGGGGTGCTCTCGCGGTGCACAGGGCGCCCCTCCCCGCCATCACCGTGGGTATTTACCCAGGTCAAAGAGGGGCAGTGGTTTCCGGAGCGGCTGGCCCCGGCGCCCGGGCGACGCGGGCACGGCGACCCCGCCCCCTGCCCCCGCCCCGACCGCCCCACCCGCTCTGCCGCACCCGACCGACCGGCCGGTTCCCCTGCCTGCCGTCGCTGCCCGCTTGAACCTTCGCTTCGCGGGGCGCCGCGCCGGACCGACTGGCCGGTCCCCACCGCTGCCGTCGCTGCCCGCTTGAACCCCGACCCCGTGAGGCGCCGCGCCCGGGTGAGGCGCTCGGCCCCGCCCCTACCTTCGCCGTCGCCGCCCGTCTTGGCCTTCGCTCCGTGGGGCGCCGCACCCGACCGACCGGCCGGTTCCCCTGTCTGCCGTCGCTGCCCGCTTTAACCCTGGCCCCGTGGGGTCCGACACTCGGGCGACTGCCTCCGCCCCGCCCCCGCCGCTGCCGTCGCTGCCCGCTTGAACCTTCGCCCCGTGGGGCGCCGCGCCGGACCGACCGGCCGTTCCCCTCCCTTTCCCTTTCCCTCCCCCTCGCCCCTGGTGCGGTGTTGCAGCGGACACGGAAAGAGAACCGCCCTCGCCGACAGGGCCGCCGCGCCAAGATCATCGCTTCTCCGCCAGGTCGCGGTTCGGCCGCCGAACGGTTGCGATTCGGGTGCGCCGGTGGCCGGAACCGGTCAGCCGCGCACGGTGATCCGGTGGAGCCGGAGCGGCCCCGCGAGCGTCCTTTCCGTGGCGGGAGGCGGCGCAATGCCCGGGTGATCCGCCGGTGGGCGATGCGTCGCAGCTGGTGAGCGGGGGTGGAGAGGTGGCAGGGGCATGCGGGGGAGGAGGCCGGGAACGGGGTGCCGGCGGGCCGAGGAGGCGGCCCTCCCGGGCGCCGGGCGCCCGAAACCGTCCCCGGGCCGGGTCAGTATGCTCGTCGAGGCCACCGACGCCCCCCACCGGCTTCCCCGGCCCTACCCCGCTCAGGCGGTCCCGTGCCGACGACCGCCGCATCGACGCACCCATTCCTTCGCCGGAACCGGTATCCGACGACTCGACGAACAGGTTCAGCACCACGATGAGCGCAGCGTTTCCCCCGCGGGGCGGACGGCCTGTGACCGGTCCGCGCATCCGGCCGACCCGGGTCGGTGCGGCATGAACGCCGGCACCGGCCCCGAAGCGCAGCACCACGCGGTCATCGTCGTCATCGCCCCGGACGAGCGCAGCGCCGAGGTCACCATCGAGGGCCGCACCCGGGTCGTGCACGGCGAGAGCCCCCGGCAGACCCGGAGCGGGGCCCTGGACGCCGCCGCCTCCTACGCCGCCCACCTCGGCCGGCCCGTCCTGGTCAACGCGCGCGACGCCAACGGCTCCTGGCAGCTCTCGGTCTCCCCGACCGGGGTGGTGCAGACCGTCGGCGGCAACGACGCCGAACTGGGCGCGAGCCGCGAGAAGAAGTCCGCCTCCGGCAAGGGCCGCAAGATCCTGATCGGTACCGCCTCGGCGGTCCTGGTGCTGGGCGTGCTCGGCGGCGCCGGCTACTTCGCGCTGGGCCTGCTGCCCGACGGCGGGACGAGCGGAGCCTCCAGCGACGCGGAGACGCCGATCCCCTTCGACGCCCTGCCCGTCCCGCCGGGCTTCGCCGCGGAGGCCGCCTGGTCCCACCCGATGGCCCCCGGCCTCGACCCCACGGTGGCGCCGGACGGCGGCAGCGCGGCGTTCGTCTCGGAGGGCGAGGAGCTCACCCTGATCGGCCCGGACGGCGCCGTGCGGTGGGCGGAGAAGCTCCCGGTCCCCGCGGACGAGGTGCAGAACGGCCCCTACTTCGTGGTGGACGGGGACGGCTACGGCGTCGCGCTGCTCGGCAAGGGGCGGATGTGGCGCTGGTCCGCCGAGGGCGGCGAGCCGGTCGAGACGGAGGTGCCCGAGGGCGGCCGCGTCTCCTTCGCCGGCGGCGCCCCGCTGGTGGAGGGCGGCGACGGCGACGCCTTCGTCACCGCCTCCGGCGGCGGCCTGGAGCAGATCGAGGTCCCCGACTCCGGCTACGGCGCCATGCTCTACGACGGCGAGCAGGTGCTCAGCGCGGTGCTGAGCGGCCCGTGGCAGTGGGCGCGGCCGGACGGCGGCGGAGTGAAGGAGGTCGAACCGGACGAGCCGAAGGGCGGGGACGAGATCGACCGGCTGCTCACCGCCCGCGCCGAGCACGTCGTGCTGCTGTGGACCGCGAAGCGCGGCGACGACGCGATCGTCGCCGTGCACGACTCCCGCGACGGCTCCGTCGTCGCGCATGCCTCCGTCGACCCGGACGAGCTGTCCGAAGCGCACTGGGAGCAGGGCGGTGACGTCGCCGCCTACGGCCCGGTCGTGTTCGACCTGGCCGCCGGTGAGGCCACCGTGACCGGCCTCGTGCCGGAGAGCGCCTCGGACGGCCGGGTCTTCGGTGAGATCGACGGCGGCGCGGTCGCCGTCGACGGTACGGGAGAGGCGACCGAGATCGACCCGGACACGGCCCGTCCCTGGGGTCTGCTGGACGGCAGGGCGGTCGTCGCCGCCGGAGAAACCCTCTACGGCCTCTCCCCGGAATAGATCCCCCTCACAGACGAAAGGAGCAGGATGTCGCACGCACGACGCGCGTTCGGCGTCGCGGCCGCGGGCCTGCTGGCGGCCGGCTTCTCTGCGGCGCCGGCCCTGGCCGACGCCGACGAGCAGCCGGTCGAGCCGGTCGAGGCGCCGGTCGAGCCTGCCGAGGGTTCCCCCGAGGGCACCCTCATCACGCTCGAGGTCGGCAACCCGCTGGACCCGATCCTCGACCCGATCCTCCCCGACCCGCCGGACCCGGACCCGACGGACCCCCCGCTGCCGCCGGACCCGGGCCCCACGGACCCGCCGGAGCCCCCGGACCCGGACCCCACGGATCCGCCGGACCCGCCGGACCCGGACCCGACCGACCCGCCGGACCCGGACCCGACGGACCCCCCGCTGCCGCCGGACCCGGGCCCCACGGATCCGCCGGACCCGCCGGACCCGGACCCCACGGATCCGCCGGACCCGCCGGACCCGGACCCGACCGACCCGCCGGACCCGGACCCCACGGACCCGCCGGACCCGGGCGACCCGGGCAACCCGCCGGACCCGGGTGAGCCGACCCCGCCGCCGGCCGACGAGCGTCCCGGCGACGGCTCGGACGGCGGCTCCGGCGACGAGGGCTCGGCTTCGACCGGCACCTCCGCCTCCAGCGGCTCCTCGGACGACGAGGGCCCGACGGAGCTGCCGAAGACGGGCGCGAGCGACCTGGACGGCTTCGTCCTGGGCGGCGTGCTCGCCACCGGCCTCGGCGCGCTGACGATCTACGCCAGCCGCCGCAAGGCCGCCCCGCTGGCCTGAGGTCCGTAAGGACCCCCGCGCCGAGCAGAGGCCCCGGCCGCTCCCCGCGAGCGGCCGGGGCCTCCCGCCGTTCCGGGGCGCGGCGGGGGCGGGGAGCCCTCGCACCGCTCGCGCCGCTCACCGCCGAGGCCGGGCCTCCTCGGGGCGGAGCCGGGGCGCGCGGCCCGGAGGGCGCCGGCCCCGGCGGGGGCGGGCGGTCAGCGGGGTGCCGGGCGCGGGCGCACCGCGCCGGCCAGGGCGGCCGCGAGCAGCCCGGCGGCGGCCACCGTCCACAGCGCCGCGCCCAGCGAGGCGGCGTCCGCGATCGCGCCGATCATCGGCGGGAAGGCCAGGAACCCGACCCGGCCCAGCCAGCCGACGACGGCCACACCGTCCCCGCTGCGCACCCCGGGGACGGCGCCCGCGGCGGCCAGGGTGAGCGGGAACAGCGTCGCCACCCCCAGGCCCAGCAGGCCGAACCCGGCGATCCCCGCGGCCTGGGAGGGCACCAGCACGGCCACCGCCACCCCCGCCGCGGAGACCAGCGCGCCGGCGCGCACCACCGCCGCCGCGCCGAACCGGTCGGTGAGCCGGTCGCCGGTCAGCCGCCCCACCGTCATCATCGCCTGGCAGGCCACGAACGGCATGCCCGCCAGGAACGCCGCCGCGCCCAGCTCGGTGCGCATGTACACCGCGCCCCAGGAGGCGGCGGAGTCCTCGATCGCGCCGGCCGCCATGAGCAGCAGGCTGAGCGCGAGCAGCAGCGGCGCGGCCCCGCGCAGCGCCCCGGCGGCGCTCCGCAGCCGGCCGGCCGCCCCGGCGGGCCGCCCCTCCGGGGCCTCCCCGGGTGCCTCCGGCTCCGCCCCGCCGCCCTCCTCCGGCAGCAGGTTCCGGCCGGCCCAGGCCAGGGCGGCGAGCAGTACCAGCGACGCCGCCGCCAGGTGCACCGGGAGCGGCAGGCCGGTCCCGGCCGCCGCCGACCCGGCCAGGCCGCCGCAGACCGCGGCCACGCTCCACACCGCGTGGAAGGTGTTGATGATGGTCCGCCCGTACCGCTGCTGCACCCGCAGGCCGTGGGTGTTCATCGCCGCGTCCATCCAGGCGTCGCCGCACCCGATCGCGAACAGCGCCAGGGCCAGCGCCCACCAGCCGGGGGCGAACGCGACCAGCGGCAGCACCAGGGCGACGAGCACCCCCGCCGCCACCGAGGCCCGGCCGCTGCCCCAGCGGGCGATGAGCGGCCCGGCGAGCATCCCGGTGAGCAGCGCGCCGAACGGCAGCGCCGCGATCGCGGCGCCCAGCTCCGTGTTGGACAGGCCGAGCCCGCTCTTGAGCGCGGGCAGCCACGGCACCACGTTGGTGTAGGCGAACCCGTTGACCGCGAACAGCACCGCGACCGCGGCGCGCGCCCGCACCGCCGTCCGGTCCGGGGGAGTGGTCCGCTGCAGCCGTCGCTCCGATGCCATCGGGCCTCCGTGTTCTCTCGGATCCCGGCCCTGGTCGGGCACGGGCTGTCACTCCGACGTCACTTCCCGTGCCCGACCGGGGTTGCGCCCGGAGGGGCGGGCGATCTACATATGATCTTCCGGCCCGCGCCGCCGAGCGGAGCGGCGGCCGGTGCGTCCCTGTCCGTTCCGACCCCTCCCGTCCGACCGCGCGGAGGCCCCGGCCGCCCCCGGCGGCCTTGCGCCGACGCTACCTGCCGAGCCCACCGGGCGACCCGCCGGACCCCCGCCGGGATCAACCGATCCCCGGCGGACGACGACCCCTCGACGACCGGAGCCCCGACAGATGATCGAGCTGAGCGCGCTGCGTGAGAAACCGACCCTGACGGGCGATCGGGTGCGGCTGGTACCGCTCTCCGAAGAGCACGCCGACGACTTCTACGCTTCCGCCAACGACGAGGAGATCCGCAGGCTGACCGGGACGCACCGGGTCTTCGGCTACGAGGAGGTCCGGGAGTGGTGCGCCGGCCGGGCCGCGCGGCCGGACCGGCTGGACCTGGCGATCCTGTCCCGCCCCGACGACAGGTTCGTGGGCGAGCTCGCGCTGCTCGACGTCGACCCGGAGAACGAGAGCGCGGCCTACCGGATCGCCCTGTCCGCCCTGGAGTTCACCGGGCAGGGCATCGGCAAGGAGGCCACCCGGCTGCTGCTGCGCTACGCCTTCGAAGAGGTCGGCCTGCACCGGGTCTGGCTGGAGGTCTACTCCTTCAACATGCGCGCCATCGCGGTCTACCGCTCCTGCGGCTTCGCGGTGGAGGGGCGGCTGCGCGACGCCCTGCTCTGGGAGGGGCGCAGGCACGACGCCCTGGTGATGGGCGTCCTGGCGCGGGACTTCCGCAAGGCCGACGGGGGCTGAGCGGAACCGGTCGCGCCGATTCCCCGCCCCGCCGATGTTGCGCGGAGCCGCGCAGCGGGTATCCCGTTGGCACTTTCTCAACCGCACACGCGAGGGGGAGCGGCGCCCGGCCCGCCGGTTCGGCGGCGGGGCGGACGCCGGGACGCCATGAGCCCAGTACCCGTATCGCTGCCGTTCGCCGACCGCGCCGAGGCCGGGCGCGGGCTGGCCGAGCGGGTCCGCCCGTTCGCCGTCACCGACCCGGTCGTGCTGGCCCTGCCGCGCGGCGGGGTCCCGGTCGGCGCGGAGCTCGCCCGCCGCCTCGGCGTCCCGCTCGACGTCCTCCTGGTCCGCAAGATCGGCATGCCCGGGCACCCCGAGTACGGGGTCGGCGCGATCGCCGAGGACGGCCACGCCTGCCTGGACCACGCGGCGCTGGCCCGGCACCACCTCTCCCCGGAGGCCCTGGCCCCGGTGATCGAGGACGAGCGCGAGGAGCTCCGCCGCCGGCTCCGGGTCTACCGGGGCGGCCGGTCCGGCCCGGTGCTGACCGGCCGGGACGTCATCGTGGTGGACGACGGCGCGGCCACCGGCGGCACCGCGCGGGCGGCGCTGCGGATGGTGCGCCGGCGCCGCCCGGCGCGGCTGGTGCTGGCCGTCCCGGTGGCCTCCCCGTCGGCGCTGCAGGCGCTGCGGGCCGAGGCGGACGAGACGGTGGTGCTCAGCGCCCCGGAGAACTTCCAGGCGGTCGGCGAGTGGTACCGGCACTTCGACCAGCTCACCGACGCCGAGGTGACCGCCCTGCTGGCGGAGGCGGTGACCCCGGGGGAGGCGGACACCGGGTGGACGGTGCACATCGAGTCCGGCGGGGTCCGGCTCGACGGCGACCTGGTCGCCCCGGAGGACCCGGAGAAGGTGCGCGGCGCCGCGGTGCTCGGCCTGGGGCACGAGCGGCACGCCGCCCAGCAGCGGGCGGTGGCCGCGGCGATGCGCGACGCGGGGTTCGCCACCCTGCTGCTGGACCTGGTCACCCCGCAGGAGTGGGAGGAGTCCCAGGGCGCGCCGGAGATCGGCCCCGGGGAGCTGGGGGCCCGGCTCGCCGAGGGGGTGCGCTGGCTGCGGAGCTCCACCGACCTGGCCGGCCCCCGGGTGGCGCTGTTCGGGGCGGGGGCCGCGGCCCCGGCCGCGCTGGCCGCCGCGGCCGCGATCCCGGCGGACGTCGGGGCGGTGGCGGTGCTGGGCGGCCGGATCGACATGGCCGAGGAGTACCTGCCCGGGGTGCGGGCGCCGACCCTGGTGCTGGTGCCCGGGGAGGACTCCTTCATCCGTGAGCTGACCGAGTGGGCCGTGGGCCGGATGCCGGTCCCCGCGGAGCTGCGCGTGGTCCCCGGGGCGGAGGGGCTGCTGCCCGGCGGGGAGGAGGGCCGCGCCGTGGGCGGGGCCGTCGCCGAGTGGTTCGCCCGGTACCTGTGAGGAGGCCGGCCCGCGGCCGGTACGGACAACCCGAGGCGCCCTCGACGTACAACGTCGGGGCGCCTCGGGTAACGCGGGTCATTCCGTTGTGTGCGGCCGGGACCACCAGGGAGCAGCTCGGCTTCCTCGGGGAGGGGCGGGCGGCCGGGGCGATCAGGCCGCGGCGTTGGCGCGGCGCATCCGGCGCCGGCGCTCGGACGCGCGCTCGTCCTCGTTCAGGCCGCCCCAGGTGCCGTATTTCTCGGGACGCGAGATCGCGTAGTCGAGACATTCGGTGCGCACCGGGCACTGGGCGCAGATCTCCTTGGCCTTGCGCTCGCGGATCTCCCGCTCCGGCTGGCGCTCGCCGTCCGGACCGAAGAAGAGCACGAGGTCCTCGCCCCGGCAGCCGGCGGCATCCTGCCACCCCCAGCTCGGGCGGGGGCGCAGCGCGGCCTGCCGACGTACCTGAGACATGGTTGAACCACCTCTGTCGAATCGCTAGTAAGCTGTGCTCAGCACAGCAAGGGTCAGACGAAAAACTTGCGGTCAAGGTCGTGCGGCGCGAGCGACCCCGCATGCCTGGAACGGCATGCCCTGATTCTGTGTTCCCTGTGTGGTGGAGACCACGAAAGGCGCAGATCCGCCGATTCTCGGCGAGGCGCTCACGCGAGCGGCCGGGGAGGTCTTGGCGCTCTCCCTGCGAGCCGGTACGTAATCATGCCATCCCCTTTCCCGTTCGTGCACGGGGGCCGGGGAAATTCATCGCGGAACCGTTACCGAAGGACCGGGGTGGTCGCGGCCGGGGCCGCGGCCCGCTCCGGATCGGCTCCGGAACGCGAGATCCGGCCTGGCGAGCCGGATGTGGAACATCGTATGGGGAATTTCGGTCCCTGCCTAGGGGTGACCCCTGATGTACGGGTCACATTCCGGTCTAGACCAGGTGGGGCCGGCACCGCGCCCCCGGCCGGCCCGCGCCGCCGGCCCGACCCGGACTTCCAGGTCCGGGCCGGCCCTCTCGGGGAGGCCCCGGCCGCGGGCTAGAGGCCGCGGCCCTCGCCGGGGGCGAGGCGGGTGTAGCGGACGTCCGGGACCAGCAGGCCGAACATCCGGGCCAGCACGCCCAGGCCGTCCGCGCTGAGCAGACCGTCGTGGATCGCCACCGCCTCCCGCGGCGCCGCCGCGCGCAGGTAGTCGACCACCTCGGACAGCTTGGACCAGGGGGCGTGCACCGGGACCAGCAGGGTGGCGACCGGGTCCTCCGGAACGGTGAGCGCGTCGCCCGGGTGGAAGAGCGCGCCGCCGGGCGCCTCGATCCGGAAGCCGACATTGGTGATGACCGGAATGTCGGGATGAATCACCGCATGTCGCTCGCCGTACACGTGCACGTCCAGGCCGGCCATGGCGGTGGTGTCGCCGTGCGCGACCTCGTGCACCCGCAGGCCGGGCTCGGCCTCGCGGAGCCGGGCCGCGATGCCGGCGTGGGTGAAGACCTCCAGGTCCGGCCGGGCCCGCCGGGCCGCGCGGATCCGGTCCAGGTCGAAGTGGTCGGGGTGCTCGTGGGTGATCGCGATGGCGTCCGCGCCGACCGCGGCGTCCGGTTCGCTGAACCCGCCCGGGTCGATGACCAGGGTGCCGCCGCCGTGCTCCAGCCGCACGCACGAGTGGCCCCGCTTCTCCAACCGCATGTGTCGCCTCCCCCTGCCGGCGGGGCGCGCCGTCCGGGCACCGCGCCTTTCCGCCGGACCGTTCTCCGCCCCGACCCTACCGCCCGCCCCGCCTGGGGATCCGGCACCGCTCCGTGCTTTCGGAGGGCGCTTCCCCGTGCTTTCGGAAGACGCCGCTCCGCGCTTTCGGAAGGCACCGCCCGTGCTCGCGGAGGTCGCCTTCCGCGGTTCCCCGCGCGGCCGCGGGGGAGAGTCCCTGATGAATCCGGGAGCATCGGAGGGGCGGACGGGGAGGGGGGCCGTCCGGTGGCCCCTAGGGGAAGCGGATCGGGGGCCGGCCAGGGGAGCGGCGAGGGAACGCCCCCGCCGCATCCGGCGTCGTACGGTTCGACGCGGTCGGGCGGAGGGCCGCCGCGCACTTCGGAAGACATTGAGAGAGTAGGAACGGGAACATGGCGCTGCTGAGGTTCGTCCTCAATGTGATCTGGCTGGTGGTGGCCGGCTTCTGGCTGGCCGTCGGCTATGTCGTGGCCGGCCTGATCTGCTGCGTGCTGATCGTGACCATCCCCTTCGGGGTGGCTTCCTTCCGGATGGCGAACTACGCTCTGTGGCCGTTCGGACGGACGATCGCCAAGCAGCCCGGTGCGGGAGCGCCCAGCACGATCGGGAACGTCATCTGGCTCATCGTGGCCGGCTGGTGGCTGGCGCTCGGCCACATCGCCACCGCGATCGGCCTGGCGGTGACCATCATCGGCATCCCGATGGCGTGGGCCTCGCTGAAGATGATCCCGGTCGCGCTGGCGCCGTTCGGCAATGAGATCGTGGCCAGCGACCGGGCGCGGGACCCCTGGAAGTTCTGACCCGGTGCCCGGTTCCGCCGGGCGCCCGGACCGGAGGCAGATGAGCAGCGAAGGGACGATGTGCGGATGAGATGGCCGGGCGATTGGGCGTTCTTCCGGAGGCGCCGGGCGGCGATCGGCGGTGCGGACGGGCCGACCGAGCCCGCGGTGGCCGAGCCGCCGAAGCCGGAGCCCCCCGAGGAGGACGACCTGCTCCGGCGGATCAGCGAGGCCGCCTGGCGGATGCTGATCATCGGCGTCGTCGTCGCCCTGCTGCTGTGGGGCCTGGCCTACCTCAGCGTGATCAGCGTCCCGGTCATCCTCGCGGTGTTCCTCACCGCGCTGCTCATGCCGCCGACCAACCGGCTGCGCCGCAAGGGCCTGGGGCGCGGCCTGTCCACCACCATCACCTGTGTGGGCTCGCTCATCCTGCTCGGCGGGGTGGTGACGCTGATCGTGCAGCCGGCGGTCTCCGGGTTCAGCGGCCTGGTGGACAGCGTCGACCAGGCGCTGGACAGCATCACCGACATCGCGACCGCCCTCGGCCTCCAGCCGGAGCTGGTCAACCAGATCGTGGGCGCCGCCGACCAGGAGCTCACCGAGCTGCTCGCGGACAACCGGGAGCAGCTGATGACCGGGGTGTGGACCGCGGGCACCGCGGTGCTGGAGGTCCTGCTCGGCCTGGTGCTGATCCTCGTCCTCACGGTGTACTTCGTGCACTCCGGGGACAAGCTGGTGGAGTGGCTGCGCGGGCTGGTCCCGGCCGCCTCGCGCCGCCCGCTTCAGGCCGCCGGCGACCTGGCCTACGGGGTGATGGGCCGCTACGTGCGGGGCGTGGCCACGGTCGGCTTCATCGACGCGGTGGGCATCGGCATCCCGCTGTTCTTCATCATCGACCCCGGGCTGGCCGTGCCGCTGATCGTGCTGACCTTCATCGGCGCCTTCCTGCCGATCGTCGGCGCGTTCGCCACCGGCCTGCTGGCCGCGGTGGTCGCCTTCGTCTCCGAGGGCCCGCTGGCCATGCTGCTGGTCATCGCCGCGGTGCTCATCGTGCAGCAGCTGGAGAGCCACGTCTTCGCGCCGCGCGTCTACGGCCGGGCACTGGACCTGCCCGCCGCGGTGGTGCTGGTCGCGATCAGCGCCGGCGGCATCATCGGCGGCATCGCCGGCATGTTCCTCGCCACTCCGGTGGCCGCGGTGCTCGCCGCGCTCCTGCGTGACCGCCCGTTCTCCCGGGAGGAGCCGGCCGGGGAGGAGCCCGAGGCCGCGGCGGGTGCCGGGGAAGCATCGGCGGCCCCCGCGCGTTCCAAGGGCGGCGGGAACGGGTCGGCGGCCGCCGAGCGCCCCGCCGCCGAAACCGGTCCGGGGCCGCGGGCCGCGGAGAAAACAGGGGTCGAGTGAGAGGGCCATCGGATACCCTTTCCGGGTGCACCTGATCCCCGGATGACGGCCTCGCCCGCCCCTGCCCCCGACCCCTGCCGAGGGGCCGGGCCGGTTCGCGAGCGCTGCCCGGCGCGGCCCCCCGCACACGCCTTCCACCGCAGAAAGATGCCTGCCCCATGCTGATCGCCTCTGGCCTCGAAATGAGAGTCGGATCCCGCCTGCTGCTCGAGCCCACCTCCTTCCGCGTCGGCCCGGGCGACCGGGTCGGGCTGGTCGGGCGGAACGGAGCCGGCAAGACGACCCTCACCAAGGTGCTGGCGGGCGAGGGGATCCCCGCGGCCGGCTCGGTGAGCAGCACGGGGAGCGTCGGCTACCTCCCGCAGGACCCCAGGGCGACCGACCCGGAGGAGATGGCGCGCGACCGCATCCTGTCCGCCCGCGGCATCGCCGACACGCTCCGCCGGATGCGCAGGGCCGAGGAGAAGATGAGCAGCGACGACCCCCGGCTGCGGGACCAGGGCGTGCGCGCCTACGCCCGCGCGGAGGAGGAGCTGCACGTGATGGGCGGGTACGCCGCCGAGTCGGAGGCGGCCTCCATCGCCAGCAGCCTCGGCCTGCCCGACCGGGTGCTGACCCAGCCGCTGGGCACCCTCTCCGGCGGCCAGCGGCGCCGGATCGAGCTGGCCCGGATCCTGTTCAGCGGGGCGGACACGCTCCTGCTCGACGAGCCCACCAACCACCTCGACGGCGACTCGATCGTCTGGCTGCGCGACTTCCTCAAGACGCACCAGGGCGGCCTCATCGTGATCAGCCACGACGAGGAGCTGGTCGAGGACGTGGTGAACAAGGTGTTCTACCTGGACGCCAACCGCTGCGTCATCGACATCTACAACATGGGCTGGAAGGCCTACCAGGAGCAGCGCGAGGCCGACGAGCGGCGCCGCCGCCGGGAGCAGGCCAACGCCGAGAAGCAGGCCGGGGCCCTGCTCAAGCAGGCCGACCGGTTCCGGGCCAAGGCCACCAAGGCCAGGGCCGCCCAGCAGATGGCCAACCGGGCCGAGCGGCTTCTCGACTCGGTCCAGGGCGGCCGGGCCGCCGACCGGGTGGCCAAGCTCCGCTTCCCCGACCCCGCCCCCAGCGGGCGCACCCCGCTGATGGCGGAGGGGCTCTCCAAGTCCTACGGGACGCTGGAGATCTTCACCGGGGTGGACCTGGCCATCGACCGCGGCTCGCGGGTGGTCGTGCTCGGCCTCAACGGCGCCGGCAAGACCACGCTGCTGCGGCTGCTGTCCGGCATCGAGAAGCCGGACACCGGCCGGGTCATCGAGGGGCACGGGCTCAAGCTGGGCTACTACGCCCAGGAGCACGAGACCCTGGACGCCGACCGGAGCGTGCTGGAGAACATGATGTCGGCCGCCCCGGACCTGCCCGAGGTGGAGGCCCGAAAGGTGCTCGGGTCGTTCCTGTTCACCGGGGACGACGTGGCCAAGCCCGCCGGGGTGCTCTCCGGCGGGGAGAAGACCCGGCTGGCCCTGGCCGCCCTGGTCGTCTCCAGCGCCAACGTGCTGCTGCTGGACGAGCCCACCAACAACCTCGACCCGGCCAGCCGGGAGGAGATCCTCGGCGCGCTGCGCAACTACAAGGGCGCGATCGTGCTGGTCACCCACGATGAGGGGGCGGTGGACGCGCTCCAGCCGGAGCGGGTCATCCTGCTGCCCGACGGTGTCGAGGACATGTGGAACCCCGACTTCGAGGACCTGATCACGCTCGCCTGACCCGGACGGGGCCCGGACGGGGCCCGGACGGGGCGGTGCCGGCGCGCGGCCGGTTCCCGCCCCGTCGGCGCGTCTCCGTTGACTCGGCCGGGTAAAACGGGTCAAGTTTTGTGCTGTCCGCAACAGGTGAACCGGTCCCGGTACGACCCGCTCCAGGTGCCGGAGGGTAGCCAGTGACGATCTCATGGCTGATCATGGGCTTTCGATACCGCCCCGATCCGGGCGGTCCCGTGCAGGCGGCACTGAACCCACCAGGAGGAAGTCGTGGCCGAGACGCTGAGAAAGGGCACCAGAGTGACGGGAACCGAGCGTTCCGAGCTGGCTACGGAACTCAAGAGGCGCTATGACGGCGGCGAGAGCATCCGCTCGCTGGCCGCGGCCACCGGCCGCTCCTACGGTTTCGTGCACCGGCTGCTCACCGAGGCCGGGGTGACCCTGCGCGGCCGCGGCGGAGCCACCCGCCGCACCTGAGCCGGGGCTACCCCCCGGTAACAACGGGGTTCGGCGGCGCGGCTACGGTGTCCACCATCGGATACGACGACGGGTCGCGCCCGGGTTCCCGGGGCGGCCGCGGAACCGGAGGTGGGCATGGCCGAGCAGCGGGACGAGGCCGCGGGCGGCACGGCGGTCCTCGGCGAGGCGGAGCAGGCCGCGGCGGGGCTGCGGCTCTCGATCGACGGCGAGCTGGCCGAGATCACCATCGCCAGGCCGGAGCGGCGCAACGCGATGACCGGCCGGACCTGGACGACCCTGGCCCATGTCGGCCAGAATCTTCCGGACTCCGTCCGAATCGTCGTGCTCAAGGGGGAGGGGCCCTCCTTCTCCGCCGGGATCGATCTGGCGATGTTCTCCCCCGAGGGGGTGCCCGGCGAGCGCTCCATGATGGGCATGGTCGGCGACGACCCGCGGAGCCGCGCCGAGCTGGACGCGGCGATCGCCGACTACCAGCGGGGCTTCACCTGGCTGCACCGCCCCGACATCGTCTCCATCGCCGCGGTGCGCGGACACGCGATCGGGGCCGGCTTCCAGCTGGCGCTCGCCTGCGACCTGCGGGTGCTCGCCGACGACGCCAAGCTGTGCATGAAGGAGCCCGCCCTGGGCCTGGTCCCCGACCTGGCCGGCACCAAGCCGCTGGTGGACGCCGTCGGTCTGTCCCGCGCCCTGGAGATCTGCCTGACCGCGCGCACCGTCGCCGCCGACGAGGCGGCCCGCCTCGGCCTGGCCGAGCTGGTGGTGCCCGGCGCGGAGCTGGACGCCGCCGTCGCCGACCTGGTCGCGGCCCTGCAGGCGGTGCCGCGGGACGCGGCCGCCGCCACCAAGGAGCTGCTCCAGGGCACCGCCGGGCGCACCCTCGACGAGCAGTGCGCCGCCGAGCGCGCCGCCCAGATCGACCGGCTCAACGCGATGGCCGCCCTGATGCGCGGATAGCGGGCGGGCGGCGGCGGGCGGCGGGGAGCGCCGCCCGCCGCCACCCGCGGGGCCGCCGTTCGGAAGGCCGGTGCCCTCCGGTGCCCCGGCTCCCGCGCCGCCTGGGCTCCCGCACCGCCCCGGGCACGGAGCGGCGCCGCCCCGGTGGTGCGGCCCGGCGGCACCGGACCGGGCGGGCCGCACCCGCCGCGAGGTGCGGATCACCGCTGGGAATCCGGGGCGCCGGGGGTTCCGGGGAGCAGGTCTAGTACCCTTCTGCGGGCGGCTGATCTTCGCTGCGCGCATCCGGCGCGCCGGGCCGCTCGGCGGCGGGGAGGCCGGACGGCTCCCCATGCCGCATGATCCGGCGCGTTTGTGCGATCTCTCCGCTGTGGCCCTGTGCCGCGGGGCCTTCCTCGAAACGCCGCCGATTCGACGAGGAAGGTAAACGTCACTTGACGGACAATGCCGCCTGCCCTGGCTTCGGTGATCTCGGGCTGCCCGAGAAGATCGTCGAGAAGTTGGCGCACAACGGTGTGACCCGCCCGTTCCCGATCCAGGCCGCGGCCGTTCCGGACGTCCTCGCCGGGCGCGACGTGCTCGGGTGCGGCCGCACCGGGTCGGGCAAGACCCTCGCCTTCGGCCTCCCGCTGCTGGTGCGCGCCGCCGAGCGCCGCGCCGAGCCGCGCCGGCCGCGCGGCCTGGTCCTGGTGCCCACCCGCGAGCTCGCCCACCAGGTGCGCGACGCGCTCATCCCCTACGGCCGGGTGCTCGGCGCGCGGATCGGCGACGTCGTCGGCGGCAGCTCCTACACCCGCCAGATCAACGAGCTGCGCCGCGGCGTGGACGTGCTGGTCGCCACCCCGGGCCGGCTCAGCGACCTGATCGAGCAGGGCGCCTGCGAGCTGGGCGACGTGCAGGTCTCCGTCCTCGACGAGGCCGACCAGATGTGCGACATGGGGTTCATGCCGCAGGTCAGCGACCTGCTCGACCGGGTCCGCCCGGGCGGCCAGACGCTGCTGTTCTCCGCGACGCTCGACGGCGACGTGGACACCCTGGTGCGCCGGTACATGAAGGAGCCGCGCACCCACTCGGTGGACCCGCCGGTCTCCCAGGTCGCCACCATGGAGCACCACCTGCTCAAGGTGCTGCCGCGGGACAAGAACAAGATCGTCATCGAGATCGCCGCGCGCGACGGCCGCACCATCCTGTTCGTGCGCAGCAAGTACCGGGCCGACGCGATCAGCGACCAGCTGATCGCGGCCGGCGTCCCGGCGGCCTCGCTGCACGGCGGCAAGACGCAGAGCGTCCGCACCCGGACGCTGGCCAAGTTCCGCGAGGGGCGGATCCAGGCGCTGGTCGCCACCGACGTCGCCGCCCGCGGCATCCACGTCGACGGCATCGACCTGGTGGTCAACGTCGACCTGCCCGCGAGCCACAAGGACTACCTGCACCGCGGCGGGCGCACCGCCCGGGCGGGCGAGTCCGGCCGGGTCGTCTCGCTGGTCCAGCCCAACCAGCGCCGGATGGCCCGGCGGCTGCTCGGCGACGCCGGCGTGGAGGTCCAGCAGCACCTGGTCAACCCCGGCGACGAGCTGCTGAGCGAGGTCACCGGGGCCCGGCAGCCCTCCTGGGAGCCGTGGATCGAGCCCCCGGAGCCGGAGCGCCCGCGGCGCGGGCGCGGCGGGCCGCGCCGGGGCCGCAGCGGCGGCCGGCGGTTCGACGGCGAGCGGCGCGGCGGCCACGGCGGCGGTGAGCGGCGCGGCGGGTTCTCCGGCGAGCGCCGGGACCGCGACGACCGCGGCGGTGAGCGGCGCTCCGGCCACGGCGGCGAGCGCCGCGGCGGCCGCAAGCCCTACCGCGGCGACCGCGAGGACACCCGCAGCTCCCGCGGCTGACGACCCCGGTCCGGGGACCCCTCCCGGCCCGACCGCCCGCCGCGCACCGCTCCCCAGGGGGCGGCGCGCGGCGGGCGTCGCCGTTCCCGGCGGTCCCGCCCCCGGGAACGCGAGGGTCCGCCGCCCCGGGCGCCCGGCCGCTGCGGGGCCGGTCGGGGTGCTCCCGGCCGAAGGCCCGCGTCCCGGGCACCCGGCGGGCCCTGTTCTCCGGGGCGGGTGTCCGGCGGCCGCTCCAGGGCGGGGCCGCCCGGGTGCACCGCGGCCGACGGGGCGGTGAAGACACGGCGTGCGGCATATGTCGGTCGGTGTCGTGACACGTCCGGACGGGGTGTTTAATGTTCCACGGCCCACAGGCGTGTACAGCGCCGATACGGGGCCTGCGGCGTGTCGCGGAAGCGGGACGCCGCGCGTCAGCACAAGGATGAGGCGGCGGGCGCACGGCGTTCGGTGCGGCCGGGACGGCCGCTTCCGGGATGCGCGCGCCCGGCCGCCGCACACGCCGTCCGGCCCGGCCCAAGAGGCAGAGTCCCGGCGTGCCCGCCCTGTTAAGGAGCAGCGCCGAGTGGAAGCGTTGAACGACGGCATCGTCGCAGTGAACGATGCCTTCTGGGGTTACCTGCTCATCCCGTTCCTGATCCTCCTCGCTCTGTACTTCACGGTGCGCTCGGGGGTCGTGCAGGTCAGACTCGTCCCGGAGATGTTCCGGGTGCTCGGCGGCCAGCCGCCCACCGCCGCCGACGGCAAGAAGGCGATCTCCGCGTTCCAGGCCTTCGCCATCTCGGCCGCCTCCCGGGTGGGCACCGGCAACATCGTGGGCGTCGCCACCGCCATCGCGCTCGGCGGCCCCGGCGCGGTGTTCTGGATGTGGGCGATGGCGCTGCTGGTCGGATCGGCGGCGTTCGTCGAGTCCACCCTCGCGCAGCTGTTCAAGGTGCGCGAGCGGACCGGGTTCCGCGGCGGCCCCGCCTACTACATGCAGCACGGCCTGGGCGCCCGCTGGATGGGCCTGGTCTTCGCCGTCGTCATCACGGTGACCTTCGGCTTCATCTTCAACTCCGTGCAGACCAACAGCATCGCCGACGCGATCGCCGGCTCGGTCGAGGTCGCCGGCGCCGCCCCGGCCGCCTGGCTGAGCTGGGCGATCGGCCTCGGCCTGGTGGCGCTCACCGCCGGGGTGATCTTCGGCGGGGTGCGGCGCATCGCGCACGTCGCCCAGCTGCTGGTACCGTTCATGGCCCTGCTCTACCTGCTGCTGGGCATCGCGGTGGTCGTGCTCAACGCCGGGGAGATCCCCCGGGTGCTCAGCGACATCGTGCAGAGCGCGTTCGGCGTCCAGGAGTTCGTGGCCGGCGGCATCGGCGCCGCGATCGTGCAGGGCATGCGCCGCGGCATGTTCTCCAACGAGGCCGGCATGGGCTCGGCGCCCAACGCGGCCGCCACCGCCGCCGTGAGCCACCCGGTCAAGCAGGGCCTGGTGCAGACCCTGGGCGTCTACTTCGACACCCTGCTGGTCTGCTCGATCACCGCGTTCATCGTGCTGGTCGCCGACCCCTCCTACGGCACCCGCGAGGGGGCGAGCCTCACCCAGGCCTCCCTGGAGGCCAACCTGGGCGGCTGGTCGGTGCACGCGCTGACCATCATCCTCTTCCTGCTGGCGTTCACCTCGGTGCTGGGCAACTACTACTACGGCGAGTCCAACCTCAAGTTCATGTCGGCCGCCCCGTCCGTCCTCACCGGCTACCGGGTGCTGGTGCTGGTGATGGTCTTCCTCGGCGCGGTGGCGCCGCTGGACCTGGTGTGGACCATGGCCGACGTGTTCCAGGGCGTGATGGCCACCATCAACCTGATCGCGCTGGTGCCGCTGGCCGGGATCGCGTTCCTGCTGCTCAAGGACTACACCGCGCAGCGCCGCCAGGGCCTGGACCCGGTGTTCACCCGGGACCGGCTGCCCGGCGTCGCCGGCGTGCAGGTCTGGGAGGGCGAAGGGGAGCGCCCGGCCGGGAAGACCGGCGCGGAGTAGGCCCCCGCGACGCCCGGACGCCGGGCGTCGGCACGCGCACGAAAACCGTTTTCGGTAGCATTCGCCGGGACGGCCGCAGCGGCGGCCGTCCCGGCCGTTTTCCCCGCGAACCCGATGACGGAGTGCACTCGTGTCCGACAGGCCCCCGGGCTCCTCCCTCGGCGACTCCCTGGTCCAGGACTGGGCCGGCCCCGGAGAGCTCCCACCGTCCGACTGGGGGCGGCCGAAGGGCCCCCGCCGCACCGCGACGGTGTGGCTGTTCGCCCTGTTCATCACCGCCATGGCGGCCGGCAACCTGTGGCTCTCCGACCGCTTCACCCACGAGGCCTTCCTCGCCTGGGCCACGATCTTCACCGCGATCTCGCTGCAGGCGCTGCCGTTCCTGGTGTTCGGCGTGGCGCTGTCGGCCGCGCTGACCGCGTTCGTGCCCGCCTCGTTCTACCGCAGGGTCATCCCGCGCAACCCGGTCGCCGCGGTCCCGGTGGCCGGGCTCTCCGGCATGGTGCTGCCCGGCTGCGAATGCGCCTCGGTGCCGGTGGCCGGCGGCCTGATGAAGCGCGGCATCGCCCCCGCGGCGGCGCTGACCTTCCTGCTCGCCGCACCGGCGATCAACCCGGTGGTGCTGATCGCCACCGCGGTGGCCTTCCCCGGGCAGCCAGAGGTGTGGATCGCCCGGCTGGTCGCCTCACTGGGCGCCGCCGTGGTCATCGGCTGGATCTGGGCGAGGTTCGGCAAGTCCGACTGGATCCGCCCGCCCCGCGCCCCGCACGACCCCGACGCCCCCAAGCTGCGGGTCTTCCGCGACTCGATGGTGCACGACCTTGTGCACGCGGGCGGGTTCCTGGTGGTCGGAGCCCTGGCGGCGGCCACCCTCAACGTGGCGATCCCGCGCGAGTGGATCACCGGCCTGGCCGACCTCCCGGTGGTCTCGGTGCTGGTCACCGCGGCGCTGGCGATCCTGCTGTCGATCTGCTCGGAGGCCGACGCGTTCGTCGCCGCCAGCCTCAACCCGTTCCCGCCCACCGCGCTGCTGGCGTTCATGGTGGTCGGCCCGATGGTCGACATCAAGCTCATCGCGCTGCAGGCGGGCACCTTCGGCTGGGGGTTCGTGCGCCGCTTCGTCCCGCTCACCCTGCTGGTGACCCTGCTGTCCACCTTCCTGATCGGAGCGCTGATCCTGTGAACCGCATCGCGCAAGGGCTGGTCCTGGTGCTGCTGGGCGCGGCCGCGCTGGGCTCATCGGCCTTCTCCGAGCTGTACCTGAACTACGTGCAGGGGGCGTTCCGGCCGTTCCTCATCGCCGCGGGGGCGGTACTGGTCCTCTTGGGCGCGCTGGTCGTCGCCGCGGACCTGCGCGCCGCCTCCCGGGGCGAGGAGGGCGAGGAGGGGCACGACTGCCAGGGGCACGACCACCACGGCGGGCCGCGGGTGGCCTGGCTGCTGGTGCTGCCGGCGGTCGCGGTGTTCGTGGTCGCGCCGCCGGCGCTGGGCGCCTACACCGCCGCGGCGTCCGGCGCCGCGGCCGCCCCCGACTCCTCCCGGGTCGACCTCAGCGAGTACCGCGAGGACCCGTTCGCCGAGGCCGGGGACGGCCCGGTCGAGCTGCAGCTGCAGGAGTTCGTCTCCCGGGCCTGGACCGACGAGGAGCGGAGCATGTCCGGCCGGACCATCGAGCTCACCGGGTTCGTCGTACCGCACCCCGAGGGCGAGGACGAGGGCTGGTACCTGGCCCGGCTGCAGATGGCCTGCTGCGCCGCGGACGCGGTGGTCAACCGGGTGCTGATCACCGGCGAGCCGGCCCCGGAGACCGACTCCTGGTGGACCGTCCGCGGCACCTGGGACGAGCCCGAGGGCGACCTGCAGTCCGTCCGCGATCACCGGTTCACCGTCGAGGAGATGCGCGAGGTGGAGAACCCACCGGACCCCTACGAGTGACGGCCCTGCGGGGCGGGCGGGCCCTGCTGGGGCGGCGGGGGCGGCGCCCCCAGGTCGTCGGAGATCCGCGCGGCCACCGCCGCCACCTGCGGCCCCAGCTCCCGCACCCGGGCCGCCGGCAGCCGGCTGGCCAGCGACGAGACGCTGATCGCGGCGACCGGGTCCCGGTTGTGGTCGAAGACCGGGGCGGCCACGCACCGCACCTCCGGCTCGTTCTCCCGGTCGTCGATCGCGTAGCCGCGCTCGCGCACCCGGCGCAGCTCCTCGGTGAACACCTCCGGGTCGGTGACGGTGCGCGGGGTGGCCGCCGGCAGGCCCGCCGCGACCACGTCCGCCACCAGGTCGGCCGGGCTGAACGCGAGGATCGCCTTGCCGACCGCGGTGCGGTAGGCGGGCCGCCGGGAACCGATCCGCGAGGCCATCCGGACCGTGGTGGTGTTCTCCACCTTGTCGGCGTAGACGACGTCGTGCCCGTCCAGCAGCACCAGGTGGCAGGTGTGGCCGGTGCGCCGCATCAGCCCGCGCAGGTGCTCGGAGGCGACCGACCGCAGGTCCATCTGGTCCAGGTAGGCCTGCCACAGCGAGAGCGCCGCCGGCCCCAGCCGGAACCGGCCGGTGCGCGCGTCCCGGGTGAGCAGCCCCGCCTCCACCAGCGGGGCGGACAGCCGCAGCACCGAGCTCTTGTTCACCCCCACCCCCTCGGCGAGCTGGGTGAGGCTCGCCCCGCCGCTGTCCGCCGGCCGGGACCGGACGTAGTCGAGGATGGCCAGCGCGCGCCGCAGCGACGCCGAGGAGTTGCGCCGCGGGGTCAGGTCGACGTTCATCAGGTGGTTCCTTCGTAGACGCCCCGGCCTTCAGACCGAGGAGGAAACGGAGCCCCTGCGGAGCAGGACAGGAGAATCCGGTTCGCCGCCATGATCGACCGGTGTTCATCCCCGACCATCCGCACTTCGTCACAAGCCGATGCAATAGCATGTGAACTATGAAGGCCACGCATGTGAAGCGGGCGTTCAAGTACCGCTTCTACCCGACCGATGCGTAGGCAGCCGAGCCGTCGCGCACGTTCGGGTGCGTGCGGAAGGTCTACAATCTGGCGCTGGCCGCTCGCACAGAGGCCTGGACACGGCAGGAGCGGGTGAATTACAACCAGACGTCGGCGATGCTGACGGCTTGGAAGAAGACCGAGGAACTCGCGTACCTCAACGACGTCTCCTCGGTCCCGCTCCAGCAGGCCCTGCGCCATCTTCAGGCGGCGTTCACCGACTTCTTCGCCAAGAGGGCCGAGTACCCGCGTTACGAGAGCCGGAAGAGATCTCGTGCGTCGGCGGAATACACGACCAGCGCGTTCCGGTTCCGTGACGGGGCGCCGACCCTGGCAAAGATGAGTGATCCGGTCGATGTCGTGTGGTCCCGTCCGCTCCCCGAGGGGGCGACGCCCACCACCGTGACGGTAAGCCGGGACGCAGCGGGGCGTTGGTTCGTGTCCCTGCTGTGCGGGGATCCGACGGTTCGAGTGCTCCCCACCAACGGCAACGCCGTGGGCGTGGACGTCGGTCTGGACCATCTGCTGACCTTGTCCACCGGGGAGAAGATCGCTGATCCCCGGCACGAGCGCCGCGACCGCACCCGGCTTGCATCGGCGCAGCGGCGTCTGGCGAAGAAGGCCAGGGGGGACGGGGCCAATCGGGCCGAGGCTCGGCGCAAGGCCGCCCGGGTCCATGCCCGGATCGCCGACCGGCGCCGGGACCATCTGCACAAGCTGACCACTCGACTCGTTCGTGAGAACCAAACGATCGTGATCGAGGATCTGACCGTCCGGAACATGGCCAAGAACCGAAGTCTCGCCCGCGCGATCAGTGACGCGGCATGGAGTGAGTTCCGGAGCGTACTGGAGTACAAGGCCGCTTGGTACGGGCGGGACGTCGTGGTCGTGGACCGCTTTTTCCCTTCGTCCAAGCTGTGCTCTGTCCGCGGTGCCCTCACCGAGAGGATGCCGCTGAACGTCCGCACCTGGACGTGCGACTGCGGTGCGTTCCACGATCGGGACGTGAACGTGGCGAAGAACCTTCTGGCCGTCGGGCTGGCGGCGTCGGCCTGTGGAGCCGGTGTAAGACCCCAACGGCGTAAGCCGGGCGGGCGGTCGGTGGTGAAGCAGGAAACCCCCCGGAGCGATCCGGGCCGTGCAAGCGGCGGACGGTTGTAGGCCGTTCGGGGATCCCCCTGCTTCAGCCGGGGGAGTAGTCAACCTTTCACCGCCCCTCCCAGGCCGGAGGCCAGCCGGCGCTGGACGAACAGGAAGAACACCAGCACCGGGATGGTCATCAGCACGGACCCGGCCATGATGCCACCCCAGTCGTTCTCGTCCGGCTTGAAGAACGACAGCAGCGCGATCGGCAGGGTCTGGTTCTCCTGCGCCGAGATGATGAACGTCTTGGCGAACAGGAAGTCGTTCCAGGTCATGATGAACGAGAAGATGCTGCACGCCACCACCCCGGGCGCGACCAGCGGGAACAGCACCCGGGTGACGAAGGTCAGGCTGCCCGCCCCGTCCAGCTGGGCGGCCTCCTCCAGCTCCTTGGGCACCGCCGCGACGAAGCCGCGCAGCATCCAGATCGCCAGCGGCACCGCGAAGGCGGTGTGCACCAGCATCAGCGAGCCCAGGTGGTTCAGGCCCAGCTCCGGGACGGCCTGGCCCATGCTGCGCATCAGGAAGAACAGCGGGATGGTCAGCGCCTCCACCGGCACCATCTGTGCGATGAGCACCAGCACCAGCAGGGTGGTGCGGAGCCGGAAGCGGTACCGGGTCAGCGCCACCGCCGCGCAGAACGCGCAGAACGTGGAGGCGGTCACCACCACCGCGGCCACCACCACGCTGTTCAGCAGGTACTGGCCGAAGCCGTCCACCAGCAGCACCCGGCGGAACGAGTCCAGGGTGGGGGTGAGCGTGAACGGCATGGGGTCCCCGGCCTCCAGCGCGGCCCGGGGCTTGAGCGCGGAGAGCACCATCCAGTACAGCGGGAACGCGACCACCAGGGCGATCAGCAGGCCGGCGGCGTCGGTACGGATACGGCGGAGCAACTACAGCACCTCCCCTTGGCGGCGCAGCGCGCGCAGGTAGCCGAGCGTGATCAGGAGCAGCAGCAGGGTGGTGATCACGCCGATGGCCGACCCCAGCCCGTACTGCCCGGACGCGAACGCCTTCTGGTAGGCGTACACGTTGAGCACCAGGTTCTGCCCGGCGATCCCGCCGCCGCCGGTCATGATGTAGATCTGGGTGAAGATCTTGAAGTCCCAGATGATGGACTGGATCGTCACGATGGTCATCGCCGGGCGCAGCATCGGCAGCATCACCGAGCGGGCGATCCGCGCGGTGGACGCGCCGTCCAGCCGGGCCGCCTCGATGACCTCCTCGGGGATCGCGCGGATCGCGGCGTACAGGGTGACCATCACGAACGGGAACGAGCACCACAGCACCTGCGAGGCGACCAGCACGAACGCCGAGGTCTTGGTGTAGGTCCAGGAGTGCCCGGAGAACTCGGTCAGCCCCAGCCCGGCCAGGGCCTGGTTGACCGGGCCCAGCGTCGGGTCGAACAGGAAGAGCCAGACCGCGCTGCCGGTCACCGCGGGGGTGGCCCAGGCGCCCAGCGCGGCGAGGAACAGCAGGGTGCGCACCCACGGCGACAGCCGGGTGGCCAGCACCGCCAGCCCGCCGCCGAGCAGGATCGTGCCCAGGACGCAGGCCCCGGCGAACACGACCGTGTTGAGCAGCACCTCCCAGAACTGCGGGTCGGAGAGGAGCTCCCGGTAGTTGGCCAGGCCGGTGAAGCGGAGCGGCTCGGCGCCGGTGACCTGCGGCTGCCGGTAGTCGTAGAAGGAGACCAGCACCAGCTGGTAGAGCGGGTAGACCAGCATCGTGCCCAGCACCGCGAGGGCGGGCACGAGGTACATCCAGGGTTCGAGGCGCCGGCGCCCGGAGGCGGTGCCCCCGGGGCGCCGGAGCGGAAGTGCGGGGATTCCCATGGCGCCCGGGTCACTCCCCGCCGAAGGCGTCGTCGAGCGCGGTGGCGGCCTCGTCCGCGGCCTCGTCCACCGAGGCGTCGCCGGCGGCGACCTTCTGCACCATGGTCGGCAGCACGCCCTCGGCGTCGACCGCGGCCCAGGAGCCGGTCACCGGGACGAACCGGGTGCCCGCGTTCAGCGTCTCGATGAACGGCCCGGCGTCGGGGTCGGACTCGGCCAGCTCCTCCTGCACGTCGGTGAAGGTGGGCAGGTTGCCCATCGCGTCGTACATGTCGCGCTGGTACTCCTTGCCGGCCAGCAGCTTCAC
Source organism: Nocardiopsis potens DSM 45234 (assembly GCF_000341105.1). Taxonomy (GTDB): domain Bacteria; phylum Actinomycetota; class Actinomycetes; order Streptosporangiales; family Streptosporangiaceae; genus Nocardiopsis_A; species Nocardiopsis_A potens. The sequence goes on from NZ_ANBB01000070.1 coordinate 46,183, forward strand.
GAACTCCACCGCCAGGGTGCGCCGCTCGGTCCCGGCGAGCACGCCGAGGTTGTTGCCGCCGGCGAACGCGGGGGCGATGCTGCCGGGCTCGGTGCCGGGCAGCGGGATCACCGCGGTGTCCTCGGCCACCTCGCTGTCCTGCACCGCCTTGAGGTTGAAGTTGCCGCCCAGGGTCATCGCGGCGCGGCCCGCGACGTAGTTCTGCACGCTGTCGTTGCCGGTCATCTCCGAGCAGGTCTGCGGCGGGCAGTTGTCCTCGGAGAGGATCTCGCCGTAGAGCTCCAGGCCGGCCTTGGCCTCCTCGGAGTCGATGGCGGCGGTGTAGGACCCGTCGTCGCCCTGCTCGGCCACGTCGCCGCCGTGCGCCCAGACGAACGGGAGGAAGCCGTAGGTGTAGGCGCCGCCGACGGAGACGCCGAGCATGTCCGGGTCCTCCTCGCGGACCTTCCGGCCGGCCTCGACGACCTCCTCCAGGGTCTCCGGCTCCTCCAGGTCGAGCTCTTCGAAGACGTCGGTCCGGTAGTACAGGGCGCGCGCGCCCAGGAACCACGGGACGCCGTAGGAGGCCCCGTCGACCTGCGCGGTGGCGGCGACGTCCTCGGGGATGTCGGCGTGGTCCTCCCACTCGGCCAGCTCGTCGGAGATGTCGGCGAACCCGCCGGACTCCACGTAGCCGGCCAGGTCGGTGTTGCCGTACTCGGCGACGTCGGGCGCTGAGGAGGGGTCGTTGAAGGCGCCCTGGAACCGCTCGGCCCGGGTCTCCACCGGGATGTACTGGACGTCGACGGTGACGCCGTCGTGCGCGGACTCGAACTCCGCGACGGCCTCGTCGACCACCTTCTCCTTGGGCTCCTGGTCGACCTCGGAGAAGAGCCAGACGCGGAGCGTGCCCGTCATCTCGTCGGCGCCGGAGCCGGCGCCGTCGGTCTGGGCGGGGGCGCAGGCGGCCAGCACCGCGGCGAGCCCGGCGAGGGCGCAGGCGCGCAGCGGGCGGGAGGAGGAGAGGGAGGCGGGGCGGCCGGAGAAGCGGGAGCGGCGGCCCGAAGGGTCTCCGTTGAGGGCGGTGGCGGGTGACGTGCGGGAAGGCCGCATCGGATCTCCTTCGCCGGTAGGGGGTGGGGGAGGAAGGCGCTGACCGGTACGGACGGGACGAGTGCGACGAATGGTCTATACCGGATCGAACCGCCTGATGGGGCTTGAATGTAAGGTCGCCGCCCGGAGCGGCTGAAGAGAGGGTGTGCAAAGTTGTGCATCGCACAACGCCCGGACCGCAATGCAGCACATCGGCGAACACCGATGCACACCGGGTGACATGCCGGGCCGACAGGAGGCAGCGGAAAGGGCCGCCCCGAGCGGGACGGCCCTTTCCGCGGTGCCCGGAGGGCGGTCTAGAAGGCGAACACCCCGGCCGTGCCGTTCCGGGCGGTGCACGGGTTGCCGAAGGTCTCGGCGTAGTCGACCGGTTCGGCGCCCCAGTGCCCCCGGGCGGAGAGCCGCACCGGCCGGTGCTCCATCGTGCACGCGCCGCCGGAGGACGGCAGTGAGGAGAAGTCCCCGCCGGCGGACTCCAGGGCCGCGCAGGCCTCGGCGGCGGACGGGTGCGAGCCGCCGGCCGGCCGGCAGGTCAGGGTGGCCGAGCGGGACGTGCCGCCCTCCCCCTCGCTCCAGGAGAGCACGAGCCGGGAGCCGGCCTGCGGGGCGCCGTCGGCCTGTGCGGGCGCGGCGCCGGCGAGACCGGCGGCCCCCGCCGCGACCAGGGCGGCGGCGACGGCCGGGGCGAGCCTCTTCAGCATGGGAGCTTCTCCGTTCCCGTTCGAGATCATTGCGGACGGTAATCTAGTCGCAACTCATCGTCCTCTGGGCGGGAATCGCCGAAATCCCCGAGGCGCCCGGGATGCGGCGGGCGGGGAGCACAGTGGCGGAGTGCGGCGGCGGAGTGAGACGGCGGAGTGCGGTGGCGGTGCGGGAAGAGTAAGGCGGGCGGTGCGGGCGGCGGCAGGGGGTGGGTTCTAGTTTGTGTTGCAACACGGCCGGGACGAAGGGGGATGAAGGGTGCCGGGCAA
>NZ_ANBB01000071.1 GCF_000341105.1 Nocardiopsis potens DSM 45234
GCCCGGATCGGCCCCCGGAAGCCCCGAATCGCCTTGATCGGGCCGGTGTTGGGGGGTTCGAGCGGCCCGGAAGGCCGGGAAGCAGGGGGCCGGAACCCGGGAAGAGCAGGAGTGCGGACTAGATGTCGCTTTTGCCCTGCCGGAAGGGCCCGCCTTGGCCACTCTGGGTGATCGGTGAGGGGGTGGTGGGGGCTTCGGGGCTTACTACTCGCTGGTAGATGTAATCGGGGTGCTGCCGGGGTGCGCAGGGCGCTCCCGCGCCCGCCCGATCCCCGCCGCGAACCGGGCATACAGGGATAAGGCCCCTGGCGGGCCCAGGCGGGCCGGGCCGGTGGACGCGGCGCCCGGCCCCTTCCCGCCTTCGCCGCCTGTTTGAACCCCTGCTTCGCGAGGTGCCGCGCCCGACCGGCCGGCCGGTGCCCTTCCCGCCTTCGCCGCCTGCTTGAACCCTTGCCCCGTGGGGCGCCGCGCTCGGGCGACCGCCTCCGCTCCGCCCCTTCCCGCCTTCGCCGCTTGTTTGGACCTTCGCTCCGTGGGGCGCCGCGCCCGGCTGGGGTGCCGCGCCCGGCTGGGGTGCCCGGCCCCGGCCCTACCTACGCCGTCGCTGCCGGCCTGAACCTTCGCTTCGCGAGGTGCCGCGCCCGACCGGCCGGCCGGTCCCCACCGCTGCCTTTGCCGCCTGCTTGAACCCTCGCCCCGTGGGGCGCCGCGCCCGGTGGGGCACCTCACGTCCCTCGGCCTTCCCCGACCTTCCCCGAGGTTCCCCGGGGTCCTGGTTGCGACGGGCGCTTGACGGGAAGCCGGTTGAGACGGCAGCGGCGCCGAGATCAAGGGGAGGGAGGGGGCGGGGACGTGGGTCAGTGCTCGGCGGTGCCGTCCTGGGCGGACTCGACCAGGTGCCGGAAGGACTCCAGGTTGCGCAGGCTGTACCCGCCCTTCTCGCGCCAGGCCCACTCTTTGCGGATGGAGGAGGCGAAGCCCAGCTCCAGGGCGGTGTTGAAGTTCTCGTCGGAGTAGGTGAGCACGCAGCCCAGCAGCCGGTCCACCTCGTCCGGGACGGCCGCGGACAGCGGCAGCCGGCCGGTGATGTAGACGTCGCCCACCTCGTCGGCGGAGAACGCCATCCCGTAGGCGGCCTCGTTCTTCTGCAGCAGCCAGCGGTAGAAGCCGCCCTCGTTCTCGTCCGGGCGGCGGCAGAAGAACGACTTGACCAGCAGGCTGTGCTCGCCCACGTCCAGCCAGACCAGGGTCTTGAGCTTCCGCTGCCCGGGCAGCGTCACCAGGAACGCGCCCGGGCGGGGCCGCTCGTACTCCACCCCGGCCTCGGCCAGGGCCGCCTCGATGGCCGCCGCCGCGGCGGCGCGCGGGCCGTCCGGCAGGGCGTCCGCGTGCGGGCCGCCGTCCGGCCGCTCGGTCGGGTCAGTCGCCAACGTCATGCCCCCATGGTGCCGTGCCGGTTCGGCCGGCGCGCGTCCGGGCGCGCTCAACAGGCGCGCACCTCGGCCAGCGGCTCCGCGCCGGAGCCCTCCGACACCAGCCCGCGGTAGGCGCCGAGCAGCCCGTCGGCCGTGGCCGACCAGCTCAGCCCGGCGGCGTGCGCGATGCCCGCCTCGCCCATCGCGGCGCGCAGCCGGGGCTTGCGGATGATCTCGTGCAGGGCGCGGGCGTAGTCGAGCGGGTCGTGCCCGTCGATCAGCACCCCCGAGGCGCCGTCGTGCACCGCCGTGGGCAGCCCGCCGACCCGCGCCGCCACCACCGGCGTCCCGCAGGCCTGCGACTCCACCGCGACCAGGCCGAAGGACTCCGAGTGCGAGGGGACCACGGTCGCCGCGGCCGCCCGGTAGTAGTCGGCCAGCTCGGCGCGGGGCGCCGGCGGCTCCAGCCGGACGATGCCCGCGATGCCCAGCGACCGGGCCAGCTCGGAGAGCCGGCGCGGCTCGTCGGCGCTTCCGGACAGCCCGCCGACCACCGCCACCACCAGCCGGCCGCGGAGCGAGGGGTCCTTCTCCAGCAGCAGGGCGGCGGCGCGCAGCAGCACGTCGGGGGCCTTGAGGCGCTGCACCCGGCCGACGAAGAGCAGCAGCTCGGCGTCGTCGGGCAGGCCGATCCGGCGCAGCGCCTCGATGCGCGGGCCGGGGGTGAACACGTCCAGGTCGACGCCGGGCGGGACGATCCCCACCCGCGCCGGGTCGGCGCCGTAGTGCAGGTCGAGCTGGCGGGCCTCGTCGTCGGTGTTGGCGACCAGCAGGTCGGCCTGGCGGACCAGCTGGTCCTCGCCGCGCACCCGGAGCTCCGGCTCGGGGGCGTCGCCCTCGGCCAGCGAGTGGTTCTTCACCCGGGCCAGGGTGTGCATCGACTGCACCAGCGGCACGCCCCAGCGCTGCGCGACGGCCATCCCGGCCCGCCCGGAGAGCCAGTAGTGGCCGTGCACCAGGTCGTAGTGGCCGGGGCCGTGCCCGGCCTCGGTGCGCAGCACACCGAAGGTGAACGGGCACAGGTACCGGGCCAGTCCGACCTTGTCCAGCGGCCCGTAGGGCCCGGCCGCGATGTGCCGCACGGTGGCGCCCGGGGCGAGCTCCACCGCGGGCGGCTGCCCGGGGCGGGTCGCGCGGGTGAAGACGTCGACGGCGGCGCCGCGCTCGGCCAGCCGCCGGGCCACCTCGACGATGTAGACGTTCATGCCGCCCGCGTCGCCGGTTCCCGGCTGGTCGAGGGGGGAGGTGTGCATGCTCAGCATGGCCACGCGCAGGCCCTCGGCCCGCCCGCGCGGCTCCGGCATGTCCGGCTCCACTGGTCGTCGTCCCCTTCCCGCTCCGTGTCCCGCGCTCCGCGGAACCCCTCCGCACAACAGGGAGGGCACACGGCGTGTTCCCGATCATGGCGGAGGCGGGAGGGGGCGGTGGGAGCCGGGGTGGCCTCAGCGCCTCATCGATGATCTCGGCGTCGCGGGCCTGCCGAACCGTGCCGGCAAGGCCCGAAACGCCGAGATCGTCGGTGAGGGGGCGCCTCAGTCGGCGGCCGGGGCGGGCCCGGCCGACCAGCCCTCGGTGAGGAAGGCCGCGGCCTCGGGGTAGGTGGGCTCCCACGCGGAGTAGGTGTGGCCGCCGGAGGGGAAGAGCGTCCGCACCGACATGCCGTGCGCGCGGAGCAGCCCGGCGAACCGCTCCGCCTCGCCGTGGATGCTGCCCTCCTGCAGCGGGGTGCGGTCCTCGGTGCCCTCGACCAGCATGAACCGGATGTCGCGCACGTCGGGGTCGCCGAGGAGCCGGTCCGGCGCGTGCGCGTCGGTGTCCCGGCCGAAGGTGCCGCTGGGGTCGTCCACCTTGAAGTACCCGGCCCAGCTGATGGCCTGCGCGTACAGGTCGGGGTGGCGCAGCGGGATGGCGGCCGCGGCGTAGCCGCCCATGGAGAACCCGCCGATGGCGCGGAGCGCCCGGGGGCGGCGGTTCTCGCCCTCGACGGCCTCGATCGCCTTCTCGGTGACGAAGGTCTCGATCCGGTAGTCGTCGTTGACCGCGTCGCCCCACTCGGTGTCGGCGCCGCCGACCTCCTGGCCGAACGGCGCGGCGATGACGAACTCGACGCCGGTGCGGCACATCTGCTCGTCCATCGCCTCGCCGACGCCGGATTCGATGATGTCGCGGTGCGTCCCGGTGGAGCCGTGCAGCAGGTAGAGCACGGGGAGGTCGGCGCTGTCCGGGCCGGGCGGCCGGTGCACCCAGATCGGGCGGCCGCCCTCCGGCGCGGCGGCGTCGGGGACGCGGAGCACCTCGTCCTCACCGGGCTGGTCGCACACGGCGACGGAGCCCGGGCGGGGGTGCACCCCGGCGGCCGCCGGACCGCGGCCGGCCGGGCCGCCGTTCGGCACGCTCTCGGCGCCGGCCTGCGGGGCGGCCTCGGTCGGCCGGCCGGCGTCCTGCATCGCGGCCAGGGTGGCCGCGGCGGCCACGACGAGCGAGGACGACACCAGGACGGTGGCTCTGCGGGATAGCGAGCTGAACACGACCGCGATCCTATGGTCCGGAGCGGATGGGGCGGGTCCCGCGGGGCGGCCCCGGGCGGGGGCGGCGCGTGTGCCGCGCGAGGAGCGGAGCGGCGGGATCTCGCACAGTGTAGTCGGTTGGCAGCATTCTGTCAGGAGTGGTCCAGTGCCTCCTGGAAGGCGGCGTAGGCGTCCGGGGTGAACAGCACGAACCGGACCTCGCGGACGGAGCCCGCCGGGTGCGCGCGCACCTTGCGCACCGCGATCCGGGCCGCGGACTCCAGCGGCCACCGGTAGACCCCGGTGGAGACCGCGGGGAAGGCGACGCTGCGCGCGCCCAGCTCCTCGGCGACCGCCAGGGAGGAGCGGTAGCAGGAGGCCAGCACCTCGGACCGGTCCTGCTCGGCGCTGTACACCGGGCCGACGGTGTGGATCACCCAGCGGGCCGGCAGCCGCCCGGCGGTCGTCGCCACCGCCCGGCCGGCGGGCAGGCCGCGCCCGTAGGAGGAGGCACGCAGCCGCCGGCACTCGGCCAGGATCTCCGGGCCGCCCCTGCGGTGGATCGCGCCGTCCACCCCGCCGCCGCCGAGCAGGCCGGAGTTGGCCGCGTTCACCACCGCGTCCACCCGCTCCTCGGTGATGTCGCCCTGGACCAGTGAGACGTCCATCCGCCCGCTCCCTTCCGCTTGCCCCGTGCTCCGGACGTTCTCCCCTGCCTACCCGCTGAGGGGGGCGGGGTCGAGCGGGCGCGGCCCGGGGCGGGCGGACGGGCGGCGCCCGCGGCCGGTCCGCCCCGGCCGTCCGGCCGCCGCGCACCGCCCCCGGCGGCCCCCGCCGGACCCTCCGCCGGGCGCTCCGCCGTGTGCGGAATCTCCTCGCCGGACCCCTTGCCCTGCAGGGGAAGCAGAGGCTAACCCGGGGGTGCCACAGGGTGTAGTACTACCGGGCGTAGACTCATCTGCATGAATCGGCTCGGCGACCTTGAACGCGCGGTTATGGAGGTACTGTGGCAGCGAAGCGAGCCAATGACGGTACGCGAGGTGGGGCGCGCCCTGCATGAGCGCGACCTCGCGCACACGACCGTCATGACGGTCCTCGACCGCCTGGCCAAGAAGGGCGTCGTCGATCGGGCTCGTGAAGGTCGAGCGTGGAGGTACCGTCCGGCGGCCAGCCGGGAGTCCTACGTATCCGAGCTGATGTTCGACGCGCTCGGGCAGACCGGAGACCGCGACGCGGCGCTCGCGGCCTTCGTCCGCTCCATGAGCGAGGACGAGGCCGAGGCGCTGCGCCGCGCCCTGGGGGAAATCGACGAGCCAAGGACGTAGCCCGATGGTCAGTGCCGCTCTGCTCGCCGCGATCGCGGTCGGTTGCTTCGTGGCCGCGGCACGCCTGCGACGGGCTTCCTGGCCCTACCGCGGCCCCTATGTGGCCGTCATCGCCTGGCAGGCGCTCGGACTCGCCTGGGGGATCTCCACCATCGGCGCGCTGCTCGCCTTCGGCCTGTCCGTCTACGGGCAGGGCGTGTTCGGCGGGCTGCTCGCGCTGATCGGCGACGCGTCCGCGCACGGCTTCTACCTCACCGGCGCCGCGAAGAGCCCGTTCGCACCGGTGCAGGTCGCCGCGATCCTGGTCGCGCTCGGCCTCACCCTGGTGCTGTTCTGCGGCCTGACCGCCTCCTTCGTCCAGGTGGTGCGGACCCGGCGCCGCCACCACGACCTGCTGGAACTGGTCGGCCGGGACGACCCGGGCGTGCCCGGCGCGCGCATCCTGGACCACCCGGCGGCCGCCGCCTACTGCCTGCCCGGGGTGCTCCGCTCCGAGGTGGTGATCAGCGCCGGCGCGCTGAAGGTGCTGGACGAGCGGGAGCTGGCCGCGGTCATCGCGCACGAGCACGCGCACCTGCGCCAGCGGCACGACCTGGTGCTGCTCCCGTTCTCCTCGCTGAAGCGGGCCTTCCCCCGGGTGCGGATCATGGAGGGCTACTACCGCACCGTGGCGCTGCTCATCGAGATGTGCGCCGACGACCAGGCGCGCCGGGAGCGCTCGCCCAAGGAGCTGGCCACCGCGCTGATGCGGTTCGGCGCCAACAACGCGCACACCCCGATCGGGGCGCTGGCCGCCACCTCCGAGCAGACCGAGGTGCTGGCCCGGGTGAAGCGGCTGCTCACCCCCGTCCGCGCGCTGACCCGCGCGCAGAGCGCCGCGGTGCTCTGCGGCGCGGCCCTGCTGATGGCGGTCACCGTCCTGCTCTGGCACGTCCCGGTCTGACCGCCCCCTTCGGGGTGTGCCGGCCGGGCAGGGCACGAATCCGGCGCTTCGCGCGTTTACCCTGGGACCGGCGGCTTCGGGCCGGCGGGCACGGTTACGGCGCTACGAGTGCGGGGTCTCGGTTATGGGTTTGATCTGGCAGGCCATCTACATCGCCATCTTCGTGACGTCACTGTTCGCCCTGGTCGAGGCGGTGCGCACGCCCTCCCAGGCGTTCCCCGCGATGGACAAGCAGACCAAGGGCATGTGGGTGGCGATCCTCGGCGTCGGCACCGGCCTGTCACTCCTGGCCGCGCTGAGCGGAGGCGGGATGTTCACCTTCCTCGCCCTGGTCGCGGCGCTCATCTTCATCCTCGACGTGCGCCCCGCCGTGCGCGGCGTCGGCCGCAGCGACGGCCCCTACGGTCCCTGGTAGCAGCAGCCGCACCGCGCGCTCGGCCGCCGCGGCGTAGGCCGGGTCGAGCACGTAGAAGGAGTGGCCCAGCACCTCCGGGTAGAGGGCCTCGCCCGGCGGCACGTCGTAGCTGCGCGGGTCGGGCAGCGGGTCGGCGAAGCCGACCGTCCCTCCGCCGCCCGGCGCGGTGTGCACCGGCCCCCCGATCGCGTCGGTGCACCGCCACAGGTTCCGCCAGTGCACCACCCGGCGCTCCACGTCGGCCAGGGCCGCCGGGCCGAAGTGCGCCGGGAAGTACCGCGCGTACAGCCGGTGCAGCGGGGAGCCGTGGGTGATCAGCGCCACCCGCGGCCGGCAGCGCGGCGGGAGCAGCCACACCGTCGCCGCCGCCAGCACCGACCCCTGCGAGTGGCCGGACAGCAGCACCGCCCGCCCCTCGTCGGCCTCCCGCACCACCCGCGCCACCAGCTGCGGGACGGCCCGCTCGGCGTAGGACGGCGGGGCCAGCGGGTGCGCGGCGCGGGGCCAGAACGTGCCGATGTCCCACAGCACCCCGACCGCCTGGCGCATCGGCCGGTTCCGGTAGGCGCTCTGCCCGACCAGCACCAGCGCGGCCAGCAGCAGCCCGCCCAGCCAGGAGCCGACGGTCACGCCGAAGGAGACCGCGCCCTGCACCCACTCTGTCGCTCCGCCCGCGAACGCGGCCGGGCCGCCCGGCGGGCCGGCGGTGAGCCGGCCGGTGCCCAGCGCCACCGCCGCCAGCACCATCAGCGCCCCGCCGGGCAGCAGGAACGCGGCCAGGCAGGCCGGCAGGGCCTCGGTCATCCCGCCGAGGGCGCGCGCCGCGGCGATCTCCCGGGTGCGCCGCGCCTCGCGGGGCCGGCCGTACAGCGCGGCCACCGCCTCCGCCTCGGCGCTCCGGCGCCGCCGCAGCCGCGCCGCGAGCACCGCCGCCACCGCCACCGCGATCACCGTTTCCATCGCGAAGGCCAGCTGGAGCCAGTGGTAGGCGCCGGGGACGTGCAGCGGCAGGCAGCCGGCCCGCTCGGCGCCGGGGTAGTAGCAGCCGCCGAGCAGCCCGGCGCTCTGGTAGACGACGGCGGCGGTGAACACCCCGCCCAGCAGCAGGCCGACCGCGGACGCGGCCGGCCCGGCCAGGCCCCGCATCGCCGCACCGCCCCCGCCGGGGGTCCGCCGGTACAGCACCGCGGCCGCGCCGAACAGCACCAGCAGCAGCGCGCACTCCAGCGCGAGCAGCGAGTTGAGCGCGGGCGCCAGGCCGGGCAGCCGCCCCTGCGCCTCCCAGCCCGGGCGCGGCCACAGCAGGTAGGCGGCGGCCGCCGCCAGCAGCACCAGGGAGGCGTCGCGCAGCCGCGCGCACACCGCGTCGGCGCGGTCGTTCCAGCGCCGCGCGGTCCCCGGCACCAGCACCATCAGCGCCGCGGCGGCGACCGCCAGCGCGGCCCCCGCCGCCACCGCGGCGCCCGCGGCGTGCAGCGCGCCCCCGGTACCCCGGTCGTGCCCCAGCGCCGCGGTGACCAGCAGCAGCGCCACCGTTCCGACCGCCACCGCGATGTGCGCCGACCGGAGCCGCCCCATCACCAGGCTGTTCTGCCAGAACTCCGGGCTGCTCAGCGTCGCGCTGCCGGACGGCGCGGGGGCCGCGCCGCCGGCCTCCGCCTCGTAGACGCTGGAGGTGCGCCGGGACAGCCGCCACAGCAGCGCCACCACCGCCAGCGGCAGCACCGCCCCGGCCAGCACGGCGCGGCCCGGCTCGGCCAGCAGCCCGCCGGGCGCCGACACCACCCCGAGCAGCGGGCGGAGCTCGGCGCAGCGCTCCCCGTAGTGGCCGGCGCACTGCCAGCCCACCAGGTCCATCCCGATCCCGGCCGCGGCCAGGGTGAGCAGCACGGTCAGGCAGAGCGCGAGCAGCCGCACCGCCGAGCCGTAGACGGAGTCGGCGACGAGGGGCGCCCGTGCCGCCGGCGGGGGGGCGCCCGGCTCGCCCGGCCGCATCCAGTAGGCGATGTTGACCAGCATGAACGGCAGGAGCAGCAGCCACAGGGCGCGGGAGGCGCGCCCGGATGTCAGGTTGCCCCAGGCGAAGATCTCCCGGGGGACGCCCGGCACCACCTCGGTGTCGGAGGCGCGGCGGCGGCGGAAGAACCCGGAGAGCCGGTCGCCCCCCACCCGCATCGCCGGCTCCACATCGAGCAGCTCCTCGGCCTGCCCGCCGCTCACCCCGTGGATCCTCAGCTCCACCACCCGAACGTCCGGCATGGCAGGGATTGTCGCACGCGGCGCCGCCGATGGAACGGGCCCCGGGCGGCCCTTCCCGGAAGGCCGCCGGAGCGCCCCCCGCCCCGCACCGCCCGGACCGCCGCGGTCCCGCCCGCCGGAGCCCTCGCCCGAAGCGGTGTCCTCGCAGGTCGGGCGGGTGGTGCGGGGCGCCGCCGGGCGGCCGGGGGCGGGAGTGCGGGGCGCCGCCGCAGGGCCGGGGCGGGCGTTCCGGCCGGCGCTCCGGGGAAGAGGCGGGTCCGGGATCAGGACACCAGGTCGGTGTCGGCCACCCAGGTGTTGCAGGCGCCCGGGGTCTGCTCCTCGAAGCCGTGCCGCAGCCACGTCCGGCTGTTCCGGGCCGAGCCGTGCGTGCGGTCGCTCTCCGGGCCGTCGGGGCGGTCCGCGGTCGCCTCGGCGTCGTCCAGCATCAGGTCGGTGTCGGCGGAGGTGAGGCCGTAGGAGACCCGGATCGAGCCGAGGAACGCCCCGGCGAGGCAGTTGGCCTGCAGCTCGGCCCGGCGGGTCCAGGCGTTCTGCGCGCCGCGGTCCGCCTCGTCGCCGCGCCGCCGGTGGTAGTACTCCAGCAGCCCGGACTCGCCCTGCACGTGGTGGGCGTACTCGTGGGCGAGCAGCGAGGCGTAGACCACCCCGTTGGGCTCGCCCTTCCACTTGCGCACCACGTCCTCGGTGCCGATGTAGATGCTGGTGCTGGTCCGGCAGTAGAAGGCCCCCGCCTCGGAGGGGTAGTCCCGGCAGGGGCTGCTCCCCGGCTCCCGCCAGAAGACCCGGGACGGCGGCCGGTAGGGCAGGTCCGCCTCGGCGAACTGGGTCTGCCAGGCGTAGTCGAGGCAGTCGGCCAGGGTGTCCAGGAACCGCTCGACCGAGTCCGGGTCCTCCACGTCGAGCGCGGGCGCCGGGCAGGGCAGCGGGGAGAGCCGCCCGGTCCGGTACAGCGGGTTGTCCACCAGCGCGTCCCGGCCGCTGGGCCGCTGCGCGGCGGCCGGCGCGCCGGCCGCGTCGGCGTCGGTCTCCGGGGTGCCGGGCGGCACCGCACCGCCCGGGCCGATCGCGGTCCACAGCAGCACGGTCAGCGCGACGACGAGCGCGGCCACCGCCGCGTAGAGCGCGCCGCGCCCCCTGCGGGGCCGCCGTGCCCCTGCGCCGATCCCCGGCTCCACACTCCCCCGATCCGCCTCAGCCGACCACGTTCTCGCCCGCGCTCCAGGTGTTGCACGCGGCGGGATCGCCGCGGTCCATGCCGTGCGCGGTCCACATGGCCCCGTTCTCCGGGGAGCCGTGCGTCCGCTTGTCGGGGTCGAAGTCGCCCCGGCGCTCGGCGTCTTCGAGGATATTCGCCTCCTGCTCCGAGCCGATGGGGAGGCTCTTCTCCACCGACCCGAGGAAGGTGCCGCCCAGGCAGTTGGCCTGCAGCTCGCTGCGGCGGGTGAGCAGGCTCCGCTCCCCGGGGTCGGCCAGAGAGCCGCGCTCGGTGTGGAAGTAGCCGAGGATGCCCGCCTCGCCCTGCACGTGGTGGCCGTACTCGTGGCTGAGCAGGAAGGTGTAGGCCTCCGGGTGCTCGGTCTCGTTGGAGTTGGCCACGATGTCCTCCACGCCCAGGTAGAGGCCCTTGTTGGCCTGGCAGTAGAAGGCGGCGGTGCCCTCGGTGGGGAAGTTGCCGCACGGGCTCTGCCCGGAGGCGTACCAGAAGATCCGGTTGGGCTTCTCGAACTCCATGCCGCCCTCGGCGAACTGCGCGCTCCACGCCTCGTCCAGGCAGTCGGTGATCTCGTGCAGGAACGCCTCCATCGAGGCCTCGTCCTCCACGTCCACCTCCGGCGCCGGGCAGGTGACCTCGGTCATCTCCCCGGTGGCGTACAGCGGGTTGGCGGTGAGCACCGAGGCGTCGCCGGCCGGGTCCGGGGTCGGTACGGCGCCGGGCCCCTGCGACGCGACGGCCGGGCTCTCCCCGCCGAACAGCGCGGAGAAGGTCATGAAACCGGCCAGGCCCACTGCGGCCAGACCGGTGAGCAGCACCAGGGTCACCGCGGCGCTCGGCCGCGGGCGGTCCCCGCGCAGCGCGTGCGGCGCACCGGGGCGGGCCGGACCGCCCTTCCCCCGTCCCCGGTCCCTGCTCGGAAAACGGGAAGCCCAGTCGCGCATGGGACCGGCCCACCTCCTTCGGAGCCCGATTGGAACCACTGACCTTCGGCCCTTGACGATTATGGCGGGTATGGGGGTGTTCCGGTGCACGGGTGCGCGGCCGGCACCGGTCCGCAGGGGCGCGCCGCCGGAGCGGATAGGCTCACCCCCGACGTCGACCGGAGACGAGACGAACGAGGTGAACGGGTGCGCACCGCTGCGACGGTCCGGGCGGCCGCGGCGCGCTTCGCGGCGCGCACCGCCCCCGCCCTGCCCCGGGTGCGCGCGGCGGTGCTGTGCGCCGCGCTCGCGGCCCCCCTGGCGCTGGCCGGCGCCCCCGCGGCCGCCGCGGACCAGGGGCCCGGAGCCACCCCCGACGCGATCCCGGACACCGCCCCGGAGACGCACACCGTCCCGCAGGGCGGCGAGAGCGACGGCATCACCAACGACGTGAACGTGCTGCTGGGCCAGGACGGCGTGCTGCACGTCGAGGAGACCCTCGCCTTCGGCGGGGGCGGTGCGGCAGAGTTCACCCGCACCCTGCTCGCCCGGGAGCCCTACGACGCCGACCACGACCGCCTCTACCGGGTCTCCGGCGTCTCCGCGCAGGCCGCCGGCGGCGCCGAGGTGCCGGTCCGCACCGAAGAGTACGACGACATGGTCGACCTGGTGCTGGAGCGCGGCGGGGCCGAGACCGTGGTGCTGTCCTACACGGTGACCGGGGCCATGGAGCAGACCGCCGACGGCGTCGAACTGGAGTGGGCGCCGATCGCCGGGTACAGCGAGCGGGTGGCCGAGACCACGGTCCGGGTGGACGCCCCGCAGCCGCCGCGCGCCCTGTCCTGCTCGGCCGGGGTGCCGCGCAGCTCGATCTACTGCACCTCCTCCGACATGGGCGGGCACGAGGGGCTCGTGGCGCGCTTCCTCCAGGCCGACATGGCGCCGGGGGAGCGGCTCTCCATCGTCGTCGCCTACCCCGAGGGCACCGCCTCGGCCGACCCCGTGCTGGACCGCACCTGGTCGCTCACCTCCGCCTTCGCCATCACCCCCAAGACCGCCTCGGTCTTCGGGCTGCTGCTGCTCGGCCTGATCGGCGGCCTCATCGCGCTGATCCGGCTGCGCGGCCAGGACGAGCGGGCGCTGCGCGCCGAGTCCGGCGCGGCCACCAACGCCCCGCTGGAGGCCGGCCCCGACGACGGCCTGCGCTTCCGCCCGCCGGACGGGGTGCACCCGGGCCAGATCGGCACCCTCATCGACGGCCAGGCCGACGTGGTGGACATCGCGGGCACCGTGGTCGACCTGGCGGTCCGCGGCCACTTCAGCATCGAGGAGCTGCCGCACGAGAGCGGCGCCTCGGTGGACTGGATGCTCAGCAAGCGCGTCCCGCCCGCCGACGAGGAGCTGCTGCCCTACGAGCGGATGCTGATCGACGCGCTGTTCGACCGCCGGGTCCGGGTCCGCCTGTCCCAGCTGCGCCGGGGCGGCTTCGCCCAGCGGCTGGCCGGTGTCCGGGACGAGCTCTACCGGGACATGGTCCGGCTCAAGTGGTTCGCCAACCGGCCCAACGTGGAGCGGAACAGCTGGGCCAGCGCCGGGATCGGGCTCACCGTCGGCGGCGTGCTGCTCACCGTGCTGCTCGCCGCCTTCACCCAGGCCGCGTTCACCGGGCTGGCGGTGGTCATCGCCGGCGCGGCGCTGACCGTGGGCGCCCAGTACATGCCGGCCCGCACCGCCAAGGGCAGCAGCGTCCTCGCGCACACCCTGGGCTTCCGGGCGTTCCTGATGAGCGCCGAGGCCGAGCACGTGCCCGAGGGCCGCCGGGTCGACCTGTTCTCCCGCTACCTGCCCTACGCGATCATCTTCGACAACGTGGACCGGTGGGCCACGGTGCTGGCCGCCGCCGGCGCCACCGAGGAGAGCGCGAACAAGCGGCTGCCCTGGTACGAAGGACCCGACGAATGGCAGGTCGAGGACTTCGCCGAGTCGATCAGGGCGTTCGTGCTCACCCTGGCCGGCGTGATCTCCAGCGCCCGCCAGCTCCGCGCCCTGGGCTGACCGGCGGGCGCGGCCGGACGGAAGGAGACGGGCCCATGCGGGCGGTACTGCAGCGCGTCGACGGGGCGTCGGTCACCGTCGACGGAGAGGTCGTCGGGTCGGTCCCCGGGGAGGGGCTGCTGGCCCTGGTCGGGGTCACCCACGACGACACCGAGGCGCAGGCGCGCCGGCTGGCGGAGAAGATGTGGCGGCTGCGCATCCTGGAGGGGGAGCGCTCGTGCGCCGACGCCGGCGCGCCGCTCCTGGTGGTCAGCCAGTTCACCCTGTACGGGGACGCGCGCAAGGGGCGCCGCCCCACCTGGCAGGCGGCGGCCCCCGGGCCGGTGGCCGAACCGCTGGTCGACACCGTGGTCAAGGAGCTGCGCGGCCTCGGCGCGCAGGTGGAGACCGGGGTGTTCGGCGCGAAGATGTCGGTCGGGCTGACCAACGACGGCCCGTTCACCGTCCTGCTGGAGGTCTGAGCCGCGGGCACGGCGCCGGCCCCGGCGTCCCGGCCCCCTCCCGGGGCGGGACGGGGCCGGGACGCCGGGGCCGGCGGCAGGGCGGTGCGGCCCTACTCCTCGGTGGGCTCGAACTTGTAGCCGAGGCCGCGCACGGTGACGATGAACCGCGGCGCCCCCGGGTCGCTCTCGATCTTCGCCCGCAGCCGCTTGACGTGCACGTCCAGGGTCTTGGTGTCGCCCACATAGTCGGCGCCCCAGACCCGGTCGATGAGCTGCATCCGGGTCAGCACCCGCCCGGCGTTGCGCAGCAGCACCTCCAGCAGCTCGAACTCCTTCAGGGGGAGCTGCACCTGCTCGCCGCGGACGGTCACCACGTGCCGCTCCACGTCCATCCGGACCGGCCCCGCCTCCAGCGCGGAGGGGAGCGCGGCGTCGCCCTCCTCGCCCTGGCGGCGCAGCACGGCGCGGATCCGCGCCACGAGCTCCCGGGACGAGAACGGCTTGGTGACGTAGTCGTCCGCGCCCAGCTCCAGGCCGACGACCTTGTCGATCTCGCTGTCCTTGGCGGTGAGCATGATCACCGGCACGTTCGACTTCTGCCGCAGGGTCCGGCAGACCTCGGTGCCGGACAGCCCGGGGAGCATCAGGTCGAGCAGGACCAGGTCGGCTCCGCTCCGGTCGAACTGCTCCAGGGCGACGGTTCCCGTCTCCGCGACGTTGACCTCGAAACCTTCCTTGCGGAGCATGTACGACAAGGCGTCGCTGTAGGATTCCTCGTCCTCGACGACGAGTACGCGCGTCACTTTCGCTGCCTCCCGATCGGCTTGGGTCGTTCGTTGGGGGGAGGGCCGCCGTCGCCGGCGGTGGTGGTGGTCGGGGCCGGTTCGGCGTCCTCGGCGTGCTCCGCGCCCTCTTCGAGGGGCAGGCGCAGGGTGAACGTCGAGCCGGACCCCTCCTTGCTCCACACGGTCACTTCACCGCGGTGGTGCGTCATGATGTGCTTCACGATGGCCAGTCCCAGGCCGGTGCCGCCGGTGGCCCGGCTGCGCGCCGCGTCCACCCGGTAGAACCGCTCGAAGACCCGCTCCAGGTCCTGCGGCGGGATGCCGATGCCCTGGTCGGCCACGCTGATCTCGACGGCCTGCTCGGTCGCCTCGGCGCTCACCGACACCCGGGTCCGCTGCGGGCTGTAGGCGACCGCGTTGGAGACCAGGTTGCGCAGCGCGGTGGCGAGCAGCCCCTCGTCGCCCATCACGACCAGGCCCGAGGTCCCGCCGGAGGCCAGCTCGATGCCCTTGGCGTCGGCGGCCATGCGCACCGTGTCCAGCGCCTCCTCGACCACCTCGTCCACGTCGACCTCGGCGGGCTCGGCCAGCGGCTCGGCGCCCTGGATCCGGGAGAGGGTGATCAGGTCCTGGATCACGTTGGTGAGCCGGGAGGCCTCCTGCTGCATCCGTCCGGTGAACCTGCGCACCGCGTCCGGGTCGTCGCTGGCGTCGGCGATCGTCTCGGCGAGCAGCGACAGCGCCCCGACCGGGGTCTTGAGCTCGTGGCTGATGTTGGCGACGAAGTCGCGGCGGACCGCGTCCACCCGGAGCCGCTCGGTCTGGTCCTCGGCGAGCACCAGCACCAGGCCGGTGCCGCCGAGCGGGGCGACCCGCACCGCGAAGGTCGCGGCGTCCGGGCCGAACCGGCGCATCTCCACCTCGATCTCGGTCTCCCGGATCACGCCGTCCCGGCGCACCTGCCGGGCGAGCGCGAGCAGGTCGCCGATGACCATCTCGTCGCCGCGGACGATGCCGTAGGCGCGCGCCGCGGAGCTGGCCCGCAGCACCCGGTCGGCCGGGTCCAGGACGACGGCGGAGGAGGGAAGGGCGGCGAGCACCTCGGCGGTGCCCGCGGGCAGCTCTGCGGCGGGAGGGGACGGGGGGACGGGGGACCGCCGGCGGCGGCCCCACGGGATCGCCAGCCCGGCGCCGAGTCCGATCGCCAGGCCGGCGAGGGCGGCGACCACGGTCAGGATTTCGCCTTGCACAGTTCGATCGTAAGCGGACGGAGGTCGGGACTACCCCTTTGACCATGTGTTACAACCGAGGTTCCGCGAATATTCACCGACACTTACGGATTCCTTCAATGACCGGCTGGGACGATTGAGACCATGCGCGACACCTACCACGAGGAGCTCGACGCCCTCAGCGACCGCCTGATCGAGATGACCAGGCTGGCCCGGCACGCCATCGCCCGCGCGACGACGGCGCTGCTCGACGCGGACCTCTCCGCCGCCCAGGAGGTGATCTCCGGTGACGAGGAGATCAACCGCCTGGACGAGGAGATCGAGGTGAGCGCGTTCGACCTGATGGCCCGGCAGCAGCCGGTCGCCACCGACCTGCGCGCCATCATCACCTCGCTGCACATGGCGGGCGACCTGGAGCGGATGGGCGACCACGCGGTGCACATCGCCAAGATCGCCCGCCGCCGCCACCCGGACTCGGCCATCCCCGCGGAGCTGCGCTCCATCGTCCTGGAGATGGGCCACCAGGCGGAGCTGCTGGTGATCAAGGCCGGCGAGGTGGTGGCCAACCGGGACGCCGAGACCGCCCTGGAGCTCGACGCGGACGACGACCGGATGGACAAGCTGCGGCGCAAGCTGCTCCGCCGGATCCTCGACCCGAACTGGGAGCACGGCGTCGAGGCGACCATGGACGTGACCCTGGCCGGCCGCTTCTACGAGCGGTTCGGCGACCACGCGGTGCACGTCGCGGACAACCTCGTCTACATGGTCACCGGGGAGAAGCCCAAGGACTTCGAGCCCGAGGCCTGACCGGGCCCGCCCCGGCCGGCGCCCGCTCCCGGGCGCCGGCCCGGACCCCTTCCCTGAAGCGCCCCGGACCGCACGCGGGCCGCCCCGAAAAAATGTGATGTACGTCACGCTCCGGAGCGGCCTTGATCGGGCGGTCCGGGGCGTTCTTCCTTGTGCGGGGCGGAGTGTCGCCCGGCGTGTCGGGCCCTGGATCGCGGGGCCGATTCCCCGTCCGGGGCGTCACGCGGGGTGTCGGAGACCCCGCCTCCTACCGGCAAGAACTCGTCTTCACCGGGCTTTCGAGAGGGGGCGCGGACAGGTCCATGCGCCTTTGTCAAGACCTGGAATCCGGCGCTGACCTGCGCGTACGTAAACCGAATAGGTACGTTAAGTCACAGATTCGTGGTACCCTTGTGGTAGCGGAAGGGGTACTTGTCACATGACTTTCAAGGTCGGCGACACCGTTGTCTATCCCCATCACGGGGCTGCTCGTATCGAGGCGATCGAAACTCGAACCATTAAGGGCGAGGAAAGGTCGTACCTCGTCCTCCGGGTCGACAAGGGTGATCTTACGGTACGCGTGCCCGCCGCGAACGCCGAAGAGGTCGGCGTCCGCGACGTGGTGGGCCAGGACGGGCTGGAGCGGGTCTTCGAGGTGCTGCGCGCCCCGCACACCGAGGAGCCCACGAACTGGTCGCGGCGGTACAAGGCGAACGTCGAGAAGCTCGCCTCCGGCGACGTGAACAAGGTCGCCGAGGTCGTCCGTGACCTTTGGCGGCGGGATAAGGAACGCGGTCTTTCCGCGGGCGAGAAGCGGATGCTCGCCAAGGCGCGGCAGATCCTGGTGAGTGAACTCGCTCTCGCGGAAAAGACGAATGAGGACAAGGCCGAGGCCCTCCTCGATGAAGTCCTCGCGAACTGACATAAGCCACGAAGAGCAACTGCATTCATGCTGAAAATGCCACGGGTGGGCGTCGGTACCGACGTCCACCCTTTCATGTCGGGCCGCACCCTCTTTCTCGCCGGGCTGGAATGGCCGGGGGAGACCGGGGTGAGCGGCCACTCCGACGGCGACGTCGCGGCGCACGCCGCTTGCGACGCCCTTTTCTCCGCGTGCGCGCTGGGTGACCTCGGCGCCCAGTTCGGGACGGCCGACCCGAGATGGAAGGGCGCGTCCGGTATCGCGCTGCTGACCGAGTCCGCGGTGCGGGTCCGCGCCGCCGGGTTCGAGATCGGCAACATCGCGGTCCAGGTGATCGGCAACCGGCCGAAGTTCGCCCCGCGCCGGGCCGAGGCGGAGAAGGCCCTCTCCGAGGCGGCCGGGGCACCGGTGACCGTCTCGGCGACCACCACCGACGGGCTCGGCCTCACCGGCCGCGGAGAGGGCATCGCCGCGGTGGCCACCGCCCTCTGCGTCCCCCTGGACTAGCCGGAGGGCCGGCCGCCCCGTTCGGAGGTCGGCGGCACCGGCCCGTCGTCGAGCCCCGTTCCGGCGGAGAGACCGGCGCGAGGAGCCATCGGTAAAGCTCCGCGCGTAGCGGAAGACGCTGCTCCGCGCGCAGCGGAAGGCACTGCTCGGTACTGCGGCCCCACCGGAGCGCTCCGGTGGGGCCGCAGTACCGAGCGGCGCGCGGGTCAGGCGCGGTCGTCCTCGGGGGCGTCGGGCGGCGTGGGGCCGCTGCGGACGCGGCTGTTGGGCGGGGCCTCCGGCGCCGGCGGGAAGCCGCGCATCGGCGGCCGGCGCGGCTTGAGGACCATCGGCCGCTTGGGCAGCCTGCGGGCCTGCGGGGGGTCGGCGACCACCCGGGTCGAGGCGTCCGGGGGCGGCGGCGCGGCCGCCTCGGCCTGCACCGGTCCGGCCCCCTCAGCGGCCTCCCGGCCGCCCGCGGCGGCCTCGTCGCTGGTCGGGTCGTCCTCGGCGAGCAGGTGCACGAAGCCGTCGTCCGCTCCGTCCTCGGACGGGCCGCCCGCCTCGGCCGAGGCGGGGACCGGGGGCGGGCCGAGGCTCTCCGCGGCCAGCCGGATCGCGCTCTCGCCGGTCTCCGGGTCGCGGCGGGGCAGCGGCGGCCGCTCTCCCTCGGGGGACGCGGCGGGCTCCGGCTCCGCGCCTTCCTCCTCCGCCCCTTCTTCCTCTTCTTCGGCGGACGGCGGGCGGAGCGGTACGGTCGGCGCGGTGATCACCGACGGCCCGGCGGCCGCCTCGGCCGCCTCGCCGCCGGGGACCGGTGCGGCCCGGTCCTCGCGGTCCTCCCCGCCCCGGTCGCCCTCCTCCGGCTCTGCGGCCGCTGCGGCCGCTTCCTCGGCGCCCTCGGCGCGGTCCGGCCCGCCGACAGGCTCCTCCGGCTCCGGGAGCGGTTCGGCCTCCGGAACCGGGGCCGGCTCCTCCGCCTCCTCCCGGGGCTCCGTCTCACGGGACTCCGCCCTGCGGGGCTCGGACCCGGTGCGGGCCGGTTCCTCCGCCCCGCTCGGGTGTCCGGCGCCGGGCGCCTCCGCGCGAGCCCCGGCGTCCTCCCGGTCCTCCCCGGCGGGGGCGGCGGGCTCCTCGCGGGGGGCGGGCGGCGCCTCGGCCGGGTGCAGCACCCGGACGGTGGGCACCGGGTCGGTGTCCGGCTCCTCCTCCGGGGGCTCGGAGGGGAGCGGCCGCGCGCCGGCGCGCGGCCACAGCAGCGTGGCGGTCTTCTCCGCCGGCGGCTCCGGGGCGGGCTCCGCGGCCTCGGGTCCGGCTTCGGGCCCCGATTCGGGCCCGGCGCCGGTGCGCTCCTCGGCGCGGACCGCGGTGCCCGCGGGCAGCGGGGCGGTCCGCTCCTCGGGGCGGGGGGCCGGGCGCGGTGCGCGGCGCCGCTCGGGCAGCTCGCCGTGGAGGTGCCGCCAGACCCGGACGAACAGCAGGAACGCGAAGAGCAGGGCGATCCACGGGGCGGCGGCGACCACCACCAGGGCGACGGCGTCCACCAGCCGCTGGTCGCTGGCGCGCAGCGCGCTCGCGCCCGCGGCGATCAGGATCAGCACCAGGATCAGGCCGTCGACCTGCAGCCGGTGCACTCTCGGGGCGGCGCGCAGCACGAAGCTCGCCCAGAACGCGAGCAGCAGCAGGAGGGTGAAGACCGCCGGGTACAGGTGCGCGTACGGATCCTCCGCCCCGCCCTGCACGGCGATCTGGTAGATGCCGTTGTAGGAGAGGACGACGGCGCACGCGGCGATCACCAGGACGCCGACTCCGGACAGCAGGATCGCTACCGCCCTGGACCCGCCGCCCTCGCGGGCGGGTCGCGTCCCGGTGCGCGGAGGAGAGGAGGAGGGTTTCACGGCCATGGTGGTCGGAAGCGTAGCCCAGCAAAGGCGGCGAACACGAGGAACGACGCGAAAACGGCCGTAACCCGCCGTGGCCGCGCGGAATACGGAAGTGATTCCGGACGACCTTTTCCAAGCGGCCCCGGGGGAGCGGGAAACGGCTACCCTGGGGGACGTGAGTCTGCGCTTTTACGACACCAGGTCCAGGCAGGTCAGCGATTTCACCCCGCTCACCGAAGGGTGTGCCTCGCTGTACCTGTGTGGTGCCACGGTGCAGGCTCCGCCGCATATCGGCCACATCAGGTCCGGTGTGAACTTCGACATCCTCCGCAGGTGGCTCACCTACCGGGGGTACGAGGTCACGCTCTGCCGCAACGTCACCGATATCGACGACAAGATCATCAACGTCGCCCGCGCCGAGAACGTGCACTGGTGGGCGGTGGCCGAGCGCAACCAGCGCGCGTTCACCTCCGCCTACGACGCGCTGGGCTGCCTGCCGCCGTCGGTGGAGCCGCGCGCCACCGGGCACGTCCCGGAGATGGTGGAGCTGATGCGCCGCCTGATCGACCGCGGCCACGCCTACCCGGCCGGGGACGGCTCCGGCGACGTCTACTTCGACGTGCTCTCGCACCCCGCCTACGGGGAGCTGTCCGGGCAGCGCGTCGACCAGATGCGCGACCCCAAGGACGCCGACGGCGCCAAGCGCGACCCCCGCGACTTCGCCCTGTGGAAGGGCGCCAAGCCGGGGGAGCCCAGCTGGGAGACGCCGTGGGGGCGGGGCCGGCCGGGCTGGCACCTGGAGTGCTCGGCCATGGCCACCAAGTACCTCGGCTCCTCCTTCGACGTCCACGGCGGCGGACTGGACCTCGTCTTCCCGCACCACGAGAACGAGCTCGCCCAGTCCAGGGCGGCCGGCGACGGCTTCGCCCGGTACTGGATGCACAACGGGCTGCTCACCCTCGGCGGCGAGAAGATGAGCAAGTCCCTGGGCAACTCGCTGCTGATCAGCGAGATGGTGCGCCGGGTCCGCCCGGTGGAGCTCCGCTACTACCTGGGGCAGGCGCACTACCGCTCCGCGCTGGACTACTCCGAGGAGGCGCTGCGCGAGGCGGCCTCGGCCTACCAGCGGATCGAGGGGTTCCTCACCCGCGCGGCGGAGCTCACCGGCCCGGTCCGGCCGGCGCCCCGGGTGCCGGACGCGTTCGCCTCCGCCCTCGACGACGACCTCGGCGTCGCCCAGGGGCTGGCGGTCGTGCACGGCCACGTCCGGGACGGCAACACCGCCCTGAGCGAGGGGCGCAAGGAGCGCGCCGCCGAGCTCGCCGCCGAGCTCCGCGCCATGCTGGCGGTGCTCGGCCTCGACCCGGGGTCCGAGCAGTGGGCCGCCGAGGGCGACGGGGCGGGCCTGCGCGACGTGGTCGACGCGCTGGTCTCGGTCGCCCTGGAGGAGCGCCAGTCCGCCCGCGGCCGGAAGGACTACGCCGCCGCCGACCGGATCCGCGACCGGCTCACCGCGGCGGGGATCACCGTGGAGGACACCCCGAACGGGCCCCGCTGGGAGCTGCGCCGCGACTGACCGCCCGGGCCCGCCCGCACCCGCGCGGGCGGGCCCGCGCCGGCACCGGCGCACCGGGTCCTCCGGGGCGCCTATCATCGCAGTCTGGAATACGTATCGTTCCCGAGATCAACGCGGATTCGCCGCAGGCATGCGCGCACGGGACCAACGGGGGAGGGACGGCGGTCATGCCGGCGAAGAAGAACAAGAAGGGCCCGACCAAGGGCAGCGGGGGCAAGAACCGCCGCTCGCTCGAAGGCAAGAAGGGCACCCTGCCGGCGTCCGAGCGGCACTGGTACTCGGACAAGAAGCGCAGGACCGCCGACCGGGGCGAGGCCCCGCAGCAGCAGCGGCCCGAGCGCGCGTCCTCCGGCCGCACCGGGGAGAGCCCGCGCGGCCGCGGCGAGCTGCTCGTCGGCCGCAACCCGGTGCTGGAGGCGCTGCGCGCCGGCATGCCGGCCACCCGGCTGTTCCTCGCCAACAGCCTGGAGCAGGACGTCCGGGTGAACGAGGCGGCGAAGCTGGCCGGCGACGCCGGCCTGGAGATCAGCGAGGTCCCCCGGGCCGAGCTGGACCGCCGCTGCGACAGCAACGGCCTGCCCGGCGCCGCCCACCAGGGCATCGCCCTGCAGGTGCGGCCGTACCGGTACTGGAGCGCCGAGGACCTGCTCGACGCGGCGAAGCGGTCCGAGACGACCCCGCTCA
The DNA here is from genome assembly GCF_000341105.1 of Nocardiopsis potens DSM 45234. Taxonomy (GTDB): domain Bacteria; phylum Actinomycetota; class Actinomycetes; order Streptosporangiales; family Streptosporangiaceae; genus Nocardiopsis_A; species Nocardiopsis_A potens. Next base: position 21,913 of record NZ_ANBB01000071.1, read on the forward strand.
TCGTCGCCCTGGACGGCGTCACCGACCCGCACAACCTGGGCGCCATCGCCCGCTCCGCGGCGGCGTTCGGCGCGCACGGCATCCTCATCCCGGAGCGCCGCTCCGCCGGCGTCACCATGGCCGCCTGGAAGACCTCGGCCGGCACCCTGGCCCGCCTCCCGGTCGCCCAGGCCGTCAACCTCACCCGGGCGCTGGAGGCCTACAAGCAGGAGGGCCTGTTCACCGTCGGCCTGGACGCCGGCGGCGACACCCGCCTGGACGAGATCGCCTTCGCCTCCGACCCCCTGGTCGTGGTGGTCGGCTCCGAGGGCAAGGGCCTGTCCCGCCTGGTCCGCGAGGCCTGCGACAGCATCGCCTCCATCCCGATCAGCGGCGCCGAGTCCCTGAACGCCTCGGTCGCCGCCGGCGTCTCCCTCTACGAGGTGGCCCGCCGCCGCACACCCGCACGGTAGCCGGAACCGGTACCATGCGACTGGGTGTCCCCCGGACACCGGCCGGTGTAGCTCAATTGGCAGAGCAATCGCCTTGTAAGCGATAGGTTAGGGGTTCAAGTCCCCTCACCGGCTCTCAGCAAGGCTGACCTGGGAAAACGCTCTGGCGGCAGATGGAATCCGTCGGCGGGAGCGCTTCCAGAGGTATCGCCCATGCCGTCCAAGGGAGTCCGCAGGGGCCCGCGCGCATTCGACGTCGGGCCCCGGTGTCCCCTCACCGACCCGTTCACGCCGGACCTCCGGGCGCCCGGTGGCGATTTAGCGCGAGGGTCTCTCCCGGTTTCCGGGTGAGTGCTTCTCCCGCAGTGGACGGAGCCGTGCTGCGATCGCCGCTCCCGGCCGTCCCGGGAATCCGCATTCCGCGTCCTCCCGGTGCTCTGAAGGAAAAGCCGAATTCCCTCGGATCTTCGAATGCGGATTCGCGGCCGGCTCGGATGCCCGGCCATTGAGGCGGCCCCGGCGGTTCCGCTTTTCGAGTTCCGTGGGAGCCGGATCCGCTCCGGTCGGGCCGCTGTGCACTCCCGGACGGCGGGTCCGCGGGCGCGGATCACGCGGCGGCGAGCACCACGGCGACCGAGCGGTCCGGGGTCGGGATCTCGCGGGCGGAGCGCAGGCCGGCGGCGGTGAGCCGTTCGGCCAGCTCCTCCGGGGGCCAGGGGGTGACGTTGCGGCGGGACATCCGCCAGCGGAGCACGGCGTCCCGCACCGCGCGGGGGCCGGTGTCCTCGGGGGCGAGCTGCGGGGCGGAGCGCAGCGCGGTGGCCGCGATCAGCCTGCCGCCGGGGCGCAGCGCCGCCGCGACCCGGGGCAGGGCGGCCGCGGCGGCCTCCGGGGAGAGCACCGCCAGCGGCAGCCACACCAGGTCGTAGGCGTCCTCCTCGATGAGGTCGGCGACGTCCTGCAGGCGCGGTTCGACCCGGTCGCGCACCCCCCGCTCGGCCAGGTGCCGCTCGGCCAGCCGGAGCATCCGCGGGTCGGTGTCGAGGCCGACGGCCCGGCCGCCGGGGACCCGCTCCACCAGCGCGGCCGCGACGCCGCCCACCCCGGTCCCGACGTCGAGCAGCACCGCACCGGGGCGGAGCAGCAGGTCGGCGAGGCCCGGGTCGTGCCGGGCGGCGAGGTCCAGCAGGCCGCTCACCCGCTCGCCGGACGCCCTCCCTTCGGCGAGCAGCACCTCGTCGCCGTCGGCCGGCTCCTCGACGGCGCCCTCGGCGGCGTCCGCGGCCAGCCGGAGCAACCGGGCGGTGCGGCCGGGGAGCGCCCCCGCGTCGGGCCGGGCGCGCAGCGCCGCGCGGTACTCGTCCCGCAGCCGCCACCCGGACGCGGTCCGCTCGGCGAAGCCGGCGGCGCCGAGCAGCGCGCCGTGCTCCTCGGAGAGGCCGGCGCCGGAGCGCTCGGCGGAGACCGCGGAGGCCAGGGCCGCCAGCGTCCACGCCTCGCCGACCAGCGCGTCGATCCGGGAGAACAGGTCGGTTCCGGGGGTCGCCATGGCGCGAGTCTGCCAGGCCGGGGGCGGAAAGGCACGGCGGTGAGCGGGCGGGCACCCGGCGTATTCCCCGCGCCGGACCCGGTGACAGTCCCCGGAGGCCTGCTGTAGAAAGGCTCGGGTGCGGCGCCCGCCGCACGCCCGCTCTCCTGCGCGAAGGAGGTTCCCATGGCATGCGCCGGGTACGACCTGACGGTTTCGGTGGACCACGTGGAGGACGTCGAACTGCTGGTCGACGAGCTGGACGAGGCGACCGCAGCGGAGTCCGTTGAGGTCTGAGTGGATCCCCCTGGCCGGGGGCGGGACCGGCCCGGCCCCGCCCCCGGCCGCACTCCGGCCGCAGGCCGGTGCGTGGCCGGGCGCCCGAGAGCGGGAACTCCCCCTCGCCGAGGCGGACCGGCGCATCCGGGCCGACATCGCCGCCCAGGGGTGGCGGGCGCGGTACCGGTTCCTCGGCTCCGGGAACCTCGGGGAGCCCGCCGCCGCCCAGTGCGAGCTGTGGGGCCCCGACGGAACCGAGGTCCCCTACGGGCTCGGCAGCGGCAAGGGGACGCACGCCCCGGCCCTGGTCGGAGCGGAGTACGAGGCGGTCGAGCACGCCCTGACCGGCCCCGGCCGGCTGGACGCGCTCCCGCTGGCCGCCGCGCCGGCCGCCGCCCTGCTGGACGGCCCGTTCGCGGCCGACAGGGCGGTGCGCGACGTCGCCCGCCAGGACGGCGCCCGCATCGCGGTGCTGCCCTACCGCGGCCTCGACGGCGGGCCGCCGGTCGACGTCCCGCTCTACCTGTGGGCGCCCTGGTACCCGGTGCCGACCGAGGGCATGCTGCGGTTCCGCGCCGAGTTCGGCGACACCGCCGACTACACCCACGCCATGTCCTACAGCGTCAACAGCGGCTGCGCGATCGGGGCGACCTTCGAGGAGGCCGCGCTGCACGCGCTCAACGAGTGGGTGGAGCGCGACGCCCTCTCGCTCTTCCTGCTGGGCACCGTCTACGACGGCGGCCCGATGCCCGGGGCGGTGCGCCCCGAGTCGCTGCCCCCGCTGCTCCGGGCGCGGCTGCGGGCCGCCGAGGAGACGGTCGGCGCGCGGGTGGTCGTCCTGGACCTCACCACCGACCTGGGGATCCCGGTGGCCATGGCCTACGCCCCCGCCCTGGCCGGCGGCGCCGCCCGCTACCACGGCATGGGCGCCTCGCTCTCCGGGGAGACCGCGGTGGACCGGGCGCTGACCGAGTTCGTCCAGGGCGAGCTGCTGGCCCGGGTGGTGGAGGCGCACCGGGAGGGGGCCGAGGACGACGGCCGCCCCGCCGAGCACCCCACCTTCGACCGGCTGGTGGCCGAGCACGACGTCGCCGCGGGCGTGCGCCGCAGGCTCGCCGCCCACCCGCGCCTGCTGGCCTGCGCCCACCTGGACTTCGCGGACCGGCTCGCCGAGGCGCCGGACGTCGGCCCGCCGCCGGAGACCGTCCCGGAGGGGACCGGGGTGGCGGCGCAGCGCGCGGCGGTGGTCGAACGCCTGGCCGCGGCCGGGCACCGCGCCGTCGCCCGGGAGCTGGCGGTGCTGGAGCACGGCACCACCGTCGTCCAGGTGCAGTGCCCCGGCCTGGAGCGGTTCCACCTGGTCACCAAGGGCCACCTGGCGCTCCCCGGAGCGCGCGGCCGCCGCCACCGGGCCGCCCGCGCGTCCTGACCGCCCGCGCGTCCTGAGGGGGCCGGCCGGTCAGGGCTTCCTGTCCTCCAGTTCATCGGGTGTGTCTCGGACGGGGCGGTCCAGGATGAGCGGCATGAACGCGTCGGGGTCGGTGTGCAGGCCGAGGATCCGCACGGCGGCGGCCCTGCGCAGCCGGTCCCGCTCCTCCGGGGACTCCAGGGTGTCGACGAGCTCCAGCACCCGCTCCACGGCCCTGTCCGCCTTGACCTCCTCGTGCACGGCCGCCGCCTGCTCGGCGAGGTGCCGTCGGTAGCGGTTGGCGTGCACGGCGAAGGCCGCGCTCATCGAGGTGATCGCCCCGCCGGTGGCCCCGGAGGCGAGCGCGCCGTAGGCCCCGCCGGTCCCGCCGACCCCGGTGAGGCCGACGAGGACGCTCACCGCGATGACGGACGCACCCAGGACCGCCAGGAGCATGCCGGCGCGGAAGGTCGCCTCGGAGTGGCGGAGCGCCTGCTCGTACACCTTGAACAGGAAGTCCTGGCGCCGCCCGCCGGGGCTCTTCCGCTTTCCGGCGCGCTCTTCGCCGATCGGCCACCGGCGGGCGAGCAGAGGGTCCCCGGCATAAGGCGCCCCTGGCCCGGAGGGAGGCGCCCCGGCCTGCGGCAGGGGAGCCCCCGCCCCCCGCAGGGGCGGTGCCGCACCGTCGGGGGGCGCGTCTGGCGGGGGCGGAGGGCCCAGTCGGAGGCCCCCGATGCCGCCGTCCCGGAGGACGGTGCCGTAGGCGACGGTGCCTCGGGCGGTCTCGGGCCGGTCCTGGTCAGGGGCGGGGCCGAGGGGATTCTCTTCGCTCATGGCCGGGCTTTCGCGGTCGGGGGCGGTACCGGTGGGACCGCGCGCCGCACCGGCGGGTTCGGCTCCGCGCGGCCCCTGTGCTGACGGACATCCTTCCCGTACTGCCGGACATGGCCGCAAGGGTCCCCGCGGGCGAGGATCGGTGCCATGGCGAACGAGAGCGGAACGGTACTGGTCATCGGCGGCGGCGGAAAGGTCGGGCGGCGGGTCGTCGCGCGGCTGCGGGAGCAGGGGGTCGAGGCGCGGGCCGCGTCCCGGTCCGGGGAGGTGCGGTTCGACTGGAACGACCCCGGGACCTGGAAGCCCGCACTGGAAGGAGTGGACCGGGTCTTCATCACGCCGCTGGACGTCGTCCCCTCGCCGACGCCCGCGTTCACGGCGGAGGCGGTGGCCGCCGGGGTGGAGCGCCTGGTGCTGCTGTCGGCGCGCGGAACGGGCGTCCCCGGCTACTTCGGCGACGGGCCCTCCGGCGAGGTGCACCTGGCCGGAGAGGAGGCGGTCCGCGCCTCGGGCGTGCAGTGGACGGTGCTGCGGCCCGGGTGGTTCATGCAGAACTTCTCCGAGGGGGAGTTCCTCGCCGGGGTCCGCGCCGGGGAGCTGGCGCTGCCCGCGGGGGAGGACGGGGCGTCGGCGTTCGTCGACGCCGAGGACATCGCCGCGGTGGCGGCCGCCGCGCTCACCGGGGAGGGGCACGCGGGGCAGGAGTACGAGCTGACCGGGCCGCGGCCGCTGGGCATCGCGGAGGCGCTGGAGGAGATCGCCGCGGCCTCCGGCCGGGCCGCCCGCTACCTGCCGATCGGCGTCGAGGAGTTCGCCGGGGGCCTGGTGGCGCAGGGGGTGTCCCGGGAGGAGGCGGAGCTGTGGGCGGCCGCGCTCACCCCGATCCGGACCCGCGCGGAGGCCCCCGTCGCCGACGGGGTCCGGCGCGCCCTGGGGCGGGAGCCGCGCGACTTCGCGGAGTTCGCCCGGGACGGGGCCGCCGCCTGGCGGAGCTGACCCCGGCCGGGCGCGGGAAGCGGGGCGGAGGCAGGAGGCCGGAGGAGTCGGGCGGCGGACAGGCCTGGGAAGGCCGCCTCGCCCGGGGCCACTGCGAAGGCCGTCAAGGCCCCCTCGCCTTCGGGACCGCAGTGAAGGCCGGGGCCGCCCCGCCCCCGGGGCCGGCGCGAAGCAGGGGCAGCACGCCCGCGGTCCGGGTGGCAACTTGCCGTCCGGGGGGCTGCCCGCGGTCCTGACGGGCGCCCGCGTCCGGGTGGCCGCTTGCCGTCCGGGCGGCTGGGCCGACCGCGCCGGCCGGGTCCGGGGCCGGGGCCGCCGGTCCGCTGGTCAGCCGGTCGGGGCGCCGGCCTGTTCGGGGGCGGGGGCCGAGGCGCGGCGGTAGGCGGTGGGGCTGGTGCCCTGGACCCGTTTGAAGGCGGCGGAGAAGCCGAACGCGTCGGCGTAGCCCACCCGGCGGGCGACGGCGGCGACCGTCATGTCCGGGCGGGAGAGCAGGTCCGCGGCGAGCGTCATCCGCCACTCGGTCAGGTAGGCCACCGGGCCCTGGCCGACCAGCTCGGTGAAGCGCTTGGCGAGGGTGGTGCGGGAGACCCCGGCGCGGGCGGCCAGCGCCGCCGTCGTCCATGGCCGGGCCGGCTCCTCGTGCACCGCGTGCAGCGCCGGGCCGACCACGTCGTCGGCGAGCGCCCGGTACCAGGAGGGCGGGGCGGACTCCGGCCGGTCGAACCAGTCGCGCAGGCTGCACACCAGCAGCCAGTCGAGCAGCCGGTCGAGCACGATCTGCCGGCCGGGGCGCTCCGCGCGGAGCTGCGCCTCCAGGTAGTCGCGCATCCCGGAGCAGTCCTCCTCGTCGGGGACGACGGCCACCCGGGGCAGCACCCGCAGCAGGCGCTGCGGGACCTCGGCCCGGACGTCGTAGGCGCCGGCCATCAGCACGGTCGGCGCGGCGACCTCGGCCCCGGTGGGGGCGTCCGGGCTGCCGAAGACCTCGCCGCAGCGCACCTCCCGGACCGGCGCGAGGTGCCGGGGGTCCGGGTCGTCGGTGAACGCGAACGGCTCGGGGCCGCGCACGATGGCGGCCTCGCCCAGGTCGAGCCGGACCGGTTCGCCGCCCTCGGGCACGATCCACCCGCCGCCGCGCAGCGGCGCGCACAGCGTCAGGTAGGCCCCGTCGGTGAACCGCAGCGACCAGGGCGGGTACAGCACCGACCGACCGAAGACCGAGCTCCGGCCGCGCACGTTCCGCAGCAGTTCGTCGAAGACGTCCATGCCGGCAACGATAGGCGGCCCGGACACCGGCCACCGAGGGCGGGAGGGGGGACCGGCTGGTCGGTCGGGCGCGGACCCCACGGGGTCGAGGTCAAGACCGGCGGCGACGGCCAAGGAAGGGGCGGGGCCGGGCGTCCCGGCCGGGCGCGGCATCTCGCGGGGTGAGGGTTCAAGCAGGCGGCGAGGGCGGGGTGGGGCACCGGCCGGTCGGTCGGGTGCGGCGCCTCGCAGAGCGGAGGTCCAAGCAGCGGCGACGGCAGCGGTAGGGGCGGGGCGGAGGCGATCGCCCGGGCGCGGCATCTCGCGGGGCGGGGGCTCAAGCGGGCAGCGACGGCAGGGAGGGGGACCGGCCGGTCGGTCCGGTGCGGCGCCCCGCAGAGCGAAGGTCAAGACGGGCGGCGACGGCAGAGGTGGGGGCGGGGTGCAGGTGGTCGCCCGGGCACGGTGCCCCACGGGGCGGGGGTTAAGGCTGGCGGCGAGGGCGGCGGTAGGGACCGGCTGGTCGGTCGGGTGCGGCAGAGCGGGGCGGGAGTGGTCGGGGTGGGCCGGGGTGGCGGGTTCGCCGTGCCCGCGTCGCCCGGGCGCCGAGGTCGGCCGCCTCCGAAACCGCTGCCCCTCTCCGACCTGGGTGAATACGCACGGTGATGGCGAGGAGGGGCGCCCTGCGCACCGCGAGAGCACCCCGGTTGATTCCCGGGCGCGCATCCCGGCCCGGAACAGGCCCCAGAAGGCCCGAATCGCTCTGATCGGGCCGGCGATCGGGGGTTCGAGGCGCCCGCAAGGCCGGGATGCAGGGGGCCGGAACCCGGGAAGAGCAGGGGCGGGGGCGAGATGCCGCTTTTGTTCTCCCGGGAGGGCCCGCCTTGGCCACTCTGGGTGATCGGAGAGGGGGTGGTGGGGGCCCTGGGGCTTACTACTCGCTGGTAGATGTAATCGGGGTGCTGCGGAGGTGCGCAGGGCGCCCCCACCCCCGCCCGATCCCCGCCGCAAACCCGGCATACAGGGATAAGGCTCCCTGGCGGGCGCGGGCAGGCGAGCCGGCTCCCTGCGCCGGGGCGCCGCCTCCCCTCGCCGGGAGCACGCGCGCCGGGCCCGGCCGGTGAACTCGGCGCCCGGCCCGCTCCCGCCCTCGCCGCCGGCCTGAACCCCGACCCCGTGGGGCCCGGTACCCGGGCGACCATCTCCGCCCCGCCCCTACCTCCGCCGTCGCCGCCCGTCTTGACCTTCGCTCCGTGGGGCGCCGCACCCGACCGACCGGCCGGTGCCCACCGCTGCCGTCGCCGCTGGTCTGAACCTGCACCCCGCGACCGGCCGCACCCGACCGACCGGCCGGTCCCCCTCCCGCCCTCGCTGCCCGCTTGGACCCCGGCCCCGTGGGGCGCCGCACTCGGGTGAGGCCTGTGCCCCGCCCCTGTCTTCGCCGTCGCTGCCGGTCTGAGCCGTCACCCCGTGAGGCGCCGCGCTGGACCGATCGGCCGGTCCCGCTCCCGCCCTCGCCGCCCGTTTGAAGCTTGGCCCCGTGGGGTGCCGCGCTCGGCTGGGACGCCTGGCCCTGTCCCTGCCGCTGCCGTCGCTGCCTGCTTGGACCTTCGCTCCGCGGGGCGCCGCGCTGGACCGATCGGCCGGAGGGGGTCAGTGGTCCGCGCGGGCGGCCGTGTCGACCGCTGCGGCGATGCCGTCCAGGATGAGTTCCAGGCCGAAGGCGAAGTCGTGGTCCTCGGCGGGGTCGGCGGGGTGCTCGAACACGTCGGAGGCGAAGAGCTTCGCGGCCTCGGGGTAGCGGGCGGGGTCGACCAGGCCGGCCAGGGCGCGGCCGTAGGCCCGTTCGGCCTCGGCCTGGTCCAGGCCGGAGGCGTGGCGGCCCTCGGCCATCTGCCGGGCGGTGGAGCCGGTCTGCTGCACGTACCCGGAGACCAGCAGCAGGACGCCGACCTTGGCGCCCCAGTCCAGGCCGGTGCCGCGCAGGGCGCGGAGCAGCGCGTCCATCCAGCCGACCATGTTCGGGCCGGTGGGCGGCCCGCTGACCGGGATCTCGGCCAGCCAGGGGTGCTCCTCGCAGAGCGTGCGCAGGGCCAGCGCCCATTGGCGGACCCCGTCGCGCCACTGCTCCGGGGGCGGGTCGATGTCCGGGGCGGGGGCGCCGACGTGGTCCTGCATCAGCGCGAACAGCTCGTCCTTGGAGCCGACGTGCCGGTAGAGCGACATCGCGGTGAAGCCCAGCTCCTTGGCGACCTTGGCCAGGGTCACCCCGGCCAGGCCGTCCCGGTCGGCCAGCCCGACGGCGGTGCGCACGATCCGGTCGACGTCCAGCGCGGCGGGCCGGCCGAGCCGCGCCGCCGTCGGCACCCGCCACAGTCGGCCCAGCTCCGGAGGTACTTCCTGGTCGGCCATGCCTGAAAGATACCGCCGTCCGCGGCGGCCCCGGGGTCCCGCCTGCCCCAGGGGTCCGTCTGTCCCGGGGGCCGTCCGCTCTGGAGACCCACTCGCTCCGTGTTAGTTTATTGCATATAGTTTTGCCGATAAACTAAGTCGGGTCCAACGAGGGCGAGGAGATCGGGATGGCCGGAACGGACAGGATCGGGGAGCGGAGGCCCGGCCCGGTGCCGGAGGGGGAGCGGGCGCTCGCCCCCGACCTGGCGCGCGGGGCGATGCTGCTGCTCATCGCGGTGGCCAACGCGGCGGGGCTCTTCCTCGGCGCGGCGCCCGGGGTGGAGCGGGACCCCGAGGGGGCCGAGCGGGTGTTCAACCTGCTCATGATCGCCCTGGTGCACGCGCGGGCCTACCCGCTGTTCGCGCTCATGTTCGGCTACGGGGTGGTCCAGCTGGCCCGCAGGCTGGAGGCGGCGACCGGGTCGCCCGCCGCCGCGCGGGCGGTGCTGCTCCGCCGCAACGCCTGGCTGCTGCTCTTCGGGCTGGTCCACGCGGCCCTGCTGTTCGCCGGCGACGTGCTGGGCGCCTACGGGGTCGCCGGGATCGCCTTCACCCTCCTGCTGCTGCACCGCAGCGACCGGGTGTACCGGATCGTGCTCTGGTACTGGGGCCTCTCCGCGGTCTACAGCGCGGTCCTGCTCGGGCTCGCGGTGCACGGCCTGGCGGCGGGGAGCGGCGAGCGGGCGCCGCTGCCGCTGCTGGGATCGGGCTCCGACACCGCACCGGACTACCTCTCCTCGGTCGCCGCGCGGCTGAGCGAGTGGCCGCTGCACACCCTGTACATGTCCGGGTTCGTGCTGGTGGTCTGGCTGGGGGCGTGGGCCGCCCGGCGGCGCGTCCTGGAAGAGCCGGCCCGGCACGTGCGCCTGCTCCGCACCGCGGCCGCGGGCGGCCTGGCGATCGGCATCGCCGGCGGCCTGCCGATGGGCCTGTACGCCGCCGGATGGCTGGACGCCGACGCCGGCACCGCCGCGCTGCTCAAGCAGCTCTACCAGGTCTCCGGCATGTTCGGCGGAGTGGGCTACGCCGCGCTGTTCGGGCTGGCCGCCCTGGCCCTGGAGGGGCGCCGCCGCGGGGTCGCGGTCCAGGCGCTCACCGCGCTGGGCCGACGGTCGCTCAGCGGCTACCTGGTCCAGTCGGCGGCCTGGCTGGTGCTGACCGCCCCGTACCTGCTCGCGCTGGGCGAGCGCTCCTCCAGCCCGGCTCTGGCCTCGCTCGGCTGGGCGGTCGGAGTCTGGTCGGCCACCCTGGCCGCGGCGTACGCGATGCAGCGGAGGTCGCTCCGCGGGCCGGCCGAGGTGCTGCTGCGCCGGCTCTCCTACGGGAGGCGCTGAGCCCCGCCCCGCCGCGCGCCGTGCCGGGGTCCGGGGCCGGGGCGGCGCGGCGCGGTCTCAGAGGCGGACGACGACGGTGCGCACGACCTTGTCGTGCACGGTCTGCCGGCGGTCGTCCCACAGCGGCCAGAGCAGGTCGATCAGCAGGCCGATGTAGGTGAAGCCGAACAGGACGAGGATCAGCTCGCGGCCGAGCGCGGCGCCGGCCGAAGGCGGCTCGCAGGTCTCCCAGACCACCAGCCTGCTCCGGCACAGCCGCTTGCCGAGGGTGCGGCCGGAGCGGGAGTGGCAGCCGACCCGGTACACCAGGCCGAAGAGGAGCCAGCACGCAATGCCGATGACCATGCCGACGACCATCAGCGGCGACGACCCCTCCTCGTACCCGGCCGGGTCGGTGAGGTAGGCGAGGCCGAAGAAGGCGCCGACGACCGCGGCGCCGACGGCGATCCCGCCGAAGACGATCACCAGCCGGTCGATGATGTAGGCGCCGACGCGGCGCCCGTAGCCGGCCAGCGGCGCCCCGTTCGGGGCGGTGAAGGGCGGCGGGCCCGGGTACGGCGGCGCGGCGGGCGGGTGGCCGTACCCCGGGGGCGGGTGCCCCTGCGGGTGGCCGGGGGAGCCGTAGGGGGAGGGCGGGTGGGTCATCGGTCTCTCCGGGGTCGGGGGGAGGGGCCCGGGGGCGGCGTCAGTCGGAGACGACGACGGCGGTGCTGCCGACCTTGTCGTGCAGCGCCTGCTTGCGCGGGTCCCACAGGATCCACAGGCAGCTGATCCAGCCGAGCAGGCAGTAGACCAGCTCGCGGACGAACGTCCGGCCCTTGGCCGGGAGGCCGCCGCCGGTCTCCAGGTTGACGACGCGCAGGCCCAGCATCCGCTTGCCGAGCGTCCGGCCCTTGCGGGTGTGCGACAGCCAGCGGTACAGGAACGGGGCGAGGAAGGCGACCGCGTAGGTGAGCACGATGCCGACCACCAGCACCACGGCCGCCCCGCCGGTGAGCTCCTGGCTGTCGCCGGCCATGGCGAAGGTCAGCGCCATGGTCAGGCCGAGGGTCACCCCGATGGCGAGGAAGAGGATCACCATCATGATCGCGGCGTCGATGAGGGCGGCGAAGAGCCGCTTGTCGGCCTCGGCGGCGTACAGGCCCGGCGGCAGCTGCTCCTGCGGCTGGTGGGCGTAGCCGTATCCCTGCTGGTACTGGCCGTACCCCTGCTGGTACTGGCCCTGCTGGTACTGGCCGTAGCCCTGCTGCGCATGGTCCTGCGGGTACTGGCCGTGCCCCTGCTGCGGCCACCCCTGGCCGCCGGGCTGGTTCTGGTAGGACGGGTCCATCGAAGAGCTTCCCCTGTGGATCGATCGCGGTACCGGCCCCGTGCCGGGGCGCGCGGCCGCCCCATTCTCTCTTCTCCCCCGACCCCCGTCGACCGCGGGCCCGCCGCCGGCGGGAGGGGCCTGTCCAGCGGTTTCCCGGGCGGGGCCGGTCCGCGCGGGCGGGCCGCCGGACCCTGCGCGACCCCGTGTTCACCCTGCCGACACGGGGTTGACACGCAGGTGAGCGGCTCCCTATGGTTCACGCCACAGGGTAAGACGAGAGACCGCCTGTCGGCCTTCGTCTTGCCTTCTTTGCGTTTCACACCCCCATTCATCGGCCGGCGGGAACCCTCCCGGCTGTGAGTGTGCGGTTATGACCGAAGTCCGAACCCGTCCGCATCCCATCGCATCGGTCAGCGACGTCGTCGCCTACATCGACTCCCGCCCCGCGATCAAGGGGCGCGCGCTCGTCATCTGGTGGCTCGCCCTCGGCGGGCTCTTCCTCGACGCCTACGCCAACTCCGCGCTCAGCGCGGGCCTGGCCTCGCTCAACGAGGACCTCGGACTGGCCGCCGGCCAGACCGCGCTCCTCACCGCCTCCGCCTCGGTCTTCTCCCTGCTGTTCAACCCGATCGGCGGCTGGCTCGCCGACCGCTACGGCCGCATCCCCCCGCTGATCGCCGCGAAGGTCCTGGCCCTCGCCGGCGGCGCCGTCGCCGCCCTCGCCCCGGCCTACGAGATCGTCGTGGCCGGACGGGTCCTGGTCGGTGCCGCCTACGGCATCGACTTCGCCATCGCCATGGCGGTCCTCGCCGAGATGACCCCGGCGAGGTTCAAGAACCGGCTCAACGTGTGGCAGGGCGTCTGGTACACGGCGGTCTCCGCCAACCTGCTGCTGGCCATCGCCTTCCACGAGCTCGGCGCGGGCCTGGACATCTGGCGGTTCTCGCTCGGCTCGGCCGGGGTGATCGCCGCCGTGCTGCTCGTGCTCCAGCTCGCCCTGATGGTGGAGAGCCCCAGCTGGCTCGCGCGCAAGGGGCGGCTCCCCGAGGCCGCCGAGCGGATGGGCCGCATCTACGGCGGGTCCTTCGAAGCCGCCGAACCCGACACCCGCGGCGTGCCCGCCGCCGCCGACCGGGGGATGGCCAACGTCGCGCTGCTGTTCCGCGGCACCTACCTGCCGCGCACCGTGCTGGCCGGCACCATCTCGGTGGGCCAGGCGCTGCAGTACTTCGCGGTCGGCTGGTACCTGCCGATCATCAGCCTGCAGATGTTCGGCGCCGACTTCGTCTTCGCGACCCTGGGCACCCTGGTCTTCAACCTGTTCGGCATCGTCGGCGGGTTCAGCGCCCCGGCCGTCGGCAAGCGCCTCGGCCTGCGCCGGGCCTCCGCCATCGGGTTCGGCGTCGTCTTCGTGATCCTGCTGCTCATGGGGCTGACCTTCGACCGGCTGCCGCTGTGGGCGGCGTTCCTGCTGCCGTCGGTGTTCATCCTCGCCCACTCCGGCGGCCCGGGGGCCAACGGCAAGAGCGTCTCGGCGCTCTCCTTCCGCAGCGAGCTGCGCGCCACCGCCAACGGCGTCATCGGCGCCCTGGGCAGCCTCGGCACCGTGCTCGGCCTGTTCCTGTTCCCGCTGGTGCAGGAGGCCGTCGGCCTGCCGACCACCTTCCTGCTGGTGTCGGTCGTCCCGCTGGTGTGCTGCGTCATCTGCTCCGCCGTGAAGTGGGAGCCGACCCGCGCCGCGGTCAACCCCGACGAGGAGCTCGACGCCCCCCAGTTCGCCCGGTGAGCGGGCGCGGACCGGCAGGGCGGAGAGCGAGAGGAGGAAGCGGACCGTGGACGACAGGGTGATCCTCGCCGTGGACGAGGGGACCACCGGCACCCGCGCGGCCCTGGTGTCGCCGGACGGGGCCGTGTCCGAACCGGCCTACCGGCGGCTGGGCGTGGACAGCCCCCGGCCGGGCGTGGTCGAGCAGGACGCCGACGAGATCTGGGCGTCCACCCTGGAGGTGTGCCGCGCCGCGGTCGCCGCCGGCGGCGGGGCCGCGCCCGCCGCCGTCGCCGTGGCCGTCCAGCGCGCCACCGGCGTGCTGTGGGACGCCCGCACCGGCAGGGCGCTGGTGCCCGCCATGGTCTGGCAGGACACCCGGCACGCCGGGGAGCTCGCCGCGCTCGCCGGCGCCTGGGACGCCCGGCTCACCGCCGCCACCGGGCGGCCCACCGGGGTGCGCTCCCCCTACCTGTGGGCCGCCCGCCACCTGGAGCGGACGCCCGAGGTGCGGGCGGCCCACCGGGCCGGGGCGCTGCGCTTCGGCACCGTCGACACCTGGCTGCTGTGGAACCTCACCGGCGGCGCGGTGTACGCCACCACCCCCACCAACGTCTGCTCCTCCGGCGCCTACACCCTCGCCGACCACTCCTACCTGCGGGAATGGATCGACACGCTGGGGTTCCCCGCGGACCTCCTGCCGGAACTGCGGGAGGACGGCGACGAACTCGGCACCGTCCTCCCCGGCCTCCTCGGCGACGGCACCGGGGAGGTCCCGGTCCTCGCGGTCCTCGGCGACCAGCACGCCGCGATGATCGGCCTGGGCTGCCTGGAGGCCGGGCGGGCGATGTGCGTGCACGGCACCGGCAGCTTCGTCGACGTGGCCGCGGGCGAGGAGGTCCCGGCCGGCACCGGGCGGGTCGACGGCGCCCTCACCCTGGTCGGGTGGCGGACCCGGGGGCGCTCGGTCTACACCGTCGAGTCGTTCTCGGCCACCTCCGGGTCGGCACTGGACTGGGCCTGCTCCACCTTCGCCGGGTTCTCCTCGGCCCGCGAGGTCAGCGAGCTGGCGGAGACCGTCCCCGACACCGGAGGGGCGGCCTTCCGGCCCACCCTGGCCGGGCTGCGCACCCCCGTCATGGCGCCCGGGCTGGGGGCGGCCCTCACCGGGCTGACCATCTCCACCACCCCGGCGCACATCGCCCGCGCCCTCCTGGAGGGCATCGCGCACTCCGTCGCGGACAGCGCGGCGGCGGTCGCGGAGACGGCCGGCGCCCCGATCACCGCGATGCGGGTCGGCGGCGGGCTGTCGGCGAGCCGGCCGCTGCTGCAGATGCAGGCCGACCTGGTCGGCGCCCCCATGGAGCGGGCCCGCGACGCCGGCACCGCGAGCCTGCGCGGGGCCGCCTACCTGGCGGGCTCGCGCGGGCTGTTCTGGGACTCCCTGACGCAGGCCGCCGCCGCCCGCGGCGAGGGCGAACTCTTCGAGCCCGGCATCGGCGCCGACGAGCGGGCCGGGCGCAGAGCCGCCTGGACCCGGCGCATCCGCGCCGAGCTGGACCTGCTGGACCGCCATCAGATTGGACGATGACCCACGATGCTCCGCTTCCCCGCCCGAAAGCCGAAGGCCCAGCGCAGCCGGCTCTCCTACGGCAGGCCGCCCCGGCTGGACCGCGCCGACCAGGCGGCCGCGCTCCGGGACACCGCCTACGACGTGGTCGTGGTCGGCGGCGGCGTCACCGGCGCCTACACCGCGCTGGACGCCGCCACCCGGGGCCTGCGCACCGCCCTGCTGGAGAAGGACGACTTCGCCGCCGGCACCTCCTCCAAGTCCTCCAAGATGATCCACGGCGGCCTGCGCTACATCGAGCAGGGCAACCTGCCGCTGGTCCGGCACTCGCTGCTGGAGCGCCAGCGGCTCCGCCGCAACGCGGGCCATCTCGTGCAGCGGCTGCCGTTCCTCTTCCCGGTGCTGGAGCGCGACGGGGTCTTCGACAAGCGGCTCGCCACCGCCTTCGAGAGCCTGCTGTGGACCTACGACCTGGCCGGCGGCTGGCGCGAGGGGGTGCTGCACCAGAAGCTGAGCCGCGGCGAGGTGCTGGCGCACTGCCCCACCTTCAAACCCGCCGAGGTCCGCGGCGGCCTGCTCTACTTCGACGCCCGCGCCGACGACGCCCGGCTCACCCTCGGCGTGGTCCGCACCGCCGCCTTCTACGGCGCCACCGTGCTCAACGGCGCCCGGGTCACCGAGGTGACCCGCTCCGGCGGCCGCGCCCGCGGGGTGATCGCGCACATCGGCGGCGACGAGGTCGAGGTGCGCGCCAAGGCGGTGGTCAACGCCACCGGCGTGTGGCTGCGCGACTGGTCCGGGGCGGGCGCGGGCACCGCGGTGCCCGCGATCCGCCCGGCCAAGGGCGTGCACGTGGTGGTGCCCTGGTCGAAGATCCGCAACGACTGCACGGTGACCATCCCGGTCCCCGGGCGCAGCCGCCGCGCCACCATCACCCGCTGGGGGAACGTCTCCTACCTGGGCACCACCGACGAGGACTACGACGGCGACCTCGACGACGTGCACTGCACCCGGGAGGAGCTGGACTTCCTGCTGGAGGGGGCGCGGTCGGCGCTCGACACCGACCTGGAGGCCGAGGACGTGGTGGGCAGCTACGCCGGCCTGCGCCCGCTGGTCGCGCCGCCCGGCGGCAAGACCGTCGAGGTCAAGCGGAACCACGAGATCCGGGTCGACCGGGACGGCCTGGTCACCGTCGTCGGCGGCAAGCTCACCACCGCCCGGCACATGGCCGAGCAGACCGTGGACCGGGTCGAGCGGGTCCTCGGCCGGAAAGGGCGCTGCCGCACCCGGGACCTCAGCCTGCTGGGCGCCGCCGGCTACGACGCCGAGGCCGTGGTCGCCTCCGGCGGCCTCGCCGCCCACCTCGGCGAGCGCTACGGCACCGAGGCCCGGTTCGTCACCGACCTCATCGCCGAGGACCCCGCCCTGGGCGAACCGGTCGTCGAGGGCCTGCCCTACCTCAAGGCCGAGGTCGTCCACGCGCTCCGGCACGAGATGGCCCGGAGCGTGGACGACGTGCTGTCCCGCCGCACCCGGGCCCGGCTGATGGCCCGGGACGCCTCCGCGGACGCCGCCGCGGAGGTCGGCCGGATCTGCCGGCGCGAACTGGGCCTCACCGAGGAGGAGGCCGCCGCACAGGTCGAGCAGTACACGTCCGCGGTCGCCAGAGAGCGCCGCATCCTGATGGGAGAGTGACCGAGCAGATGCTCAGCAGAGACGCAGCCGCCCGCCCGTTCAACCGGGGCGACTACACGGTGGGGGCGCCCACCCCGCCGCGCTACGGCCGGGGCCTCGCCCCCGCCGAGGGGGAGGCCTACTTCCAGACCGCGCCGGCCGAGGTCCCCGGCGAGGCCGTCGCCGAACTCCGCGCCACCGGCGCCGAGGTGCTCACCGGCCGGGACGACGCGGTGCTCAACACCCGCGACTGGTGGGCCGGCAGCATGATCGGCGAGACCGGCGGCCGGCCCGCCACCCCGGACGCCGTCATCGTCAAGGCCACCGAGGCCGCCCAGGTCGCCGAAGTGGTGCGGATCGCGGCCGCGCACCGCGTCCCGGTGACCCCCTCGGCGGGGCGGAGCAACGTCACCGGCGCCGCCCTGCCGGTGCGCGGCGGCATCGTCCTGGACCTGTGCGGCCTGGACCGGATCCTCGACTACGACGAGGAGTCCCAGGTCGTCGAGGTGGAGGCCGGGGTGTTCGGCGACGTCTTCGAAGCGGCGATCCAGCAGCGGTACGGCGTCACCCTCGGGCACTGGCCGTCCTCGTACGCGATCAGCACCGTCGGCGGCTGGATCGCCTGCCGCGGCGCCGGCCAGCTGTCCACCCGCTACGGCAAGATCGAGGACATGGTCCTGGGCCTGGACGCGGTGCTGCCCGACGGGCGCGAGGTCTCCCTCGGCGGGCACGTCCGGTCCGCGCTCGGCCCCGACCTGATGCAGCTGCTCATCGGCTCGGAGGGCACCCTCGGCGTGATCACCCGCGCCCGGCTCCGGGTGCACCGGCTGCCCGAGTACGGCCGGGCCGCCGCCTACGGGTTCGCGACCTTCGCCGACGGTCTGGAGGCCTGCCGCCGCATCCTGCAGTCCGGGGCCTCCCCGGCGGTGCTCCGCCTCTACGACCGGCTGGAGAGCGGCGTCCAGTTCGACCTCCCCGACACCAACGTGCTGCTCATCGCGGACGAGGGCGCCCCGGAGCTGGTGGACGCCGGCATCGCGGTGAGCGAGCGGGCCTGCGCCGGGCTCGGCACCGCCCTGGACGGCGACGCCTGCCTGGAGCGCTGGCTGGACACCCGCTACCTCACCGGGAAGAGCGGCGAGGGCTTCACCCACGGCCCCGGGTTCGTCGCCGACACCCTGGAGATGGTCGGCCGCTGGCGCGACCTGCCGAAGATCTACGACGACGTGGTCGCAGCCATCGACGCCGTCCCCGGCACCCTCGCCGCCTCCGCGCACCAGTCGCACGCCTACCTCGACGGCGCCTGCCTGTACTTCTCGCTCCGCGGCGACGTGCGGCCGGAGGACCGCGCCGAGTGGTACCGCGCCGCCTGGGACGCCGCCAACCGGGTGCTGCTGGACGCCGGCGCCGGGCTCAGCCACCACCACGGCGTCGGCCTGCTCCGCTCCCCCTACATGGCCGAGGCGCTGGGCGGCGGGTTCGGGGTGCTCCAGGCGGTCAAGCGGGCCCTGGACCCGCACGACCTGCTCAACCCGGGCAAACTCGGCCTGTAACCAGTGTGAACGGGGAAGAGGAACCATGGCCGACACGTCCGGGCGGCGCACCCGCGCCGCCAACATCGCCCGGCTGCGCGAGGCGCTGCAGCGCAGCCCGGTGGTCGCCTCGGTGGTGGGGGCCGAACCGGTCCCCGCGTTCAACGCGGCGGCCTCCCAGGTCGCCATCGTCGCCTCCGTCGAGCTCAAGGACCTCGCCGGCGTCGTCGCCGAACTCCTCGGCGGCGGCAAGTTCTTCTTCCTCAACGTCGACTCCTGCCGGGGGCTCGCCCAGGACAAGGGCGCCCTGGAGTACCTGGGCGCGCTGCGGGTCCCCGGCATCGTCAGCACCCGCACCTCGCTGGTGGAGCGGGCCAAGGCGCTGGGGCAGGTGACCATGCAGAAGGTGTTCGTCACCGACCGGTCCAACCTGCCGCGCAGCCTCACCTCGACCGCGATGAGCAAACCCGACCTGCACGAGCTGATGCCCTGGCCGGTGCTGCCCCGCATCGACCGGGCCGCCCGGGCCGAGCTGTCGCCGTTCATCGCGGCCGGCTTCGTGCAGCGCGCCGCGGACGTCAGCCTCGCCCTGTCACTGGGCGCGAAGGCCGCCGCCACCAGCGACCGGCCGCTGTGGGACGCGCCGGCCGCGGAGATCAGGGCGGCCGCGGCCCGGGCCGCCCAGGCGGCGAACCACCGCGAGCAGGGGGCCTGACCGGCACCCCGGACCACCGATCGGACAGAGGACACCGATGAACGACACCCCCGGCCGCCACCACCTGGTCCTGGCCGAGTACCTCCCCGAGGAGGGCCGGACCGAAGAGGTCCTCGCGCTCCTCGCCGAACTGGCCGAGGCCTCCCGGGCCGAACCCGGGAACCTGGGTTACCGGTTCCACCGCGACGCGGAGCGGCCCGACCGCATCCTCATCGTCGAGCACTACACCGACGCCGCCGCGTTCCAGGCGCACCGGGACAGCGAGCACTTCCGCAGGATCGGCGCCGGGCGGATCCTCCCGCTGCTGGCCGACCGGACGGTCACCGCCTACGAGGGCCCGGTCTGACCGGTGCGGGCCCGCGCGGAACGGAACGAGGAGAAGGAGAAGGGGAGGCGCCGATGAGCGGCGGAGCGGCGGAGCGCACCGTGCGGGCCGCGGTCCTGGAGCGCTGCGGCGCCGAGGGGCCCTACGCGGAGACGCGGCCGATCAGCGTCCGCGAGGTGGGGCTGCGCGCCCCCGGTCCGGGCGAACTGCTGGTCCGGGTGCGGGCGGCGGGCCTGTGCCACTCGGACCTGTCGGTGATCGACGGGGCGCGCCCCCGCCCGGTGCCGATGGTGCTGGGGCACGAGGCGGCCGGGGAGGTCGCCGCCCTGGGGCCGGGGACCTCCGGCAGGTTCGCCGAGGGCGACCGGGTGGTGCTGTTCTTCGTGGCGCCGTGCGGCGCGTGCCCCCGGTGCACGGAGGGGCGGGCCGCGCTGTGCGAGCGGGCCGCCGCCGCGAACGCCGCCGGCGACCTGGTCGGCGGCGGGCGCCGCTGGGTGGACGGGGCGGGCGCCGAACCCGCCCACCACCTGGGGGTGTCGGCGTTCGCCGAGTACACCGTGGTCTCCGCCGACTCCGCGGTGCGGGTCGACGCCGACCTGCCGTTCGAGACGGCTGCGCTGTTCGGGTGCGCGGTGCTCACCGGCGTCGGCGCGGCGCTCCGCTCGGCCGAGGTGCGCCCGGGGGAGCGGGTCGCGGTGTTCGGCCTCGGCGGCGTCGGCCTCTCCGCGCTGCTGGGGGGGAAGGTCGCCGGGGCGGCGCAGATCGTCGGGGTCGACCCGGTGCCGGGCAAGCGCGGGCTGGCCGGCCGGATCGGCGCGACCGACGTGCTCGCCGGCGGCGACGGCGCGGTGGAGGCGGTCCGCGAGCTCACCGGCGGCGGCGCGGACAAGGTCATCGACACCACCGGCAGCGCGGCCGTGCTCGCCCAGGCGTACGCGGCCACCCGGCCGGGCGGCACCACGGTCACCGTCGGCCTCCCGCACCCGGACCGGACGCTGTCCATCCCCGCGGTGACCCTGGCCGCCCAGGAGCGCACCCTGCGCGGCAGCTACCTGGGGTCCGGCGTCCCCGCGCGCGACATACCGGCCTACATCGCGCTGTACCGCCGGGGGCTGCTGCCCGTCACCGAGCTGCTGTCCGGCCGGCTCGCCCTGGACGAGGTCAACGCCGGGTTCGACCGGCTGGCCTCCGGCGAGGCGGTCCGCCAGGTCGTGCTGATGTAGCGGCGCCCGGGAGGGGCCGGGGGAGGGCCGGGGGAGGGCCGGGGGATGGGTCTCACCCCGGGCCGGCGGTGTGCACCGCACCAGGAGGGCCGGGGTCTGGGCCTTACCCGGGGTCGCCGGGTGTGCCAGGATCGCACTGCCCTGGCAAGCGCCCCCGGCTCGTCGAAGGGACATCCCCCATGCCCCGCCCCTCCCTGCGCAGCCTCTCCCCGCGCACGCTGATCGCCGGGCCGGCCGCCGCCGCGGTCCTGCTGCTCGGCGCACCTCTCCCGGCCGCCGCCGAGCAGGCCGCCCCGGCGCGGGCGGACTGGATGGCCGCGGTCCCCGACTCGGCGGGCGTCTCCGAGCTGTCCATCCCGGGCACGCACGACACCGGGGCGTGGCGCGGGACGGTCTGGTCGCGCACCCAGGACATGGACCTCGGCGCCCAGCTGGAATCGGGGGTGCGTGCCCTGGACGTGCGGACCCGGCACTACCGGGACGCGTTCCCCATCCACCACGGGGCCGAGTACATGCACCTCAACTTCACCGACGTGGTCCGCACCACCGCGGAGTTCCTGGCGGAGCACCCGACCGAGACCGTGCTGATGCGGCTCAAGGAGGAGCACACCCCGGCGGAGAACACCCGCAGCTACGAGGAGACCCTCGACCACTACATCGAGTCGGACCCGGACACCGCGCCGCTGCTGGGCGAGCGGCTGTGGCGCCCGGACGGCGGGTCCGACCTGCCCGACCTGGGCGAGGTGCGCGGGAAGATCGTCATCCTGCAGGACTTCGACGCCGGCAAGGCGTACGGGCCGCGCTGGGGCGGGCCGGCCACCGACATCCAGGACGACTACCGGGTGCCCACCCTCTTCGACATCCCCGCCAAGTGGGAGAAGGCCCGCGCGCACTTCGAGCGGACCGCGGGCGGGGACCCCGGGGTGCTCTACATCAACCACCTGAGCGGGAGCGGGGCGCCGTGGGCCAACCCGCGCGAGGTGGCCACCGGCGGCCCGGGCTTCCGCGGCGTCAACGATCACGCCCGGGAGTACTTCGCCGGCGCCGGCCCCGAGCGGGCGGGCACGGTGATGATGGACTTCCCCGACCAGCCGCTGATCGACGAGGTCCTGGCCCGCAACCCGGGCTGAGGCCGGCCCCCTTCCCTCGCGATGATCTTGACGTTGCGGCCCTAACAGAGCGCTCTGATAGGGCCGCAACGTCAAGATCATCGGGGGGCTTGGCGAGGGGTTCGGGCGGGGCGGGCGGAGAGCGCCCTGTCCGCCCGGTTGGCTAGACTGCGACCCCGCCACCCCCGTCCCCCGCTCTCCCCGTGAGCCTCCGCCGAGCGCACCGGCGGTGTTCCGCACGCGGCGAAGGCGCACGCCGAAGAAAGGCCCGTCCGTGGATCCGTCCCGCGCGCAGCTGATCGCAAGCATCTCCGCGGCCGTCGAGGCGTCCCCCTCGGATCCGGTGCTCCGGCTGCACCTGGCCGAGCTGCTGCTGGACGCCGGGGACACCACGGCCGCCATCCCGCACATCGCCACCTCGCTCCAGCAGGACCCGCAGTCCGAGCAGGCCAAAGCCCTGATGGGCCGCGCCCTGGGCGCCCCGGCGGCGGCCCCGGCCGCTCCTGCGCCCGCGCCCCCTGCCGCCCCCGAGGCCCGGCCCGGACCGCCGGCGGCGCCTCCGATGGCGCCCGCCCCGGCGCCCCCTCCGGCCCCGGCGGGTGAGCCGGAACGGCCGGACGCAGCCGGCCGGCCTGCCCCTGCGCAGCCGCCCGTGGCGCCTGCGGAGCAGGCCGCGCCGCCCGCTCCCGTGCAGCCGCCGGTGGCACCTGCGCAGCAGGCAGCGCCTCCCGCCCCCGTCCCCGCTGCGCCGGGCCGGCCGGTGGAGGAGGAGCCGGGGGCGGAGCCCGCCGCCGGGCCCGGGTTCGGCTTCGCCGACTCCGGCCGGGGCGGGACGGCCCTGCTGGAGCGGGACGGCGACCGGGAGGAACCGGTCCCGGACCGCGCCCCCGCCCCCGACTCCGCCCCCTGGCGGGACGGGTTCGCGCCGCCGCTGGCCTCCGAGGACTTCCCGCCGGAGCCGGTGCGCACCACGCTCGCCGACGTCGCCGGGATGGACAAGGTCAAGGACCGGATCAACGCCGCCTTCCTGATGCCGATGCGCAACGAGCGGCTGCGCAAGGCCTACGCCAAGAGCCTCCGCGGCGGCCTGCTGCTGTACGGCCCGCCCGGGTGCGGCAAGACCTTCATGGCCAGGGCGGTCGCCGGAGAGATCGGCGCCCGGTTCCTCTCCGCGTCGGTCGCCGACATCGCCGACACCCGGATGGGCCGCGCCGAGCAGAACATCCAGGCGCTGTTCCGGCAGGCCCGGCAGTACCGGCCGTCGGTGGTCTTCCTCGACGAGCTGGACGCGCTGGGCGGCCGGCGCGGCAACGCCTCGGCGATGCTGCGGCCGCTGGTCACCCAGCTCCTCACCGAGCTGGACTCGGTGGAGGACGACAACGACGGCGTGTTCTTCCTCGCCGCCACCAACCACCCCTGGGACATCGACAGCGCCCTCAAGCGGCCCGGCCGGCTGGACCGGATGCTGTTCGTGCCGCCGCCGGACCGCAAGGCGCGGGCCGCGCTGATCGCCTCGGCGATGACGGACCGGCCCGGCGCCGGCATCGACCCCGGGAAGATCGCCAAGCACACCGAGGGCTTCTCCGGCGCCGACGTCGCCCACCTGGTGGACAGCGCCGCGGAGCGGGCCATGCTGGACTCCGCGCGCACCGGCACCGTCCGCCCGATCACCATGGAGGACTTCCAGGCGGTGCTGGCCGAGGTGCGCCCGTCCACCGGGCCCTGGCTGGAGACCGCCCGCAACGTGGTGGAGTTCTCCGGCGACAGCGCCTACGACGAACTCGGCGCCTACCTGCGCGCCCAGCGGCGGAGCCGGAGGTAGCGGTGGGGCCGGTCGCGGAGGCCGTCGAGCGGGCCGAGGCCCGGATCGAGATGAAGCGGCCGGAAGAGGCCCTGGAGATCATCGGGAAGGCGCTGGCTGGCGACCCGGAGAGCGCCGAGCTGTGGCTGGTCAAGGGCAAGGCCCACCTCAGCGCCGGCGACTCCGGCGGCGCGGTGGAGGCGGTGCACCGTGCGCTGGCCGCGGGGGCGGACGGCGCCGCACCGCACTACCTGCTCGCGCTCGCCCTCTCCCAGGGCGGCCGGTCGTACGAGGCGCTGGAGCCGGCGCTGGCCGCGGTCCGGCTCGCCCCGGAGTACGCCCGCGGGCACGCGCTGGTCGCGCTCGCCCTGGCCGACCGGAGCCGCAGGCGGCTCCCCGAGGCCGACCGGGCCGCCGCCGAGGCCCGCGCCGCCGCGGCGCAGGCGGTCGCGCTGGCCCCCGAGGAGGCGTGGGTCCAGGGCCAGGTCGGGCTGGTCCACCGGTGGCTCAACGACCGCGCCGCCGCCCGGCGCCACCTGCACGAGGCGGTCCGGCTCTCCCCGGACTACAGCTGGGCGCTGACCCAGCTGGCGGTGGTGGAGTCGCAGCGGCACCGCCCGGTCAAGGCGCTGCGCCTGGCGCGCTCCGCGCTCGCCGCGGACCCGGGGAACTTCACCGTGCTGCGCGCGGCCTACGGCGAATGCCGCCTGTTCACCGCCCGGATGGTCTGGGGGTCGGTCGTCCTCGGGCTGATCTCGCTGCTCGCGCTGGCCCCCGCGGGCGCGGAGCCGGAGGCCGGGGGCGTGCTGCGGATGGTCTTCGCGGGGGTCGCCACGGCGGGCCTCGGCTTCGCCCTCGTCACCGCCTGGCGGGTCCCGGCCCAGGTCCGCGGCTTCCTGCTGAACCGGCGCTGCGGCCGGGCGTGGGCGGTGAGCCTGCTCGCGACGGCGCTGTCGGTGGCGGCCATCGGCTGGACGCCGCTCTCCCACGCGTGGATCCCGGGGCTGCTCTTCCCGGTGGCGCTGATCGCGCACGCGGTGCTGGTCAGGATCGTGGACCAGGACGCGCTGGCCCGGTTCGAGGCGGGCGAGAACCCGGAGGGGCGGCCTCCGCGGGCGGGCCCGGCCCCGATCCCGCCGCACGCCCGCGCCGGGGTCCGGCCGGGGCTGCGCCTGGCGGCGCTGCTGCTGGACTCGGTGGTCTGCGGGATGCTCGCCTTCGCGGTCTACTTCGTCGGCATGCTGGTCAACACGGTGATCACCCTGGGCGCGCTCGGCGACGACATGGACGCCTTCATGATCGGCACCTTCACGGTGCTGGGCCTGGTCGCGGCGGTGCTGTTCTGCTACCACTGGCTGCCCGTCACCCGCCTCGGCGGCACCCCCGGCAAACTGGTCTCCGGCCTGCGGATCATCGACCCGGCCACCGGCCTCCCCCCGACCCCGGGCCGCGCCGCCGCCCGCTCCGCCCTCCACTTCCTCCTCGGCCTGATCCCCGTCCTCGGCTACGCCGCCGAGGCCCTCATCATGCAGCGCGACCGCCCGCACTACCGCGGCCTCAAAGACGACCTGGCCAAGACCTGGGTGGTCCGCGCCCACCCCACCTCCCCACCGGCCCCCGTGCAGGGCCACCGGCCGCCCGGGCACCCCTGAACCGCCCCTCCCCACTCCGCCCTCCCAGCCCGGGAGGCCGGGGAGAGGAGGTCGAAGCCTGCGGCGACGGCGGAGGAAGGGGCGGGGCGGAGGCGGTCCCCCGGGTGCGGCGTCTCGCGGAGC
>NZ_ANBB01000072.1 GCF_000341105.1 Nocardiopsis potens DSM 45234
AAGCTTGTCACTCTCCTCGTCGCTCCGGAGGTCCGCCGCGTCAACCCACATAACGCGCCTCAGAAGCCCGATCCGGCCCAGGATGCGCGCCCAGGAATCACCGGGGTGCTCTCGCAGCGCACAGGGCACCCCACCCCGCCATCACCCTGCGTATTGCCCCAGGTCAGGAAGGGGTAGCGGTTTCAGAGACGGCCAGCCCCGGCGCCCGGGCGGTGCGGACACAACGATCCCGCCGTCCCGGCCCGCTCTGCCGCGCCCGACCGACCAGCCGGTGCCCCTCCCCGTCTTCGCTGCCGACTTGAACCCCGGCCCCGCGGAGCGCCGCGCCCGGGCGGCCGCCTCCGCCCCGTCCCCACCACTGCCGTTGCTGCCCGTCTGGACCTTTAGCCTGTGAGGCGCTGCACTTGACCGACCGGCCAGCCCCTCTCCTGCCTTCGCTGCCCGTTTGAGCCTTCGCTTCACGAGGCGCCGCGCCCGGCCGACCGGCCGGCACGTCCCCTTCCCGCCATCGCCGCCGAGATGCGGGCGGTCCTCGGCGAGGCCCACCCCTCCGCGCTCTCCGCGCTGTACAACCTCGCCTCCGCCGCGGAGCAGGCCGGGGACGCCTCGGGGGCCGCGGAGCTGGTGGCGCACGGGCTGGCGGTGGCCGAGCGGGAGCACGGCCCCGAAGCGGAGACGACCGCCCTGTTCCGCTCGTTCGCCGCGGACCTGCGGCGCGCCGGAGGGGGCCGCGAAGAGGGCGGTGGAGAGGGCGGCGGCGCCCCCTCCTGAGCGTGCAGCGGGGCGGGCCGCTCAGCCCCCGCCCCACGGGTCGACCGGGATCGCCTCCACGCAGCGGCCGAGGTCGTCGAGGATGCGACCGTAGATTTTGTGGTTGCGCAGGACGACGCGGCGGTCGCGGACCTCGGCGGCGGGGAAGCGGCGGGCGATGCGGATCAGCACGTCCTCCAGCTCGGAGAGCTGGTGCAGGCCGATGATGAGGACGATGTTGGCGGCGCCGACCGTGCCGGCGCACAGCCGGGTCTCGCGCCAGGCGCCGAGTTCGGCGGCGGTCCGGCCGGCCTCGGTGTCGGGGACGGCGAGCTGCAGGAAGACGCCGAGCGGGAGGTCGAACAGCGGGCGGGCGACGTCGCACCGGAAGATGAGGCGGCGGGAGGCGATCAGCTCGTCGACGCGGCGGCGGACCCGGTGCTCGGGCAGGCCGGTCTCGGCGGCGATCTCCGGGGCGGTGGCGCGGCCGCGCAGGTTGAGGCAGCGGAACAGGGCGCGGTCCCCGGCGTCCAGCGGGCGGACCCGGGAGCGCGGCGGGGGCGGCGGTTTGGCCACCGCCCGGGACTCCTCGGAGGAGAGGATGCCCTGCCGCCAGTGCACGCCGCCGTAGAGCAGCCGGAACACGCTGTGCCGGATCCGCTCGGCGCCGTCGGTCAGCGCGAACTCCCCGGCCAGGGCGGACAGCAGGGAGCGCAGCTCGGCGGCGAGCAGGATCGCGAACACCTGGAAGTCGCCGGTGGTGGTCGCGGCGGTGATCACCTCGGGCCGGCGGGACAGCGCGCCCGCCACCCGGTCGGCCTGCCCGGGGGCGCAGCGCACCTCGATCACCGCGCCCATCGAGTGCTCCGGGGCGATCGCCGCGCCGACCCAGGCCAGGCCGCGCTCCTCCAGCCGGCGCCAGCGGCGGGCCGCGGTCACCGGGGAGACCCCCAGCGCGGCGCCGAGCTCGGCCCAGGTGGCCCGCGGATCGACCTGGAGCGCGTCGACCAGCTGCAGATCCGCCTCGTGCACGCGGTATGTCATGGATCCGCAATCTAGCCCGGCGGATCGCAGGTTTCCATCGTTTCCAGGGGCTGAGAGTGAGAATCGAACGCTTGGGGGACCGGACCTGGGGCGCTCCTAGAGTTGTGGCCCATCGGTGATGGGGCTCACGTTCGAGGGGAGAAGCCGTGGTCGAGGCGTCCCGCACCCCGGGCATCCGGGAGGAGTCGGCCGAGGAGGCCGCGGTCTACCGCAAGGTCGGCCGCAGGCTGCTGCCGTTCCTGCTGCTCTGCTACACCTTCGCCTACCTCGACCGGGTGAACATCGGCTTCGCCAAGCTGCACATGCAGGAGGACATCGGCCTCTCCGAGGCGGCGTTCGGCCTCGGCGCCGGGCTGTTCTTCCTGGCGTACGCGCTGCTGGAGGTCCCGAGCAACCTGCTGATGCAGCGGATCGGGGCCAAGCGGACGATCACCCGGATCATGGTGCTGTGGGGCCTGACCTCGGCCGCCATGGCGTTCGCCTGGAACGAGGCGTCGTTCTACACGCTGCGGATCCTGCTCGGCGTCTTCGAGGCCGGTTTCGCGCCGGGCATCATCCTGTACCTGACCTACTGGTACTCGACGCGGCGGATGGCCGCCGCGATGGGCGTCTACATGCTGGCCGGCCCGATCGGCTCGATCTTCGGGTCGGGGGTCTCGGCGGTGATCATCAGCGGCATGGACGGCGTCGGCGGGCTGGCCGGCTGGCAGTGGATGTTCGTCGTCGAGGGCGTCCCCTGCGCGGTCCTGGGCTACCTGTTCTGGCGGCTGATGGCGGACCGGCCGCAGGAGGCGGACTGGCTCTCCGCCCGGGAGAAGGAGGTGGTCGCGGCGGCGGTGGCGCGCGGCCGGACGCGGGCCGTGCACAGCTTCTCCGCCGCGCTGAAGGACCCCCGCATCCACGTCATGTCCGTCGCCTACTTCGGCATGATGTGCGGCATCTACGCGATCAGCTTCTGGCTGCCGACGGTGCTGCAGGAGAACGGGGTGGAGGGGACCCTGGAGATCGGGTTCCTGACCGCGGTGCCCTACATGTTCGCGGTCGCGGCCATGGTGGTGCTGGGCCGGACCTCCGACCGGACCGGGGACCGCCGCTGGCACACGATCGTGCCGACCGCGGTGGCCGGGGCGGCGCTGCTGGTCTCCGCGCTGACCGGGGACGTGTTCGCGGTGTCGTTCACCGCGATGATCGTCGCGGTGGCCGCGGTCTGGGCCGCCTACACCGTGTTCTGGGCGGTCCCCGCCGAGCACTTCGGCGGCACCGCCGCGGCCGGCGGGATCGCCTTCATCAACACCATCGGCATCCTCGGCGGGTTCGTCAGCCCCTACCTGATCGGCCTGGTCAAGGACGCCACCGGCAGCACCCAGGCCGGGCTGCTGGCGATGGTGGGGCTGCTCGCCGCCGCGGTGGCGGCGCTGTTCCTCATCCGCCACCCGGAGCGGGACTGAGGCCGCCGGCCGGGCGGCACCGGGTCCGGGAAGACACGAACGGAAGGGCGGCGATGGCGCCGAAGATCCTGATCGCCGGGTTCCTGCACGAGACGAACACCTTCGCCTCGACACCCGCCGACTACGAGAACTTCGTCAACGGCGAGGGGTTCCCGCGGATGCACCGCGGCCCGGAGGTGCTCCGGCTGGCCGGCGTCAACGTCCCGGTCGGCGGGTTCATCGCGGAGGCGCGGACCTGGGACGCCGAGCTCCTCCCGGTGCTGTGGTGCGCCGCCTCCCCCTCGGCCCCGGTCACCGACCGGGCCTTCGAGCGGATCTGCGGGGAGATCGTCGACGCCTGCCGCGAGCACCGGCCGGATGCGGTCTACCTGGACCTGCACGGCGCCATGGTGACCGCCTCGCACGACGACGGGGACGGCGAGGTGCTGCGCCGGGTCCGCGCCGCGGTCGGCCCCGGGGTGCCCGTCTCGGTCAGCCTGGACCTGCACGCCAACATGACCCCGCTGATGTTCGAGGCGGCCGACGCGATGGTCGCCTACCGCACCTACCCGCACGTGGACATGGCCGACACCGGGCGGCGCGCCGCGGCGCTGCTCCACCGGCTGCTGGACGGGGAGGAGCTGGCCGTGCACCGGGCGCGGATCCCGTTCCTCATCCCGATCAACTCCGGCAGCACCCTGCTGGAGCCGGCCGGGGAGATCTACCGGCGGGTGCAGGAGGTGCCGGACGGGGAGGCGGTGCTCACCTTCGCCGCGGGCTTCCCCGCCGCCGACTTCCCCGACTGCGGCCCGACCGCGTTCGGCTACGGCGCCGACGCCGGCGCGGTGGTGCGCGAGGTGGAGCGGCTCGCCGCCCTGGTGGAGCTGCGCGAACCGGAGTTCGCCCTGGACGTGCTGGAGGCCGCGGAGGCGGTGGAGGCCGCCGCCGAGGCGGCCGCGGCGGGCGCCGCCCCGGTGGTCGTCGCCGACACCCAGGACAACCCGGGGGCCGGTGGCGACGCGACCACCACCGGGCTGCTCCGGGCGCTGCTGAAGCGGGACCACCCGGGGTCGGTGCTGGCCGCGATGTGGGACGCCGGCGTCGTCGCCCGGGCGGTGCGGGCCGGGGTCGGTGCGGAGATCGAGGCGGAGTTCCCCGGTTCCGGGGTGCCCGGCGACGCGCCGCTGCGCGGGGTCTTCGAGGTGGCGGCGGTGACCGACGGCCGGGTCGTCTTCGAGGGCCCGATGATGCGCGGCAACGAGCTCGACGTGGGCCCGTCCTGCCTGCTGCGCTCGGGCAACGTGTCGGTGGTGGTCAATTCGCGCAAGGCGCAGATCATGGACCGCAACCAGCTGCGCGCCGCCGGGGTCGCCCCCGAGGAGCAGCAGATCGTGGCGGTGAAGAGCTCGGTGCACTTCCGCGGCGACTTCCAGCCGATCGCCGGCCGCGTCCTGGTCGCGGTGGCCCCCGGGCCGATGGCGGCGGACCCGGGCGAGCTGCCCTGGACCCGGCTGCGCCCCGGTACCCGCCTCCGCCCGGGAGGCCCGGCCTTCCACTGACCCCCCGTTCCCCTCCGCGCCCGCCCCGTCCTCGGGCGCGGAGGCACCCCGGCGGCGCCGGCCCCTCCCCCGGCGCCGCCGGGACACCCCGCCCCGCCCCGCCCGGCCCGGGAGTCCCCAGAAGCGCGGAGGCACCTCCCCGATGGCGAGCCGGACGCTTCGAGCCACTGCGACCGGAACAGGGCGGCCCCACCCGGGCACGGCGCCTCACGAGGCCGGGGTTCAAGCAGGCGGCGAAGGCGGGAGGGGGACCGGCCGGTCGGTCGGGTGCGGCGCCTCGCGGAGCGAAGGTCAAGACGGGCGGCGAAGGCGGGAGGGAGACCGGCCGGTCGGTCCGGTGCGGCGCCTCGCGGAGTGCAGGCTCAAGCAGGCGGCGACGGCAGCGGTAGGAGCGGGGCCAGGGCCTCACCCGGGCACGGCGCCTCACGAGGCCGGGGTTCAAGCAGGCGGCGAAGGCGGGAGGGGGACCGGCCGGTCGGTCGGGTGCGGCGCCTCGCGGAGTGCAGGCTCAAGCAGGCGGGGAGGGCGGCGGGCCGCCCGCCCGCGCCTGCCAGGGGACCTTATCCCCTATGCCTGGTTTGCGGCGGGGATCGGGCAGGGGTGGGGGCGCCCTGCGCACCGCGAGAGCACCCCGATTACATCTACCAGCGAGTAGTGGGCTCTGAAGCCCCCGCCACCCCCTCTCCGGTTACCCAGAGTTGTCAAACAGGGTCTTCCCAGGGGGACAAAAGCGACATCCCGCCCCCGCCTCTACCCTGCCCGGGTTCCGGCCCCCTGCTTTGCGGCCTTGCGGGCGCCTCGAACCCTGAACACCGGCCCGATCGGGGCGATTCGAGCCTCTCGGGGGCCGATCCGGGCCGGGATGCGCGCCCGGGAATCACCGGGGTGCTCTCGCGGTGCGCAGGGCGCCCCACTCCACCATCACCCTGCGTATTCGCCCAGGTCAGGGGGGGTGCGGCGGTTTCAGGGGCGGCCGGCCCCGGCGCCCGGGCGACGCGGGAACGGCGAACCCGCCACCTCGGCCCGCCCCGACCGGCCCGCCCTGCTCTGCCGCGCCTGACCGACCGGCCGGTTCCCACCGCCGCCGTCGCTGCCTGCTTGAACCCCTGCCCCGTGAGGCGCCGCGCCCGGGCGACCGCGTCCGCCCCGCCCCCACCGCCGCCTTCGCCACCGGCTTAAACCCCCGCCCCGTGAGGCGCCGCGCCCGGGCGACCGCGTCCGCCCCGCCCCCACCGCCGCCTTCGCCACCGGCTTAAACCCCCGCCCCGTGAGGCGCCGCGCCCGGGCGACCGCGTCCGCCCCGCCCCCACCGCCGCCTTCGCCACCGGCTTGAACCCCCGCCCCGTGAGGCGCCGCGCCCGGGCGACCGCCTCCGCCCCGCCCCCACCGCCGCCTTCGCCACCGGCTTGAACCCCCGCCCCGTGAGGCGCCGCGCCCGGGCGACCGCCTCCGCCCCGCCCCCACCGCCGCCTTCGCCACCGGCTTGAACCCCCGCCCCGTGAGGCGCCGCGCCCGACCGACCAGCCGGTCCCCACCGCCGCCTTCGCCGCCGGCTTGAACCCCGACCCCGCGAGGCGCCGCGCCCGACCGACCGGCCGGTCCCCGCCCGCCCTCGCCGCCGGTCTGAACCGCAACGCCGTGAGGCGCCGCGCCCGATCGGGACGCCCGGCTAGGTCGGCGCGTCCGGCGCGTCCGGCGCGTCCGGGGCGGTCAGCCGCCGCGCAGGTGGTCGCGGAGGGAGACGGCGACGCGGGCCATGAGGCTCTCGGCGCCGGGCTGGATGATCGCCGGGACCCGCGACTCGGTGAGCACCGCGACGGCGAAGGCCTGCCCGTCGGCGTGCTCCACCACGCCGACCTCGTGCCGGAGGTTGAGCAGGGTGCCGGTCTTGGAGGACCACTTGGAGGCGTCGGAGGCGAAGTCCGGGGCCAGCCGCTGGCGCATCATGTTGTCGCCCATCAGCCCGCGGACCCGCTCGGCGATGGCGGGGTCGACCGCCGAGGGGGACCACAGCTCCTGCAGCAGGTCGGTGAAGGCCCGCGCCGTCCCCGAGTTGCCCACGGTGACGTCGAGCTGGGGCATCATGTGGCCGCGCCCTGCGGTGCCCGCGCCGATCGCCAGCGAGTGCGCCAGGTAGGCGTCATCCGGGCCGAGGCGGTCCGCGGGGGTGTCGCTGAGGTCGCTCATCGGGTGCCGGACGGTGATCCCGCGGACGCCCATCCGCCGCAGCGACTCGGTGACCCGGGCGGGCGGGGCGATGGTGAACAGGGCTTCGGCCGCCACGTTGTCGCTGATCGCCATGGCGAGGTAGAGCAGGTCCTCCACGGCGACCCGGGCGGGGTGGCGGAACCTGCCGACGCCGGTCGGCGCGCCGCCGGGGCGCAGCAGCACCGGTTCGGCGCCGTCCACCTCGCCGGCGCGGACCAGTTCCAGGACCGCCACCGCCAGCGGGATCTTCACCAGCGAGGCGGTGGGGAACTCCAGGTCCGGCTCGATCCCCGCCTCCTCTCCGGTGCGCAGGTCGCGGACGAGGAAGGAGCCGCGCAGCCCGCCGTCGTCGAGTTCGGCGCGGAGCTCCCGGATGAGGGCCTCGGTGCTCATTCCGCGCCCCCGTTCCGGGGCCGGGCGCCCAGGCAGTGCGCGATCCCGCTGCCCAGCCGCTCCCGGATGCGCTCGGCCTCGTCGCCCGCGCCGCCCGCGATCCCGTAGCCGCGGGCCAGGTCGATCCCGCCGATCGGGCGCCAGTGCAGCTCCAGCTCCTCGGCCTGCTTGGCCGAGCAGAGCAGCAGGTCGGAGGAGCCGAGCACGGCGGCGACCGCGGGGGCGAGCGCGGCGGCCACCGCGACCTGGGCGGGTCGCAACCCCACCGAGTCACGCAGCCGGGTCACCCGGTCCCGGATGTGCGGGACGTCGTCCTCGGGCTGGATCCAGATGCGGCGGCCCGGGGCGTCCCGGTCGCCGCGGCCCACCCGGAGCGTCTCGGCGTGCACCACCCGGGCGCGCTGCGGGACCGCGGCGGCCAGGCCCAGCGGCACCGTCCAGGCGCTCTCGCTCACCGGGACGGCGGTGAGGGCGGCCCGGACCTGCTGGGAGCGGAGAAGCTCGGCCCGCTCGTCCGGCCGGGCCTGCTGGAAGTCCAGGTGGACGCCCTGCTCGCGGGCCTCGGCGTCGAGGCGGGCGAGGTCCAGGGTGGAGCAGACGTCCGGGACGGCGAAGCGGAGCGGGGTGAGCCGGGCGCGCTCGGCGTCGTGCTCCATCGCCTCGGCCAGCCGCACCAGGCGCCTGGCGGAGGGGAGCATCTCCCTGCCGAACGGGGTGAGCACGGCCCTGCGCGCCGAGCGGTCGATCAGCCGCCCGCCCAGGTGCTTCTCCAGGGCGGCGACGCGCCGGCTGGCGACCGGCTGCGGGATGCGCGCGGCCGCCGCGCCGAGGGTGAAGCTGCCCCGCTCGCTCACGCTGACGAACGCCTTGCAGGCACCGACGAGATCCATGACAGAGCATTATGCCGGTTCCGCATGGAAGCGCCGGTTTCCGTCTTGGACGGCATCGGTTCTCTGGGCCAGACTGCTGCGCAGGGCTTCGGCGAGGCCGCCCGCGTAGGCGGGTCGGGGCGCCGGGTGTGCGCCCGGGGGGTGTGCTCCGGACGGCTGCGGGCCCACCGCTCACCATGCATTCGAACATGTGTTCGATATCAGAAGCAGGGGGTAACGGGATGAGAATCCGCTTCACACGGGGCGCCGGCACGGCGTCGCTGGCCGCGCTGGCGCTCGCACCGCTGGCGGCCTGCACCGGCGCCGGACTCCCGGACGGCGTCGCCGCCGAGGTCCCGGCGCACGAGAGCACGGGCGCGGCCGCCGGGAGCGCCCTGCCCGCCGGAGTGGAGCAGGCGTTCGCGGAGCTGGAGGAGGAGCACGACGCCCGGCTCGGCGTCTACGCCGTGGACACCGGCTCCGAGGAGGAGATCGCCTACCAGGCCGACGAGCGGTTCGCCTACTGCTCCACCTTCAAGGCGATGGCCGTCGGCGCCCTGCTCCGCGAGCACCCGGAGGAGAAACTGGACGAGGTGGTCGCCTACTCCGAGGAGGACGTGATCGGGTACTCGCCGATCACCGAGAAGCACGTCGACACCGGCATGACGCTGCGCGACATCGGCGACGCCGCGATGCGCTACAGCGACAACACCGCGGGCAACCTGCTGTTCGAGCAGTTCGGCGGCCCGAAGGGGCTCCAGGCCGAACTGCGCGAGATCGGCGACGAGACCACCAGTATGGACCGGTACGAGACCGAGCTGAGCGAGGCCGTCCCGGGCGACGAGCGGGACACCAGCACCCCGCGCGCGCTCGCCGCGAACCTGCGCGAGTACGCCCTCGGCGACTCGCTCACCGACGGCGAGCAGGACTACTACACCGACCTGCTGGAGCGGAACCTCACCGGCGACGCGCTGATCCGGGCCGGCGTCCCGGACGGCTGGAAGGTCGGTGACAAGACCGGCAGCGGCGGCTACGGCACCCGCAACGACATCGCCGTGGTGCACCCGCCGGACGGCGACCCGATCGTCATCGCGATCATGACCAGCCGCGACGAGAAGGACGCCGAGCGGCGGGAGGCGCTGGTCGCCGACGCCGCCGAGGTGGTCGCCGACACCCTCGGCTGACCGCCCGGGCGGTGCGGCCGCGGGGAACCCGTCCCGCGCCCGGCCGCACCGCGAACGGGGACGACCGGGCGCCATGCCGGTTCCGCATGGAACGGTCCGCTTCCGTCCCGAACGGCATACCACCACCGGGCCGGCCGCCGCACCGCCGCGGCGGTCCGTCCCCGGCCCGGTGGCCCACCCCACGAAGCAGGGAGAAACCGACGATGAAGATCCCGTTCGCACGGCGCCTCGGAGTCGCCTCGCTGGCCGCGCTGGCGCTCGCCCCGGTCGCGGCCTGCACCGGGGCCGGCGCACCGGAGGGCACCGCCACCGAGGTCTCGGCCCGGCAGGACCTGCAGGCCGCCGCGGAGAAGGAGTTCAAGGAGCTGGAGAAGGAGTACGACGCCCGGCTCGGCGTCTACGCCGTGGACACCGGCTCCGAGGAGGAGATCGGCTATCGGGCCGACGAGCGGTTCGCGTTCTGCTCCACCTTCAAGGCGCTGGCGGTCGGCGCGCTGCTGGACCGCTTCCCCGACGAGAAGCTCGACGAGGTGGTCACCTACTCCGAGGAGGACCTGGTCGACCACTCGCCGATCACCGAGAAGCACGTCGACACCGGCATGACGCTGCGCGACATCAGCGACGCCGCGATGCGCTACAGCGACAACACCGCCGCCAACCTGCTGTTCGACCAGTTCGGCGGCCCGAAGGGGCTGGAGGCCCAGCTGGGCGAGATCGGCGACGAGACCACCAGCATGGACCGCTACGAGACCGAGCTGAACTCGGCGATCCCGGGCGACGAGCGGGACACCAGCACCCCGCGCGCGCTCGCCTCGGACCTGCGCGAGTACGCCCTGGGCGACACGCTCAAGGAGGAGGAGCGCGTCTTCCTCACCGACCTGCTGAAGGGCAACACCACCGGTGACGCGCTGATCCGGGCCGGCGTCCCGGACGACTGGAAGGTCGGCGACCGGACCGGCGGCGGCGACTACGGCACCCGCAACGCCATCGCGGTGCTGTGGCCCTCCGACGGCGCCGACCCGATCGTCGTCTCCATCCTGACCACCCGGGACGACAAGGACGCCGAGTGGCAGGAGGCGCTGGTCGCCGACGCCGCCGAGGTGGTCGCCGACACCCTCGGCTGACCGGGGGCGCCTCCGCGGAACCACCCGCGGGAGGGGCGACGGGCCGGTGCCCGCCGCCCCTCCCGCCTGCGGCCGCACCGCCGAAGCGGAGCCGGACCGATCCCGCCGCCCGCAGAGAGCCGCCCCGGGCGGCGGATGCTCCCCGCAGGGTCAGTACCTGCGGAACCTCCAGCCCAGCCGGAGCGCCGGTCACGCCTCCATCGCCAGCGAGGCCGCGATGGCGAACATGGTGCACGCGATCACCAGGTCCAGGACGCGCCAGGCCCGCGGGGAGCGGAACACCGGCCCCAGGTACCGGGCACCGAACCCCAACGCACTGAACCACACCAGGCTGCCCAGCACCGCCCCGCCGCCGAACCACCAGCGCTGCTCGCCGTAGCCGTTGCCGACCGACCCGGTGAGCACCATGGTGTCCAGGTAGACGTGCGGGTTCAGCCAGGTCATCGCCAGGCAGGCGGCGACCGCCGCGGCCGCCCCCGCCGGGGCGCTCCCCTCCGCCGGGCCCAGCCGGCCCGGGCGGGCCGCCCGGCGCAGCGCGAGCGCCCCGTAGACCACCAGGAACGCCACGCCGCCCCACCGGACCAGGGTGAGCAGCCAGGGCGCGAGCTCGGCGACCGTGCCGATGCCGGAGATGCCGAGCATGATCAGCACCGCGTCGGAGAGGGCGCAGATCGCCACCACCGCCGGGACGTGCTCGCGGCGCAGCCCCTGGCGGAGCACGAAGGCGTTCTGCGCGCCGATGGCGACGATGAGCGAGAGCCCGAACCCGAGCCCCGCCCCGGCCGCGGCGAGATCGGAGAGCGCCCCGGAGAGGCCGGAGGACCCGGCGGAGGCAGGAGGCGCGGAAGCGAGAAGAGAAGCGAAGATCGACACGCTCCGAAGCTAGGCCCGGTCCCTGCAGCAGTAAAGCTAATGTTTCTCGGGCTCCATTAGAATCGCTCATGATGAACCTGGACTTCGGACAGCTGCGGGCGCTGAGCGCCGCCGTGCGGTGCGGCACCTTCGACGCGGCCGCAGCCGCGCTGCACGTCACCCCTTCCGCGATCAGCCAGCGGATCAAGGCGCTGGAGACCGAGGTGGGGCGGGTGCTGCTGGTCCGCTCCCGGCCGCTGGCGGTGACCGACGCCGGGGCGTCGGTGCTGCGCACGGCCCGGCAGATCGAGGCGCTCTCGGCCGACCTCGCCCGCGACCTGAGCGGCGGAGGCGACGGGGACGGCGAGGGCGGCGGGGGCGGCCCGGTGACCGTCCCGCTGGCCGTCAACGCCGACTCGCTGTCCACCTGGGCGCTGCCCGCCTTCGCCGGCCTCGCCGGCCACCTCTTCGAGATCCACCGGGAGGACGAGGAGCACACCGTTTCGCTACTGCGCGACGGAACGGTGATGGCGGCGATCACCGCCGATTCCGCCCCGGTCCAGGGCTGCACCGTGGAGCGCCTGGGCACCATGCGCTACCTGGCCGTCGCCGCCCCGGACTTCGCCGAGCACTGGTTCCCGGACGGAGTGACCGCCGACGCACTGGCCGCCGCCCCGCACGTCGACTTCGACCACAAGGACGACCTGCAGCGCCGGTACATCCGCTCCCGCACCCGCCGCCGCCTCGCCCCGCCCCGCCACCGGGTTCCCGCCTCGGCCGACTTCGCCGAGGCGGTGGCCCTCGGCCTCGGCTGGGCGATGGTCCCCAGCATGCAGGTCGAGGCCATGGGCGACCGCCTGGTCCACATCGACCCGGACCACCCGCTGGACCGCCCGCTCTACTGGCAGCAATGGCGCCTGCGCAGCCCGGCCCTGGACACCGTCGCCGCAGCGGTCATGGAGGCGGCACGGACGACCCTCCGCTGAACGGTTCGGGACGCTTCCCCGCATGCGCGGGGCTCACCCCAGACCGAGCGCAACAGCCCACCGAGCTTCGGGTCCATCCCCGCGTACGCGGGGCTCACGCCGCGTGCGAGGTGCAAGAACAGGTCCGCTACGGTCCATCCCCGCGTACGCGGGGCTCACCGCGTCGGCGGTCAGCCAGCCAGCCGCGATGAGCGGTCCATCCCCGCGTACGCGGGGCTCACCCTTAATGACCTGCGACTTTGCGGGGCGTTATCGATAAGTTATCCGAGTCTCAGACGTCACATCCTCCACCGTAGCCGCCCTCAAGTAGCGGTCGTAGAGCTCTCGGTACGCCTCGACGTCCGAGCCCGGGTGGACCGGGGGTTCGGCGGTCGGGGGCGGGAGCGTCAGAGGTATACCGGCGGCGCGGGCCGCCAAGAGTGCGGCGCCGAGGGCCGAGGGGCTGCGGAGGGAGGAGGTCGGGCGCAGTTCGGCGTCGAGGACGTCGGCGAGGAGGCGGCGGAAGCGGGGGTCCCGGGCCCCGCCGCCGGTGAGGCGGATGGTCGCGGGGACGCCTCCGGGCAGTGCCGAGGCGGCGTGCCGGATCGACATGGCCACGCCCTCGACGGCGGCCCGCAGCATCTCCGTCCGCCCTGTTCCCAGGCTCAGCCCGGACAGGCGTCCGGCCGCCCCGCCGTCCCCCGCTCTCCCCGTCCCCGCCGTGCGCTCGCCGGTCAGGTGCGGGACGAACAGCGCCCCACCCGCGCCGGGGCCGCCGTGCTCCGCGGCGGCGTACAGCTCTTCCCAGTCGGCGCCGAGCAGGCGGCGCACCCAGTCCAGGGCGATGCCCGCGTTCTGCACCGCCGCCATCCTGTACCACCCGCCCGGTTCCGCGGTGCGGTAGACGTGCCCGCCGGGGAACGGCCGCGGGTCGCCGGTGGGGGCGACGAGCTGGGCGCCGCTGCCGACGGTGAGCCGCACCTCGCCCGCGCTCCCGCCCGCATCCGCACCCGCGGCCCCGCCCGAGCCCCCGCCTGCGTCCGCGCCCGCGCCCGCGCCGGAGGCGAGCAGGGCGGCCGGGGTGTCGCCGGCGCCCGCCGCGACCGGGACGCCCGGCGGCAGGCCCAGTTCGGCGGCGGCCTCTCCGGTGAGCACGCCGGCCGCGGAGCCGGACGGCAGGACCGGCGGGAGCAGCCGCTCCGGCAGGCTGGCCGCCGCGACGGCCGCCTGCGACCAGGTGTCGGCGGGGACGTCCCAGAGCAGGGTGGCCGAGGCGTCGGAGGGGTCGGTGGCGGCGGCGCCGGTGAGCCGCATCCGGAGCCAGTCCTTGGGGAGCAGCGCGCTGCGGGCCGCGCGGACCGCGTCCGGTTCGCTGCGGGCCGCCCAGCGCAGCAGCGGCCCGGTCATCCCGGGCACCACCGGGTTGGCCAGGCGCTCCCGCTCCGCGGCGGGCAGTCCGGTCCACGGCTCCAGGTCGCCGGCGGCGCGCCGGTCGGCCCAGAGCAGTGCCGGGCGGACCGGGGCGCCGTCGGCGGCGGTGAGGACCAGGCCGTGCATCTGCCCGTCCACTCCGACCCCCGCGATGCGCACCCCGCCCGGCCGCCGCGCCGCCGCGCGGTCCAGCGCCGCGCGGACCGCCCGGACGGTGGCCGCCCACCATTCCGCTGGGTCGCTCTCCGCCCACCCCGGTCGCGGCGACCGGACCGGGTACCCGGCCTCGGCTTCACCCAGCGGCTCCCCGTCCACCCCGATGACCAGCACTTTCACTCCGCTGGTGCCGAGGTCGGCGCCGAGCAGCGCGTCGGTTCCCACTCCCTGACCCTCCCGGCGGTCCCGGCCCGACCGCGGCCGGCCGGCCGCGTCGCCGACCTCTCTATCACGCCGCGCCGCCCGGGACGGCACCGTCACCCGGGCGCGCCCGCGCCACCGGGGAGGGGGCCGCCGGCCTCGGCGGCGATGCGGGGCGCCATGTCCTTGGCGACGGCGACCGCCAGGGCGCGGAAGATCGCGACCTCCGGGTCGGGGTCGCCGACCCGGTGGGCGAGGTGGCTGCTCTCCCACGGGGCGTCCAGGACCGGGACGAACACCGCGCCGGGCCAGGCGTAGTAGCGGGCGAAGGAGCGCAGCCCCGAACCGGCCGCCCGGTCCGCGAGGACGCCGGTGAGGACCTCCTGCGGGTTGAGCGCGCAGTGCATGCTGCGGCGCGGGTCCGGGCTGGAGAAGTAGAGGTAGTCCTGGAAGACGTCGGGGGTGCGCTCCGGGACCCGGAAGATCGGCAGGTCCTCGAGGTCGGCGACGCGCACGCCCTCCTCGCGGGCGTCGGCGAGCCGGGCGGCCTCCGGGACGACCACGATCCGCTGCTCGGTGACCATCACGTCGCCCTCGATCCGGGGGTCGTCCGGCATCGGGCGGATGAAGGCGAGGTCGACCCGCTCCTCCACCAGGGCCGAGACGTGCTCGGTGAAGTCGAGGTCGTGCAGCTCCACCCGGGTCTGCGGGCGGGCGCGGCGGTAGGCGTTGATCGCGGCGGGGGTGATCTCCGCGGAGCCGTGGCCCATGATGCCGATGCGCAGCGGCCGGGAGCCGCCCTCCTGCTCCAGCCGGACCGTCTCGCGCATGTCGTCCAGGGCGGCGTCCGCGGCCGCCAGCAGGGTGCGGGCGTGTCCGACCAGCCGGGCACCGGCGGGGGTGGGCGCGACGGGGCTGGTCCGGTGCAGCAGCTGCGCCCCGACCTCGGCCTCCAGGCGACGGATGTGCTGGGTGACCGCGGGCGGGGAGAGGAAGAGCCGCGCCGCCGCCCTGCCGAAGTGCTCCTCCTCGACCACGGCCAGGAAGGTGGCGAGCAGGCGGAGGTCCATGCCGTCGACTCTAGACGACCGCGCCCGGCCGCCCCCGGCCGCGTTCACGATCCCTGAAGACGGCTGGAGACGCAGGTCGGCGGGGCCGTACAACCGGATTCCATGAGCGACATCGAATCGGATACCGCCGTGTGCCGCGCGGAGGCCGCCGCTCCGCCCGTCCCCCGGCCCCGGTACGGGGTGCGGGCGGCGCTGATGATGACCGCGTCCGGGTGGAGCGCGAACCAGTTCTCCGCTCTGCTGGGCACCTACCGCGCCGCCGCCGGGCTGTCCGCGTCCGCGGTGACCGCGCTGCTCGCCGTGTACGTGCTCGGCCTGATCCCCGGCCTGCTGTGCGGGGCGCCGCTCGCCGACCGGCTGGGGCGGCGGCCCGTGGCGCTCGCCGCGCTCGCCGCCAACCTGGCCGCGACCCTGCTGCTGGTGCTCGGCGCGTTCTCCCCGGTGTGGCTCTGGCCCGGGCGGGCGCTGACCGGCCTGGGCGCGGGCGCGCTGCTGTCGGCCGGGGGCGCCTGGGTCAAGGAGCTCTCTTCGCCGCCGTACGCGCCGGTCGGGGAGCGGGCCCGCGGGACGGCGGCGCGGCGCGCCGGGGTGTTCGTCTCGCTGGGCTTCGCGACCGGCGGTCTGGCCGCCTCGCTGATCGCGCAGTGGGCCCCGTACCCGACGGTGTGGGCGTACCTGCCGCACGTGCTGCTGGCCGCGGCGGCGGGGGCGCTGGCCTGGGGGTGCCCGGAGACCCGTCCGCGGGCGGGCGCGGCGGTGGCGGCCCCGGCCCGGGCGTCCGGCGGGGCGGCGCCCGGGGCCTCCTCCGCTAGCGCGCCCCGCCGGGGGCCGGGGTTCGGGCGCACGGTCCTCCTGATGGCGCCGTGGGTGTTCGCCGCCCCCACCATCGGTTTCGCGACGCTGCCGGGTCTGCTGGGCGGTGCGCTGCCGGGCTGGGAGACGGTGTACGCGGGCGTCGCCACCGCCGTCGTGCCCGGCGCGGGGGTCGCGGTGCAGCCGGTGGCGCGGCGGCTGGCCGCCCGGAGCCTGGCCGGCACCGCGCTGGCGGGGCTCGGCACGGTCGCGGCGGGTCTGGTGCTGGCGGCGGTGGCGGCCGCGTCCGGGCTGCCCTCGCTCGGCCTCGCGGCGGGGGCGGTGCTCGGGGCGGGGTACGGGCTCACCCTGGCCTACGGCCTGACCCGGACCGCCGCGCTGGCGTCTCCGCTCCGCCTGGCCCGGCTCACCTCCTACTTCTGGAGCGCCGCCTACCTGGGCATGTTCGCCCCGCTGCTGCTCACCTGGGCGTCCGCGCTGCTGCCGGTGCCAGTGCTGCTGCTCGCGGCGGCGGGGGCCGCCCTGCTGACCGGCCTGCCGGTGGCCGGGCGGCGGGCGGGCCGCTGAGGCCC
Source organism: Nocardiopsis potens DSM 45234 (assembly GCF_000341105.1). Lineage (GTDB taxonomy): Bacteria > Actinomycetota > Actinomycetes > Streptosporangiales > Streptosporangiaceae > Nocardiopsis_A > Nocardiopsis_A potens. The sequence goes on from NZ_ANBB01000072.1 coordinate 16,619, forward strand.
GCGCGGGTGCGGCGGTCGTGCCTGTCCCCGTCCCTCGCTACCCTCCCAGGGCTCCGCCCCTTTTGTCCCGGTTAGGAAAGCGACCGCCGTGGGATTCCTCTTCGACATCTTCTCCGAGATGTTCGGCGACGCCGTCACCGTCAACGCCGACAAGGCCGTGATGTCGGCGCAGAGCCGCAAGGTGCACCGGTTCGCCGCGGAGAGCGGCCTGCACTACGCCCCCCTGGCCCGCTCGGCTCCGCACGCCGCGCCCGCCCTGGGCGAGCTGGGCGCCCTGGGGGTCCCCGTCCCCGAGGCCCCGGAGCAGGCGCGCGACGTGGTCACCGGGGCCCCTCGGCGGGATCCCGGTGCTCGGCTTCGACAATCCGCACACCTGGCTCTACACCCTTGAGGGCGGGGGGCACTTCTGGTTCGCCGCGGCCCGGCTGCCGTACGCCCGCCCCGACGTCATCGCGCGCTCCTCGTGGGAGGTGCGCCACGCGAGGATCACCCCGGCGACCAAGTGGTTCCCGAGCCTGCCGCACTACGTCCCGCTGCCCGGCGCCTCCCGCGGGGAGCGCGGCGTGCTGACCGCCGACCCGCGCTTCGCCTCCCATGCCGTGGAGGCGGTGCGCGGGCGCGGGCGGTTCTACCGGATGTCCTGGGCGGTCCGCGGCCACTGGGCGGTGACCTGGGACCCCGGGCTGGTGACCCTGGGGCGGCTGCGGCAGCGCTTCGGCCTGGTGTGCGACCTCGCCGCCCGGCTCCGGTGAGCGCCCGGGCGCGCCGCACCGCGCCCCGCCGGGCGGCGGGGGCGCGGTGCGGCGGTCAGCGCTCGCTGTCCAGGTCGGCCATCATCGGTGCGGCGTAGCGGTCGCCGGCGGCGGCGCCGTCGGGGACCGCGGCCTCGATGGCGGCCAGGTCGTCGGGGGAGAGTTCGAGGTCGGCGGCGGCCAGGGCCTCGGCGAGCCGGTCCCGGCGGCGGGCGCCGACCAGCGGCACCACGTCGGCGCCGCGGGAGGCGACCCAGGCGATGGCGGCCTGGGCCGGGGTGGCCCCGTTGGCCTCGGCCACCGCGCGCAGCGCTTCGACCAGGGCGAGGTTGTGCCGCAGGTTGCCGCCCTGGAAGCGGGGGCTGATGCGGCGGAAGTCCGTGCCGCCCGGCTCCCGCTCGGCGCTCCAGTGCCCGGAGAGCAGGCCTCGGGAGAGCACCCCGTAGGCGGTCACCCCGATGCCCAACTCGCGGGCGGCGGGCAGGATCTCCTTCTCGATCCCGCGGGAGAGCAGCGAGTACTCGATCTGCAGGTCGCTGATGGGGTGCACGGCGTGCGCGCGGCGCAGCGTCCCGGCCCCGACCTCGGAGAGGCCGATGTGCCGGACGTGGCCGGCCTCGACCATCTCGGCGATGGCGCCGACCGTGTCCTCCACCGGGACCCGCGGGTCGAGCCGCGCCGGGCGGTAGACGTCGATGTGGTCGGTGCCGAGCCGGCGCAGCGAGTAGGCGAGGAAGTTCTTCACCGCCTCCGGTCGGCCGTCGTAGCCGGACCAGCCGCCCGCGGGGTCGCGCAGGGCGCCGAACTTGACGCTGATCCGCACCCGGTCCCGGTCGCGACCGCGCAGCGCCCGGGCGAGCAGCAGTTCGTTGTCGCCCATCCCGTAGAAGTCACCGGTGTCCAGCAGGGTGACGCCGGCGTCGAGGGCGGCGTGCACGGTGGCGACCGACTCGGCCTCGTCGGCCGGGCCGTACAGGTCGGACATGCCCATCAGCCCCAGCCCGAGGCCGGAGACGCGCAGGCCGGTGCGGCCGAGGGGGCGTTCCTGGAGTGCCATGGAAGGGTCCTTCACCGTCGGGGCGGGCGAGCGGCCCGCCGCACTATCACTGATAACAGTGAATCGCCATCAGCGTTAATATCGACGCTAACACAGAAGCGATAGCATTGATTCCATGACTTCCGAGAAGACGTCCGACCCGCGCCGGCGCATCCTGGAGGCGGCCGCCGGACTGCTCGCCGAGGGCGGCGCCGAGGCCGCCTCCACCCGGGCCGTCGCCGCGGCCGCCGGGGTGCAGGCACCGACCCTGTACCGGCTGTTCGGCGACAAGCAGGGGCTGCTGGACGCTCTGGCCGCCTACGGCTTCGAGCGCTACCTGGCCGACAAGCAGGAGCTCGGCGCCACCGACGACCCGGTGGCCGACCTGCGCCGCGGCTGGGACCTGCACGTCGACTTCGGCCTGGCCCGGCCCGCCCTGTACGTGCTGATGTACGGCACCCCCCGGCCCGGCCGCCGCCCGGCCGCCGCGGACGACGCCTACGCGATGCTCTGCTCGCTGCTCGAACGCGTCGCCCGCGCGGGCCGGCTGCGCCTGCCGGTACCGGCCGCCGCCCGCATGGTGCAGGCGGCCAACACCGGTGCGGTGCTCACCCTGATCGCCTCCGCCGAGCAGGACGAAGAGCTGTCCCCCCGCACCCGGGAGGCGGTGCTCGCGGCGATCACCGCTCCGTCCGGCGGGGAGTCCGGCCGCGCGGCGTCCCCGCCGGGCCTCGCCGAGGCGGCCGTCACCCTGGACGCGGTACTGGACGGCGGTACGGCCCCGCTCACCCCGCCGGAGACCGCCCTGCTCCGGGAGTGGCTCCACCGCTTGGCCGCCCCGGCGGACTGACCCTGCGGGCCCGCCCGGGCGGCCCCTTCCGGGGCGGGGCCCCGGGGCCCGGGGCCCCGCCCCGGAAGGGGCCGGCGGCGCAGGGCCCCGGAAGGCCGCGGGCGCCCCGGGACCCCCGCCCCGCACCCGGGAGGGAGCGGCCGCGGCACCGGGCCCGATGCGCGGACCCGCGCCGCTCCCCGGGCCCGCCCCGGAGCGCCCGCCGCAGGGCCGTCGCACCGGTGCGGTAGGACTGCCGCCATGACCGATCCCGCCGGCTCCGGCCCCGGCTCCTCCCCCGGCCCCGCCACCGCGCGGATCCGGGCGTCCGTCCACTACCACCTCATCGACCTGGTCTTCGGCGGGCCCGGTGACCTGCTCGATCCCCCCGATCCGCCGCTCCCCCGGGAGGACGCCGGAGTGGCCGAGGCGGTCGGCACGGCGGTGCGGCTGACCGCCGGCCCGCACACCGGCGACATCGACATGCTGGTCGTGTCGGCCGACCGCGACCCCGGCCCGGACCCGGAGTACGGCGACGTCGTATCGGTCTCGGTGTGGGCGCCGGGCGGGCCGCCGAGCCTGATCGAGTGGGCGGGCGAGGCCGTGCACCCGCTCCCCCCGCTTCCGGCGGGGCCCGGCTGGTACCGGGTCCGGTACCACATCGAGGACTACGACGCCGCGCACGAGGCCGACGTCGACGCCGAGGAACCGGTCGGCCGCCACCTGCTGCAGATCTGGCCGCAGGAGCGGACCGCCCCCGAGGCCGAGCGGATCACCAGCGCCGGGGCGGCCTACTGGCTGGAGCGGCGCCCTCCGCCCGCACCCCCGGTGCGGTAGCGCTCCGGCGCCGCCCGCGGGTCCGGTGGGCCAGGATGGACCGATGGACGCACCGATACCGATGGACACACCGACGGACACACGGTTCACCGTGATCGACGGGCACCGGGTCGCCTACCTCGACTCCGGCGGCGAGGGGCCGGCCGTGCTCGCGCTGCACGGGCACTTCTCCCGCGGGTCGGCGTTCGCGCCGCTGGCGCGGGCGCTGGCCGGGCGGTTCCGGGTCATCGCCCCCGACCAGCGCGCCCACGGGCACTCCGGGAAGGACGGCCCCCTGACCCCCGACCGCTACGTCCGCGACGCCGCACGGCTGCTGGAGGAGCTGGGCACCGGCCCCGCGGCCGTGCTCGGCCACTCCATGGGCGGGATCGTCGCCTACCGGCTGGCCGCCCGCTTCCCCGGGCTCTGCGCGGCGCTGGCGGTCGTCGACATCGGCACCGCCAACCGGGAGCCCGAGGTGCACCCGGTCCTGGACGTCACCGGGTGGCCCCGCCGCGCCCCCTCCCGGGAGGCCCTGGCCGCCGCCATCGAGGCGCAGGGCGTGCCGTCGTGGTTCTTCATGGAGAGCGCCGCGGAGTTCGACGACGGCTGGGGGCTGCTCTTCGAGTACGGCGACATGATGGAATCGCAGCGGGCCCTGGTCGGCGACCACATGGCGGCGTGGGCGGCCTCCCGCGCGCCCGCGCTGCTGCTGCGCGGCACGGAGAGCTTCATGCTGTCCGAGGCCGAGGCCGCCCGGATGGCCCGGGCCCGTCCGGACGTGGAGGTCGTCCCGTTCCCCGGGTGCGGCCACTGGCTCTACGCCGACGCCCCGGAGCGGTTCGCGGAGGCGGTGGGCGACTTCCTGGAGCGGCGCCTGCGCATTTCGCCGGGGGCGGCTGGCGGCGGGGGCGCGCGGCCGCGCTGAGAGCAGGCGCACACCCGGCGGCGGCGCCCGCTCCCCTCCCCCTGTGCTCGAATAGGAACCGGTACAGACAGAACCGAGTACTAGTGCAATACCGGTGAGGAGGGCGCCGCGCCGGCGGCGGACGGTCCCGGCCCCGCGCCCCTCCCCGCCCCGATGGAAAGCGGACCCCGCCCATGACCACCGCCCTCGCCCTGCGCCACCTCGCCTTCGAGGACCTGGGGATCCTCGGTCCGCTGCTGGAGCGGCGCGGCCACCGGATCGCCTACCGCGACGTCGGCGTCGACCCGCTGGACGAGGCGGAGCTGCTCGGCGCCGACCTGCTCGTCGTCCTCGGCGGCCCCATCGGCGTCTACGAGACCGGCGCCTACCCCTTCCTCGAAGAGGAGGCCGCGATCATCGGCCGGCGGATCGCGGCCGGAGCCCCCACCCTGGGCATCTGCCTGGGCGCTCAGCTGATCGCCCGCGCCGCCGGGGCCCCCGTCCTGGCCACCGGACGCAAGGAGATCGGCTACGCGCCGCTGGACCTGACCGCCGAGGGCGAGGCGTCCCCGCTGAGGCACCTGGCCGGCTCCCCGGTGCTGCACTGGCACGGCGACCGGTTCGAGACCCCCGCCGGGGCCGACCGGCTGGCCGCCACCCCCGGCTTCCCGGACCAGGCGTTCGCCCTGGGGCCGAACGTGCTGGGCCTCCAGTTCCACCTGGAGGCCGACCACACCCGGATCGAGCAGTGGCTCATCGGCCACGCCCACGAGCTCGCCGCCGCCGGTGCGGACCCGGCCCGGATCCGCGCCGACGCCGAGGCCCACGGCCCCGCCCTGGCCGCCGCCGCCCACCGGGTCTTCGACTCCTGGCTCGACGGCCTCCGGCCGCACCGGGCGTGACCGGTGGGGGCGGGGCCGCCTCGGGGCGGCCCCGCCCCCACTTCCCTTTTCCCTCCTCCCTCCTCCCTCCCCCTCCCCCGCCTTCCGCCGCCCGATCCCGATGAACGGCGGCCTTTTTTCTCATTTCACTCCCGAACCGCCGGTTTCCTGATTTTCCAGAGAAGCCACGAAAAGGGAAAACGGATTCCGTTGCACTCGCCCGGCCCCGTCCGGAGAATGTCCGCATGGCGACGACTACGGGGCCGATGACGCCCTTCGGGGCCGAGCTGCGGCGACTGCGGCTGGAAAAGGGCTGGACGCTGAACGACCTCTCCAAGGAGGTCCATTTCAGCAAGGGCCACTTGAGCAAGGTGGAGAACGGCCACAAGGCCGCCTCCCATGAATTCGCCCGGACCTGCGACAACGCGCTCGGCGCCGGCGGGCGGCTGGCCGCGCTCGTGCAGGGCGGGCGGGCCTCCCGGCCCGCAGCCGAGGCCGCCCCGGACGGCGTCTTCCCCGCGTCGCCCGGGGCCCAGCAGGGTTTCGCCAGGGAGGCCCTCGGCATGGGCACGGCCTCCATCCTCGGGCTGGGCCCCGGCGGGCGGCCGCGGCGGCCGGCCCTGCGCTCCCCGGACGTCCTCGCCCCGTTCCGCCTGCTCTTCGACCAGCTCCGCGCGGTGGGGCGGAGCACCGGGCCGTCCGCGGTACTGCCCACCGTGGTCGCGCAGACCCAGGCGCTCACCCGCCTCGCCGAGCGCTCCGCGGCGGAGCCGCGGAGGGCCGCCCTGCTCCTGGCCTCGCGCAACGCCGAGTACGGCGGGTGGATGGCGCAGGAGAACGGCGACGACCGCGCCGCCCTGTGGTGGACCGGCCACGCGGTCCGGCTGGCCGATGCCGCCGGGGACCCCGAGCTCCGCGGGTACGCGCTGGTCCGGCGGGCCTGCATCGCGATGTACGCGCACGACGGCACCGGCACCGTGGCCCTGGCCCGGCAGGCCCAGGCGGACCGGTCGCTGTCGCACCGGGTCCGGGCCATCGCCGCCGAGCGGGAGGCCCAGGGACACGCCCTCCTCGGGGACGAGGTCGGCTGCTTCCGCTCCCTGGAACGCGCCGCGGCATCGGGCGAGCGGGCCGACGAGGAGGACGAGCAGCCCCGACCGGGGGCGGGCGGCCGGGCCGGCGGCGCGGAGGACGAGCGGCCCCGGCTGGGGTCGGGCGTCCCCGACCGGCTCGGCGCCGTCACCGGCTGGTGCCTGTACGACCTGGGCCGCCCGGCCGACGCGGCGGCCCGGCTGGACGGGGTCCTCGCCGGCCTCCCCGGCGACGCCGGCCGCGCCCGGGCCCGGTTCGGGATGCGGCTGGCGCTGTCCCACGCCGGCGCGGGCGACACCGACCGCGCCTGCGCGCTGGCCGACGAGCTGATCGACGACGTGGAGGCCGTCGACTCCGCGACCATCGCCCAGGACGTGCGGCTGCTGGTGCGCACCCTGAAGCGGCGCCCCGGCGACCCCGCCGTCCGCAACCTGGCCCCACGCCTGGCCCAGGTCCTGCACCGCCCGACCTGACCCGCCCCGCCGCGAAAAGCCCACCCCGGGCCCCGGGCGGTGGTCTTGGTGTTGTTGCCGTCTCGCCCCGGGGCGAGACGGCAACAACACCAAGACCACCGGGGAAGAGCGAGGAACGGAAGACACCCCGGCCAGGCCCGGCGCCCCACAAAGTGAAGGCTCAAACCAGCGGCGACGACAGGGACAGGGACAGGGCTGAGGCGATCACCCGAGCGCGGCGCCTCGCGAAGCGAAGGTTCAAACCGGCAGCGACGGCGGAGGTAGGGGCGGGGCGCAGGCCTCACCCGGGCGCGGCGCCCCACGGGGCGGGGGTCCAAACAGGCAGCGAAGGCGGGAGGGGGACCGGCCGGTCGGTCGGGTGCGGCACCCCACGGAGCGAAGGTCAAGACGGGCGGCGACGGCAGAGGAAGGGGCGGGGCGGAGGCCTCACCCGGGCGCGGCGTCTCACGGGGCAGGGGTTCAGGCTGGCGGCGAGGGCGGGAAGAGGGCGTGCCGGCTGGTCGGTCGGGTGCGGTGCCTCGCGGGGTGCAGGTTCAGACGGGCGGCGAGGGCGGCGGGCCGCCCGCCCGCGCCTGCCAGGGGGCCTTATTCCTTATGTCGGGTTCGCGGCGGGGATCGGGCGGGAGCGGGAGCGCCCTGCGCACCTCTGCAGCACCCCGATTACATCTACCAGCGAGTAGTAAGCTTTGAGGCCCCCACTACCCCTTCGCCGATTACCCAGAGTGGTCAAGGTGAGGTCTCTCGGCAGGGCAAAAGCGACATCTCGCCCCCACGCCCGCCCTCCCCGGGTTCCGGCCCCCTGCTTTGCGGCCTTGCGGGCGGCTCGAACCCCCGATCACCGGCCCGGTCAGGGCGATCCGGGCCTCTCGGGGCCGATCCGGCCCAGGATGCGCGCCCGGGAATCACCGGGGTGCTCTCGCGGTGCGCAGGGCGCCCCACCCCGCCATCACCCTGCGTATTTACCCAGGTCAAAGAGGTGCAGCGGTTTCAGGAGCGGCCGGCCCCGGCGCCCGGGCGACACGGACGGCGAACCCGCCACCCCGGCTCCCCCCGACCGGCCTCACCCTGCTCTGCCGCACCCGACCGACCGGCCGGTCCCCACCGCCGCCGTCGCCGCCCGCTTGAACCCCCGCCCCGTGGGGCCCGACACCCGGGCGACCACCTGTGCCCTGCCCCTACCGCTGCCGTCGTCGCCCGTCTTGACCTCCGCTCCGCGGGGCACCGCACCCGACCGACCAGCCGGCACGCCCCCTCCCGCCGTCGCTGCCCGTTTGGGCCCCGGCCCCGCGAGGCGCCGCGCTCGGGTGAGGACCTTCGCCCTGCCCCTACCGGCGCCGTCGCTGCCCGCTTGAACCTCCGCTCTGCGAGGCGCCGCGCCCAGGCGGGGTGGGGAAGGGGCGGGATCGCCCAGGGGCGGGACTGGGGTTGGGGCTGTGCCCCGGGGCGGGGAGGCCCGTCCTGCCGCCCCGCCCCGAAGTCCTGCCGCCGCCCGTCTCGGCCGGCCGTCTCAGCCGCCCGGGCGGGCGGTGCCGTTCAGGCCGGGGGACGTCCCGCCGCCGGGGGCGGTCGGCGGCTCGGATCCGCCTGCGGGCGGCCCCGCGCCCCCGGTCGGCGGTGCGGCCCCGCCCTCAGGCGGCCCTGCGGCCCCGGGCTGCGGGATGGTGCCGCCTGTCGGGTGTCCGGTGAGGTCGGGCGACTCGTACTTCTCCCGTAGCAGGGCGGACAGGCCGCCCTGGCCGTGCTCGCGGAGCAGGCGGGCGAAGCGGTCGGTGAAGGCGTCCTGCTCTTCCGGGCCCCGGTCCGTCCCGACCTTGTCGACCAGTGCGCTGCCGCTCTGCAGCAGCGGGTCGGCGCCCTCCGGCGCGTCCGGCCGCGGTTCGGCGCCGAGCCTCCCGTTCGCGGCGTCGGAGAGCCGGGTCAGCGGGCCGATCAGCCGGACCGCCTCCTGCACCCGGCCCTGGTTGGCGAAGAGCCACCACACCACGGCGCTGGCCGGGCTGGCCAGCACGTCGTCCTGGAAGTAGCGGCGGCGGTCCCGGGCCTCGCCCCACTCGTGCTCGCGCACCTCCTTGTCCTTGCGGACGGTGGCCATCCGCATCAGGCGCCGGGCGTCCTCCTCCGCCAGGACGATCTCCACGGCCGTGGCGCGCACCTCCATGCGGTCCTGCTCCAGCCGGACCGGGCGCCCCAGCACGGAGGCGAGCCCGTACACCGCGACGCCCACCTCCTCCGGGCGCCGGCGGGAGGTGAACTCCTCCGCCCGGCTCAGCACCGACTCGCAGGCCGCGGCCATCCGCGCCTCGTCCGGCGGGCCGCCGCCGGTGACGTCGCACACCTGGACCAGCGCGGAGAACAGGCAGGGGTAGTCCTCCTTGGCGGTCGCCAGCCGGATCCCGGAGATCTGGTGCGCCCGGAGCGGCGGGGGCGGGGGCGGAGGCATCGCCTCGACCACGACGGGCTCGGCGCTCCCCCGGCCGATCGCGAGCAGCAGCGGCACCAGGGCCACCAGCAGGGCCAAGGCCAGGACCAGCAGCAGCGCCAGCGTCCACACCCCGTCCAAGGGCAGCAGGAGGACGACGGCCGCGGCCACCACCGCGGCCGCGACCGCCCAGAGAGCGCCGGCGAGGGCTCTGTTCTTGTTCATCGTCGACTCACCACTCCGTTCGGGTTCCGGTGGCCGGCTCCGCGGCCGGCCCCGCGGCCGGCAGCAACCCCTGCACCTCGTCGAGCACCCGGACCAGCTCACCTGCAGCGCTCCGCAGCGCCTCGCCCCCCTCGCCGGAGGCGGCCAGCAGCCGGCGCCGGGCGATCCCGTACAGCCGGCCCGCCGACCCGGCCCGGTGCGCACCGCGCGCCAGGAGCATCGGCAGTCCGGGCGGGGACCACTCCGCCGCGCAGGCGTCGAGCCAGCGCTCGGCCGCGGTGCCCGGGTCGGCGGCGGGGGCGAGCGGCTCTGCCCCGGCCGTCCCGGCCGCCCCGGTTGTCCCGGCCGCCCCGGCCTCCCGGATCAGCACGCCGACGATCACGGCGGCGTCCTCCCGGGCCTCCGGGTCGTGCAGCGGGTGGCGCTCGGCGCCGGCCCCCTCCAGCCGGCCCGGATCGGTGAGCAGCGCCGCCACCGCCAGGTCCCGCGGGCGCGGCCGGGACCGGTTCTCCAGCACCCAGCGCACCCGGTGGGTCAGGTGGCGGAGGCGCTCCGGGCCGTCGGCGAGGACGAGCAGCCCGTCCGCCGCGGCCCGCCGGACCCCGAGGTCGTTGTGGCGGGCCAGGCGCTGCAGGCGCACCACCGCCTCCTCCGGCCAGGTCTCGGCGACGGTGCCGGTGCAGACCGCGATGAGCACCTGGGCCAGCGGGGCGGGCAGCCCCGGGGAGCCGGCCCAGCGGTAGATCCTGCGGCGCGTCCGCCGGGCGATGGCGCCGCCGCGGTCGTGCGCCTCGGTCAGGGCGTAGGCGGCCTGCGGCGCGGTCTCCGAGCGCCTGCCCCACTCCCAGACCCGGCCGAACAGCTCTTCGGTGCGGTCGGTGCGCAGGCACTGGCGGACGAAGCGCCGGGCGAGGGCGTCGCGCTCGCTCCCGGTGGTCGCGGGGGCCGCGATCAGGCCGTCGATCCAGGTGCGGAAGTCGCCGACCAGGTCGGGGTACTCGTCCCAGAACCGGTCGCAGACCGCCTCGGCCAGTCCGAACCGCTGGAAGGCGACCGCGTGGTCCTCGCCGACGGCCACCTTCATCCGGCGCAGCAGGGTGCGGAAACCGGTCCGCTCCAGCCGGGGCCGCTCCGGCTCCGGCGCGTCCATCAGGGCGAACAGGGCGCGCGCGGCGTCGGCCACCGCCTCCGCCCGGAACCCGTCGAGCATCGCCGCGGCCAGCAGGACCGACCTCTGCCAGGTGTCGGGGAGTTCGGCGATCTGCTCTCCGGCCTCCTCTCCGCGGTCGGCCAGCGCCTCCAGGGCGGTGCGCATCCGCTCCCGGAGCGGGGCCCCGGGCTTCGCGCGCCCCACCTCCTGCACCAGCCGGGCCAGCTCGGCGATCTCGCCCATCCCGGCCGAGGCGGCCCATTCCAGGGCTCCGCCGGCCCGCGCCTCCTGCTCGGAGTAGTCGACGCCGCGCGATTTCAGGTGGCGCTGGAGGACCAGCGCCCCGTCGGGCCGCCCGAGGTCGACCAGGAAGCGGGCGAACTCCTGCCCCAGCGCGTTCTTCTCCTCCGGCCGGATGACCAGGGCGAGGTAGGCGCCGTGCTCCTGGACCGCGTGCCGGTAGCTCTCCAGGCCCGCTCTGACCTCGCCGAACAGTCCGCGGTCGTCCCCGGTCAGGTCGACCAGGACCCGGTCGCCCGGCTGCAGGTCCCGCTCGTTCAGGACCGGCGGGGCGTCCGCTTCCCCGGGGTCGCCCTCGGGGAGTTCGCGCAGCCGGCCGTGCCCGTCGCCCATCGCGTCGAGCAGCATGAGCGCGGTGCTGCGCCGCCCGCACCCGGCCTCGGCGTAGAGGATCGCGGTGCGCCCGGCGGAGCCCAGCAGCCGCTTCGCCTCCTGGTAGCCGGGGCCGGCGACGAACTGCCGGGAGAGGGCCGCCGCCTGGTCGTCGGTGATCAGGCGGGGCGAGCGGCGGGTCAGCCGTCCGCTGCCGTCCAGGTGGAAGGCGCTGTCCGCGACGAGCGGGGACGAGACCAGCGGGGAGGCGATGAGCGGGGAGTAGAAGGTGTTCACCTGGGTGCCGCTGCCGTGGTGCGCGGGCCCGGTGGAGGTGCCGACCTCGGTCGCCGGGGGCGGCGGCGAGGCCGGAGGCGGTTCCGGGGCCGGGGAAGGCGGGGCGGGCGGGGCGGGGGGCTCCGGGTCCGCGGCGGCGGGTCCGGCCTCCGCGAACTCCTCGACCGCGCTCATTCGCCCTGCTCCCGGGCGCCCTTCCGGCCGTGCACGTCCACGCTGAGCCGGCCGCCGTCCTTGTTGTCGCCGGCCACGTAGTTCACCCCGTCACCGTTGAACTGCGGACCGTTGGCCTGCGGCCCGTTCACCTGGTCGCCCTGGATCTGAGTGCCGATCTTGGGCCCGTGCACCTGGTCTCCGTCGATCCGGGTGCCGACCTGGTCGCCCTGGATCTGAGTACCGATCCGGTCCCCTTGAACCCGGGTACCGATCTGGTCGCCCTGCACCTGGGTGCCGATCCGGGTGCCGTTGACCTGATCGCCGGTTCCGGTGTGCACCGGGCCGTGGGCGCTGCCGATGACCGTCCCCCCCGTCGGCGGTCGCCTGGCCGATGCCGCCCTGCCGGTGCTCGTTGACGGTGTGCGCCTGGCTGACGGCGTGCGCCCGCCCGCCGACCGTGTTCCGCGCCCCGGCGCCGTCCGCCCTCTCCTCCCCGGCGGGCGCCCGGCGCGCCAGGCCGGGCACCAGCTCGGCGACGGTCTCCACGAGCCGCTCGATGCCGGCTTCGGCATTGCGGTGGTCGAGCCTGCGGTACTGGCAGCGCTCCAGGGCGGAGATGTCCTCGGGGAGCGACCCCGCGGGCAGCCGCCCGGCGCTGCCGACGAGCACCGGGACCACGGTGATCCCGTAGGCGAAGGCCTCGGCGATCTCCCGGCGCGTCCAGTCGTCCGGGTCGTCCAGCGCCCTGCCGCCCTCCCTGCCGGGGGCGTCCAGCCAGCGCGGGCCGATGATCGCGAGGAGCAGGTCGCAGCGGTGTACGGCGCGCAGCAGGGCCCGCTCGAAGTCCTCTCCCGGGCGGATCGACTTGCCGGCGCGGAAGATCTCGTCCGGCCCGAATCGGGCGGAGAGCTCGCGTTCGATCAGTGTCGCGCTCGCCTCCTCATCACTGGAGCGATAATTGACGAAAACGCTGTTCAAACCGTTTTCTCCTCGTCTGTCGTCTCGGGGGGGGGAAGAGGGGTGGTTCCGGAGGAACGGTGAGGCCGTTCGGACCGGCCCGATTGAATTCTTCCTCGGACGGCAGGAGGAGGCAGTGAAAACGGAGGATTTTCCCGATCCCTCCGCGACAGGAAACGGGAAACCCTCCGGAAACACCGTTGATCTCGGGCTCATCGACCGGTCGATGAGCCCGAGATCAACGGAAGGCGGACGGCAGGCGGGCGGCAGCGGGCGGCGGTCAGCCGCCGAGGTAGGCCGCGAGATGCCGCCCGGTGAGGGTGGTGCGGTCCGCGGCGAGGGCGGCGGGGGTGCCCTCGAAGACCACCCGGCCGCCGTCGTGGCCGGCGCCGGGGCCGAGGTCGATGATCCAGTCTGCGTGCGCCATGACCGCCTGGTGGTGCTCGATGACGATGACCGACTTGCCGGAGTCGACGAGCCGGTCGAGCAGGGCGAGGAGCTGCTCGACGTCGGCCAGGTGCAGGCCGGTGGTGGGCTCGTCGAGGACATAGACGCCGCCCTCCTCGGCCATGTGCACGGCCAGCTTGAGCCGCTGCCGCTCGCCGCCGGAGAGCGTGGTGAGCGGCTGGCCGAGGCGGAGGTAGCCGAGCCCGACGTCGGACAGGCGGGTGAGGACGGCGTGCGCCGCCGGGGTGCGCGCCTCGCCGGAGCCGAAGAACTCCTCCGCCTCGGCCACCGACATCGCCAGCACCTCGCTGATGTCGCGGCCGCCGAGCCGGTGTTCGAGCACCGACGCCTGGTAGCGCCTGCCCTCGCACTCCTCGCAGGTGCTGGCGGCGCTCACCATCACCGCCAGGTCGGTGTAGACCACGCCGACGCCGTTGCAGACCGGGCAGGCGCCCTCGGAGTTGGCGCTGAACAGCGCCGGCTTCACCCCGTTGGCCTTCGCGAACGCCTTGCGGACCGGGTCGAGCAGCCCGGTGTAGGTCGCCGGGTTGCTCCGCCGCGAGCCGCGGATCGGGCTCTGGTCGATCGAGACGACGTCCGTACCGCCCCCCGCCGTGCGGCGCAGCGACTCGTGCACCAGCGAGCTCTTGCCGGAGCCGGCCACCCCGGTGACGACGGTGAGCACCCCCAGCGGGAGGTCCACGTCGACGTCGCGCAGGTTGTGCGCGTTCGCGCCGCGGATCTCCAGGGCCCCGGTGGGCGTGCGCACCTTCTCCTTGACGGCGGTCCGGTCGTCGAGGTGGCGGCCGGTGACGGTGCCGGAGGCCCGCAGCCCCTCGACGGTGCCCTCGTAGCAGACGGTGCCGCCCTCCGTCCCGGCGCCGGGGCCGAGGTCGACCACGTGGTCGGCGATGGCGATCGTCTCCGGCTCGTGCTCCACCACGAGCACCGTGTTGCCCTTGTCCCGCAGCCGCAGCAGCAGGTCGTTCATCCGCTGGATGTCGTGCGGGTGCAGGCCGGTGGTGGGCTCGTCGAAGACGTAGGTGGCGTCGGTGAGCGAGGAACCGAGGTGGCGGATCATCTTGGTGCGCTGCGCCTCCCCGCCGGAGAGCGTGCCCGCCGACCGGTCGAGCGAGAGGTAGCCCAGCCCGATCTCGGTGAACGAGTCGAGGGTCCGCTGCAGGTTGGCCAGGAGCGGCGCCACGGAGGGCTCGTCCAGGCCCCGGACCCACTCGGCCAGGTCGCTGATCTGCATCGCGCACGCGTCCGCGATGCTCTTCCCCGCGATCTTGGAGGACCGGGCCGCCTCGCTGAGCCGGGTCCCCTCGCACGCCGGGCAGTCGGTGAAGGTCACAGCCTGGTCCACGAAGGCCCGGATGTGCGGCTGCATCGCCTCCCGGTCCTTGGACAGGAACGACTTCCGGAGCCTGGGGATCAGCCCCTCGTAGGTGAGGGTGGAGCCCTCCACCTTCACCTTGATCGGCTCGTGGTGGAGGAAGTCGCGCATCTCCTGCTCGGTGAAGTCGCGGATCGGCTTGTCCGGGTCGAGGAGGCCCGACGCGGCGTAGGTACGCACCGTCCACCAGCTGTCCGACTTCCAGCCGGGGATGGTGAACGCGCCCCCGCTGATCGACTTGGAGTCGTCGTAGAGCCGGGTGAGGTCGAAGTCGGTGACGGCGCCCCGGCCCTCGCACTCGGTGCACATGCCGCCGGTGCGGCTGAAGGTCTGCTTGACCGCCTTCTTGGCGCCGCGCTCGACGGTGATCGCGCCGCTCGCCCGGACCGAGGCGGTGTTGAAGGAGAACGCGTGCGGCGGGCCGATGTGCGGGTCGCCGAGCCGGCTGAACAGGATCCGCAGCATCGCGTTGACGTCGGTGGCGGTTCCGACCGTGGACCGGGGGTCGGCGCCCATCCGCTGCTGGTCCACGATGATCGCGGTGGTCAGCCCGTCCAGGACGTCGACCTCGGGCCGCGCCATCGACGGCATGAAGCCCTGCACGAAGGCGCTGTAGGTCTCGTTGATCAGCCGCTGGGACTCGGCGGCGATCGTGTTGAACACCAGCGAGGTCTTCCCCGAACCGGACACGCCGGTGAACACCGTCAGCCGGCGCTTCGGGAGCTCGATCCCGATGTCCTTGAGGTTGTTCTCCCGCGCGCCGTGCACGCGGATCATGTCGTGGCTGTCGGCGACGTGCGGCGCGGGCGCCTGCCCGTCGGTCCTGTCGGCCATGTTCTCCGTCTCTCCATCCGTGGGGCGGGCCGCCTGCGCGGCCCCTGGTCCGGTCCGCCCCGGGCTGCCGGGGCGGGGCGTCAGACCGACCAGCGGCCGTCGCGCATCAGCTCGCGCCCGGCCATCTCGTTCACCTCGCGCCAGGCCTGGATGCGGCGCGGGGTGATGCGGAACCACAGGTAGGCCCCTTCCCCGGCGCGCGGGTCGAAGCCGGCCCGCTCGGCGAACCGGTCGGCCCGCTCCTTCGGCAGCTCCTCCATCCCGATGACCTCGACGCCGCCCTCGACCATGGTCACGTCGCGGGTGTGGCCCAGCCCCACCCGGGCCGCCCGGGTGGCGGCCATGTTCCTTCCGGTCGGGCTGTCCGCCGGGGTGGACACCAGCAGCGCCTCCCCGTCCCAGTCGAAGGAGAGCGGCACCAGGTGCGGCACGCCCTCGGGGGAGGCGGTGGCCACCCAGGCGTCGGTGTCGCCGCCGAGCCGGTGCTCGGTGTCGCGGCGGCGCCGGGCGCGGGGGCGGGGCGCGGGCAGGGGCTGGGGGTCGGCCGTCATCGGCGCGGTTCTCCTCGGGGGCGGTGTCGGGCGGGGGGCGGCGGGCGATCCGCCGTCGTGCGCGGGCCGTGCCGGGGCGCGGCCCGCGCGGGTCGCGGGCGGCGGCTCAGCGGCGCTCCTGGATCCGGATCAGGTTGCCCGCGGGGTCGCGGAAGGCGCAGTCGCGGACGCCGTAGGGCTGGTCGATCGGCTCCTGGACGACCTCGGCGCCGGTGGCCTGCACCCGGTCGAAGGTCCGGTCCAGGTCCGGGGTGGCCAGCAGCAGGCTCGCGTAGGTGCCCTTGGCCATCATCTCGGCGACGGTGTGCCGCTCGTCCTCGGTGAGGCCGGGGTTGGCCGACGGCGGGTCCAGGACGACGGAGGTGCCGGGCTGGCCAGGGGGGCCGACCGTGATCCAGCGCTTCTTGCCCTTGCCGACGTCGCCGCGGACCTCGAAGCCGAGGGCGTCCCGGTAGAAGGCCAGCGAGGCCTCCGGGTCGTCGTGCGGAAGGAAACTGGCGTGAATGCTGATGTCCATGCGGGTCAGACTAGTTTCGCGCCGGTGCCGCGCGCTTCTCGATTCCTGACCGGTCTGGTCACCTGCTTCGCCACGCAGGCCGGCATCCCCTCGGTGGCGGCCGCCTCCTCCCGCCGGTAGGTGCTGGGCGGCACGCCGACCAGCTCGGTGAAGCGGGTGCTGAAGGTGCCCAGCGACGAGCAGCCGACCGCGAAGCAGACCTCGGTGACGCTCATATCGCCGCGGCGCAGCAGCGCCATCGCGCGCTCGATCCGCCGCGTCATCAGGTAGGAGTAGGGCGATTCGCCGTAGGCGCGCTTGAACCGACGGCTGAGGTGGCCGGCCGACATGTTCACGCCGCGGGCGAGCGCCTCGACGTCCAGCGGCTGCGCGTACTCCCGGTCGATCCGGTCGCGCACCCGCCGCAGCAGGGCGAGGTCGCGCAGGTGTCGTTCCCTGTCGGTTTCACTGCTCACCCGCATGATCGTGCCACGTCCCGCCGACATGGCCCAGCGCCGACCCCGGCGCCGTCACCGCCTCGAAGCCGGTCGAGACGGCGGCGGCGCCGGGGTCGGCGCCTTGCGGGGGCGGCCGGGGTCAGACGATCTCGCCGCGGCGGGCGACCACCCGGCCGGCCTTCACCACCAGGTCGCGGGGCGGGCAGGCGGCGACCGCCTCGGCGGCGTTGCGCACGTCGATCACCACCAGGTCGGCGCGGTCGCCCTCGGCCAGGCCCAGGCCTTCGAAGCCGACCACCCGGGCGCCGCCGTAGGTGGCGGCGTGCAGTGCGAGCTCGATGTCCTCGTCGCGCACCGCGCCGCCGCCCTGCGCCTGGCGCAGCGCGCGCTCCAGCACGTCGCCGGTGCCGTAGGGGCTCCACAGGTCGCGCACGCCGTCGTTGCCCAGCGCCACCGGGACCCCGGCGGCGCGCAGGTCGGCCAGGGGCAGCAGCCGCCCGGCGGGGGCGATGGTGGCCAGGCCGATCCCGGCGCCGGCCAGCCCGTCGATGAGCCGGGCCCGCACCTCCGGTTCGGCATCGGAGAGCGCGAAGCCGTGGCTGATGGTGACCCGCCCGGCCAGCCCGGTCACCCGGGCCCGCTCGATGATCAGCTCGTACTCCCAGGCCCCCAGCGTGCCCCGGTCGTGCAGGTGCACGTCGACGCCGGCGCCGTGCCGCTCGGCCATGCCGAAGACGGTGTCGAGGTGGCGCACCGGGTCGCGGTCCAGCCCCGCCGGGTCGATGCCGCCGACGGTCTCCACCCCTTCCCTGAGCGCCTGCTCCATCAGCCGCTCGGTGCCGGGGCTGGTCAGCAGCCCGGTCTGCGGGAAGGCCACCAGGTCGGCGGTGATCCGGCCGTCCAGGCGGCGCAGCGCCTCGCGCACCGCCTCCACCCCGTCCAGCCCCAGCCCGGGGTCGACGTCCACGTGCGAGCGGGTGTGCACGGTGCCCAGCGCCACCATGTTGCTCAGCAGCGCGGCGATCTTGTCCGGGTCGGGCACGCCGGCCTCGGCGCGCCTGCCGCGGCCGTGCGCGATCCGCCCGGCCAGCCCGGGGGCGGCCGCGTTGGGCACCCACGGCCCGCCCCACAGCGTCTTGTCCACGTGGGCGTGGCCGTCGACGAAACCGGGGACCACCAGCCGGCCGGCGATGTCCTCGGTGTGCGCGGCGGCCTCCGCGTCCTCTCCCGTGTCGGAGACGCGGGCGATCCGCCCGTCGCGGACCAGCACGTCGGCGAGGCCGTCGCGCCCCCACAGGTGGGCGCGGCGGAGCAGCAGGTCGTTCATCGCTTCCTTCCGTGAATCGGCGTCGGTCTCGGCGCCGCCGCCGTCTCGAGGCCGGTCGGGACGGCGGCGCCGAGGTCGACGCCTTGGGGGTGGGTCCTCACTTCGCGCCGGCGTCGCGGAGGATCCGGGCGATCTCGTCGGCCCCGGAGGACTCGGCGTGGTCCAGCGGGGTCGTCCCGTCCCGGTCGGCCAGGTCGGGGTCGGCTCCGGCGTCCAGCAGCACCCGCACCACCTCCTGGTGGTCGGGGCCGCCGTCGCCGAGGATCACCGCCTCCAGCAGGCCGGTCCAGCCGAGGTCGTTGACGTGGTCCACGTCGACGTCGGTGCGGCGCAGCACCTCCCGGACGTAGTCGGCGTGGCCGCGCTCGCAGGCCGGGATGACGGCGGTGCCGCCGAACCGGTTGGTCAGCGCGGTGTCGGGGCCGGGGTCGGCCTCCAGCAGCACGTCCAGCATCTCCGTGCTCCCGGTGACCCCGGTGACCAGGAACGGGGTGTCGCTGCGCCGGTCCACCGCGTTCACGTCCGCGCCCGCCCCGACCAGCGTCCGGGCCGCCTCGACGCGGTCGCCGTCGGCGGCCAGCAGCAGCGCGGTGCGCTCCTCGCCGTCCCGCGCCTCGATCCGGGCGCCGTCGGCGAGCGCGTCCGCGACCGCCTCCGCGTCGCCGTCCCGCGCCGCGCCGAGCAGCGCCTCGTCCGCCGTGCTCAGGTCCATGCCCCCGCCTTCCCCTTCGCGCTCGGTTCCCCGTCCGGCACCGCATCCGGCCGCGATCAGGCCGGCGGCGAGCAGCAGCAGGCTACGCCGCCGGACCGCCCGGGCCTCACCCCGCCCCATCCGGTCCCCCTTCCCTCCTCGGTTCCGCTCCGCACCGCGCCGGTCAGCCCTCGAAGTTCTCCAGCGCCTCCAGCGCGGCGTTGGCGATCTCCTCGTCGATCGACCCGTCCGGGGCGCCGCCCACGCCGATGCCGGCGATCGGGGCGCCGCCGGAGGCCACCGGCACGCCGCCCGGCAGGAACAGGGTGCCGGGCAGGTCGGCGATGGTGGGGCCGTCGCCGGTGGCGCCCTCGGTGAGCTTGCTGGTGGGCTGCCCCATCGAGACGGCGGTGTAAGCCTTCTGCTCGGCCGACTCCTGGGTCTGCGGCCCGGCGTTCTCGGTCTTGAGCACCATCCGCACCGAGCCCGAGCGGTCCACGATGGCGATGCTGACCTGCTGCTCCTGCTCACGCGCCTCGGCCAGGCCCGCCTCGGCGGCCGCGGACAGCGCCTCGCCGGTCAGCACGTCGCGCTGCTCCACGGCCTGCGCGGCGGCGTCGGCCACGGCGGCGGCGGGGGCGCCCGGTGCGCCCTCGGGCAGCGCGGTGGCGACGATCCCGCCGACGACGGCCAGGCCGGCGGCGCCGCCCGCGACGCTCGCGATGAGGTGGTTGCGCTTCATGTCGTTTCTCCGTTCCGGTCGTCCTTGCGACGTCCACAAGACTCCCGCCGGAGCGGCCCCGCGGCAGCGGGCGAACGGAGCAACCCGCCGCCCCGAACGGAGGAGTCCGCTCGTCATCCGATCGGACGACGCCGATACTGGGAGGCGTGGGCAGGATGGGGAGGGTGTCTCCGAAGGATTCCGCGCCCGGGGCGGGCGCCTCCCCGGCCGACCGGGGCGACCGCGGCGCCGAGCGCGACCGGGTGGGCAGCCCGTGGCTCAACGCCGCCATGCACATCGGGTTCTTCACCGTGATGGCGGCCTCCGCGGCCCGCCTGGTGGTCCGGCACGAGCTCGACGCGCACACCCTGGCCTCGCTGGAGCTGGCCGGGCTGGTCGCGCTGCTGTACGCGGCGGGGGTGCTGCTGTGGGGCACGGTGCACCGGGCGGTGCTGATCGGCTGGTATGCCGCGCTGCTGGTGTGCTGGATCGCCCTGGTGCTGATGGCCCCCTCGTTCGGGTTCGCCGCCATCCCGCTGCTCTTCCTGGCGCTGCGGCTGCTGCCCACCCCCGCGGCGGTCGCGGTGGCGGCGCTGCTCGCCGCGGGCGCCGGCGGCGCCTGGGCGATGCTGACCGACGTCCGCGACCCCAGCGTCTTCCTGGTGCCGCCGGCGGTCGCCGGGATGGTCACCGCCACCGTCGTCGAGCTGCGCCGGGAGAGCGAGCGGCGCCGCCGCACCATCGACGACCTGCTGCGCACCCGCGGCGAGCTGGCCGAGTCCAACCGCCGCACCGGGGTGCTGGAGGAGCGGGAGCGGCTGGCCCGGGAGATCCACGACACCGTCGCCCAGGGGCTGTCCAGCACCGGCATGCTGCTGCGCGCCGCCGACCGGGCGTGGGAGTCCGACCCGGAGCGGGCCCGCACCCTGGTCCGGCGGGCCGCCGAGGGGGTCCGGGACAACCTGGCCGAGGCGCGGGCGTTCGTGCAGGGCAGGGGGCCGGCCCCGCTGGAGCGCGATTCGCTGGAGGGGGCGCTGGCCGGGCTCTGCTCCGCGCTGTCCGCGGAGACCGGCATCGACGCCCGGTTCCACTGCGAGGAGGACGTCGGCGGGATCCCGCAGCGGGTCCGCGCGGCCCTGCTGCGGATCGCCCAGGGGGCGCTGGCCAACGTGCGCGAGCACTCCGGGGCGGGCAGGGTGGTGGTCACCCTGGCCCGGATCGGCGACCGGGTGGTGCTGGACGTCATCGACGACGGGGCGGGCTTCGCCCCGGACGCCCCGGCGCCCGGCCCCGGCCGGGGCCACGGCCTGGCGTCGTCCCGCGCCCGCGCCGAGGAGCTGGGCGGCGAGCTGACCGTGGAGAGCGCCCCCGGCGAGGGCACCGGCGTCTCGGCGTCCCTCCCGGTGCAGGAGGACGGATGAAGCGGCACCCGAAGGACCAGTGCGGGGGCGAGGAAGCGTGAAGCTGTTCCTGGTGGACGACCACCCGATCGTGCGGTCCGGCCTGACCGCGCTCTTCGCCGACGAGGAGGACATCGAGATCGTCGGCGAGGCCGCCAACGGCGCGGACGCGGTCCGGCTGATCGCGCTGCGCCGCCCCGACGTGGTCCTGATGGACCTGCGGCTCACCGGCGACATGGACGGCGTGGGGACCACCCGGCGGGTGCGCGCCCTGCCCGGCCCGCCCCGGGTGCTGGTGCTGACCACCTACGAGAGCGACACCGACATCATCCGCGCGATCGACGCCGGCGCCTCCGGCTACCTGCTCAAGGACAGCCCGCCGGAACGCCTCTTCGACGCGGTGCGCGAGGTGGGCCGCGGCGAGACGGTCCTCTCCCCACCGGTCGCCGCCCGCCTGATGCACCGCGTCCGCGACCCGCTGCCCGCTCTGACCCCGCGCGAACTGGAGATCGTCCGCCTCCTCGCAGAGGGCGCGGGCAACAAGGAGATCGCCAAACGCCTCTTCGTCACCGAGGCCACGGTCAAGACCCATCTCCGCCGCATCTACACCAAGCTGGACGTGGACACCCGCACGGCAGCGGTCCGAGCGGCGGTGGACCGGTCCCTGATCCGACTGGATTGACCCGCGCCCTCCCCTCGATGATCGTGACGATGATCTTGACGTCACGGCCCCGCCAGAGCCTGGGCCGAGCCACCCCGACCGGGCGCGGCACTCGCGGAGCGAACGCCCAGACCAGCGGCGACGGCAGCGGTGGGGGCGGGGCGAAGGTGGTCGCCCGGGCGCAGTGCCCCACGGGGTGAAGGTCAAGGCGGGCGGCGAGGGCGGGAGGGGGACCGGCCGGTCGGTCGGGCGCGGCGCCCCGCGGGGCGAAGGTCCAAGCAGGCGGCGACGGCAGCGGTGGGGGCGGGGCGGAGGTGGTCGCCCGGGCGCAGTGCCCCACGGGGCCGGGGCCCAAGCGGGCGGCGAGGGCGGGAGGGGGACCGGCCGGTCGGTCGGGTGCGGCGTCTCGCGGAGCGGAGGTTCGAGCGGGCGGCGACGGCGGCGGTGGGGACCGGCCGGTCGGTCGGGTGCGGCAGAACGGGGTGGGGCGGTCGGGGCGGGCTTGGGGGCGGGATCGCGGTGCCCGCGTCGCCCGGGCGTCGTGGTCGGCTGCCTCTGAAACCGCTGCCCCTCTCTGACCTGGATGAATACGTAGGGTGATGGCGGGGAGGGGCGCCCTGCGCACCGCGAGAGCACCCCTGTGATTCCCGGGCGCGCATCCCGGGCCGGATCGGGCCCCGAGAGGCTCGAATGGCCCCGGCCGGGCCGGTGTTCGGGGGTTCGAGCGGCCCGGAAGGCCGGGATGAGGGGGGCCGGAACCCGGGCAGGGGCGGCGCGGGGGCGGGATGTCGCTTTTGCCCTGCAGAGAGGGTCTGCCTTGGCCACTCTGGGTAATCGAAGAGGGGGTGGTGGGGGCCTCAAGGCTTACTACTCGCTGGTAGATGTAATCGGGGTGCTGCGGAGATGCGCAGGGCGCTCCCGCCCCCGCCCGATTCCCGCCGCAAACCCGGCATATAGGGATAAGGCCACCTAGCGGGCGGGGCACGGGCAGGCCCACCCCCACCTTCGCCGGGGCGCCGCCCCTTCCCGCCGGGAGCACGCGCTGGGCCGGGCGGGTGAACGCGGCGCCCAACCCGTTCCCGCCCTCGCCGCCCGCTTGAACCCCGGCCCCGTAAGGCGCCGCGCCCGGGCGACCGCCTCCACCCGGCCCCGCCTCTGCCGTCGCCGCTGGTCTTGACCTTCGCTCCGTGGGGCGCCGCACCCGACCGACCAGCCGGTCCTCGCTGCCGCCTTCGCTGCCCGCTTGAACCCTCACCCCGTGGGGCGCCGCGCCCGGGCGACCACCCTCGCCCCGCCCCACCGCCGCCTTCGCTGCCCGCTTGAACCCTCACCCCGTGAGGCGCCGCACCTGACCGACCAGCCGGTCCCCCTCCCGCCGTCGCCGCCGGTTTGAACCTCAGCCCTATGAGGCGCCGCGCCTGGGTGAGGCCTGTTCAGCGGCTTTCTCCCAGTGCTGCGCCCCCGCCTGTTCTCCCAATGCCCTGGCTTGGCGGTAGTGGTCCGCCGCCCTTTCCGTATCTCCCAGGGCAGCGGCCAAATCGCCCAGGTAGTAGGCGACCGGGCGAAGGCTGAGCATCCCCGTCCCCGCCCCCGCGAGTTCTTCGGCGGCCGGGAGCAGGCGGGCATAGGCGCGCTCCATCACCGCCCGCTCCCCCAGCTCGACCGCGACGACGGCCTCCAAACAGGTGAGCGCCTCCAGCAGCAGGTCGGCGGGCGGCTGCTCCGGCAGTGAGCGGAGCCGGCCGCGGGCCGCCTCCCGCTCTCCCCTCCCCAGTTCCGCCAAGGGCTCGACCCACGCGCGGTACGGCCCCCAGTCCTCCGCCAGGTCGACCGACGCGGCACCGGCGCCGCCCGTCTGCAGGCGCAGGCAGAGCAGGGCCAGCGGAAGCAGTCCCTTCTCCACGCCCGTCATCCCGCTTCCGGCGAGCCGGGCGGAGGCCGCGCGGTAGCCCGCTTCCGCCTCCCCCGCCCGTCCGGCGACGGCCAGGCGCAGCACCCAGTACCAGTCCGTGAAGACGCCCACCAGCGGCAGCCCGTGCTCGGCGGCCAGCCGGTCGGCGGCCGCGGCGTGCTCATCCGCCGCCGCGAAGTCCGCGCGGGCCGAGCGGGACTGGACCAGCACCAGTCGGCCCAGCACCTCGAAAGGGACCAGTCCCCCGTCGCTCCGGGCGGCGAGGTCCACCAGCTCCTCGCCGATCCGCGCCCGCTCCGGCGCCAGACCCGCCCGGTGGAAGGACTGCATGAACCGGCCGTTGAGGGCGAGCGCGAGCAGCCCGGGGTCGCCGCACGCGCGGGCGAGCCGCTCCGCTTCCCTCGCCGCCTCCCGGACGGCGCCCCGGTCCCGGGCCGCGTCCCGCCCGCCACCGCCGGCCGTGCCGCGCGACTCCATGGCGATGGCGCTGAGCAGCCGGCTCCGGGCCGCCCGCTCCCCCTCCGGCAGCGCGGCGGCGCTCCGCTCGGCCGCCGCCACGACCTGGCGGGACAACTCCTCGTCGTCGTTGCGCGGCCAGTTCGCCGGGACCTCGAACGCACCCACGACCTCGGCGGTCAGCCTCGGGTCGCCGATCCGCTCGGCGGCGGCGATCGCCCGCCCCCGCTGGGCGCGGGCCCGCTCCAGGTCGCCGGTGACCGCCAGCGCCCGGACCGCCCCCATCGCCGCCTCCAGCCGGTCCCGGGCCGGCCCGTCCGAGCGCTCCAATGCCTGTTCGGCGCCCTGCCAGAGCCGGGCCGCCTCGTGCGGGGCGAACCTCCGCTCGGCCTGCTCGGCGGCGGCGCGGGCGTAGCGCGCGGCGCGCGGGGCGGCGTCCCGTCCGGCGGCGCGGAGGAAGTGGTGCGCCAGGGCGGCGGGGTCGCCGGGGCGCAGCCGCTCCAGCGCCTCCCCGGCCCGGAGGTGCAGGCGGGCCCTGCGCACCGCGGAGATGTCCTCGTAGAGCGCCTCGCGCACCAGGTCATGGGCGAAGCGGAACCGGTCGGGTCCCTCCTCGACGGCGAAGCCCGCCCGCGCCGCGTCCTCGGCCGCGCGGAGCGCCGGTTCCTCGCCGGCCAGGGCGGCGAGCAGGTCGATGTCGACCTCCCGGCCGATCACCGCGGCGCGGCCGAGCACCGCGCGGACCTCCTCGGGGAGGGCGGCCATCCGGTGCCGGACCACGTCGCGGACGCCGGCGGGGACGGCGGCGAGCGCGCCGGGGCCGGCTTCGCCGAGCAGGCGGGCGAGTTCGCCGGCGAAGAACGGGTTGCCGCCGCTGCGCCGGGCGACGGCCCGGACCTGCTCGGGTCCGGCGTCCGCGCCCGCCTCGGCGCGGACCAGGTCGGCGACGGCCCCCTCGGAGAGCCCGCCGAGGTGCACGCGGACCGGTTCGGCGCGGGCCAGCCGGCCCAGGGCGGCGGTCAGCGCGGCGGGGATGCCGGTGGAGCGGTGCGCGGCCAGCAGCAGGACGGGGCCCGGCGGCGGGTCCTCGACCAGGGCGGTCAGCGCTTCCAAGGTCTCCTCGCCGGCCCATTGGAGGTCGTCCAGGACGACCAGCACCGGACGCCGGGCGGCGGCCTCCGCCAGCCGCGCGGCGACCGCCCGGCCGAGCCGGAAGGGGGAGCCCGCCGCACCCGGTACCGGTCCGCCGAGGCCGGCCGGGGCGGCCGCGGATTCCCGCCGGGCGCCTTCCTGCGCGGCCCCGTTCCCGCCCGGATCGCCGCCGACGGCGCTCTCCCAGGGCGATGATCTCGGCGTTGAGACAGCGACAGCGTCGAGATCACCGTGGGAGGGGCCGGGGAGCGCGGCGAGGATCCTGGACCACGGCCAGGCCGGGGGCACGCCGGTGTTCTCCGGGCTGGGGCCGAACGCGGACGCCCAGCCTCGGTCCGCGAGGCGGGCGGCCAGCGCCTCGGTGAGCGCGGTCTTGCCCGCCCCGGCCTCCCCGCTGACCAGGACCGGAACGAGGCGGTTCCGGTCCCGGGCGCGCCGGGCGGCCTCCTCCAGGCGGCGCAGTTCGCGGTCGCGGCCGTAGAGCGCCGGGGCGTCCGTCCCGGGCCCCGCCGCGGACGCCTCGGCCGCCTCGTCCGAACCCGCCGCGCCGACCGGTTCCGGAGGGGCCTCCGAAGGGGCCTCCGGAGACTCCGCGGACTCCGTCCGCCGCTCCTCCCCCGGCCCCGCCCCCGGGAGCAGGGCCGGGTCCTGGGCCAGGATGTCCGCCTCCAGCCTGCGCAGCCGCGGCCCGGGGTCCAGCCCCAGCCCGTCGGCGAGGGACGCGCGGGCCCGGCGCAGCGCGGCGAGCGCCTCGCCCTGCCCGGCGGTCCGGTAGAGCGCCAGGGCCAGCAGCCGCCAGCCGTCCTCGCGGTGCGGATGCTCGGCGGTGTGCTGCTGGAGGACGGGCACCGCCTCCTCGGCGCGGCCCAGCTCCAGCGCGGCGCGGGCGCGCAGCTCCACCGCGATCAGCCGGCGCCCCTCCAGGCGGGCGGCCTCTCCGCGCGCCCAGTCCCGGTCGGCGAACTCGGCGTAGGCGGGGCCGCGCCAGAGCCGGAGTGCGCCGTCGAGCAGCGCGAACGCCCGCTCGGCGCCGTCCGCTCCGGGTGCGAGCAGGCCCCGGGCCTCGTCGACGGCGGACTCGAAGCGGCGGGCGTCGACGTCGCGCGCCTGCGCGCGCAGCGCGTACCCGGGCGGGACGGTGACCAGCAGCCGGGCGGGGGCCCGCGGCGGCCGGTCGGGCTCCAGGGCGCGGCGCAGGTCGGCGACGAAGGTCCGGACGGCGCCGGTCGCGTTCCGGGGCGGGTCGCCCTCCCACAGGTCGGCGATGAGCCGGTCGAGCGGGACCACCCGGCCGCGGGCGGCCAGCAGGCGGGCCAGCACCGCGCGGTGCACCGGGCCCTTGAGCGCGACCGGGGCGCCCCCGTCCGAGGCCCGCACCGGTCCGAGGACGCCGAACTCCACTGCTTCCGTCCCCCGTTCGGTCCTTTCCGCCCTGGTCAATCTATCCCTGCGGGCCGGGCGGCCGCGCCCGCTGATCCGCTGCTGACCGGCCGCTGATCGGGCGGGCCGAGACTCACCGCATGACCTCGAACGACGACGAGAGGACCGGGATGAGGACCGAGGCGAAGAGCGAGGCGGAACCGCGGATCGACGGGTTCGACTACCAGCGGGTGCCGGTGGCCGACGGCGTGGCGCTGAACGCGGCGGTGGGCGGCTCGGGGAGCCCGGTCGTACTGCTGCACGGCTTCCCGCAGACGCACCTGATGTGGCGGCACGTGGCCGCCGACCTCGCGGCCGACCACACGGTTATCGTCCCCGACCTGCGCGGATACGGGGCGAGCGACAAGCCCGCGGAGGCCGGGGAGAACTACTCCAAGCGGACGATGGCGGCCGACGCGGTGGCGCTGGCGCGGGCGTTCGGGCACGAGCGGTTCGCGCTGGCCGGGCACGACCGGGGCGCGCTGGTCGCCTTCCGCGCGGGGCTGGACCACCCGGACCGGATCAGCGGGCTGGCGATCCTGGACGTGCTGCCGACCCTGGACATGTGGGAGGTGATGCAGGGCGCCTCGGCTGCGGTCGGGTTCCACCTGTACCTGATGGCCCAGCCGCCCGGCCTGCCGGAGCGGATGATCTCGGCCGCGCCGGACGACTTCTTCGGGCACTTCCTGGACGTCTGGTCCCGCGACCCGGGCGCCCTGCCGAAGGAGGTGCGGGCCGCCTACCTGAAGGCGTCCCGGGAGGCGGTCGACTCGATCGTGGCCGACTACCGCGCCTCGGCCGGGGCGGACATCGCCCATGACGAGGAGGACCGCCGCACCAGGAACCGGCTGCGGATGCCGGTCACCGTCCTCCAGCAGGACTGGGGCGCGGCCCTGGGGTACGACGCGGCGGCGGTCTGGCGCAAGTGGGCCGACGACCTGGACCACCGCACCGTCACCTGCGGGCATTTCATGCCGGAGGAGGCCCCGGCGGAGATCACCGCGGCCCTGCGCGACCTGCTGGCCCGGCCAGGGGTGACTTCGTGACCGTGTGATCGCGGTGGTGAAGGCCCGCTCTGTTTCCGGAGCGGGTCTGACCGGGGGTGGGCCGGGCGCTGTAGGGTCGGTCCCGATGGGGCTGAATTCTGCCGGCCGATTCATCAGCGTTGATCAGTGCCCCTCTGCCATGATCTTCAGCGTGTGGCTCAATCGGGCGCACATGCAGGGCGTTCACCACCAGAGCGCCTGAAAGCGGGCCCAAGAAGGCGAGGCGGCCATGCCGGTGGTCGAAGACGCCGGCGGGCCGGTTTCCCTGGAGACAAGCCGCCCACGGCCGAGGCCGCCTCCGAAGCCGGTCCGGACCGCATCGAGGCTTTACTGTCAGTGCCGGACCGTAGTCTGCGGGTCATGGGCGAAGGCGAGCCGGAAGAGGACCCGGTGCATGACATGACCGATGCAGTGGCATCGATCTGCACCCGCCTGCACGGCAGGCGGGCCCGTGACCGGGCCGTGAAGGCCCTCGCGGCGGCGGAGAACGTCGAGTGAGCCACAAGCAGGGGGTGCGCTTCGAGCCGGCGCCCACCGGTGAGCAGGCGGTCGCCATGGGCCGCCACTGCGGGTTGTCGCGGGTGGTGGAGAACTTCTGCCTGGAGACGGTGCGGAAGAAGTACGCCCAGCGCAAGGCCGAGGAGAGCTACGGCATCACCGGCGAGGACCTGACCAAGGTCCCCTGGTCGGCCCCGGCGCTGGAACGCGAGTGGCGCGCCGCCCACCCCGAGCGCTACCCCTGGTTCTCCCAGGGCGGGCTGTCCTCCCGCATCCCCAAGGAGGCGTGCCGGGTGCGGGCGGCCGGTCTGAAGAACTACTTCGCCTCCCGGGACGGCAAACGCAAAGGAACCCGGCTGGGCTGGCCCAGGTGGCGCAAACGCAAGCACGGCTCCCGGTTCCGCTACGACGCCGACCGCGCCAAGCCGCTCGATGCCCGCACGGTGCGCCTGCCCGCCATCGGCGACGTCGCCACCCGCGAGGACATGTCCTGGCTGACCGACCGGACGGCCACCGGAAAGGCGCGCATCCTCGGCGCCACCGTCCGCGAGCAGGCCGGACGCTGGTGGGTCTCCTTCCAGATCGAAGTGGACCGCGATGAGGTCAACAAACGCCGCCGCGTGGAGGCAGGCGCCCCGGCCTGCGGGGTCGACCTGGGTTTGAAGACCTTCGCGGTCATTGCCAACAGCGACGGCACCACCGAGGAGATCCACGCCCCCAGACCGCTCAAGGCCGCCCAGCGGGCACTGAAGCGCGCCGGCCGCAGACTGGCCCGGAGCGCGGAGGGCTCCAAGAACAGGGCCAAGGCCCGCAAGCGCGTCGGCCTCCTCCACCTGCGGGTGGCCGACCGGCGGCGGGACTTCCTGCACAAGACCACCACCAGGCTGACGAGAACCAAGTCGGCCATCGCCGTGGAGACCCTCAACATCAAGGGCATGGCCAAGAACCGCAGGCTCGCCCGCGCCATCTCCGACGCCGGGTTCGCAGAGTTCATCCGCCAACTGGACTACAAGGCCGACTGGTACGGCTCCCGCATCTGGAAGGCCGACCGCTGGTTCCCCTCCTCCAGGACCTGCGGGGACTGCGGGCGGGTCAACCGCGCCTTGGCCCTGGCCGACCGCACCTGGGCCTGCCCCGGCTGCGGCACCGTCCACGACCGCGACGCCAACGCGGCCGGGAACCTCCTGGACGCGATGCTCAAGCACTCTGAGAAACAGCTCGCCGGGAAGTTGCCCGGAGAGGAAAAATGCCTCGTGGAGACCGCGTGAGACCTCGCTCTTCGGAGCCGGCGGCGGTCGATGAAGCAGGAAGAAGACCAGCGAGAGGAACGCTGAGATTCAATCAACGGCCGGCCACCACCACGACCTGGTGGGGTCGCCATCCCCACCTTTATCACCGGTACGCGCAAATCGCCCAAGATCCAGACAATTTACCCGACTTGCACCTGACACCAACGTCAGCTCTTAGCGTATGGATGTCGGCACTCGCCGAGCATTCCCCCACCCCTCTCGCACCCGGCCCTCTCAGGCGCGTTATGTGGGTTTGTTGGCCGGTCTGAGCAGGACCAACCGGATCGTGTGCGCGC
>NZ_ANBB01000073.1 GCF_000341105.1 Nocardiopsis potens DSM 45234
TCACTCCGTGGGGCGCCGCGCCGGACCGACCGGCCGGTCCCCGTCGCTGCCTTCGCCGCCCGCTTTAACCCCAACCCCGTGAGGTGCCGCGCTCGGGCGATGGCCTCCGGCCCGCTGCCGGGGATCAGCCGGTGGCCAGGTGGCCGCCCCGGTCCGGGGAGCCGAGGTCCTCCGGGGCGAGTGGGGCGGGAGCGGCGCCCCCGCCGTCCCCGCCGTCCCCGCCGGGGCGGAAGAACCAGATCGGCCCGGGGCGTTCCCGGTACCCCTCGGAATCGGTCAGCGGGGTGGTGGCGGCGATCTCGTCGGAGCCGTCGCCGTCGGCGTCCAGGAAGCGCAGCCCGGTCCGCGGGATCTCGCTGTAGGCGTCGTAGAGCGGGTCGTCCTGGTCGGCGCCGGCCGGTGCCGGCGCTCCGGCGTCCTCCGGGCGCAGCAGCTCGGAGTCCTCGCCGGTGAGGCCGTCGGGGCCGCCGCGCAGCAGGATCACGTCGGCCCGGTCCACCATGGCCGGGTCGCCTCCGGCCGGGCGGTTCACGCTCGCGGCGATGTCGGCGCGGCCGTCGCCGTCGACGTCGCCCGCGGCGAGGACCGCGCCGAACTGGTCGCTCACGTCCGCGTCCAGGGGGATCCCCGGCGAGTCCAGGGTCAGTTCGGCGGACGGCTTCTCGGCCGGGCCGTCCGGGCCGCCGGGGAACACCAGGACGGTGCTCTCCTCCCAGGGGGCGTCCTCCACGGTGCTGCCGATGTCGCGCACCACCAGGTCGCCGCGGCCGTCGCCGTCGACGTCGGCGACCACCCCGGCGTCGGCGGTGGTGAGCGCGGGGCCCTCGGTGAGGCCCTGCTCCGAGGCCAGCCACACCTGCGTGTCGTAGGCCATCTCCTCGAACGAGCCGAAGCCGATGACCTCGTCGCAGCCGTCGCCGGTCAGGTCCCCGGTGATGAAGGAGTAGTCGATCCCGCCGGTCGAGGCCGGCGCCCCGTCCCGCTCGGCGGCGGGGGCGCCGTCTCGGTCGAAGGGGCCGTACAGCACGCTGCCCTCGGGACCGCTGTAGGAACCGCGCTGGACGAGCAGGTCGGAGGTGCCGTCGCCGTCGAAGTCGCCGACCGCGCTCGGCCGGGCGGACTCCTCCAGCGGGATCCGGGCGCCGCCGTCCGGCCCGCCCTCGCCGCCCCACAGCAGGACCGGCACGTCCAGGGCGTCCTCGGCGCCGCTCTCCGGGCCGCCGGCGGCGGCGATGTCGGTGTACCCGTCGCCGTCGAAGTCGCCGAGCAGGGCGCCGCCCCCGAAGGCCGAACCGCCGCCGGAGAGGCCGGGGAGCCCGTCCTCGCCGGCACGCAGCGTCCAGGTGCGCTCCGCGTCGGGGCCGTCCGGGCCGCCGGGCACGGCGGCGATGTACCCGGTGGGCTCCTCGGACGCGCCGGAGAGGGCGGTGGAGCCGAAGGAGGCGACGAGGTCCTCCCGCCCGTCGCCGTCCATGTCCCCGGGGACCGCGCCGTCCGGGGCGGCCGAGGCGGGGGAGCCCCCGCACCGGCCCGGTTCCGGGCCGTCCTCGGGCTCGGCCGGGGCTCCGCAGCCGGCGGCCAGGGCGAGCAGGGCCGCGGCGGCGAGGGGGAGGAGGGGTCTGCGGGGGAGCGGCATGTCGGGGCGGGGCCTTCCTCTGGGGTGCGGGGTACGGGGAGGGGACGCGCGGCGGCCGCGCCGCGTTGTCCTCCGCCTCCCGGGAGGGCCCCTCGCGCGGCGGGAAGGCGCTCTCCCCGTCCGGGAGAACGACTCTCCCACGCCGGCGGGGCGCCCCGCCGGGGAGGGGCGCGGAAGCGCTCCCGGCAGGGCGGCTCCGGCTCCGTCCCCGCTCCCCGGCCCTGCTTTCCGGCCCCGCTCTCCGGGCGGGGCGCGGGCGGCACTCCTGCCGGACCGGATCGACGTGGAGTGTCCCTTTTCGCGAAGAATTAGGTAAGCCACACCTTGGTTCGTTTGGGCAGGTCGGTGGCGGTGGCGGCGGTGGACGCGGGTGCTCCGCCCCCGGTCAGGGCGGTCGGGTGGGTTGACACGATACGCGGCGTCGCCCCAGACTGACGGGCGGTTCGCTTAGGTAAGCATTGCCTTAGTGGGGAATGGCTGCCTGTTTCACGTCGAGGGGGATGGGTGTCCCACAACGGGATCGAAGGAACGGTCGCTCTGGTCACCGGGGCCGGACAGGGCATCGGGGCCGCGGTCGCCCGGGCGCTCGCCGAGGCCGGCGCCCGCGTCGCAGCGGCCGACCTGGCCGAGGAGCCGCTGCGCGGCACCGCCGCCGCACTCGCCGCGGACGGGCACGACGTCCGCCCCTACCCCTGCGACGTGCGCGACCCGGAGGCGGTGGAGGAGCTGTTCGCCGCCGCCGAGCGCGACCTCGGACCGGTCCGCCACGCCGTCAGCGTCGCCGGCGTGCTGCGGACCGGGCCGGGGGCCGAAACGAGCGACGCCGACTGGGCCGAGCTGATCGCGGTCAACGCCACCGGCGTCTTCCACGTGCTGCGCGCCGCCGCGAACCGGATGGTCCTGCGCGGCGCCGGCACCATCACCACCGTCGGCTCCAACGCCGGCACCACGCCCCGGGCCGGCCTGTCCGCCTACGGCGCCTCCAAGGCCGCCGCGGCCGCCTTCACCAGGGCGCTCGCCCTGGAGGTCGCCGGCAGCGGCGTGCGCTGCAACGTCGTCTCCCCCGGCTCCACCGACACCCCCATGCAGCGCGGCATGTGGTCCGGCCCCGACGGCGCGGCGAAGACCGTCGCCGGCGACCCGGCGCTGTTCCGCACCGGGATCCCGCTGGGCCGCATCGCCGCACCGGAGGACGTCGCCGCCGCGGTGCGCTTCCTCGCCTCCAGCGACGCCCGCCACGTCACCGCACACGACCTGCGGGTCGACGGCGGGGCCACCCCCTGCTGAGGCAGCGCAGGCACACCACGAGAAAGGCCGAACGGTGCCCCACCACCCGACCTCCCCGTCCTCCCTGCTGGCGGCCTACGCCCCCGGCATGTCGCTGATCGCCACCCCCGAGCGCACCCTGCTCGGCGAAGGCGCCCTGGACACCACCGACGACCTCGCCCGGGTCCCGCAGATGCTGCGCGGCGTCCGCGACGCCGGATGGCACCGCGACCCCGTCGCGATCGGCGCCGTCCCCTTCGCCCCGGACGCCCCCGCCCACCTGACCGTCCCGGCCGCCGTGCACACCGCGCCGCCCCTGGCCTCCGCCCGGGACGCCGCGGCGGCGGCCGAGCGCCGGGCCCTGCCCGGCCCGTGGAAGGCCGAACCGCTGCCCGAACCCGGCGAGCACCGCGAAGCGGTGCGCCGCGCCGTCCGGGAACTCGGCCCCGACCTGGAGAAGGTGGTGCTGGCGCGCAGCCTGCGCCTGGTCGGCCCCGGCCCGGTCGACGCCGCGCAGGTGCTGCGCAACCTCGCCTGGCGCGACCCCGCCGGGTTCACCTTCGCGATGAACCTGCCGCCCCGCGCCGACCTGCCCGGCCCGCGCACCTTCATCGGCGCCAGCCCCGAGCTGCTGGTCGCCAAGCGCGGCGGGCGCGCGGCCTCCAACCCGCTGGCCGGCTCCCGGCCGCGCAGCGCCGACCCCACCAAGGACCAGCACAACGCGGTGGAGCTGCTCGGCTCCGCCAAGGACCGCCGCGAGCACGCCCTGGTGGTGGACGCGGTCGCCGAGGGGCTGCGGCCGTTCTGCACCCGGCTGGACGTCCCGGACGAACCGGAGCTGATCCGCACCGCCACCATGTGGCACCTGTCCACCCGGGTCTCCGGGGAGCTGGCCGACCCCGACACCCCGTCGGTGGAGCTGGCCCGCGCCCTCCACCCCACCCCGGCGGTCTGCGGCACCCCCACCGACGCCGCCCGCGGCGCCATCTCCCGCCTGGAGCCCTTCGACCGCGGCTTCTACACCGGCGCGGTGGGCTACACCGACGCCTCCGGCGACGGCGAGTGGGCGGTCGCCATCCGCTGCGCCGACATCAGCGGAGACGGACTGGACCTCTACGCCGGCGGCGGCATCGTCGAGGGCTCCGACCCCGCCGAAGAACTCGACGAGACCTCCGCCAAGCTGCGCACCCTGCTGCTCGCCCTGGGCATCAACCGGGCGCTGTGACCCCCGGGGCCCCGCGCCCCCCGCACCCCGTCCGACCGCGGGCCGCGCCCGCCGGAGCCGACCGCGACCGCCCCGACCCGGGCACCGACCACAGAAGGAACCCGCTGCCATGCGCGACGGATGCACCCCCTGGCCCGCCGAGTTCGCCGAACGCTACCGGGCGGCCGGGTACTGGACCGGGGAGACCTTCGGCGCCTTCCTCCGCGACCGGGCCCGCCGCTTCGCCGACCGCACCGCCGTCGTCGGCGGCGGCCGCCGCTGGACCTACGCCGAACTGGACGCCCGCGCCGACCGGCTCCCCCCCCCCCC
>NZ_ANBB01000074.1 GCF_000341105.1 Nocardiopsis potens DSM 45234
CTGCACCGGCGGCTCGGCATCGGCCCCGGCGACCCGGTGGTGGTGCAGCTGCCGAACGTCCCCGAGGTGTTCGAGGTGGTCTTCGCCCTGTTCCGGCTGGGCGCCCTGCCGGTGTACGCGCTGCCCGCGCACCGCTCCGCCGAGATCGGCCACCTGCACGCGGTGACCGGGGCGCGGGCGCTGGTCGTCTCCGCCGCCCGCGGCCCCTTCGACCACGTCCGGATGGCCCGCGAGATCGCCGCCGGAACCGGGGACGGCCCCGCCCCGCACGTGATCGGGGTCGGCGCCGCCGACCCCGGAGCGCTCACCGAAGCAGGCGCGGTCCCGCTGGAAACACTGCGCGCCGAAGCCGCCGACCCCGCCGCGCTCTCCGACCCCGACCCCTCCGACGTCGCGTTCTTCCAGCTCTCCGGCGGCACCACCGGACTGCCCAAGCTCATCCCGCGCACCCACGACGACTACCTGTACTCGGTGCGGGCCAGCGCCGACATCTGCGGGCTCACCCCCGACACGGTCTTCCTCGGCGCGCTGCCCGTCGTGCACAACTTCCCGATGAGCTCCCCCGGCTTCCTCGGGGTGATGCACGCCGGCGGCAGCACCGTGCTGGCCCCCGACCCCAGCCCCGCCACCTGCCTGGAGCTGATCGAACGGGAGCGGGTCACCCTCGCCGCCGCGGTCCCGCCGGTCGCCATGCTCTGGCTGGACGCGGTGGACGGCGGCGCCCAGGCCCACCGCGACCTCTCCTCGCTGCGGATGCTCCAGGTCGGCGGCGCCAAGTTCGCCCCCGAAGCGGCCAAGCGCGTCGCCGGCACCCTCGGCTGCCGGCTGCAACAGGTCTTCGGCATGGCCGAAGGGCTGGTCAACTACACCCGGGACGAGGACGACGAGGCGACCGTCACCGGCACCCAGGGCCGGCCCATCTCCCCCGGCGACGAGCTGCGCGTGGTCGGCCCGGACGGCGCCGAGGTGCCGCCCGGCGAACCCGGCGAACTGCTCACCCGCGGCCCCTACACCATCCGCGGCTACTACCGGGCGCCCGAGCACAACGCCAGGGCGTTCACCCCGGACGGCTTCTACCGCACCGGCGACGTGGTCCGGGTCGCGCCCAGCGGCCACATCACCGTCGAGGGCCGGGTCAAGGACCAGATCAACCGGGGCGGCGAGAAGATCGCGCCGGACGAGGTGGAGGACCACCTCCTGGCGCACCCCGGGGTGCACGACGCCGCCGTCGTCGCGATGCCCGACCCCTACCTCGGCGAGCGCGCCTGCGCCTACGTCATCCCCCGGGACGGCGCCGGCGACGGGCTCGACCGCCCCGCCCTGCTCCGCTTCCTGCGCGGCCGCGGCCTGGCCGCCTACAAGATCCCCGACCGGGTCGAGGTGGTGCCGGAGTTCCCCGCCACCGGCGTCGGCAAGGTCAGCAAGCGCGACCTGCGGGCCGCCATCGCCGACGCGGTCACCGCCGGCCGGCACTGAGAACCGGCGACCCAGAGAGGAACCGAGGAAACCCCGATGTCCCTGCCGCAGATCGCACCCTACGAGCCGCCGGCGCCGGACCGCCTCCCGGACAACCGCGCCCAGTGGCGGCCCGAACCCGAGCGCGCCGTGCTGCTCGTGCACGACATGCAGCGCTACTTCCTGCGGCCCTACGCGCACGGCGCCGAACCGCTGAACCGGGCCACCGCCAACATCGCCCGCCTCGCCGCCGCCTGCCGGGCCGCCGGCGTCCCGGTGGTCTACACCGCCAAGCCCGGCGACATGCCGCGCGAGCGGCGCGGCCTGGAGATCGACTTCTGGGGCAGCGGGATGCGCGCCGTCCCCGAGCACACCACCATCGACGACGCGGTCCGCCCCGAACCCGGCGACACCCTCCTCACCAAGTGGCGCTACAGCGCCTTCGCCCAGACCGACCTGGAGCAGCGCCTCGCCGCCATGGGCCGCGACCAGCTGCTCGTCACCGGGGTCTACGCCCACATCGGCTGCCTGCTCACCGCCGCCGACGCCTTCATGCGCGACATCCAGCCGTTCTTCGTCGCCGACGCGATGGCCGACTTCACCGCCGAGGACCACCACTTCGCGGTCCGCTACGTCGCCCGGCGCTGCGGCGTCGCACTGACCACCGACGCCGCCCTGGACGGCGTCCGCGCCACCGACCGCAGCACCGCCGCGGCCGGCTGACCACGGCCGGCGACCACCGCGACCGCCCCTCTCGAAAGGACCACTGTGACCACCACCCGGACCACGGACGCCCCGCCGGTGCACGACCTCGCCGGCATCGGATTCGGCCCGTCCAACGTCGCCCTCGCGATCGCGCTGCGCGAGCGGCGCGAGCAGGCCGCCGCCGACCCCGGGCGCACCGCCCCGACCGCGGTGTTCCACGAGCGCCAGCAGGAGTTCGGGTGGCACCGCGGGATGCTCCTGGACGACGCCACCATGCAGGTGTCCTTCCTCAAGGACCTGGTCACCACCCGCAACCCGGCCAGCGACTTCTCCTTCCTCAGCTACCTGCACCAGGCCGGGCGGCTGCACGACTTCATCAACCACAAGACGCTGTTCCCGCTCCGCTCGGAGTTCCACGACTACCTGGCCTGGTGCGCGGGGCGGCTGTCCGACTCGGTCCGCTACGGCTCCGAGGTGATCGGCGTGGAGCCGGTGCGCGACGCCGCCGGCCGGATCTCCGCGGTGGACGTGCTGGCCCGGGAGGCCGGCCCCGGCGGAGAGCGCACCCACCGCACCCGGGCCCGCAACCTGGTCATCGCCCCCGGCCTCTCCCCGCGGCTGCCCGAGGGCGTCCGGCTCGGCGAGCGCGTCTGGCACAACGAGTACCTGCTGCACCGGCTGGAGGCGCTGGGCGAGGGCGCCGCCCCCCGCTCGTTCGCCGTCGTCGGCGCAGGGCAGAGCGCCGCCGAGGTCGCCGACCACCTCTACCGCCGCTTCCCCGGCGCCGAGGTGAACGCGGTGTTCTCCCGGTACGGCTACAGCCCCTCCGACGACAGCCAGTTCGCCAACCGGATCTTCGACCCCGAGGCCGTCGACGCCTTCTACGACGCCTCGGACGAGACCAAGGCCCAGATCATGGGCTACCACGGCAACACCAACTACTCGGTGGTCGACCCCGACCTGATCGAGAGCATGTACCGTGCCGTCTACCAGGACCGGGTGCTGGGCACCGAGCGGCTGCACATGCACAAGCTGTCCCGCGTCACCGGGGTCGAGGAGGACGCCGACGGCGTCACCCTCACCGTCGAGCACCTCCCCTCCGGCAAGCAGCGGCCGCTCCGCGCGGACTACGTCGTCTACGCCACCGGCTACCACCCCGCCGCCCCGCTCTCCCTGCTCGGCGGGCTCGCCGAGCACGTGGCGACCGACGCCCGCGGCCGGCACGCCGTCGGCCGCGACTACCGGCTGATCACCGACGACGAGGTCACCTGCGGGATCTACCTGCAGGGCGGCACCGAGCACACGCACGGCATCTCCTCGTCGCTGCTGTCCAACGTCGCCGTCCGCGCCGGGGAGATCCTCGACTCCGTCGGGGCGCGCACCGCCGGCGCCGCGGCGGCCTGAACGGCGCCCCGACCGCGGCACCCGCCCCCACCGGCCCGCCCCTACGCCCACTTCTACGAAAGGGCAGCACGGAGATGACCGACACCGCGCTCACCCCCGAGCGGATCCGCGCCGACGTGGAGAGGGTCCTCGGCGAGCAGCCGGGCACCGTCCCCGGCACGGAGAACCTCCTCGACCTCGGCATGGACTCGATCCGCCTGATGAGCCTGGTGGAGTCCTGGCGCACCGCCGGCGCGCAGACCGACTTCATCGAGCTCGCCGAGGAACCCAGCATCGACGCCTGGACCCGCCTGCTCGCCGGCGGCTGATCACACCACCCCGGCGGAAACCCTCCGGGGCGCCGACCCCTGCCCGCCGCACCGCCCGCCACCGCAGCCACTCTCCCGACCCGGAGCCACCGAAGATGACCGACACCCCTCACCCCCGGTTCGACCTCACCGGAGCCCAGAGCGGGGTCTGGTACGCCCAGCAGGTCGACCCTTCCGGAGCCGTCTACAACGTCGGCCAGTACGTCGACCTCGTCGGCGACCTGGACACCGGACTGCTCCAGGAGGCGCTGGCCGCCGTGGTCGCCGAGACCGACGCGCTGCGCACCCGCATCGTCGACGACGGCGGGGTGCCCCGACAGGAGGTGCTCCCGCCCGGCGCCGCGGGCGTCGGGCGGCCCGCGGACGCGGTCGACCTGCGCGGCGAGGCCGACCCGGAGGCGGCCGCGCTGGAGCTGATGCTGGCCGACATGGACACCCCGGTGGACCTGGCCGGCGGGCCGCTGCACCGGTTCGCGCTGATCCGCACCGCCGACCGGCGGCACCTGTGGTACCAGCGCTACCACCACATCCTCGCCGACGCCTACGCGATCAGCGTGATCACCCGCCGGGCGGCCGAGGTCTACACCGCCCTCGCCGAGGGGGCCGACCCCGGCCGCCGGTTCGGCGCGCTGGCCGACGTCGTCGCCGAGGAGGAGGCCTACGAGGCCTCCGAGCGGCGGGAGGAGGACGGCGGCCACTGGGCCCGGGCCCTGGCCGACCGCCCCGAACCCGCCCTGCTCTCGGACGCACCGCCCGCGACCCCCCGGCGGGCGGTGCGCCCCGGGGCGCGGCTGGACGCGGCGGCCCTGTCCGGCCTGGAGGAACTGGCCGGACAGGCCGGCGCCAACTGGGCGGAGGCGCTGATCGCCCTGTTCGGCTGCTACGTGCACCGCCGCACCGGCGCCCCCGAGGCGGTGCTCGGCGTGCCGGCGATGGGCCGGCTCGGCTCGGCGGCGCTGCGCACCCCCGCCATGGTGGTGAACGTGCTGCCGCTGCGGGTCCCCGCCGCCCCCGGCGACACCGTCGCCGAGGCGGTCCGGCGCACCCGGGACGCGCTGCGCGCACTCCGCGCGCACCAGCGCTACCGGGCCGAGGACATCCGCCGCGACCTCAGCCTGGTCGGCCGCGCCACCGGCCTGTACGGGCCGATGGTCAACATCAAGGCCTTCGACTACGACGTCCGCTTCGGGGAGGTCCGCGGCGACACCCGGACCCTCTCCGAGGGGCCCGTCGACGACGTCTCGCTGTCGGTCGCCGCCGACAGCGGCGCCGGCGGCCTGCACCTCGTGCTCAACGCCAACCCGGAGCGCTACACCGAGCAGGAGGCCGCCGACCGCCTCGCCGAGTTCGTCCGGATGGTCGAAGGGCTGCTCTCCCGCCCGGAACCGGGCACCGGGGAGGGCGGAGCCGGCGCCGCGGCCTCCGCCCGGGTCGCCTCGCTCGACCTGGTCGGCGCCGCCGAGCGCGCCCTGCTCACCGCGCCCCCCGAACCCCGCC
Organism: Nocardiopsis potens DSM 45234; assembly: GCF_000341105.1. GTDB lineage: Bacteria > Actinomycetota > Actinomycetes > Streptosporangiales > Streptosporangiaceae > Nocardiopsis_A > Nocardiopsis_A potens. The sequence continues at coordinate 5,370 of NZ_ANBB01000074.1, forward strand.
CGGTGCCCGAGGACTCCGTCGCCGACCAGGTCGCCGCAGCGGCCCGGCGCGCCCCCGGCGCCCCCGCGCTGCGCACCGCCGAGAGCAGGCTGGACTACGCCGGGCTGGTCCGCCGCGCCGACGCGGTCGCCGCCCGGCTGGCCGCCGCCGGCGCGGCCCGGGAGACGGTCGTCGCGATCGCCCTGCCGCGCGGCGCCGACCTGGTCGCCGCGCTGCTCGCGGCGAGCCGGCTGGGCAGCACCTACCTGCCGATCGACCCGGACTTCCCGGCCGACCGGATCGCCTACATGCTCGCCGACTCCGGCGCCCGCCTCCTGGTCACCACCCCCGAGCTGGACAAGGAGCTGCCCGAGGGCCCGGAGCGGGTGCTGCTCGGCCCCGCCGGCCCGGAGCAGGCCGACCCCGCGCCCGGCACCGCCGACCGGGCGACCACGGCCCCCGCCGCGGCGGCCCGCCGGCACGGCGCCGCCTACGTGCTCTACACCTCCGGTTCCACCGGCCGCCCCAAGGGAGTGGTGGTCCCCGAGCGGGGCCTGCTCAACTTCCTGCGGGACATGGGGGAGCGGTTCCCGCTCGGCGCGGACGACCGGTGGCTCGCGGTGACCACCGTGGGCTTCGACATCTCCGCCCTGGAGCTGTACCTGCCGCTGATGCACGGCGCCGAACTGGTGCTGGCCGACCGGGACACCGTGCGCGACCCCGCCGCCCTCGCCGACCTGGCCGAACGGGCCGGCGCCACGGTCATGCAGGCCACCCCCGCCCTCTGGCGCGCCCTGGCCGACGAGCGCCCGGCGGTGCTCGACCGGCTCCGGGTCCTCGTCGGCGGGGAAGCGCTCCCCACCGACCTGGCCGAGCGGCTCGCCGCCCGCGCCCCCTCGGTCACCAACCTGTACGGCCCCACCGAGACCACCATCTGGTCCACCGCCTCCCGGGTCCGCCCCGGCGAACCGGTGGACATCGGCGCCCCGATCGCCAACACCGGGGCCTACGTCCTCGACTCCGCCCTGCGCCCGGTCCCGGTCGGCGTCCCCGGCGACCTGTACATCTCCGGCGAAGGGCTGGCCCGCGGCTACGCCGGCCGCCCGGACCTGACCGCGGAGCGGTTCGTCGCCTGCCCGTTCGGCGCCCCCGGGGAGCGGATGTACCGCACCGGCGACGTGGTGCGCCGCCGCGCCGACGGCGCCCTGGAGTACCTGGGCCGCGGCGACCACCAGGTCAAGGTGCGCGGCTTCCGGATCGAGCTCGGCGAGGTCGAGGTCCGGCTCGGCCGGCTGCCCGGCGTCGCCCAGGCCGTGGTCACCGCCCGCGAGGACGTCCCCGGCCAGGCCCACCTGGTCGGCTATGCGGTGTTCGAGGACGGCGCCGACACCGACCCGGCCCGGCTCCGCGCGGCGCTGGCCGAAACGCTGCCCGACTACATGGTCCCCTCGGCGTTCGTCGCCCTGGACGCGTTCCCGCTGACCGAGAACCGCAAGATCGACCGCAAGGCGCTGCCCGCCCCCGCAGGCGCCGGTGCCGCCGCCGGGGACCGCCCCGCCCCGGACGCCGCGCCGCGCACCCCCGTCGAGGAGCGGATCTGCGCCGTCCTCGGCGAAGTGCTCGGCAGCGCCCCGATCGGGGTGCACCAGGACTTCTTCGCGCTCGGCGGCCACTCGCTGCTCGCCACCCGCGCCGCCAACCGGATCCGCGCCGAGCTCGGCCTGCACGCCCGGGTCCGCGACCTGTTCGACGCCCCCGAACCGGCCCGCCTCGCCGCCCTGCTCCAGGAGCGCTCCGGCGGCGACGACCGCCCGCCGCTCACCGCCCACCCCGGCCCCGACGACGACGCCCCGCTCTCCTACGCCCAGGAGCGCATCTGGTTCCACGAGGAGCTGCACGGCCCCGGACCGGCCTACAACGTCCCGCTCGCCTTCCGGCTGCGCGGCCCCGTCGACGCCGCCGCCCTCGCCCTGGCGCTCCGCGACACCGTCGCCCGGCACGACGTGCTGCGCACGGTCCACGCCGACGACGGGGAGGGGCCGCGGCCGCGCGTGCTGCCCATGGGCCGGGTCCCCGAACTGCTCCGCACCGAGGACGCCGGCGCCGACCCGGCCCGGCTCGACCGGGCCGTCGCCGAGGTGCTGCACACCCCCTTCGACGTGCGCACCGACGTCCCGGTGCGGGCCGCGCTGATCCGCACCGCGCCCGACGACGCGGTGCTGGCGCTCTGCTTCCACCACATCGCCACCGACGAGTGGTCGGAGACGCCGTTCGTCCGCGACCTGGACACCGCCTACACCGCCCGCACCGCCGGCGAGGAGCCCCGCTGGGAGCGGCCCGCGGTCCGCTACACCGACTTCGCCCGCTGGCAGCGGTCCTGGCTCGGCGACGCCGCCGACCCCGGGTCGCCGATGGGGCGCGGGCTCGCCTACTGGCGGCGCGCGCTGGACGGGCTGCCCGCCGAGACCGCCCTGCCCGCGGACCGGCCGCGGCCCGCCGTCGCCGACGGTGCCGGCGCGACCGTCCGCTTCGACCTGGACGCCGACACCGCCGCCGCACTGCGCCGCGCCGCCGCCGCGCACGGCACCACCGTCTTCATGGTCCTCCAGGCCGCCGTCGCGGTGCTGCTGCACCGGATGGGCGCCGGCGACGACATCCCCGTCGGCACCCCGGTCACCAACCGGGACGACACCGCCGTGCACGACGCGGTCGGCATGTTCCTGAACATGCTCACCCTGCGCACCGACCTGTCCGGGGCGCCCACCGGCCGGGAGCTGCTGGCGCGGATCCGCGAGGCCGACATCGAGGCGTTCGCGCACGCCGGCGTCCCGTTCGAGGCGGTGGTGCGGGAGACCGACCCGTCCCGCTCCGCCGCACGCCACCCGCTCTTCCAGGTCATGCTGACCTACCAGCGCGAACCCGACCACCCCGGGCTGCTCGGCACCGACTCCTCGGTGCACCCGATCGACATCGCCACCTCCAAGCTCGACCTGGAGTTCACCTTCGCCGAGTTCCCCGGCGGCGGAGGGCTGGCCGCGAACCTGCGCTACGCCACCGCCCGCTTCGACCGGGCCACCGCCGAGGGCCTGGCGGAGCGGTTCCGCCAAGTGCTGATCGCCCTGCTGGTCGCGCCGGACGTCCCGGTCGGCGAACACGAGGTGCTCACCGACGCCGAGCGCAGCGCCCTGCTGCGCGGCGCCGGGGCCACCGCCCGCCCGGTCCCCGCCCCGGGGCTGGCCCGGCGCATCGCCCGCACCGCCGCCGAGCACCCGGACCGCACCGCCGTGCGCGCCGGGAGCGAGCGGGTCGGCTACGCCGAGCTGGCCCGCCGCGCCGACGCGGTCGCCGCCCGGCTGGCCGCCGCCGGCGCGGTCCGCGAATCGGTGGTGGCGGTGGCGCTGCCGCGCGGCGCCGACCTGGTCGCCGCACTGCTCGCGGTCGGCCGCACCGGCGCCGCCTACCTGCCGATCGACCCGGACTTCCCGGCCGACCGGATCGCCTACATGCTCGCCGACTCCGGTGCCCGCCTCCTGGTCACCACCCCCGAACTCGACCCGGTGCTGCCGGCCGGCCCGGCCCGGCTGCTGCTCGGCCCGGACGCCCCCGGCGGCGCGGCCGCGTCCCAGGCGGCCGGCGCGGTGCTCTCCTTCCTGGACCCGCACCCCGACTCCGCCGCCTACGTGCTCTACACCTCCGGCTCCACCGGCCGCCCCAAGGGCGTGGTGGTCCCGCACCGCGCGCTGCTCAACTTCCTGCTGGACATGGCGGAGCGGTTCCCGCTGGACGCCGGCGACCGGTGGCTCGCGGTGACCACCGTGGGCTTCGACATCTCCGCCCTGGAGCTGTACCTGCCGCTGATGCAGGGGGCGGAGCTGGTGCTGGCCGACCGGGACACCGTGCGCGACCCCGCCGCCCTCGCCGACCTGGCCGAGGAGAGCGGGGCGACGGTCATGCAGGCCACCCCCGCCCTCTGGCGCGCCCTGGCCGAGGACCGGCCGGAGGCCCTGGACGGCCTGCGCGCCCTGGTCGGCGGCGAGGCGCTCCCGCGCGACCTGGCGGAGCGGATGGCGGCGCGCACCGCGCACACCGCCAACCTGTACGGGCCGACCGAGACCACCATCTGGTCCACGGTCTCCCGGGTGCGCGTCGGCGAGCCGGTGGACATCGGCGCCCCGATCGCCAACACCGGGGTGTACGTGCTGGACGCGTCGCTGCGCCCGGTCCCGGTCGGCGTCCCCGGCGACCTGTACATCTCCGGCGAAGGGCTGGCCCGCGGCTACGCCGGCCGCCCGGACCTGTCCGCGGAGCGGTTCGTGGCGTGCCCGTTCGGTGCGCCGGGGGAGCGGATGTACCGCACCGGCGACGTGGTGCGGTGGCGCGCCGACGGTGCCCTGGAGTACCTGGGCCGCGGCGACCACCAGGTCAAGGTGCGCGGCTTCCGGATCGAACTCGGCGAGGTCGAGGAGGCGCTGTCCCGGGCCGAAGGCGTCGGCCAGGCGGTGGTGACCGCCCGCGAGGACGTCCCCGGCCAGGCCTACCTGGTCGGCTACCTGGTCCCCGAGCCCGGAGGCGCGGACCCCGACCCGGCCCGGCTCCGCGCGGCGCTGGCCGAAACGCTGCCCGACTACATGGTCCCCTCGGCGTTCGTCGCCTTGGACGCGTTCCCGCTGACCGAGAACCGCAAGATCGACCGCAAGTCCCTCCCGTCGCCCGCCGTTTCCGGTGCGGAGCCTTCGGGGCCCCGCTCGTCGTCCGCCGCCTCCGCCGAAGGCCCTTCAGGCGGCGGTGGTTCCCTGCGTGCCGGCACCGGTCCCGGCCGAGGCGCTCCGGAAGAGGGACGGCCCTCCTCTTCAGGGCCGCTCCGCGCCCGGCTGCTGCTCGCCCCCGGCGCAGACGGTGCGGCCGGGACCACCGAGTCCGCCAGGGCCGCGGGCGGCGAGCCCCGGGACGAGACCGAGCGGGAGATGTGCGCGATCGCCGCCGAGGTCCTCGGCCTGCCCTCGCTCGGCGTGCACGACGACTTCTTCACCAGCGGCGGGCACTCGCTCGCCGCCGCGCGGACGGTCAACCGGATGCGCGCCCGCCTCGGCCTGGACATCGGCGTCCGCGACCTGTTCGAGGCGCCCACCGTCGCCGGGCTCGCGGCCCGCACCGCCGCGCGCTCCGCCGCCTCCGGCGGGGACCGGCCCGCGGCCGCCCGCCCGCCCCTGGCCCGCCGCACCGACCCGGACGCCCCCGCGCCGCTCTCCGCCGAACAGCGCCGGCTGTGGCTGCTGGACGGGATGAACCCGGGCTCCGACGCCTACAACGTCCCCTGGGCACTGCGGATCTCCGGCCCCCTGGACCGCGCGGCCCTGGCCGCCGCCGCCCGCGACGTGCTGCTCCGGCACGAGGTGCTGCGCACCAGGTTCCCGCTGCCCGAGGGCGCCGCCGAACCGGTCCAGCAGGTGGTCCCGGAGGACGCCCTCCCCGCCGATCCGCTCCGCGTCGAGGAGCCGCGCACCGCCGCCCCGCAGGACGGGGCGGCCGGGGCGGACCACCGGGTCGAGGCGGCCGCGCGGGCCCCGTTCGACCTCGGCTCCGACCTGCCGGTCCGGTTCACCCTCTTCCCCGAGGGCGAGGACGAGCACCTGCTGCTGGTCGTCTTCCACCACATCGCGGTGGACGAGTGGTCCCAGGCGCCCTTCCTGCGCGACCTGGACACCGCCTACCTGGCCCGCCTGGACGGGCGGGCCCCGGACCAGGCGCCGATCCCGGTCCAGTACGCCGACTACGCCGCCTGGCAGGCCGAACTGCTCGGCGACGGGGACGACCCGGGCAGCGCGGCCGCCCGGCAGCGGGCGTTCTGGGCCGAGGCGCTGGCCGGCCTCCCCGAGGAGACGGCGCTCCCCGCCGACCGGCCCCGGCCGGCCGGCGGAATGCCGGCCGACGGCGGCGTGGTCGGGTTCCGGGTGCCGCCCGCGCTCCGCAAGGCCGCCGAGGAGCTGGCCGAGTCCACCGGCACCACCCGCTTCATGGTGCTGCGCACCGCCGTCGCCGTGCTGCTGCACCGGATGGGCGCCGGCGACGACGTCGCACTGGGGGCGCCCGCCGCCAACCGCACCGACGAGGCGCTGCACGACCTGGTCGGCATGTTCCTCAACACGCTGGTGCTCCGCACCGACCTGTCCGGCGACCCCGGCTTCACGGAACTGCTGGGCCGGGTGCGCGCCGCCGACCTCGCCGCGCACGACAACGCCGACCTGCCGTTCGAGGACGCCGTGGACGCCGCGGCCCCGGCCCGGGTCGCCGGCCGCAACCCGCTGTTCCAGGTGATGGTGGCGCAGCAGATCCGCCCCGCCGACACCGGCGGCCTCTTCGGGCTCCGCACCCGCCTGGACGACCGGGTCATCGACAGCGCCAAGTTCGACCTGGAGTTCGCCTTCATCGAACGCCCCGGCGAGGACGGGCTGGACGGCGTGATCCGCTACGCCGCGGCCCTGTTCGACCCGGAGACCGTGCAGGCGCTGGCCGAGCGGTTCACCCGGGTGCTCACCGCCGTCCTGGCCGACCCGGCGCGCCCCGTGGGCACCGCCGACGTGCTGCTGCCGGCCGAACGGCGCGCCCTGGACGCCGAGCGCGGCGCCGCCGCGCACCCCGTCCCGCCGCGGACGCTGCCCGAGCTGCTGGCCGCGGCCCCCGGTACCCGGGAGGCAGGGCCCGCCCTGCTCTTCGGGGGCGAGTCCGTCTCCCGTGCGGAGTTCGATGGGCGGGTGGCGCGGTTGGCGCGTGAGCTGGTGGCGCGAGGTGCGGGTCCGGAGTCGGTGGTGGCGGTGGCGTTGCCGCGTTCGGTGGAGCTGGTGGTGGCTCTGCATGCGGTTGTGCAGGCGGGGGCGGCGTATCTGCCGCTCGACACCGACCTGCCCGCCGGCCGGCTGGCCTACATGCTCCGCACCGCGGCGCCGCTGCTGGTGCTCTCCGACACCGCGACGGCACGGTCGCTGCCGGACGGGGACGGACCGGAGACCGTGCTGCTGGACGACCCGCGCGTCCAGGGCCGCCTGGAGGTCCGCTCCGCCGATCCGGTGTCGGATGCGGATCGGCGGGGGCGGCTGCTTGCGGAGCACCCTGCGTATGTGATCTTCACGTCGGGTTCGACGGGGCGTCCGAAGGGTGTGGCGGTGCCG
>NZ_ANBB01000075.1 GCF_000341105.1 Nocardiopsis potens DSM 45234
CGCCGCCCCGCTCTGCGCGGTCTGCGACGAGGAGAGCGCGCGGCTGCTGCCGGAGGCCCCCGGACTGGAGCTGGTCGCCCCGGACGCGGGCGAGACCGCCGGGCGCTCCGCCGATCCGGTGTCGGATGCGGATCGGCGGGGGCGGCTGCTTGCGGAGCACCCTGCGTATGTGATCTTCACGTCGGGTTCGACGGGGCGTCCGAAGGGTGTGGCGGTGCCGCACGGGGCGATCGTGAACCGGTTGG
>NZ_ANBB01000076.1 GCF_000341105.1 Nocardiopsis potens DSM 45234
ACGCCTACGGTCTGACCGCCGCCGATCGGGTGCTGCAGAAGACGCCGGCGTCGTTCGATGTGTCGGTGTGGGAGTTCTTCTGGCCGTTCGCGGTCGGTGCGGGGCTGGTCGTCGCCGAGCCGGGGGCGCACCGCGACCCCGCCCGCCTGGCCCGGCTCATCGCCGAACAGGACGTGAGCACGGTGCACTTCGTACCGTCCATGCTCCGCGCCTTCCTGGAGGACCCCGCGGTCGCCGCCGCCCCGGTCCCGCCGTCGCTGCGCCGGGTGTTCGCCTCCGGGGAGGCGCTGGGCGCCGATGCGGCGGAGCGGTTCGCCGAGGTGCTGCCGGGCGTGGGCCTGCACAACCTGTACGGCCCGACCGAGGCCGCCGTGGACGTCACCTGCTTCGATGCACTCCGGCCGCCTGCCATCGCGGCACAGGGCGCCGCCGCCGGCACAGTCGGAGACGTCCGCGACTCGGAGAACACGGGGAACACCGATCCGAGCGCGGCCGCCGTCCTCCGGCCCACCGCTTCCAGCGGGCCGGGCTCGCCGACCGGCGAGACGGCACACGGCGAGGCCGCCGATGCGGACGGAGGCGTCCATGGCCGGGAGAGCGCCGGTGTCCTTTCCACCGGTGCGGTCGGCAGGGCGGGAGAGGTCCTCTCTCCCCTTTCTCCCGCCTCCTCCGGTGCCGGTGGCTCGGTGCCGATCGGGGCGCCGGTGTGGAACACCCGGGTCTACGTGCTGGACGGGGCGCTGCGGCCGGTCCCGCCGGGCGTCCCGGGCGAGCTCTACCTGGCCGGGGCGCAGCTGGCCCGCGGCTACGCCGGCCGCCCCGACCTGTCCGCCGACCGGTTCGTGGCCTGCCCGTTCGGTGAACCGGGCGAGCGGATGTACCGCACCGGCGACCTGGTCCGATGGGGCAAGGCCGGGCCGGACGGCCTGCCCGGCCCGATCGAGTTCCTCGGCCGCACCGACTTCCAGGTCAAGATCCGCGGCCTGCGAATCGAACTCGGCGAGATCGAGGACGCCCTGGGCCGGCTGCCCGGGGTGGGCGGCGCCGTCGCCGCCGTGCACGGCGGAGCCTCCGGCTCCCCGCGGATCACCGGCTACGCGGTGCCGCGCGCCGGGGCCGCCCCCGACCCCGGCGAGCTGCGCCGGGGCCTGGCCGAGCGGCTGCCGGACCACATGGTCCCCGCCGAGATCCTCGTCCTCCCCGAGTTCCCGCTCACCCCCAACGGCAAGCTGGACCGCCGCGCGCTGCCCGAACCCGCCGGCCCCGCCGCCGGGGAGCGCCCCGGCCGGGCCGCCGAAGGGCCGGCGGAGGAGCTGCTCTGCGGCCTCTTCGCCGAGGTCCTCGGGGCGGGGCCGGTCTCCGCCGACGACGGCTTCTTCGCCCTGGGCGGCGACAGCATCCAGGCGATCCGCCTGGTCGGCCGGGCCCGCGCCGCCGGCCTGGAGCTCACCCCCGCCGACGTGTTCACCGAGCAGACCCCGGCCGGCCTGGCCGCGGTGGCCTCCGAGGTCTCCGAAACCCCCGCCGGACCGGACGCCGAGGACACCGGAACGGTGCCGTTCACCCCGGTCATGCACTGGATGCTGGAACGCGGCGGACCGTTCGCCCGGTTCAGCCAGTCCATGGTCGTGCACACCCCCGCGGCCGCCGGCCCCGGGCGCCTGGAGCGCACCCTGCAGGCGGTGCTGGACGCGCACCCGATGCTCCGCTCCCGCCTGGTCCTCCCGGAAGGCGGCGCCGACAGGGGCGGCGCCGCGGGCGCGGCCGGGGACGGGCCGAGGCTGGTCGTCGCCGACCCCGGGGCGGTCCGCGCCGCGGACGTGCTGAGCAGCAGGGACGCGCGCGGACTGGACGGGGAGGCGCTGGCCCGCGCCGCCGCCGAGGCCGCCGGACACGCCCAGGGAGAACTCGACCCCGAGGGCGGGGCCATGCTCCGGGCCGTCCTGCTGGACCGGGGGGCCGCCCCCGGGCGGCTCGTCCTCACCGCGCACCACCTGGTCGTCGACGGGGTGTCCTGGCACATCCTCCGCGGCGACCTGGCGGCCGCGTGGAAGGCCGCCGCGGCCCCCGGCCCGGTCTCGCTCCCCGCGGCGCCGGCCACCTTCGAGCGGTGGGCGCGCACCCAGGCCGGGCGGGACCGCTCCGCCGAACTGCCGCACTGGCTGGAGGCCGTCGCCCCCGTCCCCGCCTGCGAACCCGCCCCCGACCCGGACCGCGACACCGCGGCGACGCTGCGCCGCACCACCGTCCGGCTCGACCCGGAGACCACCGGCGCGCTGCTCGGCCGGGTGCCCGCCCTGTTCAACGCGGCCGTCGACGACGTGCTGCTGAGCGCGCTCGCGCTGGCCTTCGCCGAGTGGCGGTCCGGGCGCGGCGCCGACCCCGGCGCCCCGCTCCTGATCGACATGGAGCGGCACGGCCGCGACCAGGACGGCGCCCCCGGGGTCGACCCGACCGGCACCGTCGGCTGGTTCACCGCCGTGCACCCGGTGCGGCTGGACACCGCCGGGCTCGACCCGGCCCGCGCCCGGGCCGGCCGGAGCGACGCCGGCGACGCCCTCAAGCGGGTCAAGGAGCGGCTGCGCGCGGTCCCCGGCGGCGGAACCGGCCACGGCCTGCTCCGCTACCCGGCGGGCGGCCGCCCGGGCGAGCCCGGGCTCGCCGCCGGCGCCGCCCCGGTGCTGCTCTTCAACCACCTCGGCCGGATCACCGCCGCCGCGGAGGGCGAGGAGTGGGGGGCCGCCCCGGAGACCGGTTCGCTGCCGCCCGGCACCGACCCGCAGGCCCCGGTGGCCTACCCGTTCGAGGTGGTGGCCGCGGTCCACGACGGCCCCGGCGGGCCGGTGCTCACCGCGACCTGGGCCTGGCCCGGCCGGCTGTTCACCGACGCCGAGGCGGGCGCCCTCGCCCGGGGCTGGCTGGACCAGCTCGCCGGCGCGGCCGCGCACGCCGACGACCCCACCGCCGGCGGCCGCACCCCCTCCGACCTGACCTTCGGCGGGCTCGCGCAGGACGAGATCGACGAATTCGAGGCGGAATGGGACCTCTGACCGGAGAGGGCGCCCCGCCGCCCCGCACCCCCGCCGCAACCGACCCAGGACGTCCAGAAAGGCGAACCCACGTGAGCAGCGCATCCGGACTGGAGGACATCCTCCCGCTGACGCCCCTCCAGGAGGGGCTGCTCTTCCACAGCGGACTCGGCGGGGGCGCGGCCGACGCCTACAACGTCCAGGTCGCCCTCGAACTGGACGGCCCCCTCGACGCGGCCCGGCTGCGCCGCGCCGCCGACGGGCTGCTCCAGCGCCACCCCCAGCTGCGGGCGGCCTTCCGCCGCCGGAAGAACGGCCAGCCGGCCGCCCTGATCGGCCGCTCGGTCCCGGCCGCCTGGCGGGAGGCCGAGGCCTCCGGCGGCGAACTGGACGCCCTGCTCGAAGCGGAGCGGGCCGCCCGCTTCGACCTGGCCCGGCCCCCGGCGATCCGGTTCGTGCTCGTCCGCACCGCCCCGGACCGGCACGTGCTGGCCGTCACCCACCACCACATCCTGCTCGACGGCTGGTCGCTGCCGCTGCTGGTGCGCGACCTGTTCCGGATCTACGCGGCGGACGGGCCCGACCGGCCGCCCCGCCCCGCCCCCTACCGGCACTACCTGGCCTGGCTGAGCGCCCGGGACCGCCCCGCCGCCGAGCAGGCCTGGCGCGAAGCACTGCGCGACCTGCCCGGACCCACCCGCCTGGCCGAGGCGGTCCCGGCCGAACCGTCCGGGCCGTCCGGGCCGCTCCCCGGGGACGGCCCGGACGGCCCCGGCCCGCGCTCTTCCCCGGCGCGGGCCGGGGCGGGCGGCGCCGCGCCCGAGGCCGACCCGCAGGGCGTCGTGGTGGACCTCCCCGCCGAGCTGAGCGGCCGGATCGAGCGGGTCGCCCGGGAGCGCGGCGTCACCCCCAACACGGTGCTGCAGGCGGCCTGGGGGCTGCTGCTGGCCCGGCTGCTCGACACCGGCGACGTGGTGTTCGGCACCACCGTGTCCGGCCGCCCCGCCGAGCTGCACGGCGCCGAGTCGATGATCGGCCTGTTCATCAACACCGTCCCGGTGCGGGTGGCGCTGCGCCGCGGGGAGAGCGCCGCCGGCCTGCTCACCCGGATCCGCGACGAGCAGGCCCGCCTCCTGGACCACGTCCACCTCGGCCTCGCCGACATCCAGAGCGCGGCCGGCGCCGCCGACCTGTTCGACACCCTGCTGGTGTTCGAGAACTACCCGCTGGAGGGCGCCGACCCGGCCGAGGGCGTGCCGGGCCTGGCGGCGCGGGTGCGCGGCTCCGCCGACGCCACCCACTACCCGCTGTCCGCCGCGGCAGTGCCCGGCGGCGCCCCCGGCGGCGGGCTCCGGCTCAAGCTGGGCCACCGCCCCGACCGGGTGCCCGCCGGGTTCGCCCGACGCGCCGCCGGCTGGCTGACCGGGCTGCTCGACGCGATCACCGCCGACCCGGACGCCCCCGTCTCCGCGCTCGCCCTGGGCGGCCCCGGCGAACGGGAGGAGCTCGCCCGTACCGAGTCCGGCGGCCCGGTGGACGTGCCCCCGGCCACCTTCCCCGAGCTGTTCGAGCGCCGGGTCGCCGCCGACCCCGGCGCCACCGCCCTCACCGGCAAGGGCGCCGCCTACACCGCCGCCGAGGTGGAGGAGCGCGCCAACCGGCTGGCGCACGCCCTCATCGCCCGCGGCGCCGGCCCGGAGCGCACCGTCGCGGTGGCGCTGCCGCGCTCCCCGGAACTCATCATCGCCCTGGTGGCGGTGCTCAAGTCCGGTGCCGCCTACCTCGCCCTGGACCCGGCCCACCCCGACGAGCGGATCGCGGTGATGCTCGCCGACGCCGACCCGGTGTGCGCCCTCGCCTCCGACGGGCTGGCCGAGCGGATCGCCGGCCTCACCGGTGCCCCGCTGCTCGTCCCGGACGGCCGGGACGCCGCCGAGGCGGCCGCCGCCCGCGCCGACGCGCCGACCGACGCGGACCGGACCGCCCCGCTCACCCCGGACTCCGCCGCCTACGTCATCTACACCTCCGGCTCCACCGGGACGCCGAAAGGAGTCGTCGTCCCGCACGCCGGCATAGCCAAGCTGGCCGCCACCGCCCGGGACCGGATCGGCGCCGCCGAGGGCGCGCGCATCTCCCAGTTCGGCTCGCCCGGGTTCGACGTCGCGTTCTGGGAGATGTGCATCGGCCTGCTCGGCGGAGGCCGCCTGGTGGTGGTCCCCGACGAGCTCCGGGTGCCCGCCCCGCCGCTCGCCGACTTCCTGCACGAGCAGGGCGTCACCCACGCCGCCCTGCCGCCGGCGCTGCTCTCCGCGCTGCCCGAGGACGTCGAGCTGCCCGCCGGCATGACGGTGCTGGCCGGCACCGAGGCGGTGCCGCCCGCCCTGGTCCGCCGGTTCGCCGCCCGCGGGCCGATGTTCAACTGCTACGGCCCCACCGAAGGCATCGTCAACGCCACCATCGGCGCCTGCGGCCCCCGCCCCGGCGAGCGGGTGCCCATCGGCCGCCCCGACCCCGGGGTGCGCGCCCGCGTCCTCGACCGCGGCCTGCGCCCGGTCCCGCCCGGCGTCCCCGGCGAGCTGTACCTGGCCGAGGCCGACCCGGGGCGGGCCGCCGTACTGGCCCGCGGCTACCTGAACCGGCCCGGCCTCACCGCGGCGCGGTTCACCGCCGACCCGGACGGCCCGCCCGGGGCGCGCATGTACCGCACCGGCGACCTGGTCCGCTGGAACGGCGACGGGGAGCTGGAGTTCCTCGGCCGCACCGACAACCAGGTGAAGATCCGCGGCTTCCGGGTCGAACCGGAGGAGGTGGAGGCGGCGCTGGCGGCGCTGCCCGGGGTCGCCGCCGCGGCCGTGGCGGTGCGCACCGACGGCTCCGGGTCCGCGGCGCTGGTCGGCTACGCGGTGCCCGCCGAGGGCGCCGACGCCTCCCCGGCGCGCCTGCGCGACCTGCTCGCCGAGCGGCTGCCCGCCGCCATGGTGCCCGCGGCGGTGGTGCCGATGGAGGCGCTGCCGGTGCTGCCCAACGGCAAGGTGGACCGCTCCGCGCTGCCCGGGCCCGACTTCGCCGCGCTCGCGGTCCGCCGCCCCGCCCGCGACCCGGTCGAGCAGCTGCTCTGCGACCTCTTCGCGGACGTGCTGGGGGTGCCCGAGGTCGGCATCGACGACGACTTCTTCGCGCTCGGCGGCCACTCGCTGCTGGCCGGCCGCCTGGTCGCGCGGATCCGCTCCGCGCTGGGCCGCGAGGTCGCGCTGCGCACCGTCTTCGACGCGCCCACCGTGGCCCGCCTGGTCCGCCGCCTCGGCGCGGATCGGGCCCGCCCCGCGCTCCGCCCGGCCGGGGAGGCGGAGCGGCGCCCGCTCTCCTACGCCCAGCGGCGGATGTGGTTCCTGTACCGGCTGGACGGGCCGAGCGCCACCTACAACATTCCGTTCTGTGCCCGCCTCACCGGCCGGCTCGACGTGCCGGCGCTGCGCGCCGCGCTCGGCGACCTCACCGACCGGCACGAGCCGCTGCGCACCGTCTTCCCCGACGAGGACGGCGCGCCCTACCAGCGCATCCTCGCCCCCGAGCAGGGCCGCCCCGAGCTGCCGGTGATCGACATCGCCGAAGACGGGCTCGACGGGGCGCTGGCCGAGGCCGCCGCCACCGGGTTCCGGCTGGAGTCCGAGCCGCCGCTGCGCGCCCTGCTGTACCGGCTCGGCCCCGACGACCACGTGCTGCTCATCGTGGTGCAGCACATCGCCGCCGACGGCTGGTCGGCCCGGCCGCTCCTGCGCGACCTCGGCGCCGCCTACACCGCGCGGCACGCCGGCTCCGCACCGGACTGGGCGCCGCTGCCGGTGCAGTACGCCGACTACGGCGCGCACCAGCGGGCGCTGCTCGGCTCCGAGGACGACCCGGACAGCGAGGCGTCCCGGCAGGCCGGCTTCTGGCGGGAGGCGCTGCGCGGGCTCCCCGAGGAGCTGCCGCTGCCCACCGACCGCCCCCGCCCGGCGGTGGCCCGCGGCGCCGGGGACGCGGTCCGCACCGAGCTGGGCCCCGAGCTCAACGCCCGGCTGCGCGAGCTGGCCGGCTCCGCCGGGGTGAGCACCTTCATGGTGCTGCAGGCCGCGGTCGCCGGCCTGCTCACCCGGCTGGGCGCCGGCACCGACGTGCCGCTGGGCACCCCGGTGGCCGGCCGGGACGACGCCGAGCTGGACGACCTCGTCGGGTTCTTCGTCAACACCCTGGTGCTGCGCACCGACACCTCCGGCGACCCCGCGTTCACCGAGCTGCTGTCCCGGGCCCGCGCCACCGGCCTGGCCGCCTACGAGCACGCCGGCATCCCCTTCGAGCGCCTGGTCGACCTGCTCAACCCGGTCCGCTCGATGAGCCGGCACCCGCTGTTCCAGGTGATGCTGGCCTACCAGCGGGGCCCGCGCACGCCCCCGGAGATGGCCGGGCTGGGCGTCCGCCCGCACCCGGTGCGCGCCGACGCGGCAAAGTTCGACCTGGCCTTCGAGTTCTCCGACGCCGCCGGCGCGGGCGGCATGGAGTGCGCCCTGGTCTACGCCACCGACCTGTTCGACCGCGCCACCGCGGAGAACATCCTGGTCCGGCTGGAGCGGCTGCTGGAGGCGGTGGCCGCCGACCCCGGGACGCGGCTGGGCCGCATCCCGCTGCTCGGCGCCGACGAGCGGCGCGCCCTGGCCGCCGCCGCCCAGGGCCCGGACGTCCCCGCCGAGCGGGTCACCCTGCCGGAGCTGTTCGAGCGCCGGGTCGCCGAGGACCCGGCCGCCCCCGCGGTGCTGTGCGGCGCCGACGAGTGGAGCTTCGGCGAGCTCGACGCCCGCGCCAACCGGCTCGCGCACGAGCTCATCGCGCGCGGCGCCGGCCCCGAGGACCTGGTCGCCCTGGTGCTGCCGCGCACCGCGCACACCGTCGCGGCGATCCTGGCGGTGCTCAAGTCCGGCGCGGGCTACCTGCCGATCGACCCGGCCTACCCCGACGACCGGATCGCCGGGATGCTGGCGGACGCCGCGCCCGCGCTGGTCGTCACCGACCCGCGGCTGGAGGAGCGGGTCGCCGCCCTCGGCGGGCCGCCCCGCCTGGTGCTGGACGGCTCCGCCGGGGCGGGCCGCCCCGCAACCGCGCCCACCGACGCCGATCGCCGCGCCCCGCTGCGCGACGACTGCGTCGCCTACACCATCTACACCTCCGGCTCCACCGGCCGCCCCAAGGGCGTCCAGGTGCAGCACCGCAGCGTGGCCAACCTGTTCGCCTCGCACCGGGAGACGCTCTACCTGCCCACCCGGCGCCGCGCCGGGCGGGACCGGCTGCGCGTCGGCCACTCCTGGTCGTTCGCGTTCGACGCGTCCTGGCAGCCGCAGCTGTGGCTACTCGACGGGCACGCCCTGCACATCGTCACCGAGGACGAGATGCACGACCCCGAGCTGCTGGTGCGCCGGCTGCGCGAGGAGCGCATCGACTTCATCGAGACGGCGCCCTCGCACGCCGCCCAGCTGCTCGCCGCGGGCCTGGGCGTCCCCGGCGAGGACGGCTCCCGCGGCGCCCCGCTCACCATGGGCGTCGGCGGGGAGGCGGTGCCGCCGACCCTGTGGAACCGGCTGCGCGACCTGCCCGGCACCGCGGTGCACAACCTCTACGGGCCCACCGAGACCACCGTGGACGCGCTCTCGGCCCGGCTGGACGAGAACGGGCGGCCGGTGATCGGCCGGCCCACCGCCAACACCCGCGCCTACGTGCTGGACGAGCGGCTGCGCCCGGTGCCGGCCGGCGTGGTCGGCGAGCTCTACCTGGCCGGCGCCGGGGTGGCCCGCGGCTACCTGGGCCGGTTCGGCACCACCGCGGAGCGGTTCACCGCCGACCCGTTCGGCGCCCCCGGCGAGCGGATGTACCGCACCGGCGACCTGGTCCGGCGGCTGCCCGACGGGTCGGTCGACTACATCGGCCGCTCCGACGACCAGGTGAAGGTGCGCGGCTTCCGGATCGAGCTGGGCGAGATCGCCGCCGCCCTGGAGGAGCACCCGGCGGTGGCCGCCGCCGCGGTGGACACCTGGGAGCCGTCCCCGGGGGACCGGCGGATCGCCGCCTACACGGTGCCCGCGCCCGGCGCCGGGGAGCAGGCCGCCGACCCCGCGGTGCTCCGCCGGCACCTGGCCGAGCGGCTGCCGGACTACATGCTGCCCGCCGCCTACACCGCGATCGGTGCGCTGCCGCTGACCGCGCACGGGAAGCTGGACCGGGACGCGCTCCCGGTGCCCGAGGCGGCGGCCGCCGCCCCCGGCCGGCCGCCGCGCACCACCCGCGAGGCGCTGCTGTGCTCGCTGTTCGCCGAGGTCCTCGGGGTGCCCGAGGTCGGGGCGGACGACGACTTCTTCGCCTCCGGCGGCCACTCCATGCTGCTGGTGCGGCTGCGCGCCCGGATCGCCGCGGAGACCGGGGCCTCCCCGTCCATCGCCGACCTGTTCGCCCACCCCACCCCGGCCGGCCTGGCCGCCCTGGCCGGACCGGGGGAGGAGGGGCCGCGGCTCCCCGACGGCGTGGTGCCGCTCCGCGCCGGCGGCACCGCCGCGCCGCTGTTCTGCGTGCACCCCTCCGGGGGCCTGGCCCTGGCCTTCGCCGGGCTGCGCCGGCACATCCGGGAGGAGCGGCCGCTGTACGGCCTGGAGTCGCCGGACCTGGCCGCCGCAACCGGCACCGGCGCCCCGCCCGCCTCGCTGGAGGAGCTGGCCCGGCACTACGTGCGGCGGATCCGGCGGGTGCGCCCGGACGGCCCCTACCACCTGGCCGGCTGGTCCTTCGGCGGGACGCTCGCCTACGCGATGGCCGGGGAGCTGGAGCGGGAGGGCGCCCGGGTGGGCCTGGTCGCGCTGCTGGACCCGCCGCTGCAGGGCGCCCCGGCCGGGGGCGGGCCGGAGGAGGGGCCGCCGGCCGGGGACGGGCCGGAGGAGGGGCCGCCGGCCGCCAACCACCGGCTCGCCGCCGAGCTGCTGGCCGGGCCGGCCGAACCGGGGGCGCCCCGGTACGGCGGCCCGGTGCTGCTGCTCACCGCCGAGGACGCCCCGGAGGGCGCCGCCGCGGCCTGGAAGGAAGCGGGCCCGGGCGAGGTCGCCGAGGTCGCGGTGGCCGCAGGGCACCTGCGGATGCTGGAGGGCGCGGGCCTGGAGGCGGTCGGCGCCGAGCTGGACGCCCGGCTGGCCGCCTGGGAGCGGGAGGCGGGCCGCTGACCGGAACGATCGGCCGGAAGGACCGGCCGGCAGGACCTGCCGGAATGACCGCCCGGAAGCCCCCGGCCGGAGGCATCGCCCGACGGTGCCGCCGAAAGGGCGGGACCGGCCTGGTAAGGCAAGGCTGTCCTACATGGATATAGGGTCGCCTCACTCGACCGCAGTCGATCTCTGAACGGAGCAGACGTTGTCCATCGACGTTCCCCCCACCCCGCCCGCGCGGCGCCGCTGGAGCCTCGGCGCCGCGGCGTGCGCCCTCGCCTTCGCCGCCGCCGCGTGCGGCAGCGGCGGCGCGGACGCCGGCGCCGAGGGCGAGACCCGCTCCTTCGCCAGCGACCACACCGACGAAGAGGTGCGGATCCCCGCCGAGCCGAAGCGCATCGTCGCGATCGGCTGGGCGGTCACCCCGCTCATCTCGGTCGAGGAGGCCGAGCTGGTCGGCGTCTCCCGGGGCACCCAGGACATGAGCCTCACCCCGGAGGAGCTGGAGCGGGTCGAGGAGCTGCCCGACGTCGGGACCGACCTGGAGATCAACATCGAGCAGGTCGCCGAGCTCGAACCGGACCTGATCGTCTCCGGGCTGGCCTCCGCCATGGAGTACGACTACTCCGAGCTGGAGAAGATCGCGCCGGTCGCGGTCGCCGCGATGAACGAGCCGGCCGAGTGGAAGGAGATGAACGAGCGGGTCGCCGACGCCGCGGGGGTCGCCGACGCCCACGCGGAGCTGATCGAGAAGTACGACCGCCGGGCCGCGGAGATCTCCGAGGAGTACGCCGACGTCCTGGAGGAGACCGACTTCGCCGCGGTGGCCGCCTACGGCGACGGCAACTGGACGCTGGAGCACGAGAAGTCCTTCGGGCCCAACATCCCCTCCGACGCGGGGCTGCGCTTCAGCGAGGAGGCCGAGGACGGCGCGTTCAGCGAGAGCCACGCCGTGGAGGACCTGGACATCCTGAACGGCTACGACGCGGTCCTGGTCCGCGAGGAGGACGGCGAACCGGAGGCCGAGATCGGCAAGATCATGGAGCAGGGCCCCTGGAAGGAGACCGGCCCGGCCAAGGACGACAAGGTCTTCGCGGTGCCGCAGCTGGGCGCGATGAGCTACACCACCGGCATGCTCGTCTTCGACGAACTGGAGAAGCGCGTGCTGGAGAAGCTCTGACCCCGCCCGGAACGGCCCCGGGCGGCCCGTCCGCCCTGGGGCTCCCCGGCCCCGGCTCCTCCTGTTCCCCGGAGCGCTTCCGGCGGCCCGGGGGAGCGGGGTTCCCCGCCGGGAGGGAAAGGGGGGCGGGGCCGGGGCGCCGGTGCCCGGAGTCTCCCGGTCCCCGGTTCCGCCTGCTCCCCGGAGCGCTTCCGGCGGCCCGGGGCGGGCGGGACTCCTCCCCGCCCTCCGGGAGGGAAAGGGGCCGGGCACCGGTTCCGGTTCCAGGCGCGGCCGCCAGCCCCCGGGGGTCTCCCCGGAGTCCCGCCCGCCCGTGCCGGGCGGCCCAGGCGGGCGGCGTCCGGGCGGCGGTGCGATGATCGTGCCCGCCGGACCGGTGCCGAGCCGGCGCCGGCCTCCGCCGGAGCCGCCGAAAACGCAGTACGAGAACGCAGTACCGAGCCAGTGACCACCACGGAGGTGAACCGACGGTGCCGGACAGCACCCGAGCGCCCTGGCGCTCACCCAGGGAGATCGATGCGGGCCCCGAGGCGTTCGCCGCGGGGCCGCCTCCGGTGCCGGTCCGGGCGGCGCCGTTCGAGGTGCGGGTCGCCTCCGCCGAAGGACCGGACCTGGAGCTCGTGCACGCCTGGATGAACCGCCCGCACGTCGCGGACTTCTACGACCAGGCCTGGTCCCGGGAGCGGTGGGCCGAGGAGCTGGCCGGGCAGGCGTCCGGTACGTTCTCCCGCCCGCTCATCGTCTCCGAGGACGACGCGGACATCGCCTACATCGAGCTGTACCGGGCGGCCCGCGACGTGGTCGGCCGCACCTACCCGGCCGAACCGCACGACGTCGGGCTGCACATCGCCATCGGCCGCCGGGTGGACACCGGCCGCGGCACCGGCACCCGGATCTTCCAGGCGCTGACCCGCGCCGTGTTCGAGGCCGACCCGCGGTGCGCCCGAGTGCTGATCGAGCCGGACACCGCGAACGCCGCGGTGCGCAAGGCCGCGCAGCGGGCCGGGCTCCGCTTCGGCGGGGAGGTCGATCTGCCGCACAAGCGCGCCGCCCTCTACTTCAAGGAGCGCGCCGCCGCTCCGGAAGGCGGCGAAGCGGCGCGGTGAGGCGGCTCCGGGCCGCCTCCCTGGCCATCGACCTGAGCCCGCTGCGGGCCGGCGGCGGGTTCCGCATCCTGTTCGCGGTCCGGCTGGTCTCGCTGCTCGGCGGCGGATACCGGATGGTGGCGCTGCCGCTGCAGGTGTACGCGATGACCGGCTCCTCGGTGCTGGTGGCCAGCGTCAGCGCGGTCAACGGGCTGAGCTCGTTCGCCGGGACGCTCGGCGGCGGGCTGCTCGCCGACCGGGTGGACCGGCGCCGCCTGATGCTGGCCGCGCTGCTCGCCGAGACCGCCGTGGTGTCGGGGTTCGCACTCAACACGGTGCTGCCGGGCGGCCCGCGGCTGGAGGTGATCTACCTCTGCGCGGCGGTCAACGGCTGCTTCGGCACCACCGGGCTGCTCGCCCAGCAGGCGATGGTCCCGGCGCTGGTCGGCCGGGACCGGCTGCCCGCGGCGGGCGCCCTGTTCGCGCTGACCGCGCAGGCCGGCGCGGTGGTCGCGCCGGCGCTGGGCGGGCTGGTGATCGCCACCGCCGGCATCGCGGCGGGGTTCGCCGGGACGGCGCTGGTCGCCGCGGCGGCCTCGGCGTCGGTCCTGTTCCTGCCCGCCGCCCGGCCGGACGGCGGGGAGCGCGGCGGCGGCCTGCGGGCCGCCTCGGCGGGGCTGCGGTTCGCGGTGCGCGACCCGTTGGTGCGACCGCTGATGGCGCTGGGCTTCACCCAGGCGGTGCTGGCCCTGCCGCTGGTGCTGATCCCGGAGTTCACCGACCGGGTGCTGGAGGCGGGCGCCCGAGAGGCCGGGCTGCTCTACTCCGCCCCGGCGGCCGGGGCGATCCTCGCCTCACTGACCAGCGGCTGGACCGGGCGGGTGCCCAGGCCCGGCGCGGTGGTCTGCGGCGCCGTCGCGGGCTGCGGCGCGGCGGTGGCGGCGCTCGGCGCCAGCCCTTCCCTGCCGTTCGCGCTGGCCGCCCTGCTGGCGCTGGGCTGCGCCCAGGCGGTGGAGGAGATCCTGCGCTACGCCCTGGTCCAGGAGCGCACCCCGGACGCGCTGCGCGGCCGGGTCAGCGGGGTCTGGCTGGCCCAGGCCACGGTCGGCGGTTCGCTGGGGGTGAGCGTGATGGGGGCGCTGGCCGGCCTGCTCGGCCCGGCGGCGGCCCTGCTCGCCGCCGGATCCGCCTGCACCGCCGTGGTCGCCGCGATCACCGCGGCCGACCCCGCCCTGCGCCGCCTGCACCGCCCGGCCCCGCCCACCTGATGATCTTGACGTGCGGGGGTAACGGGGCGCCCTCATACCCCCGCCACGTCAAGATCATCGGAAGCGGCGGCGGAGTCCAGTCGGAAGTGCCAGAGCAGGATGGCGGGCACCCCCGCCTCGGCGGCCCGCGCGGCCTCGGGGACCAGCCCGGCCAGCGACCACGGCCAGGTCTCCCAGGGGGCCGCCCCCGGTCCGGCGGCGTCCTGGCCGGAGCCGGGCTCCGGAACCGGGGCCGGGGGCTCCTCGCAGCTCAGCGGATGGAACCCGGCGGCCAGGGCGGCGCGCAGGTAGTCCCCGGTCCGGTGGCGGTGCGCGACCAGGCGGGCGGGGCTCCCATCGGCCAGGCGCACCGGCGGGACCAGGCCCCGCGCCACCCGCTCGGGGTGGACGTCGGTGACCACCAGGTGCCCGCCGGGCCGCAGCACCCGGGCGAATTCGGCCAGCGCCGGGCCCAGGTCGGGCAGGTGCGTCAGGGCGAGCGAGCAGACGGCCAGGTCCGCGGAGCCGTCGCCGGCCGGCAGCCGGTACAGGTCGCCGACGCGGAACCCGGCTCCCGGCACGCGCCGGCGTGCCCCCTCCAGCATCTCCGGGCTGACGTCCACCCCCGTGACCCGGTACCCCTGCCCGGCCAGCAGCTCGGCGACGCGGCCGGTGCCGCACGCCGCGTCCAGCGCGTCCCCGGGCGGCAGCGCGCCGGCGACCCGGCGGATGAACGGGGCGTCGAGGTCGAACAGCGGATTGGGGCCGTCGTAGGTCGCGGACCAGATCCGGTACCCCTCGACGGCGTCCGCCTCGGCCACCTCCACGGCCTCCTCCGGCGCCGGGCCGCCGTCGAGCAGCCGGCGGATCTCGGCGATGCGCGCCTCGGTGAACGCGCGGTCGTGCTCGCCGGTGAAGGCGCGCATGAGAGCGATGCCCTCCAGGGCGAGGGCGTAGGCCAGCGGGCTCTCGTAGGTCACGGGCGGATGCTAATCGCGGCCGCTCCCGCCGGACCACCGGTTTTCCCTGTCGGCAGGGCCGGGGAGCGGGAAAGGCCACACAGGCAGGTCTAAGGGAAGGCTTGCCTAATACCGAATGATGCGGGAAAGTGGCCCGGGGCGCGACGGGCGCCCCGGGTCCGCTCCATGCCGGGCGGGCCCCGTCCCGAGGCGGACGGCCGGATGGAACGGAAGCGAGGAGCGCGACCGATGACCAACCCCTTCGACGACCCCGAGGGCACCTTCCTGGTGCTGGTCAACGATGAGGACCAGTACTCGCTGTGGCCGGAGTTCGCGGAGGTCCCGCAGGGCTGGACCACCGTCTACGGGCCCGCCGACCGGACCTCGGCCCTGGAGCACATCGAGGCAAACTGGACCGACCTGCGGCCGCGGAGCCTGCGCGAGGCCATGGAGGGCGCCGGCGCCTCCACCGGGGCATGACCGGTCGCGGCCCCCGGCTGCGCAGCGCCCTGGGCCGCACGGCGATCGACGTCTCCCCGCTCCGGCTGAGCAGGCCGTTCCGGATCGTGTTCACCGCGCGGACCCTGTCGGTGTTCGGGCTGGGCTTCGCGCTGGTGGCGCTCCCCCTGCAGGTCTACTCGCTGACCGGGTCGTCCGCGCTGGTGGCGCTGGTCAGCGCGGTGGGCGGGATGTCGGTGCTGGGCGGAACCCTGGTCGCCGGCGTGCTGGCCGACCGCCACCCCCGGCGCACCCTCATCGTCACCGGGCGGCTCGCCGCCACCGTCGCGTTCACCGGGCTCGCCCTCAACGCGCTGTGGCCGGAGACCCCCGCCACCCTGTGGATCATCGCCGGCTGCGCGGCCCTCAACGGCTTCCTCGGCACCTTCAGCCAGGTCGCCCTGCAGGCGGCGGTGCCCGGCCTGATCCCGCGCGACCGGCTCCCCGCCGCCGGCGCGCTGCTCGCGCTGACCGGCAAGCTCGGCGGCATCGCCGCGCCCGCCGCGGGCGGCGCGCTGATCGCCGCCTGGGGGTACCCGGCGGTCTATGCGATCACCGCGGTGGCGTCCGCGGCGACCACGGCCCTGGTGGCCCGGCTGCCCGAGATGCGCCCGGAGAGCGGCGCGGACGCCCCCCGCTCACCGCTCGCCGCGATCGGCGACGGCCTGCGCTTCGCGGTCCGGGACCGCATCGTCGGCCCGGTGCTGCTGCTCGGCTTCGTCCAGCTGCTGCTCGCCGCGCCCTACGTGCTCATCCCGGAGATCGCCGACCGGGTGCTCGGCGGCGGCGAGCAGACCGCGGGGCTGCTCTACTCCGCCTCCGCGGTGGGCGCCGTCACCGCCTCGCTGACCAGCGGCTGGACCGGGAGCCTGCGGCGCCGCGGGGCGGTGCTGCTCGGCGCGGTGGCGCTCTGCGGCGCGGCCACCGCCGGCCTGGGCGCGAGCACCGCCCTGGCCGCGGCCGCCGTCGCGCTCGCCGCCCTCGGCCTCGCCGAGATCATCGAGGAGATCCTGCGCTTCGCGCTGCTGCAGACCAGCACCCCCGACACGATGCGCGGGCGGGTGAACAGCCTCTGGACCGCGCAGAACAGCGTCGGCGGCTCCCTGGGCGGCCTGGTGCTGGGCGGCCTGGCGGCCGCCGCCGGACCCGGCGCGGCGCTGCTGGCCGGGGGTGCCGCGGCGGTCGCGCTGACCGCCGCCGTGGCCGCGGCCTTCCCCGGCCTCAGGCGCGCCGGGGAGCCGGCCGTGCCGCCGCCCCGCGCCCCCGCCGAGCAGGCCGCCGCCGCATCCCCCGAGCAGAAGAAGGAGAACGCCTGATGGCCGCCGCCGTCACCGAACCGCACCTGGAGTGGTACCCGCTCAAGCCGCGCACCCTGCGGGTCCGCGATGTCGGCAGGGTCACCCCGAGGATGATCCGGGTGGTGCTGACCGGGCCCGACCTGGAGGGCTTCCGCACCGACAACTTCGACGACCACGTCAAGGTCTTCCTGCCCGAGGAGGGCAGCCGGATCCCGGCCCTGCCGCGGGTCTCCCCGGACGGCCGGTGGAACCTGCGCGACCCCGCGCTCACCTACCGGGACTACACGGTGCGCCGCTACGACCCGGACGCCGAGGAGCTCGTCCTCGATTTCGTCGCGCACGACCACGGGCCGGCCGGCCGCTGGGCCCTGGACGCCCGCCCCGGCGACGAGCTCGGCGTGCTCGGCCCGCGCGGCACCGTGCACATCGACCACGGCTACGACTACCACCTGCTCGGCGCGGACGAGACCGCGCTGCCCGCCGTGGCCCGCAGGCTGGAGGAGCTGCCCCGGGACGCCCGGGTCTTCGCGTTCTGCGAGGTGGCCGACGCCGAGGAGGAGCGCTACATCGACGCGCCCGCCGGGGCGTCCATCACCTGGCTGCACCGCGGCGGCCGCCCCCTCGGCGAGGCGCTGCTGGCCGCCCTGCGCGACTTCGAACTCCCCGAGGGCGACGGTTACGCCTGGTGCGCGGGGGAGGCGGTGATGCTCAAGCCGATCCGCCGCCACCTCAAGGAGCGCGGCTTCGTGCGCAACTCCACCTGCACCGTCGACGGGTACTGGCGGAGGGGTACCGTCAACCACGACCACCACGAGGAGGACGGCGACGAGTGACGGCGCGGGGGCAGGGCGCCGGTCCGCCGCGCGCCGCCCCCGCGTGCACCGCACCGCGGCGCGCAGGCCATCATGGTGGGCGCACGGGACCTCATCCGAGGCCTGTAGACATCGAACACCGCGAAACGAGGACCGAGCTATCGTGCAGCGCACCCTCATCAACGGAAAGATCCACCGCGCCACGGTGACCCAGGCCGACCTGCACTACGTCGGGTCGATCACCATCGACGCCGACCTGATGGAGGCGGCGGACATCGTCGACGGCGAGCAGGTGCACGTCGTCGACATCGACAACGGCAGCCGGCTGACCACCTACGCCATCACCGGCGAGCGGGGCAGCGGAGTGATCGGGATCAACGGCGCCGCGGCCCACCTGGTCCAGCCGGGCCACCTGGTGATCATCATGTCCTACGCGGTGCTGGACGACGCCGAGCGCCGCACGCACACGCCCAGCATCGTGCACGTCGACGGCGGCAACCGGATCGTGGAGCTGGGCGACGACCCGGCCGAGCCGGTCCCCGGCTCCGGCCTGCTCTCCGGCGCGGGCGGCGCCCGCCCGCGCGAGCGCGTCTGACCCCCGCCTCCGGCGCCCCGCCCGAGGGGCGCCGGAGGCGGACCTGTCCAGGGGACCCGGCTGTCCACAACCGGACCGCACCGGGCCGCCGCGCGCCGCCCGCGCCGGGTATGGCCGTCCCTGCGATGGAACCCGACGAGGACCGGCGCCGCGTGGCGGCGCACATCGAATGGCAGAAGCAGGGCGCGTGGACCGTCCTCTGGGGCGGCTACACCCGCCGCTACTGGGCGTTCGCCCGCTGGCCCCTCCCGCCCGGCGGCGCGGTCGTCTCCGCCCCCGACCCGGACGCGCTGTACGCGGAGATGCGCCACGCCGAACGCGAGCACGGCTACCTCCAATGGCGCCACCGGAACCGCGGCTGAGCCCCGCCCCGGCGGCGGACCGCGCCGAGGGCGCCCGCCCCGCCCCGTGCCGGGCAAGAGACGGCCGCGACCGGGGCCCGAGCCGCCTCCCCGGTGCCCCCGCCCGGGCGGCGGCCGCATGACCGGGGCGGAAAGGCCCCGACTCCGCGCCGCCGGAGCGGGGCGGCGCGCGGACCGAGCGGACAGGGCGGTGCGGACACCGGCGGCCGGGGCGGCGGAGCACCGCGACGGAGACGGCGGGCGCCGGGGTCCGCCCGCTCCCTGACCCGGTCGGTGCCGTGTCCGGTCCGACGGTCGCCGACCGGTCGCCGGCCTTCCGTTTCCGGGAGAAGGCGCGGACGCCGGGCCGCGTCCGCCTTTCAGGAGCGTGCCCGGGAGCCGGGGGAGCCGGAGGAGCCGGGGTGTTTCCGCGCGGCTGAGCGCCGATGGGAAGAGCCGGGCGAATCGGGGCGTTTCTCAGAGGGCGCCCCGGTGGGGGCCGGGCAGGAGCGGCCCCGGGGCGCTCACTACGCTTGCTGGGTCATCGGACCTCTGTGCGGGGTCCGGGCCGGAACGGACGAGGGAGGCGGCGGTGGGCCGGGTGAAGCGGAGATGACCGCGGCGGAGGAGGCGGCACCGGCCCGCGGGGCGGCGCCCGATCCCGTCCGGGTCCAGCGCAAGGCCGTCACCGCACTGGTGATCGCGCAGGTCATCGGCGGTCTCGGGGTGGGGTCGGCGCTGTCGGTCGGCGGCCTCATCGCCGAGGACCTGACCGGATCGCAGACCTGGGCCGGGATGGCCACCACCACCATCACGCTCGGTGCGGCGCTGTTCTCGCTGCCGCTCGCCGGGCTGGCCGCGCGCCGCGGGCGCCGCCCGGGGCTCGGCCTGGGCTGGATGATCGCCGCGCTGGGCGGTGCGGTCGCCATCGCCGGGGCGCAGGCCGGGTACTTCCCGGTCTTCCTGGCCGGCATGGCCCTCTACGGGTCGGGCACCGCCACCAACCTCCAGGCCCGGCACGCCGCGGCCGACCTGGCCGCGGAGCGCACCCGGGGCCGGGACCTCTCCCTGGTGGTGTGGGCGACGACGATCGGCTCGGTCATCGGCCCCAACCTGACCGGCCCCGGCGCGGCGGTCGCCTCCCGCCTCGGCCTGCTCGACCTGCTCGGCCCGCTCCTCTTCTCCACCGTCGCCTTCACCCTGGCGGGCCTGGTCACCTTCCTGCTGCTCCGCCCGGACCCGCTGCTGCTCGCCCGCGAGCTGGAGACGGGCGGCGGCGGCCCGGCGGCGCCGGCCAAGGCGTCGCCGCGCGCCTCGATCGCGGTGATCGCGCGCAACCCGCGCGCCCTGCTCGCGCTGGTCGGCACGGTCGCCTCGCACACGGTGATGGTCGCGGTGATGACCATGACCCCGGTGCACATGGCGCACGGCGGCGCGGAGCTCACCGTCATCGGGCTGACCATCAGCCTGCACATCGCCGGCATGTACGCCTTCTCGCCGCTGGTGGGCTGGCTCTCCGACCGGATCGGCCGGGTCCCGGTGCTGTTCATCGGGCAGGGCGTGCTGCTCGCCGCGGCCGCGGTCGCGGGCACCGCGGGGCACAGCACCGTCCTGGTCACCACCGGCCTGGTCCTGCTCGGCCTGGGCTGGTCCTTCGGCCTGGTCTCCTCGTCCGCGCTGCTCGCCGACTCCCTGGCCCCGCACGAGCGGCCGGGCGCGCAGGGCGTCACCGACCTGCTGATGAACCTCGGCGGGGCGGCCGCGGGCGCCGCCTCCGGCGCGGTCCTGGCCGGGCTGGGCTTCGGCGGCCTGAACGCCTTCGCGGCGCTGTTCGTCCTCCCCGTGGTCCTGCTCGCCCTCCGGGCCCGCCGCCCCCGCTGAACGGAGCGATGGCCGTGACGCTGCGGCCCGGTCAGAGCGCTCTGACCGGGCCGCAGCGTCACGGCCATCGGGAGGGGCGGGCCCCGGGGATCAGGGGGCCAGGGCCGGGTTGCGGATCCACTCCTGCAGTTCGGCCTTGCGGTCGATGTCGCACTTGAGCGGGCAGGTGGTGCAGAAGCCGTGCTCCGGGTCGCCCTTGTAGTCGAAGCAGCAGGTGCCGCGGACCGCCCAGGTGCCGCGCGGGTGGCCGTCGCGGAACGGGAAGAGGCGCGGGCGGGCGCGGGTGACGGCGCCCGCCTCGATGAGCGCGTCGCCCAGCTCCCGGGCCAGGGTCCAGGCGTCCTCGGCGTCGTGGCCGAGGAACCGGGCCGGGTTCAGCATGTAGAAGTGGGCGGTGTCCAGCACCCAGCCCCACAGCGTGCGCAGGCCCACCCGGGTGTGCGCGTGGACCGCGTCGATGACCGGGGAGAAGGTGTCGACCGTGTGCCGCGCGGTCGCGGCGAGCAGTTCGCCGCGATCGGCCACCGGCAGGGCGTCGGGGTGCGCCGCGGCGGGGTCGCCGGCCAGGACCGCGGTCCGCGCGGAGGTGACGGTGGGCGTGCCGAACCTGCGGGCCGAGGAGAGCCAGGGGAACCAGAGGTGCTCGGCGTCGAGCAGCGGGGCGCGGCCGGTCAGGTAGACGCCCGCGGAGACCAGGAAGATCGGCTCGCGCAGCACGGCGCGGAGGAACGCGGTGGCGGCGGGCAGCCGGTGCCCGGGGCCGTGCGCTGCGGTGAGCCGGTCGAACAGCACGGGGACGTCGCCGTCGGCCACCATGAAGTCGGTTCGGTACCACTGCTCCCCGGCAGGGTGCTCCGTGCCGGTGCGGACCTCGGGGGTGCGGATGTCCGGCAGCGGCGAGAACTTCAGCGGCGTGCAGGCGTCGACCACCGCCTGGAGCGGGTGCGGGGCCATGGCCATGCGGCGGAGCCCTTCCTGGACGACGGGGTGCGTTCGCGGCTGGACGGAGCGGTGCCCGATGGGCCACCGGGGACACCGGCTTTCACAGCCGCCTCTTAGCTGAGGCTACCCTAATGGCGAATCCGGCGGCAATGACCTGCGCGCTTTTCCGTGTGTCGGTGTGATGTCCCCAACACTATGCCCCTGATCCGGTCAGCCGGAATTGTGAGCTGCGGTACCGTCGTTGGAATCGGCGGCCCCGTCACGAGCGGGGCTCCGCGCGGAGCGCTGCCTCGCCCACCGACCGGTGCGGACCCCCCGGACGGTCGCGACTCCGCCCTCCGGCCCCCGACCCAGGGGCCGAGACCCCAGCGCAGCCCTGGCGCCGCGCTGCCCGCGTGCCCTGAGAACCAGGGCGAGGAGAGGCGAGACCGAATGCGGAACCACCCCAAAGGGCTGATCACCCTTGCCGGGACCGAGATGAACGAGCGCCTGTCGTTCTACGGGATGCGCGCGATCCTGGTGCTCTTCCTGGCGGCGGCCGTCACCGACGGCGGCATGGGGCTGGATCCGGGTACGGCGACCGCGGTGGTCGGCCTCTACCTGGCGATGAGCTACTTCACCGCGCTGCCCGGCGGCTGGGTGGCCGACCGGCTGCTCGGCTTCCGCCGCACCGTGCTGGTCGGCGGCGTGGTCATCATGCTGGGCCACATCTCGCTGGCGATCCCGCTCGGCTCGGCCTTCGTCTGGCTGGGCCTGGCCCTGGTCTGCATCGGGACCGGGCTGCTCAAGCCGAACATCTCCGCCATGGTCGGCGAGCTCTACCAGGGCGACACCGACGCCCGCCGGGACGCCGGGTACTCGCTGTTCTACATGGGCATCAACATCGGTTCGGCGATCGGCCTGTTCGTCGTCGGCTACCTCGGCGAGCGGGTCGACTGGCACCTCGGCTTCGCGGTGGCCGCCCTCGGCATGGGGCTGGGCCTGGTGCAGTACGTGCTCGGCCAGCGGCACCTCAAGGGCGCCGGCGACCTGCCGACGCGCCCGCTGGTCGAGGGGGAGCGCGGCCGCCTGCTGCGCATCGCGGCCCTGGCCGTCGCGGCGGTCCTGATGGCCGGCGTCGTCGCCGCGTTCACCGGCACCCTCAGCATCGACAACGTCACCTACGTGCTCACCGCGTTCTCGGTGGTCGTGCCGATCGCCTACTTCTTCTACATGTTCGTGGTCCGCCGCGAAGACGTCACCGCCGAGGAGCGCCCCAAGCTCAAGGCGTTCGCCTGGCTCTTCATCGCCTCGGCCGTGTTCTGGATGATCTTCGACCAGGCGGCCGGCCCGCTCACCCTGTTCGCGCAGAACCACACCGACCTGCACGTGGGCGGCTTCGAGGTCCCGGCGAGCTGGACCCAGGCGGTCAACCCGGTCATGGTCATCGTGCTGGCCGGCGTGTTCGCGCTGGTCTGGGCGAAGCTGGGGGACCGGGTCGGCACCGGCCTCAAGTTCGCCGTCGCCCTGCTGCTCTGCGGCTTCTCCTTCGTCGTGATGAGCTGGGCCACCGCGGCCACCGACGGCGGCACCGTGAAGGTCAGCCTGCTCTGGCTGGTCGGGGTCTACCTGCTGCAGACCATCGCCGAGCTGTGCCTGTCCCCGGTCGGCCTGTCGATGACCTCCAAGCTCGCCCCGCAGGCCTTCAAGGCCCAGATGATGGGCATGTTCTTCCTGTCCATCACCGCCGGCGACGCGATCGGCGCCCAGGTCAGCCGGCTCCAGCCGGCGCTGGGCGGGAGCTACTTCCTGCTGCTGGGCGTGCTGGCCATGGTGTGCGGCGTAGCCCTGCTCTTCTTCGTCCGCCGGCTGCGCGGCCTGATGGGGGAGGGGCGCCCCGAGGTCGCGGTCGCGGCCTGACCCCCCGCCCCGCCCAGGGGCCCGGTGCCCGCCGAGGGGCGCCCGCCGGGTGGCGGGCGCCCCTCGCGCGTCCGGCGCCGACCCGGCTCAGCCGCCGGAGAGCATCCAGTGCCCGCGGTCGGACCAGCCGAGGAAGCGGCGGGCGCCGGGACCGCCGTCCCGGTCCGGGTCGCCGCCGTCCAGCACCGCGTCCAGCCCCTCCAGCACCGGGGAGAGCCGCTTCCAAGCGTGCCGGGGCAGGCCGCCGGCGTGCGCGTACATCCAGGACAGCGCCTCGCGCCGCTCGCCCGGGGAGCAGCGGTCCAGGAAGAACACCGCCTGCCGCCAGGCGTACGCGGCGTTCTTCACGTGCCCGAGCGGACCGGAGAGCCGGGGCAGCCGCTCCACGGTGCCCGCGGCCGCCGCGAAGGCGCGCCGGGCGAGCCCGGCCCACCCGTCGCTCCCCGGCCCGACCCCGGCGTACACCAGCACCGCGAGGTTGTGCGTGGTGAGGATCTGCTGCTGCTCGATCACCATGCCGGCGGCGGCCGCGCCCGCCCGCGACGCCCCTGCGCGCCTCCGGCACAGCAGGGCGAACGGTGACACGCCGACGGAGTCCCGGCCGGTGTCCCCGCCGTGGTCGAACAGCCCCTGGTAATCGATCCCGTAGTACTTCGCGTACAGCCCGCCGTCCAGCAGCAGGGCGGCGATCTCGGCGGCGCGGAGGAACTTCGGCGAGAACTCGCCCATGAAGATGTCGGCGGCGAGCTCCTCGGTGAACGGCAGGTCCAGCCCGGCGGCCCTGGACAGCGCGGAGAACTCGGCCACCAGCGGGTTGGGCGCGATGGTCCCGGGGAAGAGCGCCAGCGCGGCTCCGCCCGCCTCCAGCAGCACCGAGCGCGCGGCGGCTCCGCGCGCCTCCCGGCCGGTCCGGTGCGGCAGCAGCTCCTGGGTCCAGGGCAGCTCGTCCACCCGCACCTGCCGCTCCAGGCCGAGCAGGAGCAGCGAGCGGCGGTTGCGGAAGGCCCGGTAGTTCTCGGCCGCCAGCCGGCCCAGCGCGGGGTCGGCGGCGGACGCGGCCTCGGCCTCCGCGGACAGCGCCGGCACCAGTCCGGCCAGCACCTCGGCGGAGGGCACCAATCCCGCCTCCGCCAGCCCGTCCAGCGGCGCGGCCAGGGCGCGCAGGGTGATCGCGCGCAGCTTCGGCGGGATCGGCCGGCCCGCGGGCACCCCGAAGGCATCGGCCTCCTCCGCGGTGGTGGGGCCGAGCAGCTCCGCGGCGAGCGGGGTGCCGGTGGTCTGCGGCAGCGGCGCCAGCCGCGCGGACAGCAGCCGGCCGAGCACCCGGTGGGCGGGGGCGGCGGCGTGGGCCGCCTGCTCGGCGCGGAGCGCGCCGTGCCGCTCGGAGCCGGGCAGGCCGCGCTTGCGCACCATGGACCGCACGGCGTGCCGGAGCAGGCCGCGGCGGCGCGCGCCCACCCTGCCGTCCTCCACCGCCTCGCGCAGCGCGGCGAGCAGGATCGCCAGGTTCTCCTTGGGGCGGCGGTGCTTGGCGCACCGGGTGTGCTCGGCGGCGAGCCGGTCGTACTCGGCGAGCAGCCCGGCGCCGCGCTCGGCCCACCCCTCGGGGCGGCGGACGTCCGCTTCGCCGCCGTCGGCGGTGCGCAGCCAGTGCTCCAGGACCCGGTCGGCGAACGGGTTCCACACCGCCAGGGCCTCCCGCTGGGCGGCGACCCGCGGGTTCTCCTCACGGTCCCCCAGGTCGTCCCGGACGTCCTCGACGGTGCGCCGGTAGACGGCCCCGCCGAGCGGACGGCGGCCGGGGGCCGGGCGCGGGGTGAAGCACAGCTCCGCCGCGAACGGCTCGATCACCGAGAGCAGGCGCAGCGCGGCCGCGACATCCCCGGCGCGCACCAGCCAGGCCACCGAGAGCAGCGCGGCCTGCTCGGGCAGCTCCAGCTCGTAGTCGCCGCCGTCGAGCAGCGCGGTGAGCTCGGCGAGGCCCTCCTCGGTGAGGTGGCGGGCGTAGAGGGCGCGCCGGTCGGCGGGCAGTCCGAGCCGGGCGGCCAGCTCCTCCTCCTGCGGGCGGAGCGGACCGCCCGCGGCGGGGCGCCCGGTGGCGAAGCCGCCGTGCAGCACCTCCGGGGTGACCCAGGCGGGCATCCCCGCCACCGGGGTCCGGGAGCCGATGGCCAGCGTCCCGTCGGCCATACCGGCGACGACCCGCCGCCACGCCCCGGCCCGCTCGGCCGCGGCCGAGCGGACCCGGGGGTCCTCGTGGGTGAGGGCGGTGGTGAACGCCTCCGCCAGCCGGCCGGCCGGGTAGCCGGGACCGATCCCAGGGGAGCGGTTGATCTCGTCCATGCCGGTGTGGCGGGTCCTGCCCCCGCACCCTCCCGGTCCCGAGCCGGGCGCTCTGGCTGTTGAGCTACACACCGTGAGGCGCCGACGATAGCGCCGGAAGCCCGGGAGGGGAAAGGGGTTTTCCCGGCGGCGCCGCGGACAGCGGACCGCCCGCGGCACCCCACGGGGTGGAGGTCCAGGCGGGCGGCGAAGGCAGCGACGGGGACCGGCCGGTCGGTCCGGCGCGGCGCCCCACGGAGTGA
>NZ_ANBB01000077.1 GCF_000341105.1 Nocardiopsis potens DSM 45234
GCCGAGGTAGGCCTCGGCGTCGCGCTTGAGCTTCTGCAGCACGAACGCGCTGATCTGCTGCGGGTTGAAGGTCTTGCCGTCGATCTCGGTGGACCAGTCGGTGCCGATGTGGCGCTTGACCGAGCGGATGGTCCGGTCGACGTTGGTCACCGCCTGCCGCTTGGCGACCTCGCCCACCAGCACCTCGCCGTTCTTGGCGAAGGCGACGACGGACGGCGTGGTCCGCGCGCCTTCGGCATTGGCGATGACCGTGGGCTCTCCGCCCTCCAGCACCGAGACGACCGAGTTCGTCGTTCCCAGGTCGATGCCGACCGCACGTGCCATGAGTACGTCCTCCATCAAGGTTGAGTGCTTCGGGCGTAAGTTTGCTTCGTCCGCAGCGGGCTGTCAAATGACTTGAGTCGACCCGACTCAATGTCGGTGTCATGAGCTTCAACGCGGTGGAGGGGGAGGATGTTCCCGAGGGGGCGAACTTTTCCAGGATGATTGGGCGAACCCGGCCGAACCTCTGACCCGGGGGTTCGAGAGGATCGCCGGACAGGGCGGCGGGCGCGCCCCGGTGCGTGCCGCGGCGCACGGGGCGGGCCGGGGGCCCGGCGTGGTATTACCCGCTAGTAACATGCTTGGGGGATCCGGTGTGTGGCGCACCGGACCCGACGAAACTGCAGGATGGGAGGCCGCGGGCGATGCTGTACATCGTTCTGGGGGTCATCACGACCCTCTTCGCCGTGGTCGGGCTCGGGATGTTCGCCGTCGGCGTCAGCCGGATGGTGCGCATCGTGGGCGTCGGCCGCCCGGTGGAGAAAGAGCGCAAGGGCCCCTTCGGGCGGCGTTTGACGAACACGCTGATCGAGACGCTCGGGCACACGCGCATGCTCAAGTGGCGCTGGATCGGCGTCGCGCACTGGTTCGTCATGGTGTCGTTCCCGCTGCTGGCGTTCACCGTCGCGGAGGCGCACGGCGAGGTGTGGGACCCGCACTTCCACCTGCCGATCATCCACGACTGGACGATCTACGGCCTGGCCATCGAGGCCATCGCCGCGCTCAGCCTGATCGCGCTGGTCGGACTGGCCGTCTACCGCCAGGTCAAGAACCCGAAGCGGCTGGGGCGCGCCTCCCGGTTCGCCAACTCCCGGTCCTGGCAGGCCTACTACGTCGAGGCCTACATCTTCCTGCTGCTGGTCTCGATCTTCCTGATCCGCGGGATCAAGGTCGCCATGGACGACTTCGCGTTCCCGGTGTGGGCCACCCCGGTCTCGCACGCGGTGGGCGCGGTCATGCCGGCCAGCGAGCCGCTGCTGGCCGTAGTCGCGGCCTTCAAGCTGATCATCTCCTGGCTGTTCTTCATGGCCCTGGCGGTCTTCCTGACCATGGGCGTGGGCTGGCACCGGTTCACCGCCCCGGTCAACATCTACTTCAAGCGGAACACCGACGGCTCCCCCGCGCTCGGCCCGGCCAAGCCGATGATGGACGCCAAGGGCGAGAAGCCGCTCGACTTCGAGGAGGCCGACCCGGACGAGGACCCGTTCGGCGTCGGCAAGATCGAGGACTTCACCTGGAAGGGCCTGCTCGACTTCACCACCTGCACCGAGTGCGGCCGGTGCCAGTCGCAGTGCCCGGCGTGGAACACCGGCAAGCCTCTCTCGCCCAAGAAGCTGGTCATGGACCTGCGGGAGCACGCCTACGAGAAGGCCCCGTACCTGCTCCAGGGCATCACCGAGGAGACCCTGGCGGAGAAGCAGGACGAGTCGCACGCCGGCGTCGACGTGCTGGCCCTGCTGCAGAAGCCGCTGGTGGGCACCGAGGAGGAGGGCGGGGTCATCGACCCCGACGTGCTCTGGTCCTGCACCAACTGCGGCGCCTGCGTCGAGCAGTGCCCGGTGGACATCGAGCACATCGACCACATCCTGGACATGCGCCGCTACCAGGTGATGATCGAGTCGAGCTTCCCCTCCGAGGCCAACACCCTGCTGAAGAACCTCGAGAACAAGGGCAACCCCTGGGGCATGGCCGAGGACAAGCGCCTCGACTGGGTCTCCGAGGTCGACTTCGAGGTCCCGGTGGTGGAGGACAAGCTCCCCGAGGGCACCGAGTACCTGTTCTGGGTGGGTTGCGCCGGCGCCCTGGAGGACAGGGCGAAGAAGACCACCAAGGCCATCGCGGAGCTGCTGCACATGGCCGGCGTCAAGTTCGCCGTGCTGGGCGGCATGGAGGCCTGCACCGGCGACCCGGCCCGCCGGCTGGGCATGGAGTACGTCTTCCAGATGCTCGCGCAGCAGAACGTGGAGACGCTCAACGAGATCGGCGCGACCAAGATCGTGGCCAGCTGCCCGCACTGCTTCAACACGCTCGGCAACGAGTACCCGCAGCTGGGCGGCGAGTACGAGGTGGTCCACCACAGCCAGCTGCTGTCCAAGCTGGTGGAGGACGGCCGGCTCACCCCGGTGCAGCCGATCGACGAGAAGATCACCTACCACGACCCCTGCTTCCTGGGCCGGCACAACAAGGTCTACACCCCGCCGCGCGACATCATGGCGCAGGTCCCCGGGGTGAAGACCCAGGAGATGCACCGGCACAAGGAGCGCGGCTTCTGCTGCGGCGCCGGCGGCGCGCGGATGTGGATGGAGGAGCGGATCGGCAAGCGCATCAACACCGAGCGGGTGGACGAGGCGCTGACCACCGACCCCGACACCGTCTCCACGGCCTGCCCGTTCTGCCAGGTCATGCTCGGTGACGCGATCAACGAGAAGAAGTCCAAGGGCGAGGCGAAGGAGACCCTGGAGGTCGTCGACGTCTCCCAGCTGCTGCTCCGCTCGATCAAGGGCGACGCCCCGAAGGGGGAGGAGCAGGAGAAGGAGAACGCCTAGCGCGTTCGGCCGCCGGGGGACCGGCGCGGAACGGGGAGGGCGCGCCGCGGGCGCGCCCTCCCCGTCGCCTTTCCCCGGCCGGCGGCCCGCCCGGGCACGGCGGTCGGGGCGGCGGAGCGCTCCGAGGGCCCCGGCCGCCGCGGAGTCGGCCGCGCGAGGGGCCGGAGCGGCCCCGGGCTAGCGCCTGCGCCTGCCGCGGGCGGTGCGCCGGCGCGGCCGGCCGGCGTGCGGGCCGGGGCCATCGAGCCGGTCGTGCCGCTCGCGGCGCTCGTGCCGGGAGACGCCCAGGACGCGGTCGAGCTCGGCGGTGCTCAGCGAGTGGTCCACCCCGGCGACCGCGATCAGCACGTCGGCGTAGAGCTCGATCTCCTCCATCGCCTCGTGGTCGTGCAGGCGCGCGTCGATGTCGGGTTCCAATCGCGCGCACCTCCGTCGAGCCGGCCGGGGGCGCCGAGAGGAGGCGCCGGACCGGCCACCGGGCGGGGAGACCCGGATGTCGACTCAGGTTACGCCCGGGTAGCGTCGGTGAACATGACCCGTTAGGACCATTCGGATCCGCTCCGGGTAGTCAACAGGGACCGGGCGCTCAGCGCTCTTCGCGCCAGGTCACCGACCGGTGCAGCGCCGCGTAGCCCGCG
Source organism: Nocardiopsis potens DSM 45234 (assembly GCF_000341105.1). GTDB lineage: Bacteria > Actinomycetota > Actinomycetes > Streptosporangiales > Streptosporangiaceae > Nocardiopsis_A > Nocardiopsis_A potens. The sequence goes on from NZ_ANBB01000077.1 coordinate 3,506, forward strand.
TACTTCTCCGGCGTTTCGGCGAACAGCGCGCGGTCGGTGTCGGTCAGCTCGCGGACCACCCGGCCGGGCACCCCGGCCCAGAGCGTCCCCGGCGGCACCGTCTTCCCCGGCGGCACCAGCGCCCCCGCGGCGACCAGCGCGCCCCGGCCGACCCGGGCGCCGCCCAGCACCCGTGCGCCGATGCCGATCAGCGCGCCCTCCTCGACCACCGCGCCGTGCACCATCGCCTGGTGGCCCAGGCTGACCCGGTCCTCCAGCACCGCCGGCTCCCCCGGGTCGGAGTGGAGCCCGCACTGGTCCTGCACGTTGCACCGCTCGCCGACGACGATGTCCTCGGTGTCGGCGCGGAGCACCGAGCCGTACCAGACGCTGCTGCCCGCGCCGATCCTGACCCGGCCGACCACCACCGCGCCCGGGGCGATCCACGCCTCCGGGTGGATCTCCGGGGTGCCGAACGGGGCGTCGCCCACCAGGGGACCCGTCATCTCTGCCGCTCCTCGTGCTCGCTGTCCGGACACGGCCGCGCCCGCCTCGCGGCGGATGCGGCCATGGTGGCGGGGGGAGGCTTCCGTGGCGGAAGGAATACCCTCCGAGTGCCCCGCGCACCGCCGATCCCGCATACCTTAGTAATCGGCCGGGCGGTGGGAAGGCGAGCAGGCGGCCTTCCGGCCCTGCGCGGCCGCGCCTCGCGTACGACCCGGGTCCGCCCGCCCCGCGTCCCCGATGATTCCGATTCGTGAGACTTGAGAGTCGCTGATGCGTATTCGGGATGTTATGGGAATGATGGGCGGAGGGAACGGATCACCTTCCCCGACATGCCGCCAACCCGGTTGATTAGGACATGAACGAGCAGAACTCAGAGATCGTGTCGAACCTCCTCCGCGAGGAGGCGTTCCCGAGCGTCCGCAAGGGCTACGACAAGCGCCAGGTCGACGACTTCATCGTGCGCAACCACAACCACATCCGCGACCTCCAGGAGCGGCTGGCCCGCGCGCACGACGAGCTGGAGCAGCTCCGCCGCGAGCTCGCCGAGGCCCGCGAGAAGGCCGCGACCAAGCCCGAGCACGAGCAGATCAGCGAGCGCATGGCCACCATCCTCCGGATAGCGGAGGAGGAGGCCAAGGAGAAGCGCTCCAAGGTCGACAACGACGTGGAGGCCATCCGGGCCAAGGCCGAGGAGGAGGCCGCCAAGGCCCGCAAGGACGCCGAGGAGCACGCCGAGCGCGTGCTCTCCAGCGCCCGCTCCGAGGCCAACGACCTGGTCGCCACCGCCAAGCAGGAGTCCGAGCAGCTGCGCGGCCAGGCCGAGAAGGAGGCCGAGCGGCGGATCGACGAGGCGGAGGCCCGCGCCACCAAGATCCACGAGACCGCCGACCGCCGCCTGGCCACGCTGACCGCCACGCACAACGAGGCGGTGCGCCGCCTCGGCGACATGCACCAGACCCTCGCCGAGCTGCTCCAGGCGGAGACGGACTCCGGTCCGCTGGAGGCGGGCCTGTCCCGGGAGGAGACCACCACCCCGGGCGGCAAGCCGCAGATCAAGCCGGCCGCCGCGCCGGGCACGGGCCCGCAGGAGCCGGCCAAGGCCCAGGGGACCGGGCCGCAGGCCCCCGCCAAGGCGCAGGGGCAGGGCACGGGGCCGCAGGCTCCGGCGAAGGCCCAGGGCACCGGCCCGCAGGCTCCCGCCAAGGTGCAGGGGCAGGGCACGGGGCCGCAGGCTCCGGCGAAGGCCCAGGGGACCGGGCCGCAGGAGCCCGCCAAGGCCCGGCCGGCCGCCGCGCCGGGCACGGGCCCGCAGGAACCGGCCAAGGCCCAGGGCACCGGCCCGCAGGCCCGGCCGGCGCAGCCGGCCAAGCCCGCGCAGCCCGCCCAGCCGGCTCAGGCCGCGCAGCCGGCCAAGCCCGCCCAGCCCGCGCAGCCGGCCAAGCCCGCCCAGGCGGAGCCGGCCCCGGACGAGGCCACCATCCGGATCAACCCGCAGAGCGTGCAGAAGCCGGCGGAGCAGGAGAACTCCGCCGCCGCGATGCCGCAGCCGCAGCCGCAGGGCGCCCGCTACACCATTCCGGCTCCGCCGGAAGCGGCTGCGCAGCAGGCCCCGAAGCCGGCCCAGCAGCAGCCCGCGGGCGACCCGGGGGCCACCTCCGTGCACCAGCGCCCCGCGGCTCCGCAGAAGCCGCAGGCGCACGAGCAGACCGAGGGCGTCCGCATCATCAAGCCCTGAGGGGCGGACGGCCGCGACCGCGGCGACCCGGGGGCATGTCGGACGCCGGGGCCGGGACGAGCGCGTCCCGGCCCCGGCGGCCCCCCGGACCGGGGCGCCCCGGTCCGTGTCCCGACTTATAGGCCTGCGTCGGCCATGTCACGCCCGGTCGGCTACGATTCCGGAAGCCATGATTATCCGCGCGGCCATTAGGTCTGACCTCGGTGCCATCCTGCGCCTCCTGCGTGAACTCGGCGACGGGGCGCCGGAGCAGAGCGGCACCGTCCGCATGTCCTCGGCCGCGGTGCGCGCCTGGACCCGGATCGAGGCCGATCCGGACCGCTCCGTGCTGGTCGCCGAGCGGCGCGGGCAGATCATCGGCACCCTGGACCTGCTGGTCGTCGCCAACCTGACGCACGACGCCCAGCCCTGGTGCGTGGTGGACAACCTGGTGGTCGACCCCGCCTCGCGGCGCAAGGGCGTCGGCCGGGCGCTGATGGAGGACGCGGTGGACCGCGCCTCCCGGGCCGGCTGCTACAAGATCGAGCTGGTCTCGCACGAGAGCGCGCACGCCGCCCCCGAGTTCTACCGGTCCGTCGGCTTCGAGGGATCCGGCGAGGTCGTCCGCCGCTACCTATGAGCGCCGGCCTCGAACAGGTCATCGTCCTGTCCGACTCGTCCCCGCCCCTGCCCGAGTCGAGGCATCGGCCCAATACCCACCCGGGTCGGGCGCGCTCACCTCGTCGAGACGTCATCGCGGCGGTACCACGACGGTGGTGGGCGCGGGGCCGGGGACCAGGGGAAGAGAAACGGTCCTGGGCTCAACGCGGCCGGCCCTGCGCCGGGGTCAGCGCCCGGAGCGGAGCGGGACCTGCTTGAAGAACAGCACCAGCACGAACCCGACCACCGCGATCGGCACGCCCAGCTGGAACACGGTGTGCATCGAGTTGTTGAACGCGGTCACCACCGCGTCCTGGGCGGCGGCGGGCAGCGCGTGGATCGCGTCGGGGGAGCCCAGCGCCGACTCGGAGACGCTCGGCGCCTCGGGGACCGGGCGCCCGGCGGCCGCGGCCTGCTCGGCCCGCTGCGCCGCCTGCTCGGCCAGCCGCCCCAGCTCGGAGTGGAGCCGGTTGGTCATCACCGCGCCGAACGCGGCCACCCCCACCGCGCCGCCGAGGTTGCGGAAGAAGGAGACCGCCGAGGTCGCGGCGGCCATGTCCGCGCGGGCCAGCGCGTTCTGCGTGGCCAGGATGAGGATCTGCATGGACAGCCCCAGGCCGAGCCCGATCAGCAGCACGCCGAGGCCGACCATGGACAGGGCGGAGTCGACCTGGAGCCGGGAGAGCACCAGGTATCCGGCGACCACCAGCACCATCCCGGCGACCGGGTAGGCCTTCCACTTGCCGGTCCGGCTGACCAGCATCCCGGAGCTGATCGAGGCGGCCAGCATGCCGAGCACCATCGGCAGCGTCATCAGGCCCGAGGCGGTCGGGCTCATGCCCTTGACGATCTGCAGGTACTGCGGGAAGTAGATCATCACGCCGAACATCGCCATGCCGACCGCGGCCGAGGCGGCCGAGGCGACCAGGAAGGTCCGGTTGCGGAACAGCCGGGGCGGCAGGATCGGGTCGGAGGCGCGGCGCTCGGCGGCCACCGCCAGCGCGGTGAGCAGCACCGCGGCCGCGACGAACAGGTAGGTGGGCGCCGAGTTCCAGGCGAACTCCTTGCCGCCCAGGCTGAGCACCAGCATCACCGCGCTGGCCGCGCCGACGATGCAGGTCGCGCCCCACCAGTCCACCCGGGCCCCGCCGCGCGGCCGGGTCGGCAGGTGCAGCAGCCGCTGGATGGTGATGAACGCGGCCACCGCGACCGGGACGGTGATGAAGAAGCACCAGCGCCAGCCGAGCGGGCTGTCCACCAGGAACCCGCCGAGCAGCGGGCCGGCCACCGTGGAGACGCCGAAGACCGCGCCGAGGAAGCCGGAGTAGCGGCCGCGCTCCCGGGGCTCGACCACGTCGCCCAGGATCACCTGGGGGAGCGTCGCCAGGCCGCCGGCGCCGATGCCCTGCACGAAGCGGGCGGCGATCAGCCAGGTCATGTCCTGGGCGAAGCCGGCCGCCACCGAGGAGCCGATGAAGATCACCAGGGCGGTCTGGAACAGCAGCTTGCGGCCCCAGATGTCGGACAGCTTGCCCCACAGCGGGGTGGAGGCGGTCATCGTCAGCAGGGTCGCGCTGGCCACCCAGGAGAGCTTGTCCTGGCCGCCCAGCTCGCCGACGATCGTGGGCAGCGCGGTGCCCACGATCGAGGTGGTCAGCATCGAGGTGAGCATCGCCAGCATCAGCCCGGCGAGGATCTCGATGACCTGGCGCTTGGAGTAGTTCGGCGCGGGCGGCTCGGCCGGGGCTCCCGACGGGCGGGGCCCCTGTTCCGCCCGGCCCGCGGCCACCTGTTCTGTCACGTGCGTCCCCCTCGACACGGATGGTTGGAAAACGGCTCTGCGGACACGGCCCCGGGCGGTCGCTCGTCCCCGGGCACACTGAAGGGCCGCCGGAAAGCGGTCGGGTGAAACGGGGTGAGAAGGGGCGATTGTCCCTCTCCGGTATAAGTAAACGCTGTTGACTTGTCAAGTCCGCGCGTTATGGATCGGTTGCCCCGGCGTGGTTCCATGGGGGTGACCAGGGCGGCCCGGCCGGCGCGGCCGCACCGCCGGAGCAGAGGGAGCGTGCGATGGACCAGGCGGACGCCGGGGAGAGGTGCCCCGGGCGGCCGCGCGACCGGGAGGCCACCCGCAAGCGCATTCTGGACAGCGCTCGGGAGCTGTTCACCAGCGAGGGCTACGCGCAGGTCTCCTCACGCCGGATCGCCGCGCACGCCGGGGTCAACGTCGCCCTGATCAACCGCTACTTCGGGGCCAAGCGCGGGCTGCTCGCCGAGGTCATCGCCGAGGAGGCGGCCTTCCCCGGGATCATCGAGGGCGACCGCGCCGGGCTGCCCCGCAGGCTCGCCGAGCACGTGGTCAACCGGGTCCTGGCCGGCGGCACCCCGCTCTCCCGCGCGCTGGAGCACTCCGCCGGCGACCCCGACCTGGTCTCGGTCCACCAGGAGCGGCTGCGCAACGCGATCATCGGGCCGCTGGCCGAGGCGCTCGGCGGCCCGGACGCCCGGGCGCGCGCCTCGCTGGCGGCGTCGCTGCTGCTCGGCGTCGGACTGGTGCGCCGGATCGAAGGGGCCGGCTCGCTCGCCGAGCACGACGCCGAGCGGCTGATCCGCCGGCTGGCCCGGATCATCGAGGTCTGCCTGGAGGAGGACCCGGGGGCGGGCGCGGCCTGAGGCGGCGCCGCCGGGCCCCCGGGGCCGCGGAAACCTTCCGATCCTCGCCGGAACGGGGACCGGGCGCCAGGCCGTGCCGTACTCCTTGACCCTTCCTTTCCGTTCTTCTTTCCAAGAATCGAAAAGACACGCCCTGCGTTAGTGCTTTTCCGAAATCGGGTTCGCGCTGTGTTTCGCTGTGGAGCCAAGCGGGCCGGTCCGCATTGGGCGGGCCGTCTCGCCGGTATTCAGGAGGAGAAATGCAGTCGATCGCCGAAGAAGCGGGCATCAAGTGGAGAAATCCGGACAAGGGCATCCGGTGGAAAGGGAAACCCGGGGTGCCCGTGCGCACCTGCATCGTGTTATCCGCGGTGCTGGCGCTGTGCGCCGCGGAGGGGGTCGCCGCCCCGGAGGCCTCGGCCTCGGCGGTGGCGGAGAAGGCCGCCGAGTACGCCCTCGACCAGGTCGGGAAGCCCTACCGGTACGGCGGTCGCGGGCCGGACGGCTTCGACTGCTCCGGCCTGGTGCAGTGGTCCTTCGAGAAGGCCGGCCGGTCCGTCGGGCGCACCACCCACGACCAGTACCGGAAGGGGAGCGGGGTGAAGCGGAGCCGGCTGCGAAAAGGCGACATGGTCTTCTTCTATTCGGGGCCGTCGCATGTCGGCATCGCTCTCGGCGACGGGCGAATGGTGCACGCGCCCAGCTCCGGAAAGAAAATTCAGGTGGTTCGGATGGCCGATTACTTCGACGCTCACTTCACCGGCGCCAGGCGGATCTCATGAGCTCCGACCCGCGTTCGGAGGCGGAAATAGGGCCTGTCCGAAACCGGGGCCGCGGCGGAATCGCCCTCCCCGCCGACCCCCGGGCGCGGTGCACCGGCACCGGCCCCGAAACGGCCGCGGTCTGAAAACCGCCGCCCGGCCCGGGGTCCACCCCCGCGGACGCCCCGGGCGGGCGGCGGCCCACGGAAGCAGTCTCCGCGGCGAAGCTGAGAACTCGGTGAGAGAAACCGCCGCGGCGACGTCCTCCATCGGCTACGCCGACCTGGAGGTGGACGCCGGCGGCGGCCGGGCCTGGCGCGGCGGCCGGCTGATCGAGCTCACCCGCACCGAGTTCGCCCTGCTGGAGGTGCTGGCCCGGAACGCCGGGCGGGTGGTGCCCCGGTCCGCCATCGCCGACCACGTGTGGGGCTACGACTTCGGCCCCGGCTCCAACTCCATCGAGGTCTACATCGGCTACCTCCGCCGCAAGCTGGAGGCGGGCGGCGAGCCCCGGCTGGTGCACACCGTCCGCGGCGTCGGCTACGTGCTGGAGGAGCGCACCGCGGAGCAGGGGCGGGGCGGTGGCTGAGGGACGGGAGCCGGAGCCGGCCGGGCGGGCGTTCTGGCGGCGGTGGCCGCTGCGGGTCCGGCTGGCCGCGGCGACCGCGGGCGCGGTGGCCGCGGCGGTGGTCGCCGGAACGGCGGTGGGCTACCTGATCGTCCGGGACCAGCTCTACGACTCGCTCGACCTGAGCCTGCGCCGCGAGGCGACCCGGGTGGAGCGGCAGATCGGCAAGGCCGACTGGATCGGCTCCGCCGAATGCCTCTACCTGACCGCGCCCAGCTGCGTGCAGATCATCGGCGCCGACGGAGAGGTCGACCCGGAGCCCGGCCCGGACACGCCGTGGGTGCCGCAGCGCGCCTTCGCGGCGGCCCGCGGCGAGTCCGGCCCGTTCTACACCGCCTCCGGGATCGGCGACGTCCCGATCCGCGGCTACGTCGCCCCGCTCGACGGGGGCGGGGCGGTGCAGGTGTCGGTCCGGGCCGACCAGGTGGAGCGCTCGGTGGCCGACGTGGGGGTCCGGCTGGCGGCGGCGGGCGCCGGCGGGGCGGCGCTGGCCGGGCTGCTCGGCTACGCGGTGGCCCGCGCCGGGCTGCGGCCGGTGGAGCGGCTCACCCGCACCGCCGAGACGATCGCCGCCACCCGCGACCCCCGGCACCGGATCGGCCTGCCCGGCCGGGACGAGCTCTCCCGGCTGGCGCAGAGCTTCGACACGATGCTCGCCGAACTGGAGGCCTCGGCGGAGGCGCAGCGCCGGCTGGTCGCCGACGCCTCGCATGAGCTGCGCACCCCGCTGACCGGGCTGCGCGCCAACATCGACCTGCTCGCCCGCGACCTGCCGCCGGAGCGCCGCGCCCGGCTGGTGCAGACCCTGCGCGGCCAGACCGCGTCGATGACCGGGCTGGTCAACGACCTGATCGAGCTGGCCCGCGGGGAGAGCCCGGACCGCCCGGCCGAGTCGGTCCGGCTGGACGAGCTGGTCCGGCACTGCGCCGGGGAGCAGCACCGGAACCGCCCCGGGGCCGATTTCGAGCTCCGGCTGGAGCCGGCCGTGGTGGAGGCGGTGCCGGAGCGGCTGGCCCGGGCCGTCACCAACCTGCTGGACAACGCGGCCAAGTTCGGCGCCGGCGCCGGACCGATCGAGGTCCGGCTGCGCGGCCCCGTCCCGGCCGGACCGACGGCCGCTCCGGAAGCCCCGAACGCCGCGGACGCCCCGACCCCCGCCCCGGGCGGACCGGACGCGCCGACCGGATCGGCCGGACCGGCCGGACCGACCGGACCGGAGGCGCGGACCGGACCGGCCGGCGCCGAGCTGACCGTCCGGGACCGCGGCCCCGGCATCCCCGAAGAGGACCTGCCGCACGTGTTCGACCGGTTCTACCGCTCGCCGTCGGCCCGCTCGCTGCCCGGGTCGGGGCTGGGGCTGGCCATCGTCGCCCAGGTCGCCGAGGCCTGCGGCGCGTCGGTGCGGGCCGAGCGCCCGGAGGGCGGCGGCACCCTGGTCCGGCTCTCCTTCCCGGAGGAGGGCGGCGCCGGCCGGCCGGGCCCCTGACCGGTCCCGGGCAGAGGACCGCCGCCCCGCAGGACGGAGACGGGGCGGCGGAGCGGGCGGGAGGTCAGCCGAGGACGACGGCCCCGGCGAAGACCGGGGTGCCGAAGGAGGCCGACCCGGTCCCGGTGGCGATGGCCCTGGCCCCCTGGCAGCTGGTCCCGGAGTACAGGGCGAACCGGGTGCCGGCGTCGGCCTCCAGCGAGACGACCCCGCCCTGCCCGGCGTCGAGCATCCGGCAGCCGCCCTCCTCCAGTTCCTGCCGGTGGCCGCTCTCGAAGACGACGGCCACGGTCCGGGTGGGGCCGTCGCCGGTGTTCCTGCCGATCCGCGCGCCGGCGAGGCTGGCGGACATGGTCGCGAGGTGCTCAGGGCGGATGGGCACGGTGGGAGTCCTCTGGTCGCGGGGACGATAATCACTCAATGTCATTATTGACACCGGACTGTGATCGGCGCGCTCAGGTAGAGGCGTGTCGCCGGATCCACCTGCACGGACTCTCCTCCACCGGGCTCCGGCCCGGCCCCGGCGCACCGCCCTCGACCGAGCCGGCGGTCCGCTCCCGTCCGGGTTCCGGGGCCGGTGTGCACCCGGGGCGTGCGGTGCAGGGGCGGGTGCGGCCCGGCTCCCGGTTCCGGGCGGCCCGATGGGGGAGGGCCTTCCGTCCCCAGCGGAGGGCGGCCCGGTCCGGGGATCGGCGGGGGCGGTCCTCCGGCCCCGGGATCCGGGGTGCCGCCCCCGGCGGGAACTTCTGCGGCCGGTTCCGCGTCGGAGGATGCGGGGCCGCGGAGTGCGGCTCCGGTCGGGGACGGAAGAGAGGGGACGCGATGGCACTGCTGCACGCGCTCCTCTACACGCTGCTCCCCGCCCTGCTCGGCACCGACTCCGCTCCGGAGCTGTTCACCGGCACCGCGCCCGCGCTCGGCGGGGTCGCGCTGCTGGCGGTGGTCGCGGTCGGCGCCGCCCTGGCCTGGGCCGCGGTGCGCGGTATCGCGACCTGGCCCCCGCTGGACGGGGCCGGATCCCTCGGCGACGCCCTGCGGCGGCGCGCCGAGCGCACCCCGGTCGCCCCCGCGATCGCGCCCGACACACCGGGCAAACCCCGGCCCCGAGCGCCCGGCGCCGCCCCGGCGGCCGCCTGACCGCGCGCTCCGGTCCTCTTCTCCTTCGCGCCTCCGCGCCCACCGGTGCGGTCCGGCGGCCTCTTCAGGTCCGACCCGTGTCCGACCCGTCCGAAGGGGCTCCACCGACCATGTACAGCTTCGGCCCGATCGCGGCCGCCATCGCTCTGGCATCGACCGTCGTCACCGCGCTGACCGGCGCACTCACCCCGATCTTCGGCGGCGCCGCGGCGGCCGCCGCCGTCGTCGCGCTCACCGTCCTGGTCCGGCTGGCGCTGCTGCCGCTCAGCCGGGCCGCGGTCCGCGGCGAGAAGCAGCGGGCCCGGCTCGCGCCGCGCATCCGGGAGCTGCACGCGAAGCACGGGAAGAACCCGCGGCGGCTCGCCGAGGAGCAGCAGCGGCTGTTCCAGCGGGAGGGCACCTCGCCGCTGGCCGGCTGCCTGCCGATGCTCGCCCAGACCCCGGTGTTCATCGTGCTCTACGGGCTGTTCGCCGGCTTCGGGGCGGGCGGCGCGGAGAGCGGGCTGCTCGGCCACGAGCTGGGCGGCGCCCCGCTCGGTTCGACCCTGTCCGACGCGCTCTCCACCGGGCCGGTCGCGGTCGCCGTGTTCGCGGTGCTGATGCTGGTCGCGGCCGGTGCCGCGTGGGCGACCCGGCGCTTCCTCACCCTGCCCGCGATGCGGGAGAACGCGGCCGCCGCGGAGGCGGCCGGCGGGGCGGCCCCCGCCCTGCCGGGGGCGGGCCTGATCGGCTACCTGCCGTTCATGACCGTCGCGGCGGTGGCGTTCGTCCCGCTGGCCGCCGGGCTCTATCTGGCGGTGAGCGGCACCTGGACGGTGGCCGAGCGGCTGGTGCTGCGCCGCGTGGTCGAGGTCTGAGCGGCCGCCGGACGTCCGGCCGCGCGCCCGCGCCCCGCGCCCCTACCGCGCCCCGGCGGGAATCGGCCGCCGTGCTGCGGTGCGGCCCAGCCCCGGCGACCGGCCTGGGCGGGGCCGCACCGGCGGTCTACTTCAGTTCGACGTTGGCGCAGGCCAGGCGGTCGCCGGCCATGCCGGCCTCGCCCTCGGCGGTCTTGGTGTGCTCGGCGTGGATGACCAGGGAGCGCATCTCCTCCGGGCGCGGGGACCAGTCGACGTCGGTGTCGGAGTCGCCGTCGCCCCGGGAGTCGGTGCGCAGGTCGAGCCAGACCTCGTTGTCGTCGTTGGCGTACCGCGGGTCGGTGGAGGGCTGCTCGGGGTCCTTGCGGTCCTGGTAGTGCGGCCCGGAGTCGTCCGGCTCGGCGCCGCACGGCTCCGTGTGCATGTGCGCGCCGAAGTCGTGGTCGCCCTGGAGGCCGGACACCTCCAGGGCGAACTCGGTGCCCGGCTCCTCCTCGCCGTCCTCGTCACCGGAGGCGATGGTGAGTTCGACGCGGGAGCCCTCGGGGACCATCTCCTCGTCGTAGGTGACCGCGGCCGCGCCCTCGGAGTAGGGCTCGAAGACCTCCGAGACCTGGGCGATGGTGCGCTCGCCGCCCCCGCCGTCCTCCCCGCCGCCTCCGTCGGCGGCACCGGGGTCGGTCGGCGAGGGCACCCCGGGTTCGCCCCCGCCGGTGTCCTCGTCGTCGGTTCCGCCGCAGCCTGCGGCCAGCAGCAGCGGCAGGGCCAGTGCGGCGAGTGTTCGCTTCAGGGTCACGGTGGATCACTCCCGGGTCGGCGGAGCGGCGGTCGGATCCAACGCTACCCAAAGTGAGCGGGCGAATGCGTCAGGTGCGCGCCCCGGGGGCGGCCGGATCCGGGGCGGCGGCGGGAGGGCCGAAGGGGGTCCGGAAGGTGAACGCCTCGGCGGTGGGGCCCTGTGCGCGGAGCAGCTCCATCCGCTCGCCCGCCTCGCCGAGGGTGGGGACGGTGCCGGCGGGGATCCACCACATCACCAGCCGCACCCCGTCCAGGTGGTCGAACCACTCCCGGCGGCGGCGCAGCAGGTCCAGGTGGTCGGTGCGGTAGCTGAAGTCCCACAGCGACTCCAGGTCCCGCCAGACCGAGAAGTTGATCAGCAGGTCGGGGCCGAAGGGGCGGGTGAGCGTGGCGTCGTCGCGCCCCTCGTCGGTGTAGCGCCACACGAAGCCGGGGCTCGCGTCGGCCAGTGCGTTGATCGGGGCGAAGGCCGCGGTGAACTCGGCCATGGCCGGGTCGTCCAGTGGTGCCTTGAGGAGTCCGAGATTGATCTGGGCGAGGTGGAAGGCGCTCATGGCGCCCAAGCAGAGCACGCCCCCGGCTTCTATGTCAATCCTCATTGTTTTTAGAGTCGGCGGCGGAATCCGGGACGATCTCGACGCAGCACCCCTCCCCGGAGCGCGGGGCCATCCGCGCGGTGAACCCGGTGCCGTACCCCGCCACCAGGGCCCGCAGCAGCTCCAGGTTCATCCCGCAGGCCAGCGGCGGGTGGGCGGCGGCCAGCGAGTGGAACGGGCAGTTGCGCAGCCGGAGCGCCCCCCGGCCGCCCTCCGCCGCGGGCTCGTAGCCGCACCCGCGCAGCACCTCGGCCAGCTCCTCGCGGGTCCGCGGCGCATCGGCGCCCCGCTCCGCGGCCCGGCGCGCCCCCTCCTCCCGGGCCGCGGCGTACAGCGCCTCCTCCGCCCCGGACCGCTCCACCGCCTCCGCCAGCAGGTGCGCCGCCGACGCGTAGTCGCGCGGCGGCAGGTGCAGGCCGAACTCCCGGTCGGCCCGCCGGTACAGCTTGGCCGGGCGGCCCGACCCCGGCCCCTCGCGCCCGGAGACCTTGCGCAGCTCCACGGCGAGCAGCCCGGCCTCGGCCAGCCGGTCCAGATGGAACGCGGCCAGGGTGCGCCGGATGCCCAGGGCGTCGGCGGCCTCGGCCCGGCCGGCCTCGCCCTGCTCGGTGACGTAGCGGTAGAGCCGCCGCCGGGTCGGGTCGGCCAGCAGCCCGGCGGCGTCGATCACGGAATCGTCGGTCATCGGCCCATTCTCCGCCGCACGGCGTCGTCGGCGATCGCCCGGCCCGCCTCGGCGTGCATGTGGTGCACCTCGTCCACGCCGCGCCGGCGCAGCTCGTCCAGCTCCTCGGCGTGCGCGACCACGCCCGCCACCACCGCCCGGTGGCCGACCCGGCGCAGGCCGTCCAGAGCGGCGATGTTGCCCCGCCCGCTCGGCATGGCCAGCACGATCAGCTCCACCTCGGTGGAGAGCTCCAACCGGGCCCAGAAGTCCGGGTCGGCGGCGTCCCCCTCCACCACCCGGTACCCCCGCGCGTCCAGCCGCCGCACCGCGGCCGGGTCGTGCTCCACGCCCACCGTGGGCAGGCCGTGCGCGTCCCGCAGCCGCTCGTAGGCGCCGCAGCCCACCCGGCCCATGCCCAGCACCACGGCCCGGGCGCCGGCGATGTCGATCGGGCGGTCGCCGGGCAGTGGAACGGCGCGCTCCCACCGCTGCAGCCAGGGGGCGAGCCGGTGGTACACCGCCTCGCCGCGCGCGTTCAGCGGGGCCGCGGCGATGAAGCTCAGCGCCACGGCCAGGGCCAGCACCGCCAGCCACTCCTCGGGCAGCCAGCCCCGGGCCACCGCGCCCGCACCCACGATCAGCCCGAACTCGGAGAAGTTGCCCAGTGCCGCCCCGGCCAGCAGCGCGGTGCGCCCGCGCAGCCGGAAGGCCAGGAACAGCGCGGTGAACAGGGCGCCCTTCAGCGGTGCCAGCAGCAGCAGGGCCAGCGCCGGCCCGAGCGAGTCCGGCTCCGGCATCGCGGTCAGGCCGATGGAGAGGAAGAACCCGACCAGGAAGAGGTCTTTGAGCCCGAAGACCGCCTTGGCCAGCGGCACCGAGTTGGCCGCCGGGGCGAGCAGCGCCCCCAGCACCAGCGCGCCCAGGTCGCCCTTGATCCCGGCCAGGGCGAACAGCGCGTACCCGGGCACCAGGGCGGCGAACACCCCGAACAGCACCTGCATCTCGCCGTGGCCGATCCGGTCCAGCAGGCGGCGGAGCAGCGGCGCCAGCGGCACGAGCAGCAGCAGCGCCGGCGCCCACACCTCCGGCCGCCCGGTGCCCGCGGCGGTGATGAACACGACGGCGAAGACGTCCTGCACCACCAGCACGCCGATGGCCAGCCGGCCGTAGAGCGACCTGGCCTCGCTCCGCTCGTCCAGCACCTTCACCGCGAAGACGGTGCTGGAGAAGGAGAGCGCGAAGCCGAGCAGCAGCGGGGCCGCCCACCCGGTCCCGTGCAGCAGCACCAGCCCGGCCGCCTTCAACCCGGTGAGCAGCAGGACCAGCAGCGGCATGCTGAGCAGCAGGTGCGCCGCGGCCGTCCCGCACACCTCGCGGCGGAGCAGCGCGCGCACGTCCAGCTTCAGCCCGATGCTGAACAGCAGCAGGGCGACGCCGAGGTCGGCGACGGCCTCCAGGGCGGGGGTGGGCTCATGGCCCAGCGCGTTGAGCACGAAGCCCGCGACGAGGAAGCCCACCAGCGGGGGCAGGCGGAGCGCGAGGGCGGCGAGGCCGCCCGCGAACGCGGCGATGATGAACGCGGGTTCCATATCTCTCAGGTTCCGCCCTGACACCCCTGTTCGCCCAGGTGGCGCGGCCGGTTCCGCCGGGTCGCCGCGGACCCGCGCGGCCCCGCCGCCCCGGGCGCGTACGATCGGTTCCGGATATGAGGACGATCAGCCGCGACGGCGAGCACGAGCTCGAGATCAAGAAGTCCCGGTTCATCTGCGCCATGGCCCGGGTGGGGGACGAGGAGCAGGCCCGCGCGTTCATCGCGGAGCGGCGCCGGCTGCACTGGAGCGCCGCGCACAACTGCACCGCCTACGTGCTCGGCCCCGACGGGGGCGTGCAGCGCTCCAGCGACGACGGGGAGCCGTCCGGTACTGCCGGGGTGCCCATGCTGGAGGTGCTGCGGCACCGGGGGATCACCGACGCCGTCGCCGTGGTCACCCGCTACTTCGGCGGGATCAAGCTGGGCGCGGGCGGGCTGATCCGCGCCTACGGCGGGGCCGTCTCCGCGGCCGTGGACGAACTGGGCGTGCTGGAGCGGCGCCGGCTGCTCGTGGTCGCGGTGATGGCCGACTACCTGCAGGCCGGCCGGCTCGAAAGCGACCTGAGGTCCTCGCCCTACACGGTGCGCTCGGTGGAGTACGGCGCCGACGTCCGGATCGACGTCGCCCTGCCGGAGGACGGGCTGGCCGGCTTCGAGGCCTGGCTGGCCGAAGCGACCGCCGGTCAGGCGGTCAGCGAGGTCGTCGGCACCGCCGAGGTCGAAGTGGAGCCTGATCCCGGCGCCTGACCCCGGTGCCTGACGTCGGCGCCTCGCGGGACGGGGTTCAAGCGGGCGGCGAGGGCGGGAGGGGGACCGGCCGGTCGGTCGGGCGCGGCGCCTCGCGGGGCGGGGGTTCAGACGGGCGGCGACGGCAGCGGCAGGGGCGGGGCCGGGCGCTCCGGCCGGGCGCGGCGTCTCGCGGAGTGCAGGTTCAAGCGGGCGGCGAGGGCGGGAGGGGGACCGGCCGGTCGGTCGGGCGTGGCGCCTCGCGGGGCGAAGGTCAAGACGGGCGGCGACGGCAGGGGCGGGGCCGGGCGCCCCGGCCGGTCCCGCACGCGCCCACCAGGGGGCCGTATCCCCCTATGCCCGGTTTGCAGCAGGGATCAGGCGGGGGCGGGGGCGCCCTGCGCACCTCCACGGCAGGCCCGATGACATCTACCAGCGAGTAGTAAGCCCCCAGGGCCCGCCGCCCCCTCGCTGGTCACCCAGAGTGGCCAAGGCAGGGCCTGGCGGGGGGACGAATGCAACATTCCGCCCCCGCCCCTCCTCTTCCCGGGTTCCGGCCCCTGCCTCCCGGCCTTCCGGGCGGCACGAACCCCCGATCACCGGCCCGATCAGGGTGATTCGAGCCCCTCGGGGGCCGATCCGGGCCGGGATGCGCGCCCAGGAATCACCGGGGTGCTCTCGCGGTGCGCACGGCGCCCCACACCGCCATCACCCTGCGTATTCACCCAGGTCAGAGAGGGGTAGCGGTTTCGGAGGCGGCGGCCACGACGCCCGGGCGACACGGGCACGGCGAACCCGCCACACCGGACCACCCCGACCGCCCCACCCCGCTCTGCCGCACCCGATCGACCAGCCGGTCCCCACCGCCACCCTCGCTGCCAGCCTGAACCCTCGCCCCGTGGGGCTCCGCGCCCGGGCGACCGCCTGCGCCCCGCCCCTACCGCTGCCGTCGCCGCCGGTCTGAACCT